>NZ_JAGPXY010000026.1 GCF_018070325.1 Micromonospora sp. H61
ACCCCACCCCACCCGGCGTTGCCCGCCCTTCCCCGGGTGATCAAGAGGTTTGCGTCATTTTCGATCTCCGTGATGACCGAAACCTCTTGATCAACACGGGAGAGGGGGCCCGGTGGGCCGGTGGGTGGGTTACTCGCCGGTTGGGGTTTCGGCGGCGGTTCTCAGGTTGGGGGCGCTGGCCGGTTCGGCGATGCCGCCGGGAGACTCGGTGAAGCCCGCGATTTCCGCGGTCTCCGCAGCGACCGCCGGCTGGTCGGCCGGCATGACCTCGGGCATCTTGGGTACGGCGACCACCGCCGTCCCGTACGCGCAGATCTCCATCCACATCTCGCCACAGTCCCGACTGTCGAACCGCATGCCGATCACCGCGTTCGCGCCGAGCCGCAGTGCCTCCTCGCCGAGGCGGGCCACCGAGTCGGTGCGCCACCGGGTCAGGTTGTCCGGGGCCATCGGGTCGTACGCGCCACCGCGCAGGTTCTTCACACCCTCGCGGTACGGGTTGCGCGTCCTGGCCATCGATGACACCACCTCACCGAGAATCTGGCGGATCTCGTAGCCGGGCAGTTGCTCTGTCGTCACGACCAGCACGGTTCCGATGCTGTCAGGAGTGGCGCGACCCGATCGTGTGCATTGTTCACCTGATCGGATGCTGCAAAACGACGCGGCGCGGACGGCCGGCACGTGGCCGACCATCCGCGCCGAGCGGGGCGCTAACCGTCAGACACCGGCCACCGAGGTGATCCAGGCCCGGTTGTACGCAACGCTGCCGTAGTTCTGGATGCTCGACCCGTCGGCGGTGGAGGCGACGCCGACCTGCTGACCGTTGTAGAACTGCGGGCCACCGGAGTCACCGCGCCAGGCGTTGCCGTTGATCCGGGTGGTGCGGATCGCCTGGCCGCCGTACGCGTCGGTGGCGCTGTTGCTGGTCACCCGGACGGTGGCGGTCTTCAGCACGGTGGACGCCGAGCAGCCGCTGTAGCAGGTCATGCCCCAGCCGTAGATCGAGTTCGTCGAGTTGATCGGCGGGTTGCTGCTGGCCAGGCTCACCGCGGAGGTGCTGACGGTGCTGGAGAGCCGCATGAGCGCGAGGTCGTAGCGGGTGTAGGTGGCGCTGACCGTGCGGGTGACCCCGCCGGAGGTGCGGTTCACGCTGCCGACGCGCACCGACATGGTGCCGCTGATGCAGTGCCGGGCGGTGAGCACCCACTGCGCGGCGATGACGCTGCCGGAGCAGGTGAACGAGCCGTTGCTGAGCACCGCGGCGGCCCAGGGCGCGGACGAGACGGTGCCGCCGCCGATGATGGGTTGCGGGCCGGCGGGGGCGGCGGACGCGGCGGACGTGACGCCGAGGGCGCCGACCAGCGCGGTGCTGAGTACGGCGAGCAGGGGGCGGATGCGCATCGGGTGGACTCCTTGGACGGGGCGCGCCCGGGGTCGCCGGGTGCGGATGGAGCCGGGCGGCGGGATTCCCGGAGCCGGCGGAATCGACTTACGTCGATGTAGAGTAGGGCGGGACGCGATCGTTATCAAGGAGCTGATCGAGGTTGCCCAATGTAACGATTCGGCCACCCGCAGCGCCGTATTTGTCCTGCTAGGGCCGCCTGTCGCGCCTGACAGGTCCGACTGAGCGTCAGTAATGTCGATCACTGCCTGAACTGCACCCGGCCGGTGCGTCCGCGGCGATATCTGCCAGGTACGCTGGCTGCGCTCGCCCATTGTGGGTCGGCACCCAACTGCGTACACAGTCAGGAGTGCCCAGTGCCTCGCGTCGTCGTCGACGTCATGCTCAAGCCCGAGATCCTTGATCCGCAGGGCCAGGCCGTCGCAAACGCGCTGCCCCGGCTCGGCGTCGGTGACGTCGCCTCGGTTCGGATCGGCAGGCGGATCGAGATCGAGTTCACCGGTGAACCGGACCTGGACCGCGCTCGGGAGATTGCCGACAAACTGCTCGCCAACCCGGTCATCGAGGACTTCACCGTCCGCCTGGTCGAGGCCGACGAGACTGCGGACGCCCGCTCGTGACCGCCCGGGTCGGTGTGGTCACCTTCCCCGGCTCGCTCGACGACGGGGACGCGGCCCGGGCCGTCCGGATCGCCGGCGCTGAGCCGGTCCGGCTCTGGCACGGCGACCCGGAGCTGCACGGTGTCGACGCTGTCGTCCTGCCCGGCGGTTTCTCCTACGGTGACTACCTGCGGTGCGGTGCCATCGCCCGGTTCGCCCCGGTGATGGAGACGATCGTGGACGCCGCCCAGGGTGGTCTGCCGGTGCTCGGCATCTGCAACGGCTTCCAGATCCTCTGCGAGGCGCACCTGCTGCCCGGCGCGCTCACCCGCAACCAGCACCTGCACTTCCGCAACCGGGACCAGGTCCTGCGCATCGAGTCGGCCGGGACGGCGTGGACCAACGCGTTCCAGCCCGGCCAGGAGGTGCTCATCCCGGTCAAGAACGGCGAGGGCTGCTACGTCGCGGACACCGCGACGCTGGACCAGCTCGAAGCCGAAGGTCGGGTGGTCGCCCGCTACGTCGGCGGCAACCCCAACGGGTCCCAGCGCGACATCGCCGCGATCACCAACGCCGCCGGCAACGTGGTCGGCATCATGCCGCACCCCGAGCACGCGGTGGAGGCGCTCACCGGCCCCTCGCTGGACGGCCTCGGCTTCTTCACGTCGGTCCTCAAGCACCTGGTGGGGGCGCCGGCATGACCGGCGGCACGATCATCGGTCAGCTCAACCGCCGGCCTGGCGGGCACGAGCGCAGCGAGGAGAGGTCATGACCACCCATCCGGACCCGGTACGGGACACACCGGAGGCGTACTCCGCCCCGGCGCAGCCGGCCGAGCCGAGCCTGGCGCAGCCGGTCGCACCGGCAACCGCTCCCGCCCAGCCGGCCGCCGCCGTCTGGACCGAGGGCGTGGACACCGTGCCGCGCGCCGGTGGCACCCCGGGCGAGCTTCAGCCGTACACCGAGCTGGGCCTGCGTGACGACGAGTACGACCGGATCCGGCAGATCCTCGGCCGCCGGCCCACGCAGTCCGAGCTGGCGATGTATTCGATCATGTGGAGCGAGCACTGCTCCTACAAGTCGAGCAAGGTGCACCTGCGCCAGTTCGGCGAGAAGGCCCCGCACAGCGACCGGATGCTCGCCGGCATCGGTGAGAACGCCGGTGTCGTGCAGATCTCCGACGAGCTGGCGGTGACCTTCAAGGTCGAGTCGCACAACCACCCGAGCTTCGTCGAGCCGTACCAGGGCGCGGCGACCGGCGTCGGTGGCATCGTCCGGGACATCCTCGCCATGGGCGCCCGCCCGGTCGCGGTGATGGACCCGCTGCGCTTCGGTGCCGCTGACCACCCGGACACCGCCCGGGTGCTCACCGGTGTGGTCGCCGGCGTGGGCGGCTACGGCAACTGCCTGGGCCTGCCCAACATCGGTGGCGAGCTGGTCTTCGACCCCTCCTACCAGGGCAACCCGCTGCTCAACGCGCTCTGCCTGGGCGTGCTGCCGGTCAGTCGGCTGCAGAACAAGGCCGCCGCCGGCCCGGGCAACGTTGTCGTCCTGATGGGCGCCAAGACCGGCCGCGACGGCATCGGCGGCGTCTCCGTGCTGGCCAGCGCCACCTTCGACGAGGGCAGCGAGGCGCGCCGCCCCGCCGTGCAGGTCGGCGACCCGTTCACCGAGAAGCTGCTGATCGAGGCATGCCTCGAGCTGTACGACGGCCAACTTGTCGTCGGCATCCAGGACCTCGGCGGCGCCGGCCTGACCTGCGCGCTCACCGAGACCGCCGCCGCCGCCGGCACCGGCATGCGGGTCTGGCTGGAGCGGGTGCCGCTGCGCGAGCCCTCGATGGACCCGCACGAGATCCTGGCCAGCGAGTCGCAGGAACGGATGCTGCTGGTCGTCGCGCCGGACAAGCTCGACGCGGTGCTCAAGACCTGCGACAAGTGGGGCGTCCTCGCCACCGCGATCGGTGAGGTCACCGCACCGGAGCCGGACGGCAGCCCGGGTCGACTGCTGATCACCTGGCAGGACCACCTGGTCGTCGACGTGCCGCCCGGTTCGCTGGTCGACGACGGCCCGGTCTACGCCCGGCCGATGCGCGAGCCGGCCGACCTGATCCTGCTCCAGGCCGACCGGGCCGAGACGCTGCCCCGCCCGGCCGACCCGGAGGCGCTGCGGGAGACAGTGCTGCGCATGATCGCGTCGCCCAACCTGGCCGACAAGAGCTGGGTCACCGAGCAGTACGACCGCTACGTGCTGGGCAACACAGTGCTCGCCCAGCCGGAGGACGGCGGCGTGATCCGGATCGACGAGCGGACCGGTCTCGGCGTGGCGCTGTCGGTCGACGGCAACGGCCGGTACGCCCGACTGGACCCGTACAACGGCACCAAGCTGGCCCTGGCTGAGGCGTACCGGAACGTGGCGGTGACCGGCGCGAAGCCGATCGCCGTGACCGACTGCCTCAACTTCGGCTCGCCGGAGGACCCGGGCGTGATGTGGCAGTTCGCCGAGGCCGTGCGCGGCCTGGCGGACGGCTGCCTGGAGCTGGGCATCCCGGTGACCGGCGGCAACGTCAGCTTCTACAACCAGACCGGCGCGGCGGCCATCCACCCGACCCCGGTGGTCGGCGTGCTGGGCGTGCTGGACAACGTCGCCGACCGGGTGCCGATGGGCTTCGTGCCGCGCGCCGGTGGCGACCACGACCAGCTCTACCTGCTCGGCGAGACGAACGTGGAGCTGTCCGGCTCGGAGTGGGCCTGGGTGACGCACGAGCACCTCGGCGGTATTCCGCCGCAGGTCGACCTTCTCCGCGAGAAGGCGCTCGCCGAGTTGCTGGCCGAGGCGGCCCGCGTCGGTCACCTGGCCTCCGCGCACGACCTCTCCGACGGGGGCCTGGCCCAGAGCCTGGTCGAGTCCTGCCTGCGTCGCGGCGTCGGTGCCCGGGTCGCGGTGCCGGAGCAGTTCGCCGAGGGCTCGATGCCGTTCGTCTACCTGTTCAGCGAGTCCGCCACGCGGGCGCTGGTCTCGGTGCCGCGCGGCCACGACAAGGCGTTCGCGGCGCTCTGCGCCGAGCGGGGCGTGCCGTTCGAGCTGATCGGCGTCACCGACCCGTCCGGTGGTGCGCTCGAGGTGCACGGCCAGTTCCGGATCGGCCTGGACGAGCTGCGGACCGCGCACACCGAGACGTTGCCGCGCCTCTTCGGGGGCTCGGCGGCCGTCGAGGTGCCCGCGCCGGCTGCCGGTGTGGCGGGTGCGGTCGAGGCCGTCCCGCTGCCGGTCGCGCCGGCTGAGTCGGTCGACGCGGCGGCGGTGGTCTCCGAGCCGATCGCTTCCTCGGGTCCTTCTCCGGAGACCGGCGCGGTCGAGCCGATCGGGTCGGAGCAGCCCGGTGGGGCGTCCGAGTCTGACTCCGGTGACACCGAGCCGTCGCCTGACGAGCGCTGAGGCGTTGACGGCCGCCGTCTACGGCCAACCTGGATCGGGTGCCCGGTTCGACTGGGGGCTGACCGGGGCGGCCGAACTCGGCAGGGTCTGCGCGGCGCTGGTGGTGGTGGACGTTCTCTCGTTCACCACCGCCGTGGAGGTGGCGGTCGCCAGGGGCATGCGGGTGCACCCGTTCCCCTGGGGTGAGCAGGCCGCCGAGTACGCCCTCCGGGTCGGTGCGACCGCTGCTGTCGGGCGGCGGCAGACGACCGCGGAACATCGGTGGTCGCTCTCGCCCGCCGCGCTGAGCAGCGCACCAGTGGTGGCGGACCTCGTGCTGCCCTCCCCGAACGGCTCGGCCATCAGCGCCGCCGCCAGCGCCACCGGCCTGCCGGTGGTCGCGGCGTGCCTGCGCAACGCACGCGCCGTCGGGCAATGGCTGCGCCGCCAGGGGTACGGCACGCTGGACGCCCCGATCGGCGTGATCGCCTCGGGGGAGCGGTGGCCGGACGGTTCGCTGCGCCCGTCGGTGGAGGACCAACTCGGCGCCGCCTCGGTGCTGGACGCCCTCTCCGGCGTGCCGGGTGGGCTCTCGGTGGAGGCGGCCATGGCGCTCGCCGCGCTGGCGAGCACCCCGGACCTGCCCGCCGCGGTGCGTGGCAGCGTCTCCGGACGGGAGTTGACCGAGAGCGGCTTCGCCGCGGACGTGGACGTCGCCGTCCGGATCGGCGTGTCGGACGTCGTGCCGGTGCTGCACCAGGGCGTTTTCTCCGCCGCCTGACCGCGCCTGACCGCCGCCAGAAACGGCCACCCGGATCTCCGGGTGGCCGTTTCCATGTGCTGTGGTGGGGTCAGTCGTCCAGCCAGTCGAGGCGGCGACCGCCGCGCTCGGTCGGCGGCGGCGGAGTGTCCGGCCGGTTCCGCCCGGCGGGCTGGCCGTAGCCGCCCTGGTCGTAGCCCCGGTCGTCGTAGCCGCCGCGCTGCTGCGGAGGCTCCTGGCCGTAGTTGCCGCCTTGGTCGTATCCACCGGCGGGCTGGCCGTAGCCGCCCTGGTCGTAGCCCCGGTCGTCGTAGCCGCCGCGCTGCTGCGGAGGCTCCTGACCGTAGTTGCCGCCTTGGTCGTATCCACCGGCCGGTTGACCGTAGCCGCCCTGGTCGTACCCGCCAGCCTCCGGAGCGCCGTATCCGGCGGTCGGCTCTGCGGCGCGACCGCCGTACGGGGCGGCGTCGGGCTGGCCGTACCCCTGCCCCTGCTCCGGCTGGTAGACGCCGGTGGCGTAAGGGTCGGCCGGGGCCGGGTACTGGGTGCTGTCGCCGGTGTACCGGCCGGTCGGCTCGTCGAACCGCTCGCCGTAGGCCGCTCCGCCAGCGGGAGCCGGCGGGTAGGCGGCGGTGCCGCCCGGGGCGTCGTAGTCACGACCGCCGTAGCCGCCACCGGAGGCTGGAGCGTTCCCGTAGCCGGCACCGGGCGCGGCACCGTAACCGTCACCGGCCGCACCGGCACCGTACCCGCCCTCCGGGCCGGCCGGAGCGCCGTAGCCGCCACCGGAAGCCGGGGCGTTGCCGTAGCCGCCGGCACCGTACCCGGCGGACGCTGGCTCCTCGCCGTAGCCGGCGCCGCCCCAGCCCTGCTGACCCGCGCCGCCGTACGCCTGGGCAGGCGCGCCGTACGGGTCTGGCGGAACGTCGTCGACCACCGGTCGGTGCATCATCGTCGGCGCCTCGCTCAGCGCCGCGCCGCCGACCATGGTCGGGTCTGCTCCACCGCCGGGACGACCGCCGACCACCCGGGTCTGGTCGTCGGGGCCGCGGAACCCGCCGCGCGAGGGCGGCACCGCACCGCCGCCACCGGCAGCTGCCGGGGCGTCGTCGTCGTCGCCGTTCTCCCTGCGCTTCATCCAGAGCAGCACGATCGTGCCGACACCGGCGGCGACCAGGAGACCACCGAGCAGAATGATCAGGTACGAGCCGATGCCGCCGCTGTCCTCGTTGTTCGCGGCGTTCGCCGGAGCACCCTGGCTGGCCTCCTCGGTGGGCTCCTCCTCGGTGCCCTCCTCGGTCACCTCGTCGGTCGGGGTGGCCTCGGGGGTGGCGGACGGGGTGGCGCTGGGCGTCACCTCGACCTTGATCGCGAGGCTGATTCGTTGCCCGGTGACGGCCTGTCCGGCGGCGGCGTTGATCGTCTTGGTGGCCACCACGTTGTCGAAGCTGGCACCCAGATCGATCCGTCCGGGTGCGATCGGCTTGTCGGTGGTGCCGGTGAAGCGGAAGTCGCCGCTGCCGTTGCTGGTGGTGTCGAGCTGTCGGCCGGTGCTGTCGCGCAGCATGACCACCGCGTTCGGCACGGCCTTGCCGTTTGCCTGTGCGACTACCTTGCCGGAGACCGACCGCACGGTCTGGTTCTGCGGCGGCGGCGGAGCGGCCTTGCCCTTCACGGTCAGCGAGACGTTGGCGGTGTCCGGGCCGGACTCGGCCTCGACAGCCACCGTGACCGTCGCGGTCGCGTCGCCGGCGTTGTCGTTGGCCGCGATCCGGACCAGCTGCGACCTCGGCTGATTGCCCAGGCCGGGCAGGTCGATCTCGCCACAACCGCTGGCACATCGAACACCCGAGGGCAGGCCGGCGAGGCTGATCGTCGCCTTGTCGTCACCGTTACCCGGTGTGACGCTCACAGTGATCGTGGCGTCGCTGCCGGCGTTTACGGTGATCGAGCCGGGGGAAACGCTGACATCTGCGGCCATGGCTGGTGTGGCGGGGACGGCGAGCAGAGCGCCGGCAACCAGCGCTACGACCACACCGGCCCGCTGCTTCCAGGCACGTCGGTGTGTTGACACGTCCACCGCCTTCCGGGCTGACTTCCCTCTGACCGGCGGGGCGCCGGGCCGGGGATCATCACGGTACGAATACGCCGTCGGCAACTATGCCTTGTCCGACTGCATGAGCGCGACCCAGGGCCAGCGTCGCGTGTCTGGCCTGGGGGTCGTATCGTCCCGTCGTGTCCTCTCCGCACAGTAAGTCCGCTGCCGTTGTGGCCGCGTTGTCGGCGCTCGACGAGGGGCGTACACCCGAACGGCCGGTGTTCCGAGAGGCGGTCCGGTCGTTGTTGGCCGTCCTCGAGGAGCGCGCCCCCGGCCGATCGGTGGAGGTGCGCGTTCCACCATACGGGGCGATCCAGTGCGTACCGGGGCCTCGACACACCAGGGGAAATCCACCAAACGTGGTCGAGATGGCCCCGAACACCTGGTTGGAACTGGCGACCGGCAGGGTCACCTGGGCGGAGGCGGTGACCGACGGTCGTGTCCAGATGAGCGGCAACCGCGCGGACCTCTCGGCGTATCTGCCCCTCTAGTCGTCCCGATGTCCCACTGACTGTAACGGTGAGCAGCGGAATCGTGACTTTCTGTGTTGACGTCGATTCGCGTACACTGTCAGGCGATGACAGTGGTCCCGGCAGAGGAGAGTGGATCCTCCAGTGATCCCCGCCCGGCCGGTCCAGACCAGCATGAGGGAGCGGTAGGTGCCCCGAGGCGACGGCCGGCTGAGCCACGACCTTGACCCCCAACGACCTGGCCCCCAGGATGCCTGCGGCGTCTTCGGCGTCTGGGCCCCCGGCGAAGAGGTTGCCAATCTGACCTACTTCGGCCTCTACGCCCTACAGCACCGCGGCCAGGAGGCGGCGGGCATCGCGGTGAGCGATGGCTCCGGCGTGGTGGTCTACAAGGATCTTGGCCTGGTGGCGCAGGTCTTCGACGAGCCCACCCTGGCGAGCCTGCGTGGTCACCTGGCTATCGGGCACGCCCGATACTCCACCACCGGCGCGTCCAACTGGGAGAACGCCCAGCCGACGATCCGGTCGACCACCTCCGGCACGACCATCGCGCTGGCCCACAACGGCAACCTGGTCAACACGGCCGAGCTGGAGAAGGAGGTCGCCGAGCGCGGCCTCATCGCTGACGGCTCGACAAACGACACCTCCCTGGTGACGATGCTGCTCGCCAGCCGACCGGATCTGTCGGTCGAGGCGGCCGCGCTGGAGGTGCTGCCGCAGTTGCGCGGCGCGTTCAGCTTCGTCTTCATGGACGAGTCGACCCTCTACGCGGCCCGCGATCCGCACGGTGTCCGTCCGCTGGTGCTCGGCCGCCTGGAGCGCGGCTGGGTCGTCGCCAGCGAGACGGCCGCCCTGGACATCGTCGGCGCCAGCGTGGTGCGCGAGGTCGAGCCGGGCGAGCTGATCGCGATCGACGAGAACGGGCTGCGCTCCACCCGGTTCGCCGCGCCGGAGCCGAAGGGCTGCCTCTTCGAGTACGTCTACATCGCCCGCCCGGACGCCACGATCGCCGGACGCAACGTCCACTCGGCGCGGGTGCAGATCGGCCGGCAGTTGGCCAAGGAGCACCCGGTCGAGGCCGACCTGGTGATCCCGGTGCCCGAGTCGGGCACCCCAGCCGCCATCGGGTACGCGGAGGCGTCCGGCATCACGTACGGCGCCGGCCTGATGAAGAACCCGTACGTGGGTCGCACCTTCATCCAGCCGTCGCAGACCCTGCGTCAGCTCGGCATCCGGCTCAAGCTCAACCCGCTGCGGGAGAACGTCCGCGGCAAGCGGTTGGTGGTCGTGGACGACTCGATCGTGCGCGGCAACACCCAGCGCGCCATCGTGCGGATGCTGCGTGAGGCGGGGGCGCTGGAGGTGCACGTCCGGATCTCCTCCCCGCCGGTCAGCTGGCCGTGCTTCTACGGCATCGACTTCGCCACCCGGGCGGAGCTGCTGGCCAACGGGTTGGACAACGACGGCATCCGGCGCTCCATCGGCGCCGACACGCTGGGCTTCGTTTCTCTACCCGGCCTGATCGCCGCGACCGAGCAGCCGAAGACCAGGTTGTGTCGGGCGTGTTTCGATGGGGAGTACCCGATCGAGTTGCCAGCCGGCAACCTGATCGGTAAGCACGTGCTCGAAGGGGTGGGTCGACGCGTCGCCAACTCGGCGTCGGAGGCCCCGCACACCAACGGCTCGTCCGTCGCCACTCCGGGTGGCGTTACCGCAAACCGCCCGTAGCACCAACCGGCGCGGCCCGGCTACCGCCGGCGGCACCGAGAACCAAAGGGGAGAACCGTGACGCACGTGTCCGAGCGCAGCGGCGCAGGAAGCAGCCCGACCGGCGCCGGCGGCGACCGCCAGCCGTGGACGGGTGGTGCTGGCCGCCAGGCGCGCAAACGCTCGGTCTCGTACGCCGATGCCGGTGTCTCCATCGACGCGGGTGACCGCGCGGTGGAGCTGCTCAAGTCGAAGGTGCGGCAGACCCGCCGGCCCGAGGTGCTCGGTGACCTCGGTGGCTTCGCCGGCCTGTTCCGGCTGGACACGAAGAAGTACAAGAGCCCGATCCTGGCGTCCTCCACCGACGGGGTGGGCACCAAGCTGGTGATCGCCCAGCAGATGGACATTCACGACACGGTCGGCATCGACCTGGTCGCGATGGTCGTCGACGACCTGGTGGCCTGCGGCGCCGAGCCGCTGTTCCTGCTCGACTACATCGCCACCGGCGAGGTCGTGCCGGACAAGGTCGCCGAGATCGGCGCGGGCATCGCCGACGGCTGCCGCTACGCCGGCTGCGCGCTGCTGGGCGGCGAGACCGCCGAGCACCCCGGCGTCCTGCGTCCGGACGAGTACGACATCTCCGCGACCGGCGTGGGCGTGGTCGAGGAAGCCGACATCCTGAGCCCCGATCGGGTCGAGGTGGGCGACGTGGTGATCGCCATGCGCTCCTCCGGCCTGCACTCCAACGGGTACTCACTGGTCCGGCACGTGCTGCTGGGCGCTGCCCGGATGCGTCTGGACATCGTGATCGACGACTTCGGTCGGCAGCGGACCCTCGGCGAGGAGCTGCTCACCCCGACCAAGATCTACGCCAAGGACTGCCTCAAGCTGATCGCCGAGGCCGAGGTGCGGGCGCTGTCCCACATCACCGGTGGCGGCATTCCCGGCAACCTGGTCCGGGTGCTGCCCGAGCACGTCGACGCGGTGGTCAACCGGTCCACCTGGAAGCCGCAGCCGATCTTCGACCTGATCCAGACGAAGGGTCGGATCGACGACCACGACATGGAGTCGACCTTCAACATGGGCGTCGGCATGTTCGCGATCGTGTCGGCCGAGGACGCCGACCGGGCGCTGGCCACCCTGACCGGTCGTGGCGTCGAGGCGTGGCAGGCTGGCGAGATCATCGAGGGCACCGGCAACGTGCAGATGGTCGGTCAGCACACCCGAGGATGATCACTTTCCGGTGATCGTACGGGCACCTGATCAGGGCTTCACCCGAGTGGCCAATGCCGCCTAGCCTGAAGGGCACCCTCAGGCTAGGCGGAGGAGGGCGATGGCTGCTCGGGGACAGTCGTTCAGCGGGATGCGCGGTCTGGCCGCCGTCCCGTCGTACGTCGTCATGCAGCCCACCACCCTCTGCAACCTCGACTGCGCGTACTGCTATCTGCCGTTTCGCGCCGCCGACCGCCGCATGCCGGTGGCGGTGGCCGAGGCGGTCGCGGCAGCTGTCAATCCCTGGGCGGCGAACGGTCGGTTCTCCGTCGTGTGGCATGGCGGCGAGCCCCTGGCCACTGGTCGAGAGCACCTGGCCGATCTGATCGCCCCGTTCGGGCCAGAGGTCGAGCACCATGTGCAGACCAACGCCACTCTCATCGACGACGACTGGTGCGATTTCTTCGCCCGGCACGAGATGCGGGTGAGCGTGAGCGTCGACGGGCCCCGGGCGCGCAACGGCGACCGGGTCAACCGGGGCGGTCAGCCGGCGTACGACCGGATCCTGCACGGCATCTCGGTGCTGCGGCGGCGCGGTCTGCCCTTCTCCGCGCTGGCCGTGGTGTCCCGGCCCGAGCCGGGGCTCGCCACCGAGCTGTACGAATACTTCCTTGAGCTGGGCTGCGACGTGCTGGGCATCAACATCGAGGAGACCGAGGGGGTCAACACCCGCGACAACCGCCACGACCCGTCGGCGGTGTCCGCGTTCTGGGCGGAGTTGGTCGGCGCGTGGCGCCGGGAGCCCCGGATCCACCTGCGGGAGATCGAGTGGTCGTTGCGCTACGCCGCGGCGGTGCTCGACAACTCGGCGGACGCATTGCTGCCCCGCCACCTGGACCCGATCCCCACGATCGGTCACGACGGCTCGGTGATCGTGCTCTCCCCGGAGTTGGCCGGTTTCACCGACCCGCACTACGGCGACTTCAGTAGCGGCAACGTGCTGACGACCCCGTTGGCGCAGATCCTCGGCGACGCGGCGACGACGCCGTGGGTGAGGGAGTTCCTGGCCGGGGTGGAGGCGTGTCGGGCATCCTGCCCGTACTTCGGCTTCTGCGGTGGTGGCCATGCCGCCAACCGTTACTTCGAACTGGGGCGTTTTGACGGTACGGAGACCGAGCACTGCCGCAACAGCAAGATCCGCCTATTGGAGGGAGTGTTGGAGCATGCCCGAGACCACCAGTCACCGGCGGCCTGAGCGCGAAGCGGACGACGGAGTTACCGAACGGGTGCGGGACGCGGCTCCCGCGCTCGTCGCGCTGCTTCAGGAGGCCGAGGACGCCCGGCGGCTGCGTTCGGAGGTGTCGGGCGCGGAGGGCTCCAGCGCGGTCTGCGCCTGGAACCACTTCGAGAACATCCCGACGTTCTACAACTGGAACAATCGCCCGCGCTGAGGGAGCCGTTGTCAGGGGCCTGTCGAGCGACCGGAGTGGATCCGGTCGGGCCAGGCCCCTGATCGTCGGCGACTGCACGTGCACGGGACGTGCGTGAGCACGCGGGGGTTACCGCGTGCTCAGCTGCGTCGAGAGGTCAGCGGGTCGGACGGACCCAGGGATCCGGATCGTCGTCCGCGTGATCCTCATCATCGTCGTCGACGAACTCTTTAGAGTCGTCGTCGAAGTGGTGCTCAGACTTACCAGCACCCGCCAGTTCGCGCTGCAAAGCGGTGAGGTCGGTGTTCGGGGAGTGGTACTTCAACTCCCGCGCCACCTTAGTCTGCTTGGCCTTAGCACGGCCGCGCCCCATGGCTCGACCCCCTCGCACAGAATGCGGGGCAGCCCGAAGGCGGGCCCCGATGACGTCAGGCATCTCTCGTGGCTCTTACGGTACATGGGGATGCCATCGTTCGGCACCTCGGGTTACCGTCAGCCGGCTCTGCGCGTCGCGTCGATCCGGCCGTCACCCAGTGTACCGGGTAAGGAGCGGAACGGTTAGCACCCGTGACACCGGACAAACCGCATCAAATTTGACCCCGGCTCAGCTTACCCAGCGAGGCCCGGCACCGAGGCCCGGAGGCGGATCTCGCCGACCCGCCCCCGGGGCTGGAGGCGCTCAGCGCAGGTGGATCGCGCGCAGCCGACCGACGTCCGCCATCCGCCGCTCCGCCAGCCGGTCGGCGGCCACCGCCGGCGGCACGCCCTCGGCGTCAGCCAGGTGCAGGATCTCGCGGGTGGTGTCGTAGATCCGGGTCGCCCGCAGCTTCGCCCGGTCGAAGTTGAAGCCCTCGATCTCGTCGGCCACCTGGATCACGCCGCCCGCGTTGACCACGTAGTCGGGGGTGTAGAGGATGCCCCGGTCGGCCAGCAGCTTCTCGATGCCCGGGTGGGCGAGCTGGTTGTTCGCCGCCCCGGTGACCACCTTGGCGCGCAACGCCGGCACGGTGTCGTCGTTCAGGGCGCCACCCAGCGCGCACGGCGCGTACACGTCGATGTCCGCGGCGACCAGCGCGCTGGAGTCGTCGACGAGGGTGACCTGCGGGTGGTTGCTGCGCACCCACGCCAGCGCCTTCGGGTTGACGTCGGTGGCGACCACCTCGGCGCCATCCTCCAGCAGGTGCCCGGTGAGGTACTTGCCGACCTTGCCCAGCCCGGCCACGCCGACCCGCCGGCCCCGCAGGCTCGGAGTGCCCCACACGTGCTCGGCCGCGGCCCGCATCCCCTGGAAGACACCCCAGGCGGTGAGGATCGACGAGTCGCCGGCGCCACCGTGCTCCACGCTGCGCCCGGTCACGTAGCGGGTCTCCCGGGCCACCACGTCCATGTCCGCCACGTACGTGCCGACGTCACAGGCGGTGTAGTAGCGGCCGCCCAGCGACTCCACGAAGCGGCCGTACGCGCGCAGCAGCGCCTCGCTCTTGATCTGCTCCGGATCGCCCCAGATGACGGCCTTGCCGCCGCCCAGGTCCAGCCCGGCGAGCGCGTTCTTGTACGCCATTCCGCGGGACAGGTCCAGCACGTCGGCGAGGGCGTCGTCCTCGCTCGCGTACGGGTAGAAGCGGGTGCCCCCGAGCGCCGGGCCCAGCGCGGTGGAGTAGATCCCGATGATCGCCTTCAGGCCGCTCTGCTTGTCCTGGCAGAACACGACCTGTTCGTGACCGGTCGATACCGGGTCGTCGGTGCTCGCGAATACGCCCATTGTTGGCTCCTACTGTGGTGTGCGTCCTTGTGGGACGCGGACCTGGTGGACCCCGGCGGGGATGCTGCCGGTGTGATCGAGCCTAGTATCGGCCGCCGGGCGGGCGCTCGACGCGCCGCGGCCGTCCCACGGTGCGGCGCGCGTGCTCCGGCCGCTGACCGCGTACGGGCGTGGTTCGTGGGAGGATCGCGCGGTGCCGTCGCTCTTCGCTTCTTACCTGCGCGTGTACGAACCGCTGGCCGCCTTCGATCGAGACCGGCAGAGCTACTGGCGCCGCTACGTCTCGGAGGGGCGCGCGATAGCCCCGGTCGAGGGGCCCGGTCGGCAGCGGACGGCGGTGATCGAGGCGCTGGGTGCTGGCTGGACCCGGCTGCCGGACCTGCCGGAGGAGGCGTACGTCCTGGAGACGGACGAAGGCCTGCTGGTCTGCCCCTGGAACCTGCGCATCCGGGTCGCTGAGGCGGCGCTCAGCGCCCGGGACGGGGTGCCCTCGGTGCTCGCCGACGCCTTCGTGCCGCCGGTGCTCGCCGGGCAGGCCAGGGCGGTGGTGGACGACTGGCGCAGTGGCGCCCGGGTGCTGGAGCACGGGGTGCCCCGGGTGCACGAGCAGATCGCCACCTGGGGCGTACCGCTGCGGTGGTTCGTGCTCTTCGACCCGGCGGAACGCGACCTGGTCACCCAGCCGGGCCGACGGGCGCTGCGCTACCGCACCGAGATCTCCAAGGCTCGACGCCGCTCGTCACGGGCGCTGTCGGTGCTGCGCAAGTCGGTCGGCGAGGCGCCGATCACCGAGGCGGTGGAGGAGGCGGCCCGCTGGTTGGAGGAGTTCCATCCGCGGTCCGTGGTCGAGCTGGACTACGGGGGTCTGGTCGACCTGCTCTCCGACGAGACGCTCGCCGCTGACGACTCGCCCGAACTGGTCGCCGGCGGGCTCGCGGGGCTGTCCCGCGGCGAGGCCGAGGAGGCGTCGGCCGCGTACGACAAGTTGGTGGCCCGGTGGCGCGCGGTGCAGCTGTTGGAGCGGTGCAACTAGGGCATATCACCCTAGGAGCGCTCCCAAGGTGAGTTGTGCTCGTAGTTGACGCATCACGAACCGTGATCATGAGTCCGAATAAGGTGGTTTCTGCCGTGTAAAAGTCGTAAAAATCGGGCATGGTTCATCCGTCCGTCTAGGGACCTTCATCCGTTCGGCCCATGTCGGACATCGGGGACTAGCCGGACCATGGGAGACGCGTCGGCCGGCGGGACCCCGGCCGATGTCTATACATGTGGAGGAGTGACCGATGGCATCGCGAACGCACGAACCAGAGCCGCTACTCACGCCGGCCGAGGTGGCGTCGATGTTCCGGGTCGACCCGAAGACGGTGACCCGGTGGGCCAAGGCTGGCAAGCTCAGTGCCATCCGCACCCTGGGTGGCCACCGTCGGTACCGTGAGTCGGAGGTCAGGGCGCTATTGCAGGGCCAGATCCCGCAGCAGCGGCAGGGCGACTGAGCAGGCAACAGTTCTTCGTCAGGGGCGGTGGATCTCGATCTGCCGCCCCTTTCGTATGCCCAGCCCGAGCACGACCCCGGCCGCGCCTCAGCGCTGCGGGGTCAGCGCCGCGGCTCGGCCAACGTCACCCGGATGCCGACAGTGCCGCCCTCGCCGCGACGCAACCGGCTGCCCAGCAGGCTCAGCCGGCCGATCAGGCGGTACTTGTGCTTGAGCAGGTCGCGGACCCGACCGGTGTCACCGCCCCCGTAGATCGTCGCGTGAGCTGACACCTCCGCCCCGTGTGGCCGGCCCCGCACGTCGCACGGGGCCACTGTCACGTCGCCGTTGCGGCGGATCCGCTTCACCTTGCCCGAGTCGGCCCGGGTCCAGACCGCCAGCGCCTCCCCGTCGCGTACCGCCCAGACCGGGGTCGGCACCGCCCGACCGTCCTTGCGAAAGGTCGTGAGCAGGATGTACTTCTCGGCCGACAGCCGGTCCAGCATGGTCACGCCGCCAGGATACGGCCGGCGCGGGCCACTGAGTGGCCGGATAGCGTGAACGCCGTGACGGTTGAGCCCCTAATCGGTGACGTGATCGGCGAACTGCTGCGAGACACGCTCGCCGTGGCCACCGGAGTAGGTCCCCGGCCCCTGGTAGGTGGTCGACTCCCGCGACCGGTCATCGAGATCATCGAACGGGACGACGGTCTGATCAACGGCGCCCCGTCCGCGCACTACCTGGACGGGCCGGCGGAGTGGCAGCCGTACGACCACCGCGCGGTGGACCGGGCGCACGGCGAGACGCTGGACATCGGCACCGGAGCCGGCCGGATCGCGCTGCTGCTCCAGGAGCGCGGCGTACCGGTCACCGGGCTGGACACCTCAGCGGGCGCGCTGGAGGTGAGCCGGCGTCGCGGTGTCCGGCGGCTGGTGCACGGCACCGTCGACACGCACGTCGCCGACGGGTCGCGGTACGACACGTTCCTGCTGCTCGGCAACAACCTCGGGCTGTTCGAGGGGCGGGAGCGCGCTCCCGAGTTCCTGGCCGCGCTCGCCGCACTGGCCCGACCGGGGGCGCAGATCATCGCGCAGGGCACCGACCCGTACGGCACCCGCGACCCGCTGCACACCGGCTACCACGAGCGCAACCGTCGGCGCGGCCGGCTCGGTGGCCAGCTGCGGCTGCGGCTGCGCTACCGCGAGTTGAGCACCGAGTGGTTCGACTACCTGGTCTGCTCGGCGGACGAGTTCGCCGGCCTGGTGCACGGCACCGGTTGGCGGCTCACCGATGTGGACGACCGCGACGCCCCCTACTACCTGGCCACCCTGCGCCTCGTCGACTGAGCAGGACGGCCCCCGCACTCCGCCAGGCGGAGAGCGGGGGCCGTCCGTACGTCTCAGACCTGGACGGTCGGGGGGAGCTGCTCGGGCGGAAGGCCGCCGTCGCCGTCGACAACCTCGTCCGGTTGGCCGTCCTCGTCGATGTCGACCATGGTGATGTCCACCTTGCCGTCACCGTCGGTGTCGAACTGGAACAGGTCCGCCTTGCCGTCGCCGTCGGTGTCCACCACCCACACGTCGGTCTTGCCGTCGTTGTTGGTGTCGGCGCGCAGCAGTTCGACCCGCTCGTCGCCTCGGGTCTCCACGATCTCCCCGTCGGTGACGCTCTCCGGTGCCTGGCTCATGTCGATGCGGTCCTTCCCTCGGTTGACGGGCCGTCATTACCCGATCCGGCGCTCCCCCACGCATGGGCCGGGTCGTCGCGCTGTCTAGGGTCGCACCATGAGCGAGCGGAGCGGGCGGGACACCCGGGCCGGCGTAGCGGGGACCCCGCGCGTCGGCGGACGGGACAGGGAGGCGTGATGAGCGATCGTTTCGTGGTCGTCGGTGCCGGCACGATGGGACTTGGCATCGCGTACGTGGCGGCCGGCGCAGGGCACGCCGTCGAGTTGGTCGAGGTGGACCCCGAGCGGGGTGCGGCAGCGCTGAACCGGCTCGCCGAGCTGTGGGAGCGGGCGGTGCAGCGCGGGAAGCTGAGCGCCGACGAGGCCGCCACGAACCGGCAGCGGGTGACGCTGCGCCCGACCCTCGCCGAGGTCGCTCCCGCCCCCCAGGTGATCGTGGAGGCGGTGCCGGAGCGCCTCGAGGAGAAGCGTGCGGTGCTCCGGGACGCCGCCACACTGCGTCCGGCGCTGCTGGGCAGCAACACCTCCAGCATCGCCATCGGGGCGCTGGCCGCCGAGCTGGACGCGCCAGAGCGCTTCCTCGGCCTGCACTTCTTCAACCCGGTCTGGGCGATGGCGCTGCTGGAGATCGTGGTCGGCCCGGCCACCGCCGAGGAGACCACCGCCGCGGCCGTCGCGCTCGCCGGCCGGCTCGGCAAGGACCCCGTCGTCGTACGCGACATGCCCGGCTTCGCCACCTCCCGGCTCGGGGTCACCCTCGGGCTGGAGGCGATCCGGATGGTCGCAGACGCGGTGGCCAGCCCGGCGGACATCGACAAGGCCATGGTGCTCGGCTATCGACACCCGATCGGGCCGTTGGAACTCACCGACCTGGTCGGCCTCGACGTGCGGCTGGACATCGCCCGCACCCTCCAGGCCGCGTACGGGGACCGCTTCGCGCCGCCCCCACTGCTGCTGGAGATGGTGGCCGCGGGGCGGCTGGGTAAGAAGTCCGGACAGGGCTTCTACCGCTGGGAAGGCGGTGTCAAGCAGTGAGCGGGTTGCGGATCGAGGAGCGGCCGGACCGGCTGGTGGTCACCCTGGACCGGCCGGAGAAGCGCAACGCCATCGACGCCGACCTGATCGCCGAGCTGCACCAGGTCTGCGCCGAGCTGGAGGCGCGGCCGCGCCTGCTGCTGCTCACCGGCGGCGCGTCGGGCATCTTCGCCGGTGGCGCCGACATCGGCCAACTCCGCGAACGGGGTCGCACGGACGCCCTCGCCGCGATCAACTCGGCCGCCTTCGCCCGCATCCGGGCGCTGCCGATGCCGACCGTGGCGGCCGTCGACGGCCCGGCGTTGGGCGGTGGCGCGGAGCTGGCGTACGCCTGCGATCTGCGGGTGTGCACGGCGCGGGCGGTCTTCGGGCAACCGGAGGTGCGGTTGGGCATCCTGGCCGGCGCCGGCGCGACCCACCGGCTGCCCGCGTTGATCGGCGAGGGCCGGGCCAAGGAGCTGCTCTTCACCGGTCGGCGGGTGGACGCCGCGGAGGCCCTGCGGATCGGCCTGGTGAACCGGGTGGTGGACGAGCCGGGCGAGCTGCTGGCTGTGGCGCACGCGTTGCTGGACGAGATCGCCCTGGGCTCACCGTTGGCGGTGCGGCTGACCAAGCTGGCGGTGGACGCGCCGGCCGCCGCGCACCCGCATCTGGACCTGGTCAGCCAGGCCGTGCTCTTCGAGGACGACGAGAAGCACCGCCGGATGACCGAGTTCCTGGAGCGTCGCCGGCCGCGCTGATCCCGCGTACCAGAAACGGCCGCACCGGCGGGCAGCCGGTGCGGCCGTCGTGGGTTCTGGTGCTGCCTACTGCCGGATCTGCACCCCGGCGGCGGCCAGGCCGCGGATCACCTGGGCGGACTCACCGAAACCGATGATCAGTACGGCGTCCGCGCCGAATTCCTTGATCTCCTTCGCGCCGCCGCTGAAGTCGACCGGTGCGGCCTTCGCGTCGGCCGGCGGCTCGTACGTCAACAGCTTGAGCCGGTCGTTGGCGATACCGGCCTTCTCCAGCTCCTCGCGGACGGTGCCCTGGAGGCCCTCACCGTAGGAGTCCTTGCGGGCGACGATGACGATCTTTTGTGACCCGTCGCGGAGGATCACGTCGGCCAGCGCCCGGCCCTGGAGGCTGTCCGGCGGGGCGGTGCGGAAGTAGAGGCCCTGGTCGTCGACGTCGGTCAGGCTGGCGTCGGTGTTGGACGGGGAGAAGAGGATCTTCCCGGCCTGCACCACGTCCGGCAGCACCGCCCGGGAGATGCCCGAACCGCCGGCACCGATGATCACGCTGACGCCGTCCGCCACGTGCTTGGCCACCGTCGCCTTGGCCACTGCCGGGTTGGTGCCGTCGTCGCCGTCGAGCCACGTCACCGGCTTGCCCAGTGCGCCGCCAGCGGCGTTGATCTCCTTGATCGCCAGCGCGGCGCCGGCGGCCATCGGCGGGTAGGCGATCGAGAGGTCACCGGTCTTCGGCAGCAGGCTGCCCAGGATCAGCGGCTCCTGGTCGGCGGCGCCACCCGGGCGCTGCTTCTTCGGCTTCGGCGGCGTCTTGGTGCTCGCCGCCGACTCGATGCCCGCGCCGACGAACTCGGTCTTGCCGTCGTTGATCTGCTGCCCGTCGAAGGTCAGTGTGGCGTAGCTAGCGGTGGCCGGCTCACCCTTGTCGGTGAAGCCCGCCCGGGTCAGCGACACGCCGCGGTACTCGATGTCCTGCCCGTTGCGGGCCAGCGCGAGACAACTGGCCGGGTCCTCGCAGCGCTGCCCGTCGTTCGTCACGGCGACGATCTGCTTGGTGATGGCGGCAGGGTCGGTGCTCCCGGCCAACTGGGCGGCGAGCACGGCGATCACCACCGCGTCGTACGTCTCGGCGGAGTACACGTAGTCCGTCAGCGCCGGATTGACGGCCCGTAGCCGGCCCTTGAAGTCGTCTGGCAGCGGAACGAGGGGCGTGGTGCCCTTCATCCCGTCGACGAGACTCGCCCGTTCCTTCAACTCCGCAGGGTAGGAGTTGAGCATGTTGCCGTCCGTGCCGTAGAGGCGCACCTGTTGGGCGCTGGCCTCTTCGGGCTTGTCATCCCCGCAAGCGCTTGTGGCGAGCAGGATCGTCGCGCAGGCAGCCAATGTGGCTACCCGCGAGCGGCGTGATTCGAACATGGTCGTCCTTCCTCCGGCGAAGGTCCGCTGCGCACATTAGCGTGCCGAGGCCGGCGGCGGGACCGTGGAGGTGGCGTAATGCGCAGGTAGCTCGCGTTGAACACGGACAGTGACGGTTGCCGGGGGTGCTTGACCACCCGTCCTACTGTGCGCTGCGTGACCGACCTACCACAGCAGACGTTCGATGACGCGGCCGCCGTGCTCCGTTCGGCGCTGACCGGCGATGGAGACGCGGTGGTGGGGGCGTTCGACGCGGTCGTCGACCGGGCCGGCCTGAACGGCGCGTACGGCGTCGCCTGGTGCCTGGCCGCGACAATGCTCGGTGACGCGCCGGCGGCCAGCGGGGCGGCGCTCGACTTTCCGGGGATCGATCAGGCCGGGTACGACACCCGCTGGGTGGCCCGCTTCGTCAGCGCGTACGCGAATCGGGACGAGCCGACCGGGGAGGCGCTGTTCGGCGCGGCGGCAGCCGACGGGCTGCTCCCCGACTGCCTGCTCACACTCGCCGGCTCGACGATCGCCACCCTGCGCAGCCGCGCCGGGTGAACCGCGACCGTGCGGGTCGGTCAGAACGCGTGGTACGCGATCAGCGGTTCGTACTCATACCGCAGGTTCTCGAAGCGGACCCGGAAGTTGACGCCGTCCCGGACGTTGGTCGCCACGGTGATCCAGCCCGAGTTGGCCGGCAGGTAGGTCCAGTAGTTGCAGGCGCTCGTCTTGTCGACGAAGATCACGCACGCGTCGGTGGCGTACACGCTCGCGTTGCGCACGTTGATGTCGCGACAGCGCGTCGTGGTGCGGTACTGGCCGGCCGAGCCGCCGTAGCGGCCGGTCTCGAAGTACGACCGGACCGCCCCGCCGTAACAGGTGGCGAGCGGGCCGAACGCGTTCGCCCCGGAGTTGACCGGCGTGGTCGGTGTGGTCGGCTCCGCCTGCGCGGGCGTGCCGACGGAGAGCAGTGCGGTGGCCGTGGCGACGGCAAGCAGACGAGCGGTCGGGGATGGCATCCGTTCGTTCCTCCAAGCAGTTGGTTGACCGTCCGTATCGGACTGATCATCTGGCCGTGACGATGATACGTATCGATCGATTGCCGTGCGGCCCCGATGATGTCCGGCCCGTGTGGTAGCTCTGTAGGCATGTCCGAGGCCATGCTCAGCAAGGTGCGCAAGCTGCTGGCCCAGGCCGAGGACCCGGCCTGCACCCCGGCCGAGGCCGCCGCGTTCACCGCCAAGGCGACCGAGCTGATCGCCCGCTACGGCGTCGACCGGGCGCTGCTCGCCGCCCGGGACCCGACCACCGACCCGGTCGGCGATCGGGTGCTGGACATCGTCGCCCCGTACGCCCGCGACAAGGTCGGCCTGCTCGCCGCGGTGGCCGAGCCGCTGCGCTGCCGCTGCGTACGCCGTCGGCAGGGCAACGGCTTCGCCCTGCACCTCTTCGGCTTCGCCAGTGACCTGGAACGGGTCGACCTGCTCTTCACCTCACTGCTCGTGCAGGCGGCGCACGGCCTGGCCGCCACCGAGGTGCCCGCGGACGACCACCCCGCCGCCTTCCGCCGCTCCTGGCTGGCCGGCTTCGCCGAGGTGGTCGGAGGTCGACTCTGGGCGGCCGAGTCGGCGGCGGCCACCGAGTCGGGCGCACCGTCGATGGCGCTGGTGCTGGCCGACCGGTCCGACCGGGTGCAGCGCCGGCTCACCGAGGAGTACCCACGGCTGCGTACCGCACCGCCACGTCGGTTGGGCGGCACCGGCTTCGGTTCGGGGGCGGAGGCCGGCCAACGCGCGAACCTTGGTGGTCGGGACGTCGGCGGCGTCGCTGCCGGTCGGCGGCTCGGCCGGTGACCCGGCAGGTCGTCAGGCCGTCGAGCTGGGACGGTGGCGTGACACCGTGGCGACGTAGCGGGTGAGCAGCTCGTGCCAGCCGGCCGTGAGCGCCTTGCGGTAACCCTCGGCAGCCTCGCCGTGCCGGTCGAAGTGCCGATGCTCCAGCTCGACCCGGGTGTGTTCCGGCCCCTCGGCATGGAACAGCACCTCGACCTCGCTCGCGCGGGCCGGGTCCGGCACCGGCGCCCGGTCGGGACCGATCTGCCACACGAAGACCAGTCGGCGAGGCGGATCCCAGGTGAGCACCCGACCCCAGTCGGCGCGGAAACCGTACGGGCCGATCTCGTAGAGCATGCCGCCGGCCCGAGGCTCCATGCCCAGCTCGGCCAGCGCGTCCGGGCCGGACCAGGTGTATTCGGTGACCCACCAGTCGGTCAGCTCGTCGGTGAAGACCGCGAACGCGTGGTCGGCGGAGCCCGGGACGAGAAGGCTGCACCGGAGAGAGAACTGGCCGACGTCCTGCCGGATGTCGGCCGGATCAGTCAATTCCTGTCCCATAGGCCCGGACCATACCGGCTGATGCCTCGGTGTGCAGCTTCGCGCTGTGCCCGGTTCCAGACAGCGGGTCGTCGAGTCGTCACGGACGGGATGGCCCGCCGGAAAGCGGGTAACCGCGCCCAACGGCTCGGACGACCGGGCCGGTGTGCAGGTGGGGCGGGAGAGCATGAGCGAGAGCGGGCAGCAGCGGGAGCCGGACCGGAACGTCGACAGCGGGAACCCGGACGTCCTGCTCGACATTCCGAAGGTCTCCGTCGACTCCATCCGACTGGCGGTCGACGGTCTGGAGGCCGACCTGTCGCTGCGGGCCCGGGTGGCCAACCTGCTCCAGGTCGACGCCGGCGTACGGGTGCACCTCAACGGCGGCGAGTTGAACATCGACGGGGTGAACGCCGAGGCGCAGCTGCGGGTGCGGTTGGAGCAGCTGACCAGAATCCTGGGCCGCGCGCTCGACACGCTCGACCACAACCCACACATCATCGAGGCGCTCGCGGGCACGGCCGGCACCGCCGTCGACGACGTGAACCGCAGCGCCCAGCAGTTGGCCGCGGGCGCAGCGGAGATCAAGGCATCGAGTCGACGCCTGGGTTCTGATCGGCCGGATGCGGGTCGGTCCGGGGCTGGCCCGGTCGGTTCGGGACCGGGTGCCGGCGGACCCGGGCCGCGAGCCGGCGGCCCAGGGCTTGCCGACCAGGCGCAGCCGCAGGGCCAGCAGCCGCAGGGTCGGCGTCCTCAGGGCCAGCATCCGGGATCGGCGGGGCCGACCGCCGGGCAGACCGGCAACAAGCCCGGCCAGTCGGCGGCGTCCGGTCCGAGCCCGTCCGGGGACGGCGACGGTGGTCTTCCAGGCGCGGCGCAGGCTGCGGCGCAGAACGCAGCCCAGTTCGCCGAGCAGGCGGGGGAGACGCTACGAGAGGCCGGGCGCAGCGTGTGGGAGGCGATCCAGGGCAGCGTGGCCCAGCATCGCCCGCAGGGTCGCCGCGACCACTGAACACCGCGCGCGGTGTCGCGCCTGCTGGGACCGCGCGACTTCAGAAAGTCGTGTTGATCATCCAGGAGAGTGGTGGGTATGGCGTCACTGAAAGCGACCCACCAAAGCAAGATCCCCACCTGCGTTTCCGCTGGCGGGGACCTCTGTAGCCCGGCGAAAGGCTATGTGGCCAGGGGCGGGGTCGAACCGCCGACCTTCCGATTTTCAGTCGGACGCTCGTACCAACTGAGCTACCTGGCCGTGTCGCTCGGCTCATGTTACCCGGCAACCGGACGAACCGGCGGCAAGGCGACCTGCTCCGATACGCAGAACGCCGCGCGGGGCGCGGCGTCAGCGCTGCGGTCCTGACGGGACTTGAACCCGCGACCTCCGCCTTGACAGGGCGGCGAGCACTCCAACTGCTCCACAGGACCTAGCTTGTGTTGCTCCGACTTGCGCCGGTCTTGCCTTGCTCCGGCTTACGCCGGTCGTGCCCCCAACGGGATTCGAACCCGTGCTACCGCCTTGAAAGGGCGGCGTCCTGGGCCGCTAGACGATGAGGGCGGCCCCGCCATCATTGCACATTCGCAACTTCAAGCGGACTTGCTCCCATCCGGCCCCGCCGGAGGCTTGGAAAGCATACGTGATGCTCCGTCGGTCGACAAAATCGGTGTCGGCAAGGGCTTGATGTGGGCCATAACCGCAGGTCAGAGCGTTTCTAGCGGAGCCGGGTGATGCCGAAACGCTGCTTCAGGTCGGCGATCAACTTCGGGCATGCGGCGAGTGTCGCGGCCCGATTACCGCCCCCGTCGTGCAGAAGGACGATCCCACCGGGCCGGGTGGCGGCGTGCACACGCTTGCCGATCGTGGCCGCGGTCGGCTTGTCCCAGTCCTGCGGGTCGACCGACCAGTGCAGGGGACGCATGCCGAGGTCCTTGGCCACCCCGAGCACCTCCGACGTCCACCGGCCGCCCGGCTGCCGGTAGAACGACACCTTCGCGCCGGGAACGGCCTTCCGGATGGCCTTGTTGGTGCGGTCCAGGTCGGCCCGGATCTCGCTGACAGGTCGACGGGCAAGATCGAGGTCGTGACGCCAGCTGTGGTTGCAGAGATGGTGTCCCTCCCGGACGATCCGCCGGACCAACTCCGGGTGACGTTGCACCTCGCGACCGACGACGCAGAAGGTCGCCGTCACCTTGGCGGCCTTCAGTTGGTCGAGCACCTTGGGTGTCCAGGCCGGGCTGGGCCCGTCGTCGAACGTCAGGGCCACCGGGCGTACGCCGGTGTTGCGCCCCAGACCGGCGGGGAGCTTGGCCGGCAGCGGCCGCAGGGGCGGCTTGGCCGGCTTGGTGACGCTGGGGTGCGGTGTCGGGGTGGGCGGCGTGGTCGATTCCACCGGCCGTGGAGCGCCGGCGGGTGCGATGGTGCGCTCCGGCTGCGCACAGCCGGAAAGGGCCAGCGCCACGGCGAGGACGGACGCCAGGATGGCGCGGGCTTGCATCTGCTCGCTCCCGGAGGGTCGGGGTAGGCGGACCCGCCCGACGGTAGTTCACGCCGCGATTCGGCGACAGTGCGATCAATCACGCCTCGACTGGTCCAGGGAGTCGCGGACGGCGGCGGAGAGCGAGACCGCCTCGGCCAGGTCGACCGGTCGCACCACCCCGGCGGGCAGCGTGTCGGCTCGCCAGCCGGGGCCGGCGGCGAGCACCAGCAACGGGCGCCGGGGGGCGGCGAGCAGCGCGCTGAGTTGGGTCGGGTCGGCGGTGGCCCGGGTGTGCGACCAGAGCACCACGGCGGCCGGTCCGGTCCGGTTGACCGCCTCGACGAGGGCAGCCACCGGCACCCGGGCGCCGAGCATCCGGTAGCTGACACCGGCCTCCGCGAGAGCCGCCGCCAACGCCTCCAGCGGCAGGGTGTGCTGTTCCTCGTCGGCGCAGGAGAGCAGGATCCGGGCCGGCCCGGTGGGGACGTTGGCCCGACTGGCCGCCGCGAGCGCCTCCGAGACGCAGCGGGACATCAGGTGTTCCACCTCGATCAGGCCGGCGGTGGCTGCGTGTCGTTCGCCGATACCGGCGAGCACCGGGCGCAGCAGGCCCTCCCAGGTGGCGACGACCCCGCCGGCGGCCAGGGCGTGCGCGATCGTCTCGCTGATCACCGCCGCGTCCAGTCGCATGGCGGCCCGGGCCAGGCCGCGGGCCGCCGGACCGGCACGGCCGACCGGGATGGAGCCGCCGCCGTCACGGCCGGTCGGGTGGATCCGGGCGGGAGCGACGGCGCCGGTGCCGTTGGGCATCGGGGCCGGTGCCTGGCGGGCCCAGCGGGCCGCCTCGGCGGGGCTCACCCCCTCGGCGGTGAGCCGTCGCATGATCTCGAGACGGGCCAGATCGGTGGGTGTGTACCGGCGGTGGTGACCGGGGACGTGTTCGCTGGGCCCGAGCCCGTAGCGCTGGTGCCAGGTGCGGAGGGTCGTCACCGCGACCCCCAACCGACGTGCGACAGCGCCCGCGCTCAGCGCCTCATCGACCACCCGACCGCTCCGCCGTGTCATCCGCCGACGATCCGGGCGGCGTCATGGCCGGGCCGGTTGCGCCCGACCGGGACTCCGCGGGGCGTAGCAAGCGGTTCACCACCCCGCCCAGCCAGGGCGCGTACGACCGGGGATCGATCTTCAACTCGGCCTCCAGCGCGGCGGGGTCGGCCCACCGCAGCTCAGCCACCTCGTCCGGGTCGGGCAGTAGCGGAGCGTGGGGCAGGAACTCGCCTCGCAGTACGTGGTCGTACTCGAACTCGACCCGACCGGTCGCCGGGTCCTCGGCGTAGTAGACGTAGATGCCGACCTCGGTCAGCTCGACCGGGCCCGCGCCCAGCTCCTCGCTCAGCCGTCGGTTGGCCGCCTCGGCGAGCGACTCGCCAGGCTGGGGGTGGCCGCAGCAGGAGTTGGCCCAGCGCAGCGGGAACCGGGTCTTCACGGCGGCTCGGCGCTGGAGCAGCACCTGGCCGTCCGGGTCCACCAGCAACACCGAGAAGGCCCGGTGCAGCTGCCCCGGTGGTTGGTGCGCGGCCGCGACGGTCGTCTCGCCGTGGGCAGTGCCGGCCTCGTCGACGAGCTCGACGAGGTGCTTCTCACGACTGCTCATCGGCCTTCCCCGGTGATCCGGCCGGCGGCGAGCTTGCCGGAGATGAGCACCATCGGTACGCCGACGCCGGGTTGGGTCCCGGAGCCGACGAAGACCACGTTCGGCAGGTCGCGGTGCAGGTTGGACGGGCGGAACGGGCCGGTCTGGAAGAGGGTGTGCGCGGCGGCGAACGGGGTGCCGGCGGCCATCCCCTGCTCCTCCCACTCGGCGGGGGTGATCGCCCGGAGCACCTCGACCCCGGCGCCGAAGCCGACGTAGCCGCGCTCCTCCAGGGTGCCGATCAGCTGGTCGGTGTAGCGCTGGGTCAGGTCACCGCGCCACTCGAACGGCGCCCGGTGCAGGTTGGGCACCGGGGCGAGCACGTAGTAGGTGTGTCGGTCCGGCGGGGCCACCGCGGGGTCGGTCCGGCTCGGGTTGGTCACCAGCAGCGACGGATCGGTCATCAGCTCACCCCGTCGGATGACCTCATCGAAGGTGCCCTTCCACGCGCGTCCGAAATGGATGTTGTGATGGGCGATCTTCGCATAGGCCTGTCGGGAGCCGACGTGCAGAACGACGCAGGACGGCGAGTAGGTGAGCCGGCGCTGCGGCGCGGCGGGGAGCAGGTCCCGGTAGGCGACCGGCAGGTCGGGGTTGAGCACCACCACGTCCGCCGGCACCAGGTCGCCGTCGGCGGTGAGCACGCCGGTGGCGCGGCCGTTCACGGTCTCCACCCGGGTCACGGTGGTGTCGTACCGGATCTGCACGCCGTGCTTCTCGGCCGCGCCGGCCATCGCCCTGGAGACCGCGTGGATGCCGCCGCGTGGGAAGTAGACCCCGGCCACCGAGTCGAGGTACGCGATGACCGCGTAGATGGCCAGCGCGTCGTGCGGCGCGAGGCCGGCGTACATCGCCTGGAAGGAGAAGATCCGCTGGGTACGCGGGTCCCGGAAGAACTGGTTGATCTTCGTTTGGAGGCGTCGGAAGGCCCCGCCGCTGAGCAGCTTGAGCAGGTTGCCGGTGATCAGGTCGGTGGGCGCGTCCAAGTTGCGCTCGATGAAGTCGGTGCGCTCCAGCCGCCACAGCTCCCGCGCGTACTCGACGAACCGAAGGTAGCCGTCGGCCTCCCGAGGCCCGCAGACCCGGGAGATCTCGGCCGCCATCCGGGTGGTGTCGGTGAGCACGTCGAGGGTCGAGCCGTCCGGGTAGTACGCCCGGTAGGCGGGGTCGAGCGGGGTCAGGTCCAGCCAGTCGTGCAGCTCCTCGCCGACCGCGCCGAGCGCCTCGGCGATCAGGTCGGGCATGGTGAGCACTGTCGGGCCGGTGTCGAACTCGTAGCCGTCCACGCCGAGGCGTCCGGCCCGCCCGCCGGGCACCGGCTCGCGCTCCAGCACCGTCACCTGTCGACCGCTACCGGCCAGGTGCAACGCGCAGGCGAGCCCGCCCAGCCCGGCCCCGACGACCACCACCCGGTCCGTCCGTCCTGTCACCGTCCGCACGTGACCACCTCCTCGCTCAAGTCGCTCTTCAGGCCCGCCGGTTGGCAGCGGCGGTGGCCAGCCCGGTCAACGCGGTCCGCGCCGTCTGGTCCACGGGCGCGGCGTCGAGCGCGGCCAGCGCGTCGCTGACCCGCTCGGCGATCATCTGCTCCACCCGGGTCACCGCGCCGGTCTCGGCGACCAGTTCGGCGAGCGTGTCGACCGATCCGTCGGCGGCCCGCTCCAACGCCGTGAGCTGTGCCGGCGTGGCCAGCTCACGGGCCAGCATGAGCAGCGTGGTCGGCTTGCCGGTGCGGAGGTCGTCCCCGGCCGGCTTGCCGGTCGCCGCCGGGTCGCCGTAGACGCCGAGCAGGTCGTCGCGGAGCTGGAACGCTTCGCCGACAGCCAGGCCGTAGCGGGTGTACGCGGAGACCAGCGGGTCGTCGGCGGGCACCCCGGCCAGGCAGGCGCCGAAGAGCAGTGGTCGCTGGACGGTGTAGCTGGCGGTCTTGTAGCGGGCCACCCGTAATGCCCGGTCGACCGACCAGCTCTCCGGGTCGTTCTCGCCGAGCACGTCCAGATACTGCCCGGCGACCGTCTCGACCCGCATCTGGTCGTAGCAGCGGCGCACCTCGAAGAGTCGCGTCGACGGCACCGAGGCGTGGGAAAGCAACTGGTCGGCCCAGACCATGCAGAGGTCGCCGATGAGCACGGCGACGGCCTCCCCGAACCGGCCGGGATCACCTCGGTGGCCGGCGGCGACGTGCTGTTCGGCGAGCGCGACGTGCGCGGTGGGCCGGCCGCGGCGGGTGGTGGACGCGTCCATCACGTCGTCGTGCACCAGCGCGAAGGTGTGCAGCAACTCCAGCGCGGCCAGCGCGGGCAGCACGGGTGGTAGCGGCGCGGTGCCACCGACGGCCCCGCGCCACCCCCAGTAGGCGAACGTGGAGCGGATCCGCTTGCCGCCGGTCAGGACGGCCTCCCGCGCGGTGGCGGCGAAGCTGCCCATCGACGAGTCGATGTCGTTGAGGGTGTCGACCTCGGCGGTGAGGAAGGCGTCCAGGGTCTCGTCGACAGCCGTGACCAGATCGTGGGTATAAGCAGCCAGAACGGCGCGGACCGGATCGTCCCCGTCCCCCGGCCCTGTCGGCGCCACGCGGGTCACGTTGCCCGCAACTGCGTCGTTGGCCATGCGGCTGAGCGTACCCTAGGGTACGAGTTGCGTCGATTGGTGCGTCGAAAAATGGAGGAGGGCCGGTGGAAACTGATCTCACCGCTGCCTATGACCGGTGCCGTGAGCTGCACAAACGCCACGGCCGCACCTACTATCTCGCCACCCGCCTGCTCCCCGCTTGGAAACGACGACATGTGCACGCCCTCTACGGGTTCACGCGGTACGCGGACGAGATCGTCGACCGCACCGAGGACCTGCCGCCGGCCGAGCGGGCCGCCCTGCTGGACCACTGGGCCAGCCAGTTCGTGGCCGGTCTGCACGGTGCGCCGGTCGACGACCCACTGTTGCCGGCAGTGCTGCACACGATCGCCGTCTTCGATCTCGACCGGGACGACTTTGCGTCGTTTCTGAAGAGCATGGCGATGGACCTGACCGTCACCGCGTACCCGACCTACGACCACCTGCTCGACTACATGGAGGGCTCGGCGGCGGTCATCGGCACCATGATGCTCCCGATCCTGGGCACCTCCGACCCGGTGGCGGCCCGGGAGCCGGCCCGACAACTCGGCTTCGCCTTCCAGCTCACCAACTTCATCCGGGACGTCGCCGAGGACCTCGACCGGGGCCGCACCTACCTGCCGGACGAGGACATGGCGAAGTTCGGGGTCACCCGCGAGGAGTTGGTCGAGGCCCGCGCCCGGGGCCGCGTCACAGCCCGGATCCGCGAGCTGATCGAGTACGAGGTGACCCGCGCCCAGGCGCACTACGGCGCCGCAGCACCAGGCATCACCATGCTGGCGCCCGCCTCGCAGGCCTGCATGCGCACCGCGTACGCCCTCTACGGCGGCATCCTCGACGAGGTGGCCGCGCAGGACTACGACGTCTTCGTCCGGCGGGCCCTGGTGCCGCAGCGGCGACGGATGGCGGTGGCCGCGCGGGCCCTGCTCAGCCCGACCGGTACCCCGGTCGTCATCCCCGGGCCGACCATCCAGCCGGAGAGCCGGTGACCGCGAGCACGGCGATCGTGCTCCTCACCCGCGACCTGCGGGTGCATGACCACCCGGCGCTGGCCACCACCTGTGCGGCCTTCGACCAGGTGGTGCCGCTGTACGTGCTCGACCCGGCGCTGGCCGACCTCTCCGCCAACCGCACCCGCTTCCTGCACCAGGCCCTCGCCGACCTGCGCGACCAACTCCGTGAGCGTGGTGGCGACCTGGTGGTCCGGCACGGCGACCCGGCGGCCGAGACGATCCGGCTGGCCGGCGAGATCGGGGCCACCGCCGTCGCGCTGTCGGCCGACGTCAGCCACTACGCCGTCCGTCGGGAGCGGCGACTACGCGCCGAGTGCGAGCGGCACCGGCTGCACCTGCGACTGTTTCCCGGGTTGACAGTGGTCGAGCCGGGCGCGTTGCGGCCCGGTGGCGGCGGCGACCACTACCGGGTGTTCAGCCCGTACCACAGGGCCTGGGCGGCGAACCGGTGGCGCGAGGAGTTGGCCGCGCCGCGCCGGATCGCGCTGCCCGATCGGGTACGCGTGGGTCGGCTGCCGGCGCTGCCGGCCGGCGACTCACCCGACGCGGCCAGCGGTGGTGAGCGGATCGCCCGGCAGCGGCTCACCGACTGGCTGCCCGACCTGACCCGGTACGGCGATCAGCACGACGACATGGCCGGCGACGACACGTCCCGGCTCAGCCCGTACCTGCGCTTCGGCTGCGTTTCGCCGCTGGCGGTGGCGAACCGCGCCGGCGACCGGTCCGGCCCGTTCGTCAGGCAGCTCTGCTGGCGGGACTTCTACTACCAGGTCACCGCAGCCTTCCCGGAGATCTCGACAACGGCGTACCGGCGGGGCGCCACCGAGCAGTGGCGCTACGACGACGACGCCTTGGCGGCCTGGACCGAGGGACGCACCGGAATGCCGATCGTCGACGCCGGGATGCGGCAGATGCTGGCACAGGGCTGGATGCACAACCGGGCCCGGCTGATCACCGCCGGCTACCTGACCAAACACCTCGGGCAGGACTGGCGGTCCGGAGTGGCGGTGTTCTTCCGCTGGCTGCTCGACGGGGACGTGGCGAACAACTCCGGCAACTGGCAGTGGGTCGCCGGCACCGGCAACGACACGAAGCCCTACCGGGGGTTCAACCCGGTCCGGCAGGCCGAACGGTACGACCCGGACGGCGACTACGTGCGTCGGTGGGTGCCGGAGCTGGCGGGGGTGCAGGGCAAGGCCATCCACCAACCGTGGCGGCTGCCCGAGGCCCTGCGCCAGACGCTCGACTACCCACCGCCCCTCTCGGTACCGGGCACCGACCCCGTCTGGCTGCGCTGATCAGAGCACCGAGTGCAACGCCTCGACCAGTTCGTCCACCCGGTCGTGCTCGGCGAGGTGCGCAGTGGCGTACGCGAAGATGTAGCCGCGCTCGGGGTCGGCCCACGCGCTGCTGCCGCCGATGCCACCCATGCCCCAGCTGCCGTCCGGCTCCCACTGCATGCCCAGGGTCCAGTGGGCGTCGCGGTCCAGCACCAGGTCCGGCCCGTCGTACTGGACCCGGATCGCCTCCGCCACCAGCTCCGGGCTGAACAGCCGAACCCCGTCCAGGACACCACCGGCCAGGAGGCCGGCGTAGAGCCGGGCCAGGCTGGACGCTGTGGCGTGCAGGTTGACCGCTGGCACCTCCGCGCCCCGCCACATCGGGCTGTTCAGCACGGCCAGGTCCAGCCCGCCGGCCGGGTTGCCCATCGCCCGCGCCCGTGGCGAGCCGGGCTCGCCGAGCATTCGGGTCGGCCACTGCGGGTCGCCGTACCGCAGGTCCGCGCACCGCAACTGGTCCGCCTCGGTCAACCCGAAGCCGAGGTCGAGTTGCCACCGGTCGGCGATCTCCTCGGCCAGGAACCGGCCCACCGACCGTCCGTCGACGCGGCGGACCAGCTCGCCCACCAGGTGCCCGTACGTCCAGGCGTGTTCCCCGGCGACCGAGCCCGGCGACCACTCGGGGTCGGCGGCGGCCAGGTCGCCGATGAGCAGCGCCCAGTCGGCGATCGCGGCGGCCGGTCGCGGCACCGGAAAGGCCGGCAGTCCGGCGGTGTGCGACAACACCTGACGCACTGTGGCGGGAGTGCGGAACTCCGGCCAGTACCGGTCCACGGGTGCGTCGAGATCGACGGTTCCCCGGTCGACGAGCAGCAACAGGCAGAGCGCTGCCACCGGCTTGCCGACCGAGTAGACGTTCACCAGCGTGTCCGGCAGCCACGGCTCGCCGCCCGGCCCGTGGCCGCGGCGGGAGCCGCCGGTCAGGTCCACGGCCGGCTGCCCGTCGTACCAGATGGTCACTGCGGCGCCGGTTTCCCGACCGGAGGCGAGCAGGTCGTGGAAGCAGTCCCGGACCGGAGCGAAGCGTGCGTGCATCCGGCCACGGTAGGCGTCCGGGTCGGTGCGCGCGCCGACTTTTCCGCCGACCCCGGTGGTTGGGGTGGTGTCGCTGGGGGATGCTGTTCGGTGTGGCGGATCCGGAGCTGGTGGATGTGGTCGTGGTCGGGCTCGGGGTCGGCGGCGAGGAGGTGGCCGAGCGACTTGCCGAGGCCGGCCTGAACGTCGTCGGCGTCGAACGGGATCTCGTCGGCGGGGAGTGCCCGTACTGGGGCTGCATCCCGAGCAAGATGATGATCAGAGCCGCCAACGCGCTCGCCGAGGCTCGCCGGGTCGACGGGCTCGCCGGAACGGCGCAGGTCCAGCCGGACTGGGCGCCGGTGGCGAAGCGGATCCGCGAGGAAGCCACCGACACCTGGGACGACACGGTCGCGGCGGAGCGGTTCGTCGGCAAGGGCGGCCGGCTCGTGCGGGGCAGCGGCAGGCTCGACGGTCCGCGCCGGGTCCGCGTCGGTGACCAGGTGTTCGAGGCCCGGCACGGGGTGGTGCTGGGCACCGGCACGCGTCCGTCGGTGCCGCCGATCGACGGCCTGACCGACACGCCGTACTGGACCAACCACCAGGCGATCGAGGTCGAGGAGCTGCCGGAGTCGCTGCTCGTGCTGGGTGGCGGCGCGATCGGCCTGGAGTTGGCGCAGGTCTTCGTCCGCTTCGGGGTCCGGGTCACAGTGGTCGAGGCGCTCGACCGGGTGCTGGCCGTCGAGGAACCCGAGGCGTCCGAGGTCGCCGCCGCGGCGCTGCGCGCCGACGGCGTGGAGATCCACACCGGGGTACGCGCCGAACGGGTCGAACACGACGGGACCAGGTTCACACTGCGCGGTGGCGGCGGCGCGGAGTTCACCGCCGACCGGCTGCTGGTGGTGACCGGGCGCAAGGCACACCTGAGCGAGCTGGGCCTGGACACGATCGGCCTGGACGCCAGCCAGCGTTACCTCCCGGTCGACGACCGTCTGCACGTCACCGACCACCTCTGGGCGGTCGGCGACATCACCGGCGAGGGCGCCTTCACGCACATCGCCATGTACCAGGCGGGGATCGTGATCGCCGACATCCTGGCCCGTGCCCGGCAGGCGAAGGCGGGGGCGGACGCCAGCGGCACCTCCAGCGTGGTCGGCGGCGCGATGGGCGCATCCAGCTCGCTGGCCGCCAGCGGGTCGAGCGGGTCGGCCGGCACCGTTCCGCGAGCCGACTACCGCGCGCTGCCCCGGGTGACGTTCACCGATCCCGAGATCGGCGCGGTCGGGCTCACCGAACAGCAGGCCCGCGAACGCGGCATCAACGTGCAGGTGGGTTTCACCAAGCTCAGCAGCTCCACCCGCGGCTGGATCCACCGGGTCGGCGACGACGGTTTCATCAAGCTCGTGGCGGACGCCGACCAGGGCGTGCTGATCGGTGCCACCTCGGCCGGCCCGGCCGGTGGCGAGGTGCTGTCCGCGCTGGTGGTGGCGGTGCACGCGGCGGTGCCGCTGAGTCAGCTCCGGCACATGATCTACGCGTACCCGACCTTTCACCGGGCCATCGAAACCGCCCTGCGCGACCTGTCCTGACCCCGGCTCCGCGTGACGATCAAGCAGTGCGCCGACAAACGCCGGCAATTTGCTGTTCATTTCTTTCATCCAGGTGACGTACGATTGCGACCGTGACCAAGCGGTTGACTGAAGTTGCCAAGAAGGCGGGCGTCAGCGAGGCCACCGTCAGCCGGGTGCTCAACGGCCGCGACGGGGTCTCCGAGGCGACCCGCACCGCCGTGCTGACGGCACTGGACGTGCTCGGTTACGAGCGGCCGACCAAGCTGCGCGGCGAACGCGCCCGGCTGGTCGGGCTGGTGCTGCCCGAGTTGCAGAACCCGATCTTCCCGGCGCTGGCCGAGGTCGTCACCGGCACCCTCGCTCAGCGCGGCTACACCCCTGCGCTCTGTGCCCGGACCATCGGTGGGGTCTCCGAAATGGACTACGTGGAGATGCTCCTCGACCACCAGGTCTCCGGGGTGATCTTCGCCGGTGGCTCGTACGCGCTCGCCGACGCCCGACACGACCACTACCGTCGGCTGACCGACCGTGGGCTTCCGGTCGTGCTGGTCAACGCCGGTGTGGACGAGCTGGGTTTTCCCCGCGTCTCCACCGACGACGCGGTGGCGGTGGAGCAGGCGTACGGGCACCTGCGCTCGCTCGGGCACGAACGGATCGGCATGGTGCTCGGCCCGGAGGGGCATGTGCCGTCGCGGCGCAAGCTCGACGCGATGGTCCAGGCTGCCGGCTGGGACGAGGGCGACGCCGAGTGCGTCGAGCGTTCCAGCTTCTCGATGGAGGGTGCGCGGGTCGCCGCGACGAAGTTGGTCGAGCGGGGCGTGACCGGCATCATCTGCGCCAGCGACGTGCTCGCGCTGGGCACGATTCGGGCGGCCCGCCGGCTGGGCCGTTCGGTTCCGGCCGACGTGTCGGTGGTGGGTTTCGACGACTCCGCCTTCATGACGTGCACCGATCCGCCGTTGACCACAGTGCGGCAACCGATCGAGACGATGGGGCAGGCCGCCGTGGATCTGCTGGTCACCCAGATCGAGGGTGCCGGTGTCCTTCAGGACGAGCTGCTGTTCGAGCCGGAGTTGGTGGTGCGGGGCTCCACCGCGCCCGCCCCTGGCCGCTAGGCGCCACACCGAACGACGCTTCGGCCGTCGACCGCCTCTCGCGGTCGGCGGCCGTTTTCGTCGTTGCTCACCATCGTCAGCATCGACCGGTCCGAATGGCCGGTCATAAGCGATCAATAGCCGTCAAATCGGGCTGCTTTCAGCGGCTTGCCAACATCTGTCGTCATCACGTCGTGTCCTTTCGGAACAGGGTCGATACCTTGCCGAAATGAGTCGGCCTCGCTACAGTGACTCCACTCACACCTGGCTCCGACGCAGCTACTGGGCGTCAGGTCGTATCACCGCAGATCAGCGAAGGTCATTGGAGACACCCGTTCCCGAAGGGATGGACAGATGTCCGTACCGCAACACCGAAAGGCTGCGGCGGTTGCGCTCGTGGCCGGCCTGGGGCTCAGCCTCACGGCGTGCTCCACGAAGAGCGACGACAAGGGCTCGAACGCCAACGGCAAGGTCACCATCACGGTCGACTGCCAGCCGGTCGGCGCGCAGAAAGAGCTGTTGAAGAACTGGAACGACGACGTCGCCGAGTTCCAGAAGCAGAACCCGGACATCACCATCAAGAGCGTCAGCGTCGGCGAGCAGTGCAACAACCCGCCGGACTTCACCGCCCGCCTCGCCGGCGGCACCGTGACCGACGTCTTCTACGGATACATGACCGATCTCCAGCAGGTGCTCGACTCCGGTCAGGCGATGGACATCGGCCCGCACGTCAACAAGGACGCGATCTCAACCTGGGACAGCGTCGACCCGGCGCTCAAGGAGGTCTTCACCGACGGCGGCAAGCTCTACGCCGTTCCGGTGAAGAACTACTCGATGGGCCTGGTCTACAACAAGGCCCTGTTCCAGCAGGCCGGGCTGGACGTGAACAACCCGCCCAAGACCTGGGCCGACGTCCGTGCCGCCGCCAAGAAGATCTCCGCGCTCGGCAACGGCATCGCCGGCTACTCGGAGTACAGCGCCGGCAACACCGGCGGCTGGCACTTCACCTCCCTGCTCTACTCGCAGGGTGGCCAGGTGCTGACCGAGGACGGCAAGAAGGCCGACTTCAACAACGCCATGGGCAAGCAGGTCCTGCAGAACCTCAAGGACATGCGGTACGGCGACAACAGCATGGGCGCCCGTCAGCTGCTCCAGTGGGGCGACCTGCTGACGAACGCCGGCGCGGGCAAGGTCGGCATGTTCATCGGCGCGCCGGACGCCACCCAGGCGATCGTCAGCCAGTTCCAGGGCAAGTTCCAGGACTGGGCGATGGCCCCGCTGCCCGGCCAGGACGGCGCGGCGAAGGGGACGCTCGGTGGTGGCGAGGGCTACTTCTTCAAGAAGGACCTCACTCCCGAGCAGGTCAAGGCCGGTCTGAAGTGGATCGCGTACCAGAAGCTCACCCCGGGCAAGGGCCAGTTCGACTACGTGCGGGCCAAGCCGCAGAACTACCCGGTGGGTCTGCCCCAGCCGCTGCTCTTCGCCAACGGCAGTGACGCCCAGAAGCAGGAGCTGGAGCTGCGTAAGGCGAACGCGAACGTCGACACGGCGAACTTCGCGCTCTTCGAGGCGACCCCGGTTCCGATCAAGGGTGAGCCGCGCAACGCCCAGGCCGTCTACGCGGTGCTCGACGCCGCGATGTCGGGTGTGCTGACCAACCCGAACTCGAACATCGACGCACTGCTCAAGACCGCCGAGGAGAAGGTCAACCAGCTCCTCGCCGCCGAGAGCTGACCGATCGTGTGGGGGTCGGGACGCCGACCCGACCCCCACGCCACTCGCGCCACATCTCGACGTCACCGACTCACCCAGGAGTTGCCTTGGCGATCACCACCGTCCCGGAGACCCCCAGGAAACCGGGCCGCCCGCCGTCGCCGTACTCGGCGAGGCCGCAGCGCACCAGCCTCGGCCGGAAGGTACGGGACAACCTCACCGGTCACGCGTTCCTGATCGGAGCGGTGCTCTGCTTCGTCGTCTTCTCCTGGTACCCGATGGTCCGCGGCATCATCATGAGCTTCCAGCGGACCCGGCGCGGCGAGACCACCTGGGTGGGCTGGGACAACTACTCCCGCATCATCGCCGACCCCAGCTTCTGGACGGCCTGGCAGAACACCTTCTACTTCACCGTCCTGGCGCTGGCCCTCGGGTACGTGGTGCCGTTCTTCGTGGCGATCCTGCTCAACGAGTTCCGCCACGCCAAGGGGTACCTGCGGATCCTGGTCTACCTGCCGGTGATGCTGCCGCCGGCCTCCGCGCTGTTCCTCTTCAAGTTCTACGCGTACGACCCGAGCGAGGCCGGGCTCTTCAACGCGATCCTCAAGGCGCTGCACCTGCCCACCTCGCAGTGGATGCAGTCACCCGAGATGACGATGCCGGCGATGGTGCTCGCATCGACCTGGATGAACATGGGCGGCGCGGTGCTGATCTACCTGGCGTCGTTGCAGAACATCCCCGGTGAGCTGTACGAGGCCGCCGAGCTCGACGGCGCCGGGATCTGGCGCCGGATCGTCCACGTGACGATCCCGCAGACCCGGTTGATCCTCGCGCTCCTGGCGATGTTGCAGATCGTCGCCACCATGCAGCTCTTCATCGAGCCACTGATCCTCGCCAACGGTGCGGGCGCGGAGGACTCGGCGACCTCGGTGGCGTACCTCATCTACCAGCACGGGTTCTTCCAGAACGACCTCAACGGCGCCGCCGCCCTGGGCGTGATCATGCTCGTGGTGCTGGCCGGCTTCTCCGCCGTGTACGTGCGGCTGACTGCGAAACAGGACTAGGACGGCGAGGAATGGCACAGGATTCCGGAACCCGGACCCTCATCTCCCAATCCCAGCTCAGCCGGGGGCGCGGCCGGGTCATCTACTGGACGCTGCTGGTGGTGGTGGTGGCGGGGTTCACGCTCGTCTTCCTCGGGCCGCTCTACTGGATGGTCACCGGCGCGCTCAAGTCCGGCCAGGAGATCGCGCAGACCCCACCGTCGCTGTTCCCGAAGGATCCGCAGCCGCAGAACTACATCGACGCGTGGAACAACCTGGCCCTCGCCAAGCTGCTCTTCAACACCTTCTACTACGCGATCGGCGCGGTGCTGTTCCAACTGGTCTTCGACACCGCCGCCGCGTACTCGCTGTCAAAGCTTCGACCGATCTTCGGCAACGTGATCCTCGCCCTGATGCTGGGGACGCTGATGATCCCGGCGATGGTCCTCATCGTTCCGCAGTACGTGACGGTGATCGACCTGCCGATCGTGCACATCAACCTGCTGGACTCACCGTTCGCGATCTGGTTGCCCCTGGTCGCCAACGCGTTCAACATCTTCCTGTTGAAGCGGTTCTTCGACTCGATCCCCGAGGAGCTGATGGCGGCAGCCCTGATGGACGGGGCGACGTCGCTGCGCACGCTCTGGTCGATCATCCTGCCGCTGTCGCGTCCCATCCTCGGCGTCGTCTCCATCTTCGCCGTGACGGCGGTCTGGAAGGACTTCCTCTGGCCGAAGCTGGTCATGCCGTCGCCCGAGACCCGGACGGTCAGCGTCGGCATCTACGCCTTCGCGGGTGGCACGCCGATGAACGTGGTGATCGCCGCGTCGGTCATCGCCGCGATCCCGACCGTCATCATCTTCCTGATCTTCCAGCGGAACATCATGTCCGGTCTGACCACGGGCAGCATCAAGGGATAGCGACCACCGGTCCTCCCGCGCGGCGAACAACGACCGTTCGCCCGACACATAACCAGGTCCGGCGAACCCGCCGACGTACTGACGCAGAAAGCAGGTGCTCGTGTCCACAGCTGACAGAAGTCCGTGGTGGCGTGGAGCCGTGATCTACCAGGTGTATCCCCGGAGCTTCGCCGACGGTAACGGCGACGGCATCGGCGACATCGCCGGCATCCGGTCCCGGCTGAACCACCTGTCCGCGCTCGGCGTCGACGCGATCTGGTTCAGCCCCTGGTACCCGTCCCCGATGGCCGACGCCGGCTACGACGTCTCCGACTACCGCGACATCGACCCGGTCTTCGGCACCCTGGCCGAGGTCGAGGCGCTGATCGCGGAGGCGCACGCGCTGGGCATCCGGACCATCGTCGACGTGGTGCCCAACCACTGCTCCGACGCCCACCCCTGGTTCCAGGCCGCGCTCGCCGGGGGCCCCGGCGCGCCAGAACGGGACCTTTTCTGGTTCCGACCCGGCCGTGGTCCCAACGGCGACGAACGACCCACCGACTGGGTCGGCGAGTTCGGCGGCGAGACCTGGACCCGCACCACCAACCCGGACGGCACCCCCGGCGACTGGTACCTGCACCTGTTCGCCCCCCAGCAGCCGGACTTCAACTGGGACCACCCCCGGGTGCGGGAGGAGTTCGAGGACATCCTGCGGTTCTGGTTCGACAGGGGCGTGGACGGCATCCGGATCGACTCGGCCGGGCTCCTGGTCAAGGACGGGACGCTGCCCGAGGTCCGCGAGGACCAGCCGCACCCGTTCCACGACCTCGACGGGGTGCACGACATCTACCGGGGCTGGCGTCGGGTCGCCGACGAGTACGCCGACCGGGCGCTGATCGGTGAGGTGTGGCTGCCGGACCGGCAGCGGTTCGCCAACTACCTGCGCCCGGACGAGCTGCACGCCGCGTTCAACTTCGACTTCCTCGGCTGCGCCTGGGACGCCGCGGCGCTGCGGGAGAGCATCGACGGGACGCTGAGCGCGCACGCGCCGGTCAACGCGCCGGCCACCTGGGTGCTCTCGAACCACGACGTCACCCGGCACGTCACCCGCTACGGTCGCGCGGACACCCGGTTCAGCTTCGCCGCCAAACGCGAGGGCACCCCCACCGACCTGGAGCTGGGCACCCGCCGGGCCCGCGCCGCCGCGCTGCTCTCGTTGTCGCTGCCCGGTGCGGCCTACGTCTACCAGGGCGAGGAGCTGGGCCTCTACGAGGTCGAGGACATCCCGTACGCGATGCGGCAGGACCCCATGTGGGAGCGGTCCGGCCGGATCGACCCCGGTCGGGACGGCTGCCGCGTACCGCTGCCGTGGGCCGGGGACGAGCCGCCGTTCGAGTTCAGCCCCGAGGGTGCCGCGGCGCCCTGGCTGCCGCAGCCGGCCGACTGGAAGGACCGGACAGCCAGCGCGCAGACCGGCGACTCGGCCTCGATGCTGGAGCTGTACCGGGCGGCGATCCAGGCCCGAAAGGCCGACCCTTCGCTCGGTGACGGTGAGCTGACCTGGTTGCCCGCCCCGGACGGGGTGCTGGCGTTCAGCCGCGGCGGTGGCTTCACCTGCCTGGTCAACCTGTCCGCCGCGCCGGTGCCGATGCCAGCTCAGGGGGAGTTGCTGCTGGCCAGCGGGCCGCTCGACGACGGGTTGCTGCCGTCCGACATCGCGGTCTGGCTGCGTACCGCCGAATCCACCGACGGGCCGCTCGGGGCGGACGGCCCGGCCTGACCTGACTCCGCACGCCGTGGTGCCCGCGGGCCCGCCCCGCCCGCCACGCCACCCAAGAAGGGAGAACCGAGGGGACGCGCGACACCGCACCGACACGGGGGGATCTGGCCTGCCTGACGAAAGGGAGAGCGCAGCTCATGGCCAACCACACCACCGGCACCCCGCACCACCTTCGACACCCGGCCCGGGCACTGTCGGCCGCCATCGCCGCCACCCTGCTCGCCGCCACCTCGGTCACCGTCCTCGCGGTCACCGGCACCGCGACCCCGGCCTCGGCGGCGGGGTTGTCCCCCTTCGACATCCCCAACCGGGGCGCCACCGTTCCGTTCGTCGAGCAGGAGGCGGAGGAGACCGCCCACAACGGCACGAAGATCGGCCCGGACCGGCGCTACGGCACGCTGCCGTCCGAGGCGTCCGGCCGGGAGGCGGTCACCCTCGACGCCGTCGGCGAGTACGTCGAGTTCACCCTCACCGCCCCGGCCAACGCTGTCACCTTCCGCTACAGCCTGCCGGACAGCCCGGCCGGCACCGGCCGGGACGCCGCCATCGACCTGCGGGCCAACGGGGCGCTGCTGAGGTCGGTCCCGGTGACGTCGAGGTACGGCTGGTACTACGGCGGATACCCGTTCAACAACAACCCGGGCGACACCAACCCGCACCACTTCTACGACGAGACCCGGGCGCTGTTCGGCAGCACCCAGCCGGCCGGGACGAAAATCCGGTTCCAGGTCTCCTCGACCGCGCAGTCGCCCACGTTCACCATCGACCTGGCCGACTTCGAGCTGGTCGCCCCGGCGATCACGAAGCCCTCCGGTGTGCTCGACGTGGTCACCGACTTCGGTGCCGACCCGAGCGGCGCGACCGACTCGACGGCGAAGTTCCAGGCGGCGGTCGACGCCGGCAAGGCCCAGGGCCGGGCGGTCTGGATCCCGACCGGCACCTTCACCCTCTGGGATCACGTGGTGGTCGACGGGGTGACCCTGCGCGGCGCGGGGCCCTGGTATTCGGTGCTCGGCGGCCGGCACCCCACCGAGCGACACCGGTCCGTCGGCATCTACGGCAAGTACGTCCCCGGTGGCGGCTACACCGGCCCGGTCCGCGCCCACGAGGCGAACGGGCCCAGCCGCAACGTCACACTGCGGGACTTCGCCATCATCGGCGACATCCGCGAACGGGTCGACGACGACCAGGTCAACGCCCTGGGCGGGGCGATGACCGACTCGGTGGTGGACAACCTCTGGCTGGAGAACACCAAGGTCGGGGCGTGGATGGACGGCCCGATGGACAACTTCACCATCCGCAACAGCCGGATCCTGGACCAGACCGCGGACGGGGTGAACTTCCACACCGGCGTCACCAACTCGACGGTGACCAACACGTTCGTCCGCAACACCGGCGACGACGCGTTGGCGATGTGGGCGCAGAGCGTGCCGAACGTCAACAACTCCTTCACCCGCAACACCATCGGGGTGACCCTGCTGGCGAACCACCTGGTCAGCTACGGCGGTCGGGACATCAAGATCACCGACAACGTGACTGCCGACTCGCTGACCAACGGCGGCGGCATCCACGTCGCGAACCGCTATCCCGGCGTGCAGGGCGCCACCGGAGTCCAGGGCACCTGGACGATCGCCCGGAACACGTTGATCCGTAACGGCAACTCGGACTACAACTGGAACTTCGGTGTCGGGGCGATCTGGTTCTCCGCGCTCAACGAGGCGTTCCAGAACCCCACCATCAACATCACCGACACCGACATCCTGGACAGCTCGTACGCGGCGCTGCACTGGATCGAGGGCCAGACCAACGGGATCAACCTCAACAACGTACGGATCGACGGCGCCGGCACGTACGCGCTCCAGGTGCAGGCGAACAGCCAGGTGTCGTTCACCAACGTGCGGGCCACAAACATCGCGCAGAGCAACCCCATGCACAACTGCGTGGGCGCCGGCTTCCAGATCACCCAGGGCTCCGGCAACTCCGGCTGGTACACCCCGACCCCGTACTGCGGCCCGTGGCCGAACCCCCAGTGGGGCGGCGGACCCACCTCGCCGCCACCGACGACCCCACCGCCCACCACCCCGCCGCCCACCACCCCACCGCCCACCACCCCGCCCCCGACCAGCGGGAACCTGGCGCTGGGCCGGTCGACGACAGCGACCAGCACCAACCAGAGCTACACGGCCGCCAACGTGGTGGACGGCAACGCGTCGACGTACTGGGAGAGCGCCAACAACGCCTTCCCCCAGTCGGTCACCATCGACCTGGGCGCTTCCCGGTCGGTCGACCGGGTGGCGCTCAAGCTGCCCAGCGGTTGGGAGCAACGCACCCAGACCCTGTCGGTGCTCGGCTCCACCGACGGCTCGTCGTACACCACACTGGCGTCGTCCGCCGGTCGGGTCTTCGCCCCCGGTACGGGCAACACGGTGTTGATCGGGCTGCCCTCCGGTGACCGCCGCTACATCCGGGTCACAGTCACCGGCAACACCGGCTGGCCGGCCGCCCAACTCTCCGAGGTCGAGGTGTACGGCGGCACCCAGACCACCCCGCCGCCGACCACCCCGCCGCCGACCACCCCGCCGCCGACCACCCCGCCGCCGACCAGCGGCAACCTGGCGGCCGGACGGTCGATCACCGAGACCAGCCACTCCGACGTGTACGCCGCTCCCAACGCGGTGGACGGCAACGCGAACACCTACTGGGAGAGCGCCAACAACGCGTTCCCGCAGTCGTTGACAGTGGACCTGGGCGCCGACCGGTCGGTGTCCCGGGTCGTGCTGAAGCTCCCACCCTCGTCGGCCTGGCAGACGCGTACGCAGACGCTGGCGGTGCTCGGCTCCACGAACGGCTCGACGTTCAGCACGCTGAAGGCGTCCGCCGGCTACAGCTTCAACCCGGCCAGCGGCAACACGGTCACCGTGACCTTCACGGCGACCACCCAGCGGTACCTGCGGCTGACCGTCACCGGCAACAGCGGCTGGCCAGCCGGCCAGCTCAGCGAGTTCGAGATCTACTCCAGCTAGCCCCCAACTGTCGCGGAACGACGGGCGTACCCCTGCACCCGTCGCCGGGCAACGCACCCACACCCACCCCCGAAAGAGGTGTAGCGACCCCATGTCCAGGACCGGCACCAGACGAGGCACGCCGCCATCCGGCGCGCCCACCACCGTCCCCCGCACCGCCCGAACCGGCCGCCGTCGGATGCTCGCCGGCGCGCTCGCCGGGATGCTCCTCGCCACCGCCCCGGTCGTCACCCCGATGGCGAGCGCGGCACCGGCGGCCGACCCGTCAGCGGCCGCCGCCCGCGTGGCAATGCTCGCCGGGCTCTCCGCCACCATGACCGCCAGCAGCCACAACCAGAACTACGTGGCGGGCAACGCCAACGACGGCAACGCGTCGACCTACTGGGAGAGCGCCAACAACGCGTTCCCGCAGTGGATCCAGGCGGACCTGGGCGCCACCGTCAGCGTGGACCGGGTGGTGCTCAAGCTGCCACCCGCGTCGGACTGGCAGACCCGTACCCAGACGCTGTCGGTGTCGGGTTCGACAAACGGCTCGTCCTTCACCACCCTGAAGGCGTCCGCCGGCTACACCTTCAACCCGAGCAGCGGCAACACCGCGACCGTCAGCTTCACCGCCGCCAGCACCCGCTACGTACGCGTGCAGGTCACCGGCAACACCGGTTGGCCGGCCGCCCAACTGTCCGAGGTCGAGGTGTACGGCGCCACCGGCAGCACCGACACCCAGGCACCCAGCGTGCCGGGCAACCTGGCCTACACCCAGCCGGTCAGCGGGCAGATCCGGCTCGCCTGGTCGGCGTCGACCGACAACGTCGGGGTGACCGGCTACGACGTCTACGCCAACGGCGCGCTGCGTGGCAGCGTCAACGGTTCGACGCTCACGTACACCGACAGCCAGCCGACCACTGCCACGGTGTCGTACTACGTGCGGGCCAAGGACGCGGCCGGCAACCAGTCGGCCAACAGCAACACAGTGACCCGCACCGGCACCGGCAACCCGCCGACCGGTTCCAACCTGGCGATCGGCAAGCCGATCAGCGCCTCCGGGTTCGTGCACACGTTCGTGGCCACCAACGCCAACGACAACAACGTGGCCACCTACTGGGAGGGCAACGGCAACCCGAGCACGCTGACAGTGCAGCTCGGCGCGAACGCCAGCCTCAGCCAGGTCGTCGTGAAGCTCAACCCGGACTCGGCGTGGGGCGCGCGTACCCAGAACATCGCGGTGCTCGGCCGGGACCAGGGCTCGTCGAGCTTCACCACCCTGGTCGGCGCGGCGAACTACGCCTTCAACCCGGGCAGCGGCAACACGGTGACCATCCCGGTCTCCGGCGCGGCGGCCGACGTACGGCTCTCGATCGCCTCGAACACCGGCGCTCCGGCCGGTCAGGTGGCCGAGTTCCAGGTCTTCGGCACCCCGGCGCCGAACCCGGACCTGACCGTGACCGGCATGTCGTTCAGCCCGTCCGCACCGGTGGAGACGAGTACCATCACGCTCTCCGCGACGGTGCGTAACGCGGGCTCGGCGGCCTCCGGCGCGACCAACGTCAACTTCTACCTGGGCTCCACCCGGGTGGGCACGGCCTCGGTCGGCGGTCTCGCGGCCGGTGCCTCGACCACTGTCAGCGCCAGCATCGGCACCCGGGACTCGGGCAGCTACCCGCTCAGCGCCAAGGTCGACGAGTCGAACACCGTCGTCGAGCAGGACGACACCAACAACAGCTACACCAACCCCAGCCCGTTGGTCGTCGCCGCGGTCGCCAGCTCCGACCTGGTCGCCTCGGCGGTCGCCTGGTCGCCGGGCAACCCGTCAGCGGGCAACACGGTGACCTTCTCCGTTTCCATCCGCAACGCCGGCAACCAGGCTTCCGCCTCCGGTGCGCACGGCATCACCCTGACCGTGCTCAACGAGTCCGGCACCGTGGTCCGTACCCTGACCGGCTCGCACTCCGGCGTGATCAACGCCGGCGCCACTGTCGGCCCGATCAGCCTGGGCACCTGGACCGCCGCGAACGGCAAGTACACCGTCCGGGTGGTGCTCGCCGTGGACGGCAACGAGCTGCCGGTGAAGCAGGCCAACAACACCAGTGACCGGCCGCTCTTCGTCGGTCGCGGCGCCAACATGCCGTACGACATGTACGAGGCCGAGGACGGCGTGATCGGCGGCGGCGGCACAGTCGTCGGACCGAACCGGGAGATCGGCGACCTGGCCGGCGAGGCGTCCGGTCGGCGCGCGGTGACCCTGAACTCGACGGGCAGCTACGTCGAGTTCACCACCCGGGCCAGCACCAACACGCTGGTCACCCGCTTCTCCATCCCGGACGCACCGGGCGGCGGTGGGATCAACTCGACGCTGAACGTCTACGTCAACGGCACGTTCCACAAGGCCATCGACCTGACGTCCCGGTACGCCTGGCTCTACGGCAACGAGGCCAGCCCGGGCAACTCGCCGAGCGCGGGCGGACCGCGGCACATCTACGACGAAGCCAACGTCATGCTCAACTCCACGGTTCCGGCCGGCAGCAAGATCCGCCTCCAGAAGGACCCGGCCAACACCACCACGTACGCGATCGACTTCATCAACACCGAGCAGGTGGCGCCGATCGCCAACCCGGACCCGGCCCGCTACACCACGCCGACCGGCTTCACCCACCAGGACGTGCAGAACGCCCTGGACCGGGTGCGGATGGACACCACCGGCAACCTGGTCGGGGTGTACCTGCCGGCCGGTAACTACTCCACCTCGTCGAAGTTCCAGGTGTACGGCAAGGCGGTCCAGGTGACCGGCGCCGGCCCCTGGTACACCCGGTTCAACGCTCCGTCGGGCCAGGACAACACCGACATCGGCTTCCGGGCGGAGAACTCGGCGGCGAACTCTTCCTTCAAGAACTTCGCCTACTTCGGCAACTACACCTCGCGGATCGACGGTCCGGGCAAGGTGTTCGACTTCGCCAACGTGTCGAACATCGTGATCGACAACATCTGGAACGAGCACATGGTGTGCCTCTACTGGGGCGCGAACACCGACTACATGACGATCAAGAACTCCCGGATCCGGAACATGTTCGCCGACGGCATCAACATGACCAACGGCAGCACCAACAACCTGGTCAGCAACAACGACGCCCGGGCCACCGGCGACGACAGCTTCGCGCTGTTCTCGGCGATCGACGCGGGCGGCGCCGACATGAAGGACAACATCTACGAGAACCTGACCTCGACCCTGACCTGGCGGGCCGCGGGTGTCGCCGTGTACGGCGGCTACGGCAACACGTTCCGCAACATCTACATCGCGGACACCCTGGTCTACTCGGGCATCACCATCAGCTCGCTCGACTTCGGCTACCCGATGAACGGCTTCGGTGCCAACCCGCCGACCCGGTTCGAGAACATCTCGATCGTGCGGGCCGGTGGGCACTTCTGGGGTGGGCAGACCTTCCCGGCGATCTGGGTCTTCTCCGCCTCGAAGGTGTTCCAGGGCATCCGGGTCAGCGATGTCGACATCATCGATCCGACCTACAGCGGCATCATGTTCCAGACCAACTACGTCGGCGGGCAGCCGCAGAACCCGATCACCGACACGGTATTCACGAACGTCTCGATCAGCGGTGCCCGCAAGAGCGGGGACGCCTACGACGCGAAGTCCGGCTTCGCCATCTGGGCGAACCCGATGCCGGAAGCCGGGCAGGGGCCGGCCGTCGGGTCGGTCACCTTCAACAACCTCCGGTTGAGCAACAACGCGGTGGACATCCAGAACCCCACGACAACCTTCACCATCAACCGCAACTGAGCTAGCCGGTAGCCGACGCCGCCGGGGGGTGCACCCCTCCCGGCGGCGTCGCGCCGTGTCGGCCCTCGCCCGCGGCGAACCGGGCCGCGCCGGCCGCCGCGTCCGTGGCCAGTGAGTCCATCCCGTACGCCAACTCGGTCGCCAGCGCCTCCGGCTCTGGCCGCCCCGCGCCGGCCAGCAGCGCCGCCCGGTCGTTGCGCAGGCAGGTCTGCGGATGCCGGGCGATCGCCGCCGCCAACTCCTCGGCCGCGGCCCGCGCCTGGCCGGCTGGCACCAACCGATTGACCAACCCCATCGTGTACGCCTCGTCGGCCGGCACCGGGCGACCGGTGAGGATCAGGTCCATGGCCCGACTCTCGCCGATCAGCCGGGGCAGCCGGACGGTGCCACCGTCGATCAGCGGCACTCCCCAGCGGCGGCAGAACACCCCGAAGGTCGCGTCGGACTCGGCGACCCGCAGGTCACACCAGAGCGCCAGCTCAAGTCCGCCGGCCACCGCGTACCCGGAGATCGCCGCGATCACCGGTTTGCTGAGGGTCATCCGGGTCGGACCCATCGGGCCGTCCCCCTCCGGCTCGACCCGGTTGCCGCTCGGTGTGCCGATCGCCTTGAGGTCGGCGCCGGCGCAGAACGTCCCACCGGCGCCCCAGAGCACTGCCACCGCCGCGTCCGGATCAGCCTCGAAGGCCCGGAACGCGTCGGCCAGCGCCCGAGCGGTAGGACCGTCCACGGCGTTCCGAGCGTCCGCCCGATCCAGCACAACAGTGGTGACCGCCCCGACCCGCTCCACCCGCACACCCATCCCGCCAGCATGCCGGCCCGGCCCCACCCCCACAATCCCCGTCGATCTTGCACTTCCGGTTGCCGGTTCGCGGCTTGTGCCCCGGATCATTCCAGCAGAAACTGCAAGATCGACGGCGTGGGTGGCGCGGCAGGTTTGTCACCGCCGACCGGTTTGCGACGGCGATCGCCGGGAAGTCGGTACTCGTGCGAGCACTTTTGACGAAAGTTGAGCAGGACTCCCGGCTGGACCGCGCGGGTGACCGGTTGCAGAAGATCGTCCTGGGGGCGCTGCGTCCACGCCGGCTGCGCGACCTGCTGCACGGGGTGACCCTCGGGCATCCGCTGCACCCGGCGATGGTGCAGGTGCCGGTCGGCGCGTGGATCAGCGCCGCGGTGCTGGACCTCATGCCCGGGCAGCGTCGGCCCGCCACCGTGCTGGTCGGTCTGGGCACCGTCAGCGCGCTGCCAGCGGCGGTCGCAGGTCTGAACGACTGGGCGGCACTCGCCCGCGACCAGCGCCGGGTCGGCCTGGTGCACGCCGCCGCCAACACCGTCGGCCTGACGCTCTACGCCGGCTCGTTGGCCGCTCGGCTGTCCGGCCGCCACGGAATGGGCCGCGCCCTCGGCTTCCTCGGGCTCTCCACCGTGAGCCTCGGCGCGTACATCGGGGGTCACCTGGCGTACAAGCAGGGGGCGCAGGTCAACCAGAGCGTCTCCGAGCTGCACCGGATGACCGATGGCTGGCACTCGCTGGCCGACATGGCGACGCTACCGCAACGCACCCTGATCACCCGAGAGGTGGACGACGACATCTCGGTCATCCTCTACCGGCACGGTGACGAGGTGACCGTGATGTTGGAGCGCTGCCCGCACCAGAGCGGGCCGCTCGGCGAGGGTGAGGTGCAGGAGATCGACGGCCACGCCTGCGTGGTCTGCCCGTGGCACGGCAGCGCCTTCCGGCTCAACGGCGGTGAGGTCGTGCAGGGGCCGTCCGGCAACGACCAGCAGGTCCTGCCCACCCGGATCCAGAACGGCGTACTCCAGACCCGCGTGCCCTGACCGCGTGCCCTGACCGCCTGCGCTGGGTGTGTCACCCCGCGCCGATGCTCCTCGCCGCGCGGCAGTAACGCCTTCGACGCATATGCCTGTGAGTCATCTTTATGACTCACAGGCATATCGCTCTCCGAGACATTACCCCGGCCACTCCCGCTAGGCGGCGTGCCTCGACCGTCGCCGGCCGCAGGACGGCGGAGACACCGGGTCGTGCGGGCCCGCTCAGGTGCGTCGGTGTCGGCCGACCGGCGGACCGTCGGGCACGGAGTCCAGGCCGTGCCCGCCGTCGAACAGCCCGCCCTCGCCACCAGCACCGGCCCAGCCCTCGTCACCACTCCAGCCCCCAGGGCCAGCGGCCGTCATTCCGCCGCCGTGGGGCGCCGTGCCGCCGGAGAGAGCCATTCCGCTGCCCGGAAACGCCGTGCTGCCGGGGAAAGCCATTCCGCTTCCGGCGGGCGTGACTTCGCTACTGGTAGGTGCCACCCCACTGCCGGTAGGTGCCACCCTGCTGCCCGTCGGTGCCGCCCCGCTGCCGGTGGATGTCACTCCGCCGCCGCGAGGTGCGAAGCCGTTCCCGCTCGGTGCCACCCCGCCGTGCGGTGTCGCCGGTGCTTCGATGGCCGCAGCCGCCCGGCTCGCAGCCCAGGCGGCACCGCTGCCGGCCGCCCCACCACTGCCCCGCCGGCCCGCGCCGCTGCTGCTTCGGCCCGCGTCACCGCTTCGGCCCGCGTCACCGCTTCGGCCCGCGCCACCGTTTTGGCCCGCGCCTGCGCTGCTTCGGCCCGCGCCGCGCCGGGATGTGCGGGAGGACGCGGCCAGTCGGGGAGCCGCCCCGGCGGTGGCTGGACGGCGGCGCAGCCCCAGGACTGCGCCGATCTGGGCGCCGACGATGCTCGCCACGGCCAGCACTGCGGAGACCGCCAGTGGGCGGTTCACCCGATCGGCGGCACCAGCCCCGGCTGCACCGACCGTCACCGCTGGTGGTTGGCCCGCTGACTCCGTACCGCTGGGTGGTGCCGGGGCCACCCGCGGCGGTGCGGCCTGCTCGGGCGCCGGCCGGGGCGCGGGCGGCTTCGGTGCTGCGGGCCTGTCGACGAGTCGACCGGTGGCGTGCTGGCGGGCCCCCTGGTCCGCGGCCTCGGTGGGCAGTCGGAGCAGTTGGCCGGGGCGGATCCGGTCCGGGTCGTCGAGCTTGTTCAGCTTGGCGAGCTGTCGGTAGTCCCCGAACTCGTCCAGGTACCGCTCGGCCACCTCCCCGAGGTAGTCGCCCCGCGCCACCCGGTACACCGGCGCGGCCGTGTCCGGTGTCGTCGCGGCGCGGGTCGGCGCGGCCAGGGTGGTGACGGACGTTGCGCTCGGACTCGCGTACACCGGAGTTCCGTAGACCGCCGCGGCGCTGGCGGCGGCGGGGCTGGCGACCAGGATCAGCGCGACCGAGCCGACCAGCGCGGCGGCGGCCTTCTGCTGGCGGCCCATCCCGGGCAGCTTCGGCGCCGGCCGGTGCAGGGTCTGTGCGCCGAGCTCGACGAGGACGGAGAAGGCGAACGTGGCCCAGCCGAACCAACCGGCCATGGCCAACGCCCGCAGGAAGAGCTGACCGTCGTCCCGGCTGGTCAGCGCGGTGCCCACCTCGCTGATCGTGGGGAGGTGGTCAGGCAGCGGGTTACCGGCGAAGGCGAGCAGCGCGATCGGCGCGCCGACCAGCAGCACCAGTAGCACGGCCAGCGCGCCGATGCCGGTGAGGATCCGTCCGGTCCGCCGTACGACGGACCCACCCGATGCGGGCATGGCTGCCTTCCTTCCTACGGTGTTGCGGTGATGGCACGCGCGGTCGCCTCGCCGGTGACGGTGACCGTCTTCTCCTGGATGAACGGTCCGATCATCGAGCGGTGGTAGGTGATGGAGACGGTCACCCGGATCAGGGTTTCCCCGTCGACCTGGGGGAAGTCCACGGTGTGGCCGGCGGTGTCGACGACGGCCAGGTAGCTGGCGACCGCATCACGCGCCTCCGGCTCGTCGATCCGCTTCGGCCCGCCCTCGATGGCGGTGGCCCGGTCGATGGCCTGACCACCGGCCCGGGCCGCCTCGGCGGCCAGGTTCTGGGCGTGTTGCAGGGTGCGGAGCTGCCCGGCGCCGTCGAAGGAGAGGCCGATGATGGCCAGTACGCCGACCATCGTCACCGCGAGGAAGATGCTCACCCGGCCGTGCTCATCTCCCGGCGAGGGCAGGGCAGCCGACGTGGTGACCGTCATTGCCGACCCCGGTAACGGTCGAGTGGGGAGGTGAACTGCGCGGAGACCAGCCGTTCACTCTCCATCCCGGGCAGGATGTCGAGGGTGATGTCCTTGAAGGACACGCGGCAGCTGATCGTCACCGTCACCGTGGCGTTCGTACCGACTGCGCTGCTGAAGGCCTCGTCGAAGTTGGACCCGTTGCCGGGCGACCTGCCGGTGAATGTCGGCTTCAGGTCGTTGGCGCAGGCCAGGCCATGCCAGTCCAGCTGGGCCTGGGCAGCCTCCACCGCCTTCTGCCGGGCGGTGTCGGAGTCCCGGGAAATCGAGGCTGCTCGGGCGGCGTCGTGCGCGGCCGCCTGGAGCGCCTCCGCTGCCACGGCGCTGCGCCCGACCACGCCGGCCAGCACCATCAACGCGATGAACGCGGGCGCGAGGACCGCCACCTCGATGGAGACCGAGCCCCGCTCGGCGGTACGGCTCATGGCGGGGTCACCCTCTCCACCGTTCCGTGGGCAGTCTGCTGTATTGCGAAGTCCACGCCCGGCACCACGGACAGGGACCGGCCGCTCACCGTGCAGGTCACGTCGGTCGTGGTGGTCACGCAGGTCGGGCCGGCCTTGTCCCAGCCCACCAGCCAACCGCCGGCTGCCCTCAGGAAGCGGGAGGCGCTGTCCACCCCGGCGCCGTTGCGCGCCTCATACGTCCGTTGCGCGTTGACGCCACTCTGCGCGGCGTTCAACGCGGTCGAGCGGGCGAGGAAGACGGCCGCGACCTGGATCGAGGCGAAGAGCAGCACCAGGATCAGCGGCATCATCACGGCCAGTTCCACCGGGTTGGCGCCCCGCTCCCGGTCGCCGGCCGCGAGGCGGCGCCGGGTGGCGGTGACCGCCCGGCTCCACCTCGGGTACGCGGCTCGACGCATCCCGGCTACTTCGGGACCGTGTAGTCCGGGATGCCGTCCATCCAACCCTTGGCCTTGGTCAGGGCCAGTGCGGTGATGGCCATGGCGACGGCGACCAGGCCGGCGATGATCACCGCGGTGGGCACCGGGCTGTCGCCTCGTTCACCGTCCCGGCGCAGCTCGGCCAGGCGCGTCGTCACCACGACGTGCAGATAGCTGAGGATGGACATGGCGTTCTCCTTCGAGGGGGAGGGGTCAGACTCGGGCGATGAACGGATAGAGGACGAACCCGAGCAGCACGAAGACGAGCAGCGCGCCCGGGATGTCGAGCTTGCTGGTCACCCCTTCGGCGCGCGTCAGGTTGTCGGTGCGGATCTGGTCGCGCAGCGAGTCGGCCCGGCTGCGCAGCGTCTCGTGCACCTGCGCGCCCTCGCTGCCGGAGGAGCGCATGATGGCGCCGACGTCGCCCAGTTCCGGAATACCGATCTTGTCGGCCAGGTCGCGCAGCTCGTCCCAGGGCGCGTGCATCTGCATCTGGGCGATCCGCAGCGACTCCTGGAGCCGGTCGAACACCCAACCGTCGCAGACCGCCGCCGCCCGCTCCAGCGACTGCACCGGCCCGTGCGCCGCCGAGAGCTGCAACGCCACCAGGTCGAGGTAGGTGCAGACCGCCTGGCGGAATTCGTCGCGGGCGGCGTTGGCCTTGGTCAGCACGGCGCGGTGCGCCAGCAGGCCGGCCAGCAGCGCCAGACCGAGACTGCCCAGCACCGGCACGACCAGCGGGAACGGGATGCCAAGCACCCACAGCACCACCCCGAGCAGTGTTGGTGTGGCCAACCCGATCAGCGCGGAGAGCAGCACCGACAACGCGTACTGCTCGGAGGTCTGACCGATCAGGGCGAGCTGCATCTGCGGCGGCCGCAACCAGCGGGACATCCCGGTCAACCAGTCGAGCCGCCGGGACGCGGGCGTGGCCACCCGGCCGGTGCCCGGCGGCTGATGCAGTCGGCGCAGCGCGGGCCCGAGCGCCGGTGTCGCCGGCACCAGCTCCCGGACCACCAGGAACACGCCCAGACCGACCCCGGCGCCACCGCAGACCGCGAGGGCGAACTGCCAGTTCACGATCACGGGAGCCGCCTTTCGTTCGCGACTGCGGGGCTCCGCTGCGCTGCACTCCTCGCGCTCACGCGATCACCTCGGCCGGGTTGGGCGCCGGCAGGAACCGGGCCGGCCGCTGCGGCTGGCTCATCGACCGCACCCAGGCCAGCAGGCCGATGAAGGCGGCGCCGAGGGCGGCCATCACCAGCTGACCCACCGGTGTGCCGTACGGCCTGATGTACTCGGTGTTGATCAGCCCGTAAGCCAGGGTTGCCAGCGTCATCCCGGTGAGGAAGCGGACCGCGAACCGGGGCTGGGTGCGCTTGGCCTCGATCTCCCGACGGGTCGCCACCTCCGCGGACGCCGCGCCGGCGATCGAACCGAGCACGTCACCAAGCCGCTCACCCCGGTCCGACAGGTGCAGGATCAGCGCCGCGACCACCTGGTCGCAGACCGGGTCGGCGATCTCGTCGGCGAACGCCAGCAGCGCGGAGCGGGCCATCCAGCCGGCCTGGAGACGGGCGGCGAGCAGCCGTACCTCGTCCTCGACGCCGGGCGGCACGCTGCCGATCGTGCCGATGATCGACTGCTGGAGGCCCTGCCCGGTGCCGGAGACGTCCTTGAGTCGGCGGGTCCACTCGCCGACCGCCTCGATCCGGGCGATCGCCCGCTGCTCGGCCTTGCCCACTCCGAACAGCCACGGGGTGCCGGGCACCGCCACCGCCACCAGCAGGCCCACCACCGGCAACCCGGTCAGCAGGAACGCCAGCGCACCGCCGACCAGCGCGACGACCAGCAGGGCCTGGTAGCTCCGCTGCTCGGCCGGAGTACTGCCCGGCCCGCGCCACAGTCGGCTCAGCCCCGGCCCGCTGCCCGGCCGCGGCCCGGGGGGCCGACGGGTGCCGACCAGCGCGACCACGGCCAGCAGCAGCCCGGCCACACAGGCGGCGCCGGAGACCACGGCGATCAACTCCAGGCTGTCGAGCATCAGGTCACCGCCGGGCCAGTCGAGTCTGCCGAGGCCGCCGCCAGGCACCGGCACCGGCCTCGACCCACCGGGTCAGCAACCGTGCGTCGTAACCCACCCGCAGCAACTGGTCGCGGACCCGCTCCGGCAGGTGCCGGGGGACCGCACGACCGTCCGGGCCGGGCCCGAAGACAGTGGTGGTGGTGATCCGACCGGCTTCGCCGGCCCCGATCACCTCCTCCACCTGCGAGACGAACCGGTGCTTCCGCCCGCCGATCGCGGTCTCGTCCTCGATGGTGACGTAGACGATCAGGTCGAGCGCGTTGCCTGCCATCCGGCGGGCCTGGTCGACGGTCATCTCGCGGCCGTGCGCCAGGGCAAGCTCGACGATCCGTTCACCCACACCGGCGGCGGTACGGGCGTGGATGGTGCACATCGACCCGCGGCTGGTGGTCATCGCCTGGAGCATCGGCACGATCTCCCGGGACCGCACCTCGCCCACGATGATCCGCAGGACGCCCATCCGCAGCGACAGCGGGATAAGGTCGGCGATGGTCACCTCACCGGCTGGACGCCCGTCGAACCCGCGCTCGCCGTGGCCCTCCCGGGCCTCGAAGCTCATCACCGCCCGGTGCCGCTCCCGGCGGCGGGCCGGGAGCAGCTCCCGACTCTCCTCCAGCAGCACGTACGGCTCATCCTGCGGGATCTCGTTCATCAGTGCCCGGATGACAGTGGTCTTTCCAGCACCGGCCAACCCGGCGACCATGATGTTCAGACCGGCGCGCATCGCCGCGCGGAGGAAGTCGCGCAGCAGCGGGTCGATCATCTCGTCCAGGTCACCTCGGGCACCCGCGAGGTCGTCGAGGCTCACGTCCAGGGTGTTGTGCTTGCGGATCACCGCGTACGGGCGGTGGCTGACCAGGAACACAGCGGCCAGCCGGCTGCCGTCGGGCAGTTGCAGGTCGAGGGTGGGCTTCACTGTGGAGAGGGACCGCTCGGTCGCGCCCGCCCGGCGGGCCGCCGCCTGGAGGATCTCCACCAGCTCGGCGTCGCTGTCGGCGATCGGCTCGGCCCAGTCCACCCCACCGCCGTGCCGGGTGATGCGTACCTGGTCGCAGCCGAGGATGTGCACCTCCTCGATGGTGTCGTCGACCAGCAGCGTCTGTAGCCGGCCGAGCCCGACCAGCTCGGCGGTCACCTGGTCGAGCAGCAGGCGTTCATCGCCGGCGGCCATCGGCGTGCCGGCCCGGCGCACCGAGTCCGCGTACGCGGAGACCACAGTGACGGCGAGTCGGGCCCGCTCGGTGTCCTCCTCGTCGACTGTGAACTCCCGGCCGCGCTGCCAGAGGGTGAGTCGTTCGGTGAGTTCCCGGCGCAACTCCCGGACCACCTGGAAGTCCATCCGGGCCCGGGGCGGCGCCTCCGGTGGCGGGCTGGCCGCGGGCGTCGACTGCGGCTGCGGCCCGGACTGGTGGTGCCGACCGTTCGGCACGGCCAGGGGCGGCGCGGTGGAGGTCACGCCCGGTGGCTGCTGGCGCGGGTCGGTGGAGACCGGCTCAAACCGCATCCGGCACCCCCTGCTGCACGGGCCACGCCAACCGGGCCCGCCGCCGCTCCAGCAGCGCCCCGACCGGCACCTCCAGCGCGGCCGCCGCGCGCATCAGCGGCCGACCGGCCCGCACTGTCCCGCCCAGGGCAAGTACCCCGGCGGTACGCGGATCGTGCGGCAGCCGCGCGATGACCGGCAGTTTCAGGGCCCGGCTGATCTCGGACCGCCCGTGCCCGTCGCCGACCAGCAACAGCCGCAGGGTGCCCGGGGGCACCCGGTGCTCGGCGAAGTCCCGTTCGATCGTGGTGACCACCGCGCGGGTGCCGGAGAGGTCCGGCAGGTTCGCCCGGGTCACCAACAGCACCACCGAGGCGGCCCGCAGCACCGGCCACGGAGGCCCGGTCACGTGCAGCCGACCGCAGTCGACCAGGACGTCGTAGCCGGGGGTGCCGCGGTCGAGGGCGTCGAAGTAGTCGGCGAAGCGCTGCCAGAGCGGGGTGACGCTGCCGCTCTGGGCCGGGTCGACGAGGCCGGGCAGCAGCAGCCGTTCCCGGCGGGGTGCGTCCAGGTCGACCAACTGGGACCAGAACGCGGTCTCCAGGTTGCCGTCGCGCAACTCGCCGACGGCCAGCTCTCCGATGCCGCGCGGGCCGTCCAGTTGGCCGCCGAGGTATCCGGCGAGGATCGAGCCGCCGGCCGGGTCACATTCGGCGACCACCAGCCGCCGGTGCCAGGCAAGAGCGCAGGCCAGCGCCGAGGTGGTGACGCCGGGCGAACCCTTCGCGGAGACCAGCGCGATGATCGCCATGCTCAGGCCGCTTCGGTCAGCACGACGGCGAGCCGTTCCTGTGCGGCGAGCGCCACCACAGCGGGCACGTCACGGATGAGCAGCGCCAGGTACAGGACCTTGTCGTCGGTGGCCGGGCTGACCATGTCGATGACTGTGGCCGCGAACCGGGTGCCGGCGGCGGCCGTGTCTCCGTCGGCGTTGTTGTCCGGGGTGCTGACCAGCAGCACCTTGTCGCCCGGGTGCAGTTCGCGGGCCGGCACCTGGGCGGTCTTCAGACCGAGCGCGATCTGCTGCTGGCCGGGGCCGAGCAGCGGGTCGTCGGTGACCTGTCCCAGGGTGAGCAGCGTGCCCGGAAGCAGCGCGACCGCAGCCCGTTTGCCGACCACCTCGTCGAGCCGTGCGGCGGGCACCGGGCGCAACCCCTGGCCGCCGGCGACCTGCACGGTGACCAGGTCGGCTGCGCTGATCTCCCGGCCCACCTCCACCGGTCGTGCCACCGCCAGATAGCTGCCGGTGGCCCGTACCGAGGTGACAGCGAAGGCCGCGCCCAGCCCGCCCAGCGCGATCAGGAGGACGGCGAGACCGAGCAGCCCGGGACGGACCCGGCGCTGGCGGACCACCGTGGGCGGGTTGACGGGTGCGTCCACCGGTGGGGTCCCGTTGCGCGTCGCGAGGCTCATCTGGTGACCACCTGGAGTTCGTTGATCTGGATCGGAATGGTGCCGCTGTTACGGGTCACCAGGATTTCTCCGCTCTCGCCACCGCCGCGCCAGGTCACCGTCCAATGGGTGGTGGCGGTCACGTCGTAGGTGTCGGCCTCCGAGTAGCCCTCGTCGTAGCCGCAGTCGGGGGACGTGAGGCCGGCGCGACTGCCCTTCGGGTCGTACGGGGTGCCGGGACCGTCGCAGGTGACGTACTCGTCGTTGCCCATGTCCCAGACGATCCGGTCGACCTTCGCCTCGATGGAGACGGTCACGCCCCGGTCTGACGCGGACGCGGTCAGCGGGCCGAAGTAGCTGGGGGCCGGGGTCGCCCACATCCACACCGGCAGACCGACCAGGCCCGGACCGATGTCCTTGCGGGGGGCGACCTTCAGCCGCGCTGGCAGCAGACTGATCGATGCCAGGGCGCGGCGGGCCAACTCCTCCGGGTTGGGCGGCGCGCCGAAGCCGGCCGGCGGGTCGTCCAGCAGCACAACGGTCTGGTTGCCCACGTCGGCGCCACCGTTGCACGTCTTGACGTACCACTGCTGACCCTCGGGTGCCTCGCCCTGCGGCTCGGCCAACTTGTAGTAGCAGCCGTCGCTACTGCTGAACCAGCCCAACACCTCGTCGTAGCAGGGGACGGTTCGCCCGTTCCACCGACAGGTGCCGCTGCCACCCCCGCCGCCACCGTCGTCCCCGCCGTCGTCCCCGCCGCCGCCGGGATCGCCCGGGTTGCCGGGTTCGTCGTCCCAGACGCTGCAGTCGGGCTGGGCGGGCGGGCAGCCGGCTCCCGGGTCGGCCCGTCGAGCGGCGGCGGCCGGCAGGGTCGCGCCGACCACCAGCAGGAGCGTGAGGCCGATTCCGGCGATCGCCCGTCGGGTTGTCGCGGCCCGGGTCAGCACGGCTGGTCCCGGTGCGTCGTACCGGAGTTGATCAGCCAGCGGCCGTCGGGGTAGCGGGTCGCGGTGGCGGTGGAGAGGTGTCTGCCGCCGCCACTGCCCGGGACGGGGCGTTTGTTCTTGGCGTAGACCAGCCGGTAACCGGTCGTGTCCAGGCAGTCCTGGATCTCGACGGTGGCCGGCTTCGTGTCCAGGCTGACGGCGGTCACGGTCGGGTCGGACTTCAACGTCCCGGTACGCATGGCGCCGTGCTCCTTTGCGTCGCGAATGGACAATTGGACCCGAGTGAGAAGTGGGTCAGCGAGGAATCGGGACAGTTCCGGCGCGCGCGGATCGCTGCGCAGGCCCGCCGTACGTGAGGCCGCGAGATACCCGGAGTACGCGTCAAGTGCCGCCTTCTCGGCAGCGCGCCGTTCGACGTCGGGATCGATCCGGGGTCCGTCGTCGCGGGCTGCCGCCGGCCGTTCGACCGTTTCCCGTCCACTGGCGCAGGCGGTGACCGGCATTACCGCCACGACCGCCAGCAGGCAGATTGCCGCTCGTCTGAGCTGCCGTCCGCGCACCGTCGAGCCTCCTCGTGGTCGCCCGGGGCGGTGACGGTTCACCGCCGTCGGGCATGCGGAAGCGCGCCCGGATCAGCACATCCGGAGCCGTTCATTGCGCTTCCGCATTCACCGTTACGGATCTTTTACAATTCGGGGTCCTGTGTCGTCCGATGGTGAAGGTGAGGCTTGCGTCACACCCAAGGGGCGAGCATAGGCTGACGCTCGCCGATGCAACAGAGGCAATTCAAGCGAACACTCAGCGTGATGACAGGTGGTGGTGATGGGTGTCCGCACCGCATCCCGAGCAATGGTGGAGCGAAAGGTCGTTATTGATGGGGCGTCACCGGCTCGGATGGCCTCACCGAAGTCTCGTCACCGGTCGCGGGAGTGGGACATCGCGGCCTCATCCCGGCATTCGAACGCCGTTGTCGGCCGACCGGCGGCCTCCTCGTTCGACGGGGTGCCCGACTCGGAGGCGGCCAAAGGCATCCTCGCGGGCATGGGTCGGCAGGTCGCTTTCTGCGCCATCCGCTACACCAGAGCGAATGCTCAGTCACGATCCGTGTTCGCTATGACGGGGGTGCATCCAGCCGAAACGGAGGCGACATGGCACTGACCGGCCCCCCGGCGGCCGTCCCGGGTCGGGAAGACCCACCCGATCGGAGCCCGGCACTCCCGCCGTCCGGCGGTATGACGGAACCCACCCGACGGGCAGCGCCCGCCCAGCGGGGCGAACGACCATCGGGGCTCGTCTCGGCGCTGGCGCGTACCCGGGTCTCGACGGTGTTCGCGATCCTCGCGATCGGTCCGCTGATGCGGTTGGCCGCGCTGCGCTACGCCGTACCCCCGGGTCTGCCCAGCCGGACCGGCTGCGACGCCTGCGGCGCGCCGGTCGGCCTGACCCACCCCTGGCCGGCGCTGGGCCCGGCGGCCCGGTGCGGTCAGTGCCGCGCCCGGGTCGGCCCACCGCCGGCCACCGTCGAGTTGGCCGTGCTCGCGGCGGCGGTGCTGCTGGCGCTCGCCGGTCCACCGGGCGGGGCGCTGCCGGCGCTGATCTGGTGGCTCGGCTGGACCATCCCGGCGATCCTCGTCGACCTGGCCGTGCACCGGTTGCCGGACCGGCTCACACTGCCGGCGGCGGCCGGGACCTGGCTGCTGCTCGGCGTGGCCGCGCTCGACGCCGACCCGGGGCACTGGCTGCGGGCCGTCATCGGCGGCGCCGGGCTGGCGCTCTTCTTCGCCAGCACCGCCGTGCTGCTCGGCCGCCGCGGCTTCGGGCTGGGCGACGCCAAGCTGGCGCTCAGCGTCGGCGCGCTGCTCGGCTGGTACGGCTGGCCGGTGCTGCTGTTCGGGCTGGTGCTCACCTTCGGGCTCTCCGCCGTGGTGAGTCTGGGCCTGCTGGCCGCCCGCCGCGCCACCTGGAGCACCCACCTGCCCTTCGGCCCGTTCCTGCTGCTCGGCACCACGGCGGCGCTCGTACTGGCGACCTGACCCCGCCCCCGCCCCCGCCCCCGCGATCTTGCACTTCCTGTCCCGGCATAAGGGGCGTCCCGCTCATATCGACAACCGAAAGTGCAAGATCGGCGTGGCGAGGGGGCGCGCTCTCACTCCAGGTCGCGCTGCCGCTAGGGGCGGGAGCGGCTGGCCAGTTTGGGGACCGGGCTGTCGGGACGGTTGGCGCGGCGGCGGAGCACCTCGCTGGTCGGGCGGGCCAGCAACGGGGTGAGCACCACGGCGACCAGGGCGCCGAACAGCACACCCGCGATCACGTCGTGCGGGTAGTGCACACCCACGAAGACCCGGGAGAACGCGCCGAGCGCGGCCAGGGGTAGCGCGACCAGGCCGAGTCGGCGGGAGAGCAGCAACGTGGTGACCGCCAGCGCACCGGCGATGGTGGCGTGGTTGCTGGGGAACGACCAGTCGCCCGGGGGCGGGCAGGCACCCGCGATGATCTCCCGACCGATGGTCCGGCAGGGCCGATCCTGGTCCACCACGGTCTTGAGGAACTCGCTGCCCACGTACGCCAGGAGGGCCGGCACCGGCGCGATCAGGGCGAGTGCCCGGTCGTGCGGGCCGCCGGACCGGCGGCTCAGCGCGGCCATCACCAGCAGCGCGCCGAGTAGCAGGATCACCCCCTCGGTGGCGTGTCCGACGAACCACTGCACCGGCTCTGGGCTGCCGGCGGCGGCGTCGACGACGTCGCTGTACCACTCGGCGCTGATCTCCGGAACGTCCATGCTGCCGTTGTCGAGCATGCATCACCTCACTTCACGTTCATACCCTGTTCACCTTGGGGACACCCTAGGAACGCACCAGAGGGCATCGCTGCTGTCGAAGGTCGGACGGCCCACCCGACCTTCGTCCAGGAATCGCACAGCCGGCTCTGGTTGGCTGTCGCAGGACGTCGACATCGACAGGAGGCCTCGTGCAGACCGGTTCGGCCACCGACCAACAGCAGTCCACCGCCGCTACGGCGGACGACGAGACCTGGCGGATCCGGCGTACGGAGGCCGACCTGGACCGGCTCGGCGAGACCGAGTCGATCTTCGCGTTGGGCAACGGGTGGATCGGCTGGCGTGGGGTGCTCGACGAGGGTGCCCCGTGCGGGATGCCAGGCAGTTACGTCAGTGGCTTCCACGAGCGGCGCGAGCTGAGCTATCCCGAGGAGGGGTACGCGTTTCCGCCGGCCAGCGACACCGTCATCAGCGCACCGAACGCCGCGCTGATCCGGCTCTGGGTCGACGACGAGCCGTTGGATCTCCGGACCGGGACGCTGCGCAGCCACCAACGGGTGCTCGACCTGCGTACCGGCGTGCTGCGCCGGGAAACCGAGTGGATCTCACCGGCCGGGCGGGGCGTGCGCATCCACAGCACCCGGTTGGTGTCCCTGCCGCGTCGCCCGGTGGCCGCCGTCCGGTACGAGGTCGAGCCGTTGGACACCGCCGTCGAGCTGCGGGTCTGCTCGGATCTGCTGGCCAACGAGACGGTGCCGGAGCGTTCGGACGACCCTCGGGCCGCCTCGGTGCCCACCGACCCACTGACCGCCGAGACGTACCGTGCGACAGGCCTCGACGGCGTGCTGGTCCACCGCACCGAGCGCAGCGCCCAGCGTGTCGCGGTCGCTGTCAGTCACCTGCTGGAGAGGCCGGGCACCGTGACCACCACCGGTGACTGCACCCCGGACCGGGTACGGCTGACAGTGACGGGTCGCCTGCACCCGGGGGAGCGGTTGCGGCTGACGAAGTTCGCCGCCTACGAGTGGGCGGCGGTCGACGCGACGCCCGCCGACGAGTTGGCCGCCCTGGTCGCCGCCGAGGCGGACGCGGCGCGCGCGGACGGCTTCGATGCCCTGCTCACCGACCAGCGTGCCGCCCTGGACGCGGCCTGGCAGGTCGCCGACGTGCAGCTCGACGGCGATCCGGAGCTTCAGCAGGCCGTTCGGTTCGCGATGTTCCACCTGATCCAGGCCGGTCGCCCAGACTCCGACCGGACCATCTCGGCCAAGGGGTTGACCGGCAACGGCTACGACGGGCACGTCCTCTGGGACACCGAGAGTTACGTCCTGCCGGTGCTCACCTACCTGGCCCCGGCGGTGGCCCGCTCGGCGCTGAGTTGGCGGCACGCCCACCTCCCCGAGGCGCGGGAGCGGGCCGCCGAGCTGCGGTTGACCGGCGCGACCTTCCCGTGGCGCACCATCGGCGGCCGGGAAAGCTCCGGCTACTGGCCGGCGGGCACCGCCGCGCTGCACGTCAACGCCGACATCGCCGACGCGGTGTTGCGCTACCTGGCGGCCACCGACGACCAGGGGTTCCTGGCCGGGGCGGGGCTGGAACTGCTGGTGGAGACCGCCCGGCTCTGGCACGGCTTCGGCCACTGGTCGGACGAGGGCGACTTCCACCTGCACGGGGTGACCGGCCCGGACGAGTACGCCGCGCTGGTCGACGACAACGTGTTCACCAACCTGATGGCGAAGCGCAATCTGCGCGGCGCGGCGGACGCCGCCGAGGCGCATCCCGAGCTGGCCGGCCGGCTCGGCGTGGACCGCGACGAGGTGGCCGGCTGGCGGGCCGCCGCCGATGCGATGGCCGTCCCGTACGACCGCGAGCGCGGGGTGCACCAGCAGGCCGCCGGCTTCACCGAACAGCCCGAGTGGGACTTCGCGAACACCGGTGACGACGACTACCCGCTGCTGCTGCACTTCCCATACCTGGAGCTGTACCGCAAGCAGGTGGTCAAGCAGGCCGATCTGGTGCTGGCCATGCAGCTCTGCCCCGGTGAGTTCACCGCCGACGAGAAGGCCCGCAACCTGGCCTACTACCAGGCCCGCACGGTCCGCGACTCGTCGCTGTCGGCGGCACCGCAGGCGGTGCTGGCCGCCGAGGTCGGGCACCTGGATCTGGCGTACGACCTGTTCGCCGAGTCGGTCCTTCAGGACCTGGCCGACCTGGGCGACAAGACCGCCGACGGGCTGCACCTGGCCTCGCTGGCCGGCGCGTGGCTGGCGCTGGTGCAGGGCTTCGGTGGGCTGCGCGACGACCGGAGGATGCTCTCCTTCGACCCCCGGCTGCCGCGCCGGATCGACCGGCTGGCATTCAGCCTGCGCTGGCGCGGCCACCGGCTGCGGGTCACGTTGACTCCGGCCGAGGCCCGCTACGAGCTGCCCGACGCCGCCACGGATGCCGAGGTCGAGCTGTGGCACCACGGCGAGTCGCTGCGGGTCACCGGCGCCGAGCCGGTCACCCGGCCGATGCCGCCGGTGCCCGACCCCGGCCCGGAGCCGCCCTCCCCGCCCGGCCGCCGCCCCACCCGCCGCTCAGCCGACTGAGCCGCACCGACCGGCTCAGGCTGGCGCGGGCTCCAGCTCAGGTCGGGGCGGGACCACCGGCCATCCGCTCGCGGACGGCCTCCAGCGCCTCGAAGGCGTACGCCCAGTTGTGGCACTTGAAGCTGCGCAGACCGTCGATCGCTGTGTGACAGTCGGAGCAGCGCACCCCGGCGATGGCATCCGGGATCTCGGTGTTGACGTACTTGCGCTCGCCCAGGATGACCGTGGCGATCATGGCCTTGTCGTGCAGGCCGGAGAGCGCCGACGAGACGATGTCGTACCAGGTGACCCGCCGGCGGCACTTCGGGCAGTCGGGTTCGTCGCCGCTGACCCAGAGCGGGGCGCCGATGCTGCGCGCCGGCATGCCGAGCAGTTTCTCCAGCCGCCGGACGTCCGACTCGGGGGTGGTCCAGCGGTGTCGGCCGGGCAGTGATGCGGGCGAGTCGTACACGGCGCGGAACAGGTCGTGGTCGACCTGCACGGTCTCGCGCTGAGCGGTCATCGGCGTCCCTCCTCGTTGAGTCGGTGCCCCCACCGTGGTCAGCGGTGACCATGGGCGCAGCCGGATCAACGACACGAGGGGTCGGTGGGTCGTCGCCCCCGAGGCGTCGCGCCGCCGCTGACCCCGCTTTCGCCTCCGGTGGCCGGTGTCCGGTGGTACGACGGACACAGGGCGTACGCCAGCGGGAGGAGCGCCGATGGCGAGCAGACCCGAACGGCTGCTGCGGGGCGGTGACTCGCCGCTGAGCGCCTCGTTCCTGGAGCTGTTCTTCGATCTGGCGTTCGTGCTCGCCCTCAGTCAGCTGGCCACCCACCTGTTGCACGACCTCAGCGTGGCCGGCGCGCTGCACACCGCAGTGCTGTTGACCGGGGTCTGGTGGATCTGGGTGACCACCACCTGGTTCGCCGACTGGTACGACCCGGAGAGCCCGGCGGTTCGGTGGCTGCTGGTCGGTGCCGCGCTGGGCAGCCTGCTGGCCGGGGTGGCGGTCCCGCAGGCGTTGGACGGGCGGGGCCTGCTCTTCGCCGGCGCGTACGTCTCGGTGCACATCGCCCGGGGTGTGTTCACAGTCCTCGCGCTACGTGGTCACCCGCGGCAGCGCCGGGCGCTGCGCATCCTCTGCTGGTTCTGCGTCTCGGCCGTACCGTGGTTGGCCGGTGGGTTTCTGCCGGAGTGGCGGGTGCCGCTCTGGTTGCTCGCCCTCGCCCTCGATCTCACCGGCCCACGACTCGGCTGGCCCACGCCACTGATGGGCCGGACCGGGCCGCAGGAGTTGCACCTGGCCGGTGAGCACTTCGCCGAGCGGTACCAACAAATCATGATCATTGCGCTCGGCGAACTCGTCCTGGTGGCCGGCCTCTCGTACGCCGACACCGACCTCGTCTTCGCACAGACCGCCGCGTTCCTGCTGGTCTTCGCCACCGCGGTGCTGATCGGTCTGCTCTACGTCACGCCCGCCGGCCAGCGCCTCGGCCCGGCCCTCGAGCACGCCGACCCGTCCCGACTCGGGGTCACCACCGGATACCTGCACCTGGTGATGATCGCCGGGCTGGTGGTCACCGCCGTCGGCGCCGAGCTGAGCATCGCCCACCCCCTGCGCACCGGTGACACGACTGCGGTCCTGGTCATCCTGACTGGCCCGATGCTGTTCCTCGTCGGGCGGATCCTCTTCTCGGCGGCGATCCACCGGCGACTCTCCTGGCCGCGGGTTGTCGCCCTGCTCGTCCTGGCCGGTGCGGCGGCCGTTCTGCGGCTGCCGCTGTTGGCGGTCAGCGCGGTCGCCACCGGGGTGGTGCTCGTGGTGGTCGTCCTGGACCACGCCGGCATCGGGTCCTACCGGCACCGAGCTGGCGCATAGTCAAGAAGCCTGACTAAAGTCAGGTGTATGGACTCGGCTCTCATCGCCGCCGTGCGGCGGTTCAACCGGACGGTCACCCAACGGGTGGGTGCGCTCGACGACGAGTACATGGCCCAGGGGCGCCCGCTGGGGCAGGCCCGGCTGCTCTGGGAGATCGGCCCCGCCGGTGCCGAGGTCGCCGCGCTACGGGCCCGGCTCGGCCTGGACTCCGGATACCTCAGCCGACTCCTGCGCACCCTGGAGAACGACGGCCTCATCGCCGTCGGACCGGCCGACCGGGCCGGCGGCGACGGCCGGGTCCGCGTCGCCACGCTCACCGACGCCGGCCGGACCCAGTGGGCAGACCTCGACCAGCGGTCGGACGATCTCGCCGCCTCGATCCTCGAACCACTCACCGAACACCGCCGCGAACGACTCGTCACCGCGATGGCCGAGGTCGAACGGCTGCTCATCGGGTCGATGGTCGTCGTCGAGCCATGCCCGCCGAGCGACCCGCGGTCCCGCGCGTGTCTGCGGGCCTATGCCCGCGACATCGCGCGACGGTTCGACGACGGGTTCGACCCCGCGCTGAGCAACCCGGTGCACGACGAAGCGCTCGTCCCGCCCAACGGGGTGCTCCTGCTCGCCACCCTCAACAGCGAACCGATCGGCTGCGGCGCTGTCAAACTCCACACCGATGCGCCCGCCGAGATCAAACGCGTGTGGGTGGCCGACACCGTACGCGGGCTCGGCGTCGGGCGGCGGCTGCTGGGCGAGTTGGAACGCTACGCCGCCGAGCGCGGCGCGACAGCGGTCCGGCTGGACACCAACCGCAACCTCACCGAGGCGATCGCCCTGTACCGGTCGACCGGTTACCGGGAGATCGAGGCGTACAACACCGAGCGCTACGCCCACCACTGGTTCGAGAAGCGGTTGGGGCACTGACGGCCGTAAACCGTCCGGTGATCGGGCGCCCCGCTCGCGGGCGGCTACAGCCGCTCGAAGCTCTCCATACCGGCGAGTTTGAGCACCTCGGTCCGGGTCGCCGGGCATTCCTTGCTGGTCTGGTCGTCGATGTCACGGCCGTTGGGTACGGGGCCCTGCTTCTCGTACCAGGAATAGAGGTTCACTGTGAGGTTGGCCATCGCGCCCGTCTCGGACCCGATCCCCTTGAGCGTCGGCACCTGGCCGTCCAGGTAGGCGCACACGTCCTTCGCCGACACGGGGGAGCCGTCGGCCGGAGCGGATCCGGCCGCGCTGGTCGATCCTGTCGTGTCTGGCGCCGCAGCGGGCTCGGGCGCGTCGGCCTCGGTGCACGCCGTCAGGGCGAGCACGAGGCAGAGGGTTGGTGCGAGCGGTCGGAACGTACTCATTGGATGTTGTCCTCACGGGTTTCGTGGTGGGTAGGGGTTCCGGCGGCGTTCGCGGTGACGAGCCAGAGGCCGGTGGGCAGCCGGTAGCCGACGCCAGGCTCACGGAACCGGCCGAGCAGCCGGGCGACCCCCGTCCGGGCCGAAGCCTGACCAGCCGGCGGCGCCGCCCGGTACGCGGTACCGGCCGGGCCGACCTCGATGAGCCATTCGGCCACCGCGTCGGCGTCGTCCGGAGTCTCCAGAGTTACGTCGCACTGTGTGATCGTGACGGCGGTGAAGCCGGCGGTGGTGAGGATCCGGACGAGCCGCGCCGGGTCGGCTAACGCGAACGGACCGGGCTCGTCACCGACCGGGAGCGGTGGTAACGGTCCGAGGTGTGGTGCGGCACCGAGCATCGCCGCGGACAGCCACGGGTTGACGCCGCTGTCGCGGAAGACGGTAGCGGCGAGGCGTCCTCCCGGGCGCAGTGATCGCCGGATCGTGCGGCAGCCGGCAACCGGGTCCGCCAACAGCATCAGGGTCATTCGTGAGTACGCCGCGTCGAACGGGGCACCAGGCACGACATCGAGAGTCTCGATGTCGGCCACCTGGAACTGGATGCCCGGGTACCCGTCGATGGGGAACCGGCGTCGAGCGGCGGTCACCATCGCCACGTCGATGTCGACACCGATCGCCGCGCCGGTCTCGCCGACCGCGGCGGCGATCTCGGCCGTGGTGCCGCCGCAGCCGCAGCCCACATCGAGGATCCGCTCGGCGGGTCGTGCGGCCAGCCGATCCATGGCCGCCGCTCCCAGCGGCCGACCGGTCTCGTCCTGCCGATCGGCGTGGCGAATCCAGCCAGCTGCCGCGCCCGCCCAGAAGGCGGCGCCGCAGGCCCGCAGGCCTGCGGTGTCGGCCATCAGAACGGCATCTCGGTGCCGTCGACGCTCATCGAGCGGAAGTGAGCCGCCTTCGTCGGGTCGAAGCCGTCCTCCTGTGCCGCCAAGCCAGCAGCCCGGACCAGCCGTTCGGACTGGAACCGGCGGAATGCCGCTTCGTCCTGCCAGACGTTGATGATCCGCCAGCCGTCCTCCGTCGGCCCGGCGACATGGGCGAGGAGGCCCGGTGGCCGGTCCGGTCCGAGGTGGCGTTCCACCTGCCGGTATTCCGCCTCGCTGACGCCGGGCATCTCCTGCAACACACCGAACGGCATGGCCGTCACCTCTCGATAGAGTGAGCCTCTATCCAATAGAGCACTACACTTGAGAGGTGGTTGTCAAGAGACGTTATGACTCTTCCCGCCGACAGGAGCAGGCCCGACAGACCCGGCGAGCGATCCTCGAAGCGGCTGGCCGGCTGTTCGTCGACCCGGGCTACGCGGCCACACCGCTGACCGCTGTCGCCGTGGAAGCCGGCGTCGCGGTCCAGACCCTGTACGCGGTGTTCGGCAGCAAGCGGCAACTGCTCTCCCAGTTGGTCGACGTCACCCTGGCCGGCGACGACGAACCGGTGGCCCTGCCGGATCGGCCCTTCGTCGCCGAGATCCGCGCCCTCACCGACCCCCGGGCCAAGCTCGCCCGCTACGCCCGTCACCTGGCCGAGGTCAACGCCCGGCAGGCCCAGGTGATGCTCGCGCTGGCCGGCGCGGCCACTGCCGATCCGGACGCCGCCGAGATCTGGCGCAAGAACGTCGACGACCGCCGCCGCGGCATGGCCATGTTCGCCGCCGAACTCGTCGGCACCGGAGGCGTACGCCCCGACCTGGGCGTCGATCAGGTGGCCGACATCCTCTGGTTGGCCCAGGACGTCCGCAACTTCGACTGGCTCGTCCGGCAACGCGGATGGGCGATCGAGCGGTACCAGCGGTGGTATGTGGACACGGTCAGCGGCGCGATCATCGCCGGCGCCGAATAGCGGAGAGCGCCGGTAATGGGCAGGCTGATGGACGTCGTCGCCGAACAGCATCCGGCAGCCTGAACGAGGAGATCGTCGTGCGTAAGCTCGTGTATTACATCGCCGCCACAGTGGACGGCTTCATCGCCGGCCCCGACGGCGCCGACCCCACCGGCCCCGGCGGGTTCTGGCCCATCCCGGACGACTACCTGCACCATCTCGTCTGCGAATATCCGGAGACGCTCCCCGGTCCGGCCCGACAGGCGTTCGGCATCACCGACCAGGGCAGCCGGTTCGACACTGTGCTGGAAGGGCGCCACTCGTACGAGGTGGGCCTGAAGGCCGGCGTGACCGACGCCTACCCGCACCTGCGCCACCTGGTGTTCTCCCGGACGCTGGGCAGCAGCCCGGACCCGGCCGTCGAGGTCGTCGGCCAAGACCCGATTGCCACCGTACGAGAGCTGAAGCGGCACGACGGCAAGGACGTCTGGGTGATCGGCGGCGGCGCGCTGGCCGGTGCCCTCTACCCCGAGATCGACCAGCTGATCATCAAGCTTGCCCCGTTGACCATTGGTGCCGGCATTCCGCTCTTCGGCCGTGACGCCGTCTTCGCACCACGTACCTGGCGCCTGACCGACCACACCGTTCTCGACAGTGGCGCTCTCTTCCTCACCTACACGCGCGCACAGACCGTGAGTGGTGGCGCGTAGACACGTTGGGCCAGAACGGCGAGCCCGTCGGGCTCGTCGTTCCGGCCCGCACGCCTACCACCCGGTGATCGAGCGGGTCATCAACATGGCCTGGTAGCGAGCGATCGGGTGCCCCAATCAGCCCTTCACCGCGCCCGCGGTGAGCCCTTCGGTCAGGAAGCGCTGCCCGAGGGCGTACATGATCACCACGGGGATGCTGACCAGCAGCGACGCCGCAGCGAGCTGTCCTTGCGGTACGACGTCCCCGGCGATCATCGATTGCATCCCCACCGGGAGCGTCTTGTACTCGTCCTTCGTGATGAACACGAAGGCGAAGAGGAACTCGTTCCAGGCGTTGGTCAGGGTGAAGAGCGCGACCGCCAGCAGCCCTGGCTTGGCCAGCGGCAGCACCACCCGGCCGAACGCCTGGATGCGGCTGCAACCGTCGACCAGTGCGGCCTCCTCCAACTCGATGGGGATCGACGAGAAATAGCCCACGAGCAGCCAGGTGGCGAACGGCAGCGTGAAGGTCGGGTACGTCACCACCAGGGACCACAACGAGTCGGTGAGGCGGACGCCGATGAGCATCTGGTACAGCGGGATGAACAGCAGCGCGCCAGGCATCACGTAGGTGAGCAGCACCGTGACGGTGAAGCCCTGCGCCCCGCGGAACCGCAGCCGGGCCAGCGCGTAGCCAGCCAGGGCGGCGCAGACCAGTGCCACCGCGGTCGACGCCGCGGACACCAGCAGGGTGTTGAGATACCAGCGGCCGAACGGCTGGTTGTCGAACAGGGCGCCGAACTGCTCAAGCGTCCACGGTGTCGGCCACAGGTCGTCGGTGCGCATGACGACCTGGCCCTCGGACTTGAAGGCCGTGACGGCGATCCAGTACAGCGGGCCCAGCACGAAGAAGAGCAAGCCGGCCAGCGCGGCCCAGGAACCCAGTCCCGACACCACTGACGACGAACGGCGACCACCTCGGGACTGGAGGGTCGAGACCACTCGGCCGACCCCCGCCGCGATCAGCAGAATCACACCGAGGACCACCGCCGCCTTCCAGAAGATCTTCGGTGACGCCCAGGCCAGCAGACCGGTGACCAGCGCGGCGACGACCCACGGCAGCGCCTTCCGCGCCTTTCCGGCCCACCGCTGTGTCCCGGTCCACAACGCTGTCCGGCGTCGCCGGGGCAGCTTGATGTTGGTGTCCTGGCGCAACAACCGGACCAGGACGAACACCAGCCCACCGATGATCGGCAGCATGACGAGCGTGACCGCCGCGCCCGCGCCGTACTGGAGCTGCAGGATGGCCTTCGAGTAGGCGATGAGCACGTACGGCGCGGTCACGTCGCCCGGGCCGCCCTGCGTCAGCAACCAGACCAGGTCGAAGTTGTTGAACGTCCAGATCGACGACAGGGTCACCGTCACGGTGATCACGTGACGCAGTCCGGGCAGCGTCACGCTTCTGAATCGCTGCCACGCCGAGGCGCCGTCGATGGTCGCCGCCTCGTAGAGGTCCGCCGGAATGGCCTTCAACCCCGCGAGGAAACACACGGTGAAGAACGGCACTCCCTTCCAGACGTTGACGAGGATCACCGACGGCATGGCCAGCGACGGGTCGGACAGCCAGCCCGCGGGCCAACTGTCGACCAGGTGCGCGCTGGCCAGCAGCGGCCCGATCCCGGTGGCGGTGAGCAGCGTGTTGACGCTGCCGAAGATCGGGTCGAGCAGCGCGCGCCAGCTGAACGCCGTCACTACCGTCGGCACCACCCACGGCACCAGGAGCAACCCGGCCAGCACGGCCCGCCCACGGCGGCGATGGTGCAGCAGCAGGGCCGCGGCCAACCCCAGCACGACCTTGAAAACCTCGGCGTACGCGGTGAAGACGAACGAGTTCACCACGCCGGTGTGGAACTGATCGTCGCTGACGAGCGCGAGATAGTTGTCCAGGCCGACGAAGACGGTGTCCTGCCCGTGCCGTTCAGTGGTGCTGGTGATGATCGACCGGGCGATCGGCACGAGAACGAGCCCGCCGACCAGCACGGCCATCGGCGCCAGGAACAGGGCCGCGAGTCGCCAGTCGCGACCCAGCCGTCGCTGGACCGCGGTGAGGGAGCCAGGCCCCGACGGCGGGGATTTCCTCGCCGCCGGGACCCGCGCAGGACGGACCGACCTCACTGCCGCAGCCCCTGCTGGTTGAAGATCTGCACCATCTTCGCGTGGGCAGCCGTCACGGCCTGCGCCGGCGCTGTGCCCTGAACGACCTGCTGCATCATGTCGGTGAGGACGTAGGCCGACCCCACCGCCTGTTGGCCCGCGCTGGCCTTCTGCGGGAAGGCCAGGCCGTTCTTCGTGTTCAGCGGCAGCTTCAATTCCGTGATCTTGCGCAGCATGGGGAACGCCGGGTCGCCGCTGGTGAAGAACGGGTCGGCGTCCCAGACCTTCTCCCAGGCGGGCATCACCAGGCCGGGCGCTTCCTTCGCCACCCCGAGCAGCGCGGGCGCGCTGACCAGGTACTGCGCCAGGAGCTTGGCGAGCGCCGGGTTCTTGGCACCCTTGAAGACGACGAAGCCCTGCGACTGGCCGAGCAGCAGCGGATTGTCGGTCGCCGGCCCGATGCAGTCGGAGAACACGTGGGTGTTCGCGTGCACCGGGTTCTTCTTGGTCCTGGAGTCCGCGTAGACGCTGAACTGGTTGCGGGTGTAACCGAGGATCCCGGCGAGCCAGTTCTCGTTGTTGCTGGTGTCGGTCCAGCTCGCGATCCCCGGTGGCAGCATCGGCTTGTACTTGGGGTTGGTGTAGATGTCGCCGAGGAAGGTCACCGCCTGCACGGTCTCCGGGGTGTTGAAGGTGACCTTCCGGCCGTCGTTGGCGGCGATCGACCCGCCGTAGGCGTTGATCAGCGCCTCGATCATTCCGTTGCCGTCACCGGACCGGTTCACCGTCATGCCCCAGCCGAACCGGCGCTTGCTCGGATCGGAGATCTCCAGACACAGGTCCCGCAGCTCCTCCCAGCTGTAGATGTCCTTGGGGGAGATGCCCTTGTCCTGCATCCAGTCCTTGCGCAGGAACGACCCGATCCCGATGAAGTGGTACGGGATGGCGAACCACTTGCCGTCGAAGACGCAGAAGTTCTTGGCCTCGGCGCAGGGCTCGCCGTACTTGGCGGTCAGCGCCGTGACGACGTCCGTCACGTCCTCCAGGTCGCCCAGCGCCTGGAACTGCGCGACGAACCGCGAGTCGGTCATGAACGCCAGGTCGCGGGCCACCCCACCCTTGACCTCGGCGTCGATCTTGGCCACCACGTCACCGGCGTCGGCCTGGACCAGACTGTTCTCGATCTTCGTTCCGGTGCTGTCGGCGAACTTCTTGATCGAGCTGTCGAGGGCTTCGTTCGCCGCCGTCGAGTACAGCTTCTGCGACAGCATGCCCATCGAGGAGCCCTTCATCGCCGACGCGGCGTCGATCAGCTCCTGCGGAACCTCCGGCTGCACCCTGGTGGGCGATTCGGAGCCGTCCCCGCAGGCGGCCAGACCGGCCGCGCCGAGCACCCCGACTCCCATCCCCAGAAAGCCGCGCCGTGACCACCCCGACTTGTCCTCCATGGACACCCGCCTCCTTCTTCTCCCCGCGCACGGCTGCACGCCGAAGGTCTTACTGGCGAACACCGCGATGCTTGTGTTGCAGTTGGTTTCTGCCGGCGACCACCGAGGGACGCCCGTCGAGATCAGTGCGTTCGTGGGTTCCTACGGTGGTGAGCGGGCCCGCCCGTCACCGTGGGAAGTCCGCTCACGCGCGCTTCGTCGGAGCCACCCGAGACATGTCGGGTGGCGCTCTCCGGGTAGCGCGACGAGGTTGAGGCGATCGGCGACCGGGCCGAGGCAATAGCGCTGACGTTCCAGTTCGGTCGGGTCACAGGACCACCGCCGTTCGAGATTTCGAACTAGGTTCGATATACCGTATCGAGTGGTCGCGACGCTAGGGCAGCGCGATGAGCAATGTCAATGTTTCGATGTTGTTTCGAACCGAAAGCGGGAGGTTGCCTACCGAGATTGCGCCCGGTAGCCCATGCGGGCCGACAGCACAGCCGCTCCCTCGCGAACCAGCCCGGTCCACTCCACCTGCACCTGAGGCGTCCAACGAATGATCGGTGCGGACAGACTCATCCCAGCGATGATGGTGCCGGTATGGTCCCGGATCCCCGCAGCGACACAGCGCATCGCGGTGTCCGACTCGCCGATGTCGACCGCGACACCCTCCGCCCGGACACGGTTCAGATGCTCACGAAGAAGATCCGGGTCGGTGATGCTGTCCGGCGTCATGCCCGGCAGGGGGCCCTTCAGCAGGACGGCGTCCAGGTCCGCCTGGCCGAGAGCCGACAGCAGTACCTTGCCGACGGCCGTGCAGTGAGCGGGCAGCCGCAGCCCGACCCCGGAAACCATCCGAACGGGGTGGGTGCTGTCGAACTTGACGAGATAGATGACATCGGCGCCGTCGAGCACCGCCACATGAACCGCCTCGTCGCACGCGGCGGCCATGTCCCGCGCGACGCCCTGCGCCTCGCGTACCAGATCAAGCCGGCCCGCGAACGCCGCGCCCAGCTGGAACAGCGGCATGCCGAGCCGATACTGCACAGGCTGACCCGGTATGGAGATCAGGTACGCGCGAGCCTCAAGCGTCACCAGCAACTCGTGGACAGTCGTGCGCGGCAGGTCGAGTCGCTCCATCACCTGGCGGGCCGACAACTGGGGGCAGTCCAGGAACAGTTCGAGGACGTCGAGGGCGCGGATGACCGCCGGTACCACACGGGGCATGTCGATAGTCCCTTCGCAGCGCCGGACCCATGTCAACGATCTCCACACGGGCCAGCACCTGAAGAGGATATCTACGTCAGCCCTCGACGCCAGGTGTCATCACCACCCCCACCGGCGGAGCCGCTGCTGTCTGTCCGGATCGCCGCCCGCCCGAAACATCTCGGGCGGGCGGCGAGGGGCTCAGCTCTGGCTGACCAGGCCGGCGTCGACCACGTACTCCGCGCCATGCACGGCCTGGAATTCGGCGCTGGCGACGAGCAGGGTCGGCTCGAACTGGTACGACCTCACGATGTCCGAGTCCGTGGCGTCGTCACCCACGTCTGCGACAGTCCGGCCGTACGTGGCGGCTGCCTCCAGCCGGACCTCGTACAGCAGCTCGGTGCGGGCGGTGATCGACCAGGTTCCGTCCGGGTTGACGGTGGCCGAGCCACCGCCAATTGCCTGTCGCTGCGGACTCGACAGACTCACCTCCAACACGCCGTCCGGGCCACCGGCGATGGCCGGCTCATCCGCCTCGCGCTGCCCATCCCGGTCAAGGTCGTGCCACACACTGCCGCGGATGACGCACGTGCCCGAGATCGCCACCGTGACGGATTCGGTGTTGTTGTCGGTGTTCGCCTCGCGGCGTTGCGGGGTGATGCTCGTGGTGATGGGCACCCTGCTGCCCGGTGTCGCGCCGGCCACGACGAACGGCACGAACAGCCGGCTCGCCCGACCACCGGCCGCCAATTGCGGATACGAGCACGTGTAGCTCGTCGTGCTCACTGCCGTGCAGGTCCAGGCAGGGTCACCGACCGACGGGGTCGTGGTCCTGAGCCCGGCGGGCACCGCGACCGTGACGCTGATCGGGTCCGACGCTCCGGTGCCGTAGTTCCGGATGTCGATCTCGGCGGAGAAGGTCTCGCCCTCCGCCGGATTCAGCACGTCGGTCATCATCAGATCGACGACCAGATCGGGCTGGAGTCGCCCGGCCGCCACCGCGTCGGCCGGAGCGAGGGCCGCCGTGCCCCCGACGAGGGCGAGGGTGGCCAGCGAGGTTGCGAAGGTACGTCGGATCGAGCGGGAAAGGGAACGAGGGCGCATAGGTTCCTCACGTCGCAGGTGACGGCCCTCCCAGGAGGGTGAAGGCCGTATTGGAGATCAAGATCTCCACTCATCCGGCGTCGTCGATCAGCCCGGCGTTACACGGAGCCGGTGTCAGTGGTGCCTGTCCCCTATGCTGCGCCAGGCAGTTGGTGTGAGCAGTCCATTTAGGGGGCGCGGAGCCGCATGGCCGACGAGATCAAGTACGAGTACAAGACCGTACGGCCAGTTCGCGGCACCGACGGCTGGGTCATCTCGAAGATGCAGAAGGATGGCTGGAAGCTCGTACAACAGGCCCCAGGCGCGCTTCGCTCCACCGTCGACTTCCGTCGGCCGAAGAAGCCGCAGCCGTGGCTCCTGATCGGCGCGGCAGCCGTCGTCCTCGTGATCCTCGCTGTCGTCATCGGCGCCGCCTCTGCCCTCAGCGGCGGAGACGAAAAGAAGGACGAGTCAGACAAGTCGACGGCTGCTGTGAGTGAGAAACCGTCTGCTACGCCGGCTCCGACCGCTGCCGAGTCGGCTGCCACTGAGGTGATCACGCCGCAGAACAATCCGGAGTTCGCCGCGCTGCTGAAGGCAGACAGTTGCGACGACGCGAACCTGGCCTTCGCGACCAGGCATGAGGGCAAGACGGTCGCGTTCAACGGCTCGATCGTGAACATGGTGCCCCACGGTGACTACGACACCCGCTACGACTTCCTTCTGGGCCCAGGCGACAAGGGGCCGAACACGGCAGTCGGCCCGGCCATCAAGTACGAGGACGTCAACATCCTCGACCTGAAACTGACCGGCAAGCAGATCCCCGCCACCGTCGGCGAAGGCGACACGTTCCGCTTCGTCGCCGAGGTAGGCGAGTTCAAACCCGCCCAGTGCCTCTTCTTCCTCGACCCGGTCTCGACGGAAGTCCGGTAGTCAAGATGGGCAGCCGCGTCATCACTGACCAGCTTGCCCGGTGATCACCTAGGCGGACACGTCACGGCCGCGCCGTGACCCGCCGGGCTGCAGCGGAGAAGAAGAGCTGTAGCCGCTTACCGGTCCAGCGTGCGCGCTTCTCGGCCTGGTTCGGCTGGCACGGTCGCTGTACTTCGCTGCGGTATTGCTGGCGTCAGACGAGGCGCTGGATGCGCACCTTCGGGCGCTCGTTCCTCAGGTGGCCGTGCTTGTGTTGGCGGACCTGCTCGTCCCAGACCTCCTGGTCGTAGTCGGGGTCCGGCGGGATCCACTTGTGGGAGCCGTCGCTGTAGTGGAACTTCTCGTCGCCGGGTCGCAGGATGCTCATCGGGTCCAGCCGAGGAATCGATAGTGCAGGTGGCCGGCGGGGACGTGGGCCAAGTCCTGGGCGGCCTCGACGAGCTGGGCTGCCAGGTACAGGGCGAGTGACACCGGGGCTCGGTCGTACTCCGCTCGCAGCTCTCGCCGGCGGGTGTGACAGGGCCAGTCGGCACCACAGCCGCTGCACGTCCAAACCGGCGTGACCGGGAGGTGGGTTGTCATTGCGGGCCGTCCTGACTCGGCCAGTGACCGCGGTTGATTGGGATGAGGTGGAGGCTTCTGCATGGCAGGTCGGCTCCGCAGTGGCAGACGCGTCGCCAGTGCCGCCAGGACCACATCGGCCGATGGCGTCGGGCCAGGGTGAGTGCCACTGCGATGACGTACTCGTCGTAGGCCACCCGCCGCCGAGTGCTCTCCAACCTTCGCTGCCAATGTCCGGAATCCCGGGTCGCACGGCCGGCACCGGTGTCTGAGGCAGTTGCATCGTTTGGTCTGGTCACCGTGCCTCCGGCCGACGCTTGGGGGGTTCCGTGGGCACCCGGTCAGCCGTGTCCGGAGACAGGGCACCCACGGCGGGGCAACCCGGCCGCCAAGCTGGGTAACCCCACAAGCAACGTAGGACGCAATGTGCGCATAGTCAACGACTGACAACACATAGCGTTGTAAGTCGAGCTTGAGTTGTGGTCTGCTTGCACCAGCCGCCAAGCTGGGAGCACCACCTATGTCTGAAGCTGCGTACCTACAGGTCGCCCGAGATATCCGCGAGCAGATCAGCTCCGGCCAGTTGAACCCGGGCGACAAGCTGCCGTCCTTCGCTGCCTTGTGCGAGCACTACGAAGTCAGCAACACGGTGATCCGCGCTTCCATGCTCGTGCTCAAAGCTGAGGGCTTGATCGACGGGCGCCAGGGCAGGGCGTCTACGTCGCCAACCCACTTCCCCGATAGTCCCCGGTGCCTTCGCCGAGCTAGGACGTCTCGCTTACAGGCTCTGTGCACGTCGTCCGGGAACGGCCGCACGCTCGGAGCTTCGTCTATGCCCGGACTCGTCAGCGTGCCGCCGTCCGGCGCGGTTGCTGTCAGCGCTGCTGTCGAAAGCCATTCTGCCGACGAATCGTGCCGACCCCCGTCGGGGGGGATGCGGTCTCAAGGTGTTGGTCGCTGCCATCCGGTTGGAGAGATTCTCGGCCCGCCACGTCAAGACGGCCTTGACGCACGGTCGGATGCTGGCGGGTCGGGCGGTGGCCTGCTCGGCTTACCCGGGTCGATGGCAGGCGGGATGGCCTACCGCAACCACCCACGGCCCGGCACCCGCCGACGGACCCCCGAACATCCTGGAGCCCGAGCGCCCCGCCGGAGGCGAAGTAACCGCAACCCCGCTACCCGCCGCCAGTTCGCCGACGCAGCCGGCGTGCGCTGCACTATGCCGCGCGGGCTCGTGACCGCGCGGCCCGGCCGGCTGCCGGCCCCATGGGCTGACCGCTTCCGCGCCAGCCGCCGGGCGTGTTGCGTGGCCGGAGTCGGAGCGACGGACGCGCGCCCAGGCGGCGGCGCGTGCGGCACGTCCAGGCCCGCCTTGATAGATGTGAGGAAAGTCCTCCCACGTCGCCCGGGGGCCGGCCTACCTGCGCGATATCAGGAGTGGCGTCTACTGGCAGAGGCGATTGGGATCAGCCTGGCTGCTACGTCCTCGAAGTCGCCGAAGCCACTGACGGTTTGCCACAGGCCATGGGCCCGGTAATAGGCGCGCAACGGCTCGACCTGCTCTCGGTAGGTCTCCTGTGAATGCGAGTACATCAGCAAGAGTTCCTGGCGTCGCTCGGCTTGCTGAGAGTCCAGGTCTATCTGACGTTCCACCCGGCCCTGCGCGGCGAGGCGGAGTTGGTCCTCCGTAAGGACAACTTCGATCACTGTGTCGGGGACATGGCCGCTCTGCGTCTGCAACTCAGCTTGGCGGATGTTGCGAGGGAAGTTGTACAGCACCCAGCCACCGTCGGCGTTGGTTAGGGCGTCAGCGATGGCTTTGACCATTAGCTCATCCGGGACAAGATGTCCGGCCTGCATATACCGGCTCGCCTCTTTGCCCAGCGAAGTCTGCTGCTGCACGTGACCGCGGAAGACGTTACCTGCGCTGACAACCTGTAGGCCGATGGCGTCTGCCATAGCCCACGCAGCGGAAGCCAGGTCGACTACCGGCCCGGCGATGAGGACCACGTTGGGCATGTGTACTCCATGTGGATGGCGCCGAAGCGCCAAGCTAGCCACCCGCAACGCGCTCAAGCGGCTCGGCAGAGCACTGGACCGGTGGAGCGCTACTGCTGTACTTCGCTGCTATACGAGTCGTGCTGACAAAGACAGCGGCCCTACAAAGGGCCGCTGAGCTGGAACGGAGTGGGCCGCCAGGGACTCGAACCCTGAACCTATGGATTAAAAGTCCACAGCTCTGCCATTGAGCTAGCGGCCCGCGCGCTCAGGTTACCCGACGGTCTGCGCCCCGGCTGATGTCCGCCCCCGGGCCAGAGGAGCGATGCTGATCTACGCCCACGACGGTGTGGGCGTTGGGACTGCCGCCGTTGCTGGTGCAAGGCCGAGCGGCCCGCCGGGATGACCAACTGGCGAGGTGGCTCGCGTCCGCAGCCGGCCTCGACGCCTCCGGCAAACTTCTGCATTGCTTCGTCACCGGTATAGCTTCATCACCGATATATTAGCGTCATGGCCACACCCACGCCACTGCGGGAACCCACCTTCTTGATCCTGACTGCCCTTGCGCGGGAATCCATGCACGGCTACGGCATCATCAGCGACGTCGCGGCCCTCTCCGATGGGCGGCTGGCGCTGCGGCCCGGCACCCTCTACGGCGCACTCGACCGCCTCACCGACGAAGGGCTGGTCGAGCGTGCCCACGAGGAGGTCGTCGAGGGACGGTTACGCCGCTACTACCGGCTCACCGAAGCGGGCCGGTCCGTGCTCACCGCCGAGACCGAACGACTGCGCCGCAACGTCGAGGCCGCCACACAGCGGTTACGTGCCCGACCTGCGGGCACCCGCACCGTCGACGGCATCTCACGCGGCCCTCTCACCATCCCCGGAACGGCCGCCCACCCCGTCCTTCGACCGACCGGAGGCCCGGCATGAACCAGCCCAATCCCGCGCAGGAACAGGCCGGGTCGCCGCTGGAGTCCCGCTACCGGCGGCTGCTGTGGGCCTACCCGGGTGACTACCAGGCTGAGCGGGGCGACGAGATCGTCGGGACGTACCTCGACACCGTCGATCCGGGCCGGCGCTGGCCATCCCCACACGACGCCGTCGATCTGCTCGGCGCCGGGCTCCGGGAGCGACTGCGCGGGTACGGCGCTCTCGGGCTGGTTGCGGCTCTCCCACTGGCCGCGACCGCCGCGCTGAACACCCTGGTCGCGGTCTCCGCCTTCCTGCTCCTGCAGGTCGAGTTCGAAGATCCGCGTTTCGCTCGGCTGGACCCGGTTGGTCCGTTCCAGACCCTCGGCGCAGTGATCTGGCTTGGCTGGCTGCTCGTCGGCCTCGCCGCCACGGCGCTGCCCGGGGCCTGGGCTCGAACCGTCGCGGCCGGTGGTCTCCTACTGACTGTCGCCGTGCCGCCAGTGGCCGCCGTCACCGGCCAACCTGGGCCGCCGCTGTTCGTGCTGGTCCCCGCCGTCGCGCTCGGCCTGGCCACGCTTGCGCTGCCCTCCCATCCCGGTTGGGTCGTGCGTAGCCTGCCGCCGTTCACGGCCGGTTGTGTGACGGCCGTATCGGTGGCATTCAGCGCCGCCGAGAACGGCGGCAACATGTTCACCTCGTACGGCTCGACCCCCGAACTGCTGGCGATGGCCGGGGGGTCGATGTTCGTACTGGTCCTGCTCGTCGGCCTCGTTCGCGCCCTGGGAGCCGATGACGCAGGCCTCTGGGCGACCCTGCTGCTCGCCACCCCGGCCGGCCTGTTCAGCGCCGACCAACTCAGCCAGGCGACCTGGGGTACCAGCGGCGGCGGGCCCGCCCCGACGGCCTATGCCGTCACAGCCGGGTCGATCCTTCTTGTCGGCGCGGCGCTGCTGGCAGCGGCCCTCGCCGGCCAGGCCGCCCGACACCAGACCGTACGTCGACGAGTGCTCGATGACGTCTGTCCGACCTGCGGGCACCGCTCGACTGCGATGACAGGGGCCTGACTTCGGCAGGATCAGCGATGTGGCGGGGTCGGTGAGCTGGGGTGAATCGAGCGACCTCGTTCGGCGGCGCATGGGTGGGGGCCGATGGGGAACCAGGACCGGCATGGGATCGAGCCGATTGCCTGCCGTGGCGGCCTCCGGGGAGGAGGAGGTCGGGCGCGATGGCGTACGCCAGCCGGGTGGGGAGGTGCACGCCTGGTTGCCCGGCCAGAACCAGACGGTCTGTGGCCTGGCGCTGAGCCGTACCCGACTGCGTCGCTTCCCGCACGTGCCCTTCGACTACTCGGGTACCGACGTGCTCACCGAGGCGGACGCGGTGGGCTGGATCTGCCCACGCTGCCTGGCCGCCACCGCCGGTAGGCGGGGCAAGGAGAAGCACGGCTGGGTACGGGAGTCTCCTCGACCTTGATCGACTCGGGATCCCGGAAGTTGGGCTGTCCTGTGCGCTTGGGTACCCCGACGTCCAGGAAGTCGAGTGGATCAAGCGGCGGGGCCGGGGCGGGCCACCGCGCTGATGGTGGTTGAGCTGCTGCTGGGCGGGTACGGGGTCGGGCATGCGGATCGTGGTGGTGGGGGCCAGCGGCAACGTCGGTACGGCGCTGCTGCGCCGGCTGCGCCGGGAGCGGGGCGTGGAGCTGGCCGGGGTCGTTCGACGGTTGCCCGGCCCGGACGCCGGCGAGCCGTACGACCAGGTGGAGTGGCACTCCTGCGACATCGGCGCGCCGGGCGCGGTCGGGCAGCTCGCCGAGGTGTTCGCGGGTGCTGACGCGGTGGTGCACCTGGCCTGGCAGATCCAGCCCAGCCACGACCAGCGGGTGCTGCGCCGGACCAACGTCGAGGGCAGCCGGGCGGTGATCAACGCGGTGGTCCAGGCCGGAGTTCCGGCCCTGGTGTACGCCTCGTCGGTCGGCACCTACGCGCCCGGCCCGAAGGATCACCCGATCAGTGAGCGGTGGCCGGCCACCGGTGTGCCCGGTTCGTCGTACAGCGAGCACAAGGCGGAGGTGGAGGCTCTGCTGAACGAGGTCGAACGGGATCAGCCGACGCTGCGGGTGGTGCGGATGCGACCCGGGTTGATCTTCCAGCGGGCCGCCGGTGCGGAGATCACCCGCTACTTCCTCGGCCCGCTGGCGCCGGTGCGGTTGCTGCGCTTCGGCCGGATCCCGCTGGTGCCGACGAACCGCCGGTTGCGGATGCAGGCGGTGCACGCCGATGACGTGGCTGACGCGTACGCCCGGGCGGTGCTGGGTGATGCGCGCGGCGCTTTCAACGTCGCCGCGGACCCGGTGCTCACTCCGGAGCTGGTGGCCCGGCACTTCCATGGTTGGACGGTGCCGGTCGCCGCGCCGGTGCTGCGGGCGGCGGCGGCGCTGACCTGGCGGGCGCGGCTGCAACCGGTCGACGCGGGCTGGGTGGAGCTGGGTCTGAACGCCCCGCTGATGTCCAGCGAGCGCGCGGAGACCGAGCTGGGCTGGCAGCCCAAGATCAGTGCGCTGACGACGCTCAAGGAACTCTTCGCCGGAATGGCCGACGGCGACCACACGCCGAGCCCACCGATGTCCGGCGCACGGGACCTGCCCGGCCGCCCCGCCGCCCTCCTCCACGCCCGCCCCCCAGGCCAAGGAAACCCCTACTGACCCCCACCCCAGCTCGGTGATCAAGAGCTTTCGGTCAGAAAAAGCCGCCCCGATGACCGAAACCTCTTGATCACCGGCGCGGGCGCGGGGACCCTCGGCGGGTGTGGGGAGCCTGGCGGGGCTGGGCGGGCCCCGGCGGGGTTGGGCTGCCGTGGGTTAGGAGAGCTTGGCGTTGGTGAGCGTGGGGTTGCGGGCGCCCAGGAAAAAGATGCCGGGGAAGCCGCGGGTCTCGAACGTGGCGCTGGGGTTGCGGCGCAGGGTCGAGTTTTCGATCCTCATGGTGCCGGTGCGGTTGTTGCTCACGAAGAAGATCGCGCCGCCACCCTCGTTGGCAGTGTTGTTCTCGATGATCGTGCCGGCGATCCGGACGGTGAACTCGTTACCGTCGCAGTAGATCGCGCCGCCGCTGCCGCCGCCGGGCGTACCGGACTTGGCCGGGTTGGCGCCGCTGCCGATCGCCTCGTTGTTCCTGAGCAGGCTGTTCAGCACCACCCACGACACGCCGATGCTGCTCAGCGCCCCTCCGTTGGAGCAGGAACCGCCGTCGAAGGTGCTGCCCACCACGTACACCGGCTTGTTCTCGTACTGGCTCAGCACCCGGACGGCCGCGCCACCCAGGTCGGGGCCGGTGCGGTCGCAGCGGTTGCGGACGAAGCGCGAGTTGACCACCTTCAGCCGCCCGCCGCGGACGAAGATCGCCCCACCGCCGCCGCCCTCGGCCTTCTCGCCGGTGGAGTTGCCGTCGGCGAAGGTCAGGTTCTGCACGGTGAGCTGCGGGTGATCCTGGTTCTGGCAGTGCGAGGTGGTGAAGCCCTGGGCCTCGTCGCAGGTGTTCATGTAGAGGATGCGGCGCTGCCCCTGGCCGCTCAGCGTGACAGTGCCGCCGCCGTCCAGCACGATCTTCGGGCCGTTGGCGTTGCGGACCTTCGCGGTGGCGGCCATCTTGATCGTCACCGGGGCCGGTCCACAGTTGAAC
>NZ_JAGPXY010000222.1 GCF_018070325.1 Micromonospora sp. H61
AAATAATCATGCCCATCAGCATTGACTTGACTTGTCATGAGGTCAGTCTTCCCGAGATCGGCTAGGGCGTGCCCTGCCGATCTTGTAGCGGTTGATCGGTGACGATGTCCCCGGTGGTACGTCGTGGTGAACTGACTGACGAGGCATGGGCGGTGATCTCGCCGCTTCTGCCCGAGCCGGGTGGTGCGCGGGGACGGTGGCGGGATCACCATCAGGTCATCAATGGGATCTTGTGGAAGCTGCGGACGGGTGCGCCGTGGCGTGACCTGCCGGAACGGTTCGGGCCGTGGAAGACGTGCCACGAACGCCTTCGTCGCTGGACGGCCGATGGCACGTGGGATCGGATCCTCGCGGCTGGGCAGGTGCATGACGACGGCACACCCGCGCAATGGACGATCAGCATCGACTCGTCGATCGTGCGGGCACACCAGCATGTCGCTGGCACCCGCAAAAGGAACTCCCCGACAAGTCCGGCGACGCCTGGTGCGCAGGATCGCGAGGCCATCGGCCGGTCATGCGGCGGGTTGACCACGAAGATCCACCTCGCCGTCGACGGACGGGGCCGCGCCTGCTTACACGTCTGTCCGCTGCTCGACCGCTGCCTCATAAAAGGCGTCCGCGAGTGCCATGATGACAGCGTTGATACCAGGGCCGTCGCTGAAGAAGTAGTCGGCCATAGTGTTGTGGGCCTCCTGGTTGTCGACGACCGCCTCGGTGACCGCCGCTTGGAAGTCCTGCGATTCCATGAACTGCTTCTTCGAGTTCACCTTGGCCTGGTTCACCAAGTCCGGGTAGGCGAGCAGCCGCTGCACCAGTCCCTTCACGAACTCACTGACCTGAGACGCGGAAAATGACTCGGCGCCGAAGAGGTCGTTCATCTTGTCGATGACGACCTGCAGGGCGACGTACTTCGGCTCCTTCCGGGTGCCGGTGCCCGCGGCGCCGATACCCTTGAGCTCGCCGTCACCGGTCAGCGAAATGTCCACCGTGGTCATCTTGTTGTGCTTGACCCCGACCAGGACGACGTCGGAAAGGTCGACCTCCGCGGCCCAGGAGGCGTCTGCGATGACGTTCTCCAGCAGCCGCAGGAAGATCGACAGCATCTCCATGTACGGGTCGCCGTAGTCGACGATCTGGCTCATGAAGTCGTAGAGCCGGACGTAGGTGGAGACG
>NZ_JAGPXY010000223.1 GCF_018070325.1 Micromonospora sp. H61
TGCTCCCGAAGGCGCTTCGGCCGGTAACCACCGCAACGGTCACACCCCGAAGACGGTGATCACCACGGCGGGACCGGTGCGGATCCAGGTGCCCCGCGACCGGGGCGCCTCGTTCGAGCCGAAGATTGTCCCGAAGCGCCGCCGCCGGTTGGGGCAGCTGGACGAGGCGGTCCTGAGCTTGTATGCCCGGGGGATGTCCACCCGCGACATCCGCGACCACCTCGCCGAGATCTACGGCGCCGACGTCAGTCATGAGACGGTCGCGAACATCACCGATGTCGTGGCCGACGAGGTCCGCACGTGGCAGAACCGGCCCGTCGATGAGGTCTATCCGATCTTGTATGTCGACGCGATCCGGATCAAGGTCCGCGACGCCGGCACCGTGGTCAACAAGTCCGCCCACCTGGTCGTCGGCGTCGACGTCGACGGGTTCAAACACGTCCTCGGCGTGTGGATCCAGGAGACCGAGGGCGCCAAGTTCTGGCTGCGCGTGCTGACCGACCTGCGCCAACGCGGCCTACGCGACGCGCTGATCGTGTGCTGCGACGGGCTGACCGGCCTGCCCGACGCGATCGCCGCGACCTGGCCCGACGCGGTCGTGCAAACCTGCGTGGTCCACCTACTGCGCAACAGCATGCGATACGTGTCCTACACCGACCGGAAACTGATCGCCAAAGCACTACGACCGATCTACACCGCCGTGAACGCCGACGCCGCCGAAGCCGCTCTGGCCGAGTTCACCCGCGTCCACGGCCGGCAATACCCCGGCATCATCGCCACCTGGCAACGCGCCTGGAACGAGTTCGTACCGTTCCTAGCCTTCGACACCGACATCCGAAAGATCATCTACACGACGAACCTGATCGAGTCGATCAACTACCAACTCCGAAAGATCACCAAAACCCGAGGGCATTTCCCCACCGACGACGCCGCCCTCAAACTCCTCTACCTCGGCATCCGCAACATCAGCCGTCGACGAGGCGGTAACGCCGGCACCGGCACCTGGGGCTGGAAGAAGGCCCTCAACGCCCTCGCCATCCACTTCCCCGGCCGCCTACCCCTCTGACCAAACCACGACCAGACAAGCAACCGGCTACACCCTCACCCACAGAAAACTTGACAAGCCC
>NZ_JAGPXY010000224.1 GCF_018070325.1 Micromonospora sp. H61
TACGGAACCCTCGCACCGAAATCGAAATGAGCTGCATGGACGTCCTCCCCGTTTCCGTCTCGCCTTAGCCATAGGCGAAAGCCCACGAGCGTGCAGCACCTATTAGACGCAACGCGCAAGTAGACAGGCTATACCAGGCCAGCCTCAAGATGCAGCAGGCCCACCGGCTCTCGGCGCTGCAATCCCAAGCGCGCTCGCGTCCTCGTCTGACGGACGAGTGTCAGGTGGTTGCAACATTCGCGGGTAATGGTTACACAAGGTGGTAACCGAAACAATCTCACTTTTTCCACTTAGGCCCACGCGGACACCAACTCCCGCTCCCAGTTAATGGAATTGCCTCACCGGAGGTGCTTCAGTAAGTTCTTAGGACGACCCTCAAAACGCAATCAAGGAAGCGGTATGGATCTTTACGATTTGAACGACACAACACGCGCAGCAATGATCAACGAGGTTGAGGCGGACATCGAGACCGGCAGCCTGTTCGTGAGTCGACGCCTGAACGGCACCGGCATGAGCCGGTGGCCCCGGATGATGATTGACGCCGCAAGGACTGGCGATCCGGAGTCACTGGCGTTCTGCATACGCAGCGAGGGTCTACTTGTCGATCTAGAGGCCTCTCACCGAAACGGCCAACCATACGAAAAGAAGGTCCCCACCAACGCTGCTGAAACCTTAGCGCAAGGGGAATTTGTTCGATTTTACATGAGAGCGGTGTGTATCCAAGCATTGAGCGCAGGCACGAAAGTTAGGGTCTATCGTGCGAAGTCCGCCATGAACCCTCGACGTGAGTCGGAAGCCAAGATCGGGAATGTCGTCGACCCTGCCGAACTGCTTGCGGACCTACGACGCAACGTCGGAATGGATACATTTCTCGGACTGCCACCCGGGCCTAATTCCGGTCTCTGTGTTCGACTGATCTGAGGCGAGACATCGCGGCTCACCATGTTCAAGTGATGAGAAGTAGGCCAGAGGCGGCACCGGGACCTACTTTTTATCACTTGATCATGGCGATGACGTCATGACGAACGGCATCGAAAAAACGGCGCTGCCCCGACCTCCGGTGAGGGAAGTCGGGGCAGCGCCGCGTTTCGCGTACGTCAGCTGCAGCCGCTGGTG
>NZ_JAGPXY010000225.1 GCF_018070325.1 Micromonospora sp. H61
GTAGAGCACTGTCGTCGCCGGCCACCCCATCGGCCCCCCGGTGGGGTGCCGAGGCTGATCGATCAGGTTCGCGAGGATCAGGTGGATGCCCAGGGCGAAGTAGACGACCCCGGCCACCAGCGGCAGGTGCGCCAGCGTGTACGCGTCCGACGCCAGCTGCTGGCGATGCCGGGAGCGCGGCGTGGCCGAGGTCAGCACCTTCTCGGCGGCCGGGGCGACGCCCACGAAGTAGAGCCACCACAGGCAGACGGTCGCGGCGAAGCCGAACACCGCGGCCAGCAGCACCGGCCAGGTGATCACGGCCAGACCCGCGCCGGCCCCGGCCGACAGCAGGGATTCACCGAGCACGATGATCAACACCAGACCGTGACGTTCGGCGAAGTGGGCCCCACTGCGAATCTCGCCGAAGCTGGTGGCGGTGACGATCCGGCCGCCGCCGTAGTCGACGAGGAACGCCACCGTCCACAGCACGGTCTCCGCGGTTCCGCCCAGTAGGGCTCCGGCGAACAGTGGAACCCAGGCAAGTGTGGTGGGCACCGCGAAACGCAGCGTCTGCCGCCGGTACTGCCGGTTGCCGGACGAGGCGTAGGTCATCAGGCCGAGGTGCAGGCCGCGGACCACGATGTAGGCGATGGCCAGGGTGAGCGGCGGGCTCAACGCGCCGTCGTGGCGCTGCCATGCCTCCGGGATCACCAGGGCGGCCACGAAGATGGCGGCCATCGCCGCGAGCATCCCGGCCAGCACGGGGCCGTTGTCCGCGCGGACCTGATTGCCCAGCCAGGCGTAGCAGCTCCACGCGTACCAGAACCAGAGCAGGAGCAGCAGACCCTGGTAGAGGGTGAGCGGCCCCAGCGACTCCGCCATGAAACCGATGAGCCGCGTCAGCGCGAAGACCAGGACCAGGTCGAAGAAGATCTCGAAGGTGGTGGCCCGGTGTGCCTCCTCGACCAGCACCGGCCGGGACCGGTGGAAGCGGCTCATCCGCTCATCCTGGTCTGCTGACCGCCCTGTCCGGGGGCCAACGCCCAGCTGTGACCGGATCAGCCGAAGAGCAGGTCGAGGTGGGCGTCCAGCGCGCCCAGCGCCTGTTCGGCTGTGTACTGCC
>NZ_JAGPXY010000027.1 GCF_018070325.1 Micromonospora sp. H61
CGGCTGCTCTCGTCGGTGGCCGGGCGGTGCCCGAGCAGGTGGACGCGGCCGGGCTCGATCAGCGTGCCGCCGGGACCGACGGCGGCGGCGGGGCCGCACCCGGTGACAACCGAGAGGTCCATGTCGGCGGCCTCACCCGTCGGTGAGGTCGTGCCGTCGAGGAAGTCCGGGTGGGCGTCGACGAACCACAGGTCGGTCGCCGGGGGTAGGGCCCGGCAGACGCCGGGCAGGATGGCGCAGTCGCCGCCGAGCACCAGTGGTCGGTGGCCGTCCGCGATCAGTGCGCCGATGCGCGCGGCGATGGCGCCGCCGGCCCGGACCAGGCCCGCCGCGCCGATCACCCCGCTGGCCGGGTCGCGGTTCGGGTCGCGCAACCGCGCCTCGTCGATCCGCCCGTCGTCGTCGGCGGCCAGGGCCTCGCGCAGGCCGGCGCGGCGCAGCGCGGCCGGGGCCCGCTCCTCGCCGCGCCCGGCTCCGGAGGAGTCCAGCGGCGCGTCCACGATCATCCAGCGCACGTCCGCAGCGTACCGGCGCGGCCGGCCGTCCCGGCCGCATTCTGTGGTGTGGCTGGGAGTACGCCGATGTGCCCGCGACGGCGACGACGACCGGCGTACGGTGAGGGACAAGTCCGGCTTTATGGGTCAAAAGCCTCATCGGTGTACGCCCTGGGACGCCGGTATCGAGGCGGCGAGGGCAAGGAGCGATCGGTGGAACATCTGGCCTACCTGGACGCGGGGTCCGGCAGCCTGATCGTGCAGGCTGTCGTCGGTGGGGTGGCTGGCGCCGCGGTCGCCGCGAAACTCTACTGGCGACGGCTGGTCGACCGGTTCCGCCGGCAACCCACCGACCAGCGCTGAGCGGGCCAGCCCCGACGATGGCGATCTCACCCACCGAGGTACGGCCCGAGCCGGCCTCCTTCCGCGACCCCGCCAACCGGGTCTTCCACGTCGGCGACGAGGTGCTGCGCGGGCTGGACCCCCAGGCTGCCGCGCACTGGCGGGCGCTGACCGGCAGCACGTTCTTCCCGGCGCTGGTCGCCGCGCGCAAGGTCTGCGCCACCGAGGACGCTCCGCCCACCCTGGTGCCGGCCGCGACCGGGACACCGTGGGCGGCCGTGCTGCGCCACGAGCGCATCCCGTTCGTCTCCCACCCGTACGAGTGGTCGTTCAGCATGCTGCGCGACGCCGCCCTGCTGCACCTGGAGATCCTGACCGCCGCGCTCGGCGAGGGTTTCACCACGAAGGACGGCTCGGCGTACAACCTCCAGTGGCGCGGCGCCCAACCGGTCTTCATCGACATCGGCTCCTTCGAGCCGATGCGTGACGGCGAACCGTGGGCAGGCTACCGGCAGTTCTGCCAGACCGTGCTCTACCCGCTGATGCTCACCGCCCACCTGGGCGTCGACTTCCAACCGTGGCTGCGTGCCCGGGTCGACGGCATCGAGGCCGACGAGCTACGGCCACTGTTCAACGGGGCCCGCCGGCTGCGCCCCGGCGTGCTGACCCACCTGCACCTGCACGGGGCCATGCAGCACCGCAACGCCGCCGCCAGCACCACTGAGGTACGCGACCAACTGCGGGCCGCCGGCTTCTCCCGGGAGCTGCTGCTCGCCACGGTACGCGGCATCGAGAAGCTGGTCGGCAAGCTGGACCGCCGCCCGCCCGAGAGCCACTGGTCGGACTACCAACGCACCTGCGGCTACTCGGCCCGCGACCGGGTGGCGAAGGAGCAGTTCGTGGCCGTCGCTGTCGCCGCCGGCACCCGCCCCCGCCTGGTGCTCGACCTCGGCGCCAACGACGGCCGGTACTCCCGGCTGGCGGCCGGGCACGCCGACTACGTGGTCGCCGTCGAGCAGGACCCCACGGTCGTCGACGAGCTGTACCGGCAGCTGCGCTCCGAGGGGCAGCGCCGCATCCTGCCGCTGGTGCTGGACCTGGCCGACCCCTCACCGGGTGGCGGCTGGCGGGGCGTCGAGCGGGCCGGCTTCGCCGAGCGGGCGTCCGCCGACGTGGTGCTCGCCCTGGCCGTGGTGCACCACCTGGCGATCGGGCGCAACGTGCCGCTGCCGGAGGTCATCGACTGGCTGGCCGGGCTGACCGCGCCGGGCGGCGCGGTGGTGGTGGAGTTCGTGCACCCGGAGGACCCGATGGCGACCCGGCTGCTGGCCAACAAGCCCGCCGGTCTCTTCCCGGACTACCGACGCGACGCCTTCGAGACGTTGCTCGCCGCCCGCGGACGGATCACCGATCGGCTGGAACTGCCCTCGGGAACCCGCACGCTGTACCGGACGGTGATGGGTGGCTGAACCGGCTTCCGTCGACCCGCCGGCCGCGGACCACCGGCCGCCGCCGGCCCCCGCACTGTGGGACCGGGGCTGGCGAGGTGAGCTGGGCCGGCTGCTGGAGATCGTCGCGCTGGTCGGTCTGGTGGTCACCCAGCCACTGCTGGACGTGCTCGGCCGCAGCCCCGACTTCTTCCTCTTCCACCGCACCGACCCGGCCCAGATCCTGCTGCTGCTCGCCCTGGTGACGGTGCTCCCCACGGCTGCGGTGGCGGTGCTCGGCGCGCTCAGCCGAGTGGCCGGCCGGACCGCCCGCGCCCTCGCCCACACCGGGCTGGTCGGGCTGCTGGTCGCCGCCCTCGCCGTGCAGGTGGGCCGACACGTCGCGCCACTTCGGGGCGTACCGCTGCTGTTGGTGGCCGTGCTGGTCGGAGCCGCCGGCGCGGCCGCGCACCGGCGGTGGCGGGCGCCGGGCCGGGTGCTGCGAGTGGCCGCCGCCGGCCCGGTGGCCTTCGTGGCGCTCTTCCTGCTCGCCTCGCCCACCTCGGCGGTGGTCCTGCCGCGCGGCGACGGCGGCGCGGCCGGCACCGCGCAGGGCTCGGCCGTGCACCCGCCGGTGGTCATGCTGATCCTCGACGAGCTGCCACTGGTCAGCCTGCTCGGCGCGGACGGGAAGATCGACGCCGGGCGGTACCCGCACTTCGCCGAGCTGGCCGGCGCCTCCACCTGGTACCGCAACTCCACCGGGGTCAGCGGATGGACGCCCAACGCGCTGCCGGCGATGCTCACCGGCCGCTACCCGGCCAAGCCGGTCGCCCCGCACTACTCGCAGTACCCGGACAACATCTTCACCGCCTTCGGCGGCCTGTACGACATCCGCGCCGAGGAGAGCATCACCCGGCTCTGCCCGCCCAGTCGCTGCGAGCAGCCGGTCACCCCCGAGCAAGGGCTCGGCGTGCTGGTCCGGGAGACCGGCAAGCTGCTCGGCCGGGTCGCCGGGCCCACGGAGAGCGCTGTCGACCCGGAGGACTCCTACCGCGAGCAGACTCGCGCCGAAGCCGGCCTGGACGCCGCCGAACCGGTGCCGGCCGACCCGAAGTTCCGCTGGGACAGCCTGGACGACAACCAACCGGCCCGGTTCACCAGCTTCCTCGCTGGGCTGAAGCCGACGACCCGGCCCACCCTGCACTTCCTGCACCTGCTGATGCCGCACTCACCGTGGGCGTACCTGCCGTCCGGGGCGCGCTACGACGCCCCCGAGGACCTGCCCAACGACGGTGCCGGGTGGGTCGACCTGGCCCGGCAGCGGCACCTCGCCCAGCTCGGCTACACCGACCGGCTCATCGGCGAGACGCTGCGGACGCTGCGCGCCAGCGGCCTCTACGACCAGGCCCTCGTCGTGGTGACCGCCGACCACGGGGTCAGCTTCCGCCCCGGCGCGCAGGGCCGGGGCATGGACGCCATCAAGGCCGCCGCCGGCGAGGTCGCCTGGGTGCCGACGTTTGTCAAGGAACCCCGGCAGCAGGCCGGCCGGGTGGACGACCGCAACTGGGAACACGTCGACCTGCTTCCGACAGTGGCCGACGAGGCCGGCGTCCGGCTGCCCTGGCGGGTCGACGGGCGCTCCGCCCGCCAGGCCCCCCGCACCGACGGCACGAAACACTTCTACGACCGCCCCGGCGAACCGGTCACCTTCGCCGGTGGCGTGCCCGCCCCGCCACCCCTGCCGACACCCCACCCCCTGGTCGGCACCGAGGTCCGCGCCGGCCCCGCCGCCGGCAGCGCCCGGGTCGCCGACCTGGCCGCGTTCACCGCCACGGACCCGGACACCGGCACCCTCCCGGCACTGGTCTGGGGCGACGTCCCGGACCGGATCCCGGACGGCACACTCCTCGCCGTCGCCGTCAACGGCCGCATCGGGGCCGTCGTCCCGGTGGTGCCGGCCGACCTCGGCGGACGCCGGTTCGCCGCGCTGCTCGCCGACGACAAGCTGTTCCACGCCGGCACCAACCAGCTCGACGTCTTCCAGGTCGCGACGGACGGTACGCTGCGACGCCTCAACCTGTCGTGACCTGGCTTGCGGGTTCGGTCCGGTCCGGTCCCGTCTGGCGGGATGCCGGGTTTCCCGGCCGCCCGGTCGGGAATCGGGTGACGCATACCTCACCGCCGAACCACGGCGGACGTTGTCCCCCGAGCCGCAATTACGGTAGAAGCGAAGGCAATTCAACGTAGATCTGCCGGCGAAGCGAGGAACCACATGACGGAAGTCAAGCTCGATCACCCCGGTGGGCAGCTGTCGATGCCGGTGCATCCTGCGGTCGAGGGCCCCGCCGGTGTCGGGGTGAGCAAGCTGCTGAAGGAAACCGGGATGACCACGTACGACCCCGGTTTCGTCAACACCGCCGCTGCCTCATCCGCGATCACCTACATCGACGGCGACGCGGGCATCCTGCGTTACCGGGGGTACCCGATCGAGCAGCTGGCCGAGAAGTCCTCCTTCCTGGAGGTCTCCTACCTGCTCATCTACGGTGAGCTGCCGACCGAGCAGCAGCTGACCGAGTTCACCGAGTGGATTCGGCGGCACTCGCTGCTGCACGAGGAGATGCGCCGCTTCTTCGACGGCTTCCCCCGGGACGCCCACCCGATGGCGGTGCTCTCGTCCGCGGTGAGCGCCCTGTCCACCTTCTACCAGGACAGCCTGGACCCGTTCGACTCCGAGCACGTGGAGATCTCCACGGTCCGGCTGATGGCGAAGGTCCCCACCATCGCCTCGTACGCGTACAAGAAGTCCATCGGTCAGCCGCTGCTGTACCCGGACAACTCGCTGGGGTACGTGGACAACCTGCTGCGGATGACGTTCGGCGTGCCGGCTGAGCCGTACGAGGTCGACCCGGTGATGTCGAAGGTGCTGGACATGCTCTTCGTCCTGCACGCCGACCACGAGCAGAACTGCTCCACGTCGACCGTCCGCCTGGTCGGCTCCAGCAACGCCAACCTGTTCGCCTCGGTCTCGGCCGGCGTGAACGCGCTGTTCGGCCCGCTGCACGGTGGCGCCAACCAGGCGGTGCTGGAGATGCTGCAGCAGATCCACGCCGGCGACGGCGACGTGCGGTCCTTCGTCCGCAAGGTCAAGGACAAGCAGGACGGCGTCAAGCTGATGGGCTTCGGCCACCGGGTCTACAAGAACTACGACCCGCGGGCGGCGATCGTCAAGAAGGCCGCGCAGGACGTGCTGGGCCGGATGGCCAAGCCCGACCCGCTGCTGGACATCGCCATGGAGCTGGAGGAGATCGCCCTCGCCGACGACTTCTTCGTCTCCCGTCGGCTCTACCCGAACGTGGACTTCTACACCGGCCTGATCTACAAGGCCATGGGTTTCCCGACCAAGATGTTCACGGTGCTCTTCGCGCTCGGCCGGCTTCCCGGCTGGATCGCCCAGTGGCGCGAGATGATCAACGACCCGGAGACCAAGATCGGCCGTCCGCGGCAGGTCTACGTCGGCTCCGCCGAGCGGGACTACGTCCCCTTCGGCGAGCGCTGACCCGCTCCTCGCTAAACGAGCAGGCCGTCGACCCCTCCGGGTCGACGGCCTGCCGCGTTTCCGCGCCCCGAGCTGTCCCCGGCATGAGTCGATCACGAACGGGTGACGCCGGGGCTCAGAAGGCGGAGATGTCCTGGGCCCGCTCGCTGCGACTCAGCGCGCTGATCAGCGCGGACTGGCCACGGCGGCGCACGGCCAGCCGGACCAGCAGGTCGCGTACGGGGTCGAAGACGTCCGCCGGGAACTCCGGCGTGGGCAGGCCGACGCTCACCGCGAGGTCGTCGGAATGGACCACGATCTCCAACTGGCGGGTGAGCAGGAACTCTCCGCGCGGAAGGGCCCAGCCCTGCCACGGGATCGGCACGACGTCACGAGCGGCACCCCGCGAGAGCAGGTCGCCGACCTCCGTCAGCGCCTGGGCGGAACGGGCGTGCAGATCGGCCGGCCCGCGTACGGCGTCGGCCTCGTCGGGGCCGGACGCGACTGTGTTCTTGTCCGGGGACCCCTCGGAGACCCAGGCGGCCCGCTCGTAGTGGTTGTCGGCCGACTCCAGGACCGGCAGGTCCGTCGGCATTGGCAGTAGCTCCGCCGCACGGACCGCCTGACGTCCCAGGTGGCACGCCAGCCCACCCACGGACAGGTGTGGCAGGGCGCTCGGGCTCGACCACCGCTCGGTCACCTCGGGGCGTCGAATCAGGTCCAACGCGATCGAGGCGGCGACCGGAAAGCTGGCATCCAGGGCGTCGACAGGACGAGACATCCGCACATTCTGGCAGCCCCGACCGACAGCCGCCGGGCAGCGCGGAGCGCTCGCCACAACAGGATCGACCCCGCCCGAGCCCGAGCCAGGCCCGAGTCCCGGCTGAACCGGAATCGGGCCTGGCTCGGGGAGGGGTCAGCGCAGGCCGGCGGCGGCGAGCAGGTTGCCCTCGGGGAGCGCCGGGAGGGCGCTACCCTGCGACATCCGCTGCTCGGCGCGCTCGGCGGTGAACGCGGCGTCGTGGTGGATGGCTGCGGCGTAGCTGGCGGCGGTGCGCTGGGCGATCGCGGCCCAGCCGTACTGGTCGTGGACCATCCGGCGGGCGCGGCGGGCCATGACGCGGGAACGGTCGGCGTCCGACAGCAGCGCGTCCACGGCGTCGGTGAGGCTGCCCGGGTCGTGCGGACGGAAGGTCATCCCGGTGACGCCCGGCTCGACGATCTCGCCGAGGCCACCGGTGGCGGCGACGGCCAGGGGAGCGCCGGCCGCGGCGCCCTCCAGTGCCACCATGCCGAACGGCTCGTAGATGCTCGGCACGGCGAAGCAGTCGGACGCGGCCATCAGCGCCGGCAGGTCGGTGCCGCCGAGGAAGCCCGGCATGGTGACCATGCCGCCGAGGCCGCGGCGGTGCACCTCGGCCTCCAACTCGGCGCGGTACGGGCCGTCACCGGCGATCACGGCACGCAGGCCGGGGTGCCGCTCGCGCAGCCGGGGGAGCGCGGCGATCAGGTGCTGGACGCCCTTCTCGTACACCAGGCGGCCGGCGAAGGTGACCAGCGGGCCGTTGCCGGCGAAGCGGGCGCGGGCGGCGGCCACGGCACGCGCGGGCACCCGCCAGCGGTGCGGCTCCACGCCGTTGGCGACCACGTCGACCCGTCCGGCCGGTACGCCGAACAGCGCGTTCACCTCGTCGCGCATGTACCCGGAGCAGACGATCACCCGGTTGGACTCGCTGCTGAGCCACTGCTCGACACCGTGGATGGTGCGGTTCATCTCCTCCGGCAGCCAGCCCTGGTGCCGGCCGGCCTCGGTGGCGTGGATCGTGCTGACCAGCGGGATGTCCAGGTGGTCGCGCAACGTCATCGCGGTGTGCGCGACGAGCCAGTCGTGGGCGTGGATGACGTCGTAGGAGCCGGCCTGGGCGGCGCGCAGGGCGGTGCGGGTGAGGGTGTGGTTGAAGGCCATGGTCCAGGCCAGCAGGGAGCCGGTGGCGAGGGGGAAGGTGACCGGGTCCTCGGGGGCGCGCAGGATGCGCACGCCGTCGGCGTACTCCTCCAGGGGTGCGCCGTCGGAGTGGCGGGTGACGACGGTGACCTCGTGGCCGGCGGCGGCGAGGGCGACCGAGAGGGCGTGCACGTGTCGACCGAGACCGCCGACGAGCACCGGCGGGTACTCCCAGGACAGCATGAGGATGCGGCGGGTCTGCGGGGGCACCCCGGGGCCGGACTGCGCCGGCACGGGCGTGCCGGGCTGCGCGGTCGGACCGGGCTGCGCGGGGGGCCGGGAGGTCAGGGTGGGCCGGTGGGCCCGGTCCTTGGTGGCAGCGAGCTGCTCGTCGACCCGCACTGTCACATCAGTCTCCGTCCATGCATGGTGAGGCGCGCCGACGTCAGTGGCGGCGGAGCGAGAGGTGTAAGGGGTGGCGGATGGCCAGGCGGGCACGCGCGAACGCTTGTCCCCGGTCAAGGAAAGTGCATAGGACCCGAGAACGCACCTCGAAAAGGGCCATCGTGACGGAGGACACCCGATCGGTGTAGCGCGCATCAGACGGGCGGTTTTCGCCCGTCGCCTGAAAGGATGGATTGGCGCGCCCGGGCCGGGGGCACTACCTGCGTGCGCGCGGGCGATCTCGGCCGGTGCGCACATAACCATGGTCTAAGGAGCGACATGCAGGTCTGGCCGGGCGAGCGGTACCCCCTGGGCGCCACCTACGACGGAATGGGCACCAACTTCGCCATCTTCTCCGAGGTGGCCGAGCGGATCGAGCTGTGCCTCTTCGACGAGTGGGACACCGGTGCGGAGCGCCGCGTCGAGCTGCGCGAGGTGGACGCCTACGTGTGGCACGCGTACCTGCCGGGCATCGAGCCGGGCCAGCGCTACGGCTACCGGGTGCACGGCCCGTACGACCAGGCGAACGGGTTGCGCTGCAACCCGCACAAGCTGCTGATCGACCCGTACGCCAAGGCCATCGACGGTGACGTGGACTGGGACCCGGCGGTCTACGACTACGACCTCAACGAGCCGGAGCGCATGTCGGAGACCGACTCGGCGCCGTTCATGCCGAAGTCGGTGGTGGTCAACCCGTACTTCGACTGGGGCAACGACAGGCCGCCGCGCACCCCTTACCACCACTCGGTGATCTACGAGGCGCACGTGCGCGGGCTGACCATGCGCCACCCGGACATCCCGGAGGAGCTGCGCGGCACGTACGCGGGCATCGCCTCCCCGCCGATGATCGACTATCTGACCCGGCTCGGGGTGACGGCGATCGAGCTGATGCCGGTGCACCAGTTCATCCACGACAACCGCCTCTCCGACCTGGGGCTGCGCAACTACTGGGGTTACAACACCATCGGCTTCTTCGCCCCGCACCACGGCTACTCCGCGCTGGGCCGGACCGGCCAGCAGGTGCAGGAGTTCCGGGGCATGGTCAAGGCGCTGCACGCGGCCGGCATCGAGGTCATCCTCGACGTGGTCTACAACCACACCGCCGAGGGCAACCACCTCGGGCCGACGCTGAGCTTCAAGGGCGTGGACGCCCCGAGCTACTACCGGCTCAGCGAGGAGGACCCCCGCTACTTCGTCGACTACACCGGCACCGGCAACAGCCTCAACGTGCGCAGCCCGCACTCGCTGCAACTGATCATGGATTCGCTGCGGTACTGGGTGACCGAGATGCACGTCGACGGCTTCCGGTTCGACCTGGCGGCCACCCTGGCCCGCGAGTTCTACGAGGTGGACCGGCTCTCCACCTTCTTCGAGGTGGTGCAGCAGGACCCGGTGGTCAGCCAGGTCAAGCTGATCGCCGAACCGTGGGACGTCGGCCCCGGCGGCTACCAGGTCGGCAACTTCCCGCCGCTGTGGACGGAGTGGAACGGCAAGTACCGCGACACCGTGCGGGACTTCTGGCGCGGCGAGCCGGCCACCCTCGCCGAGTTCGCGTCAAGGATCTCCGGCTCCGCCGACCTCTACCAGGACGACGGCCGCCGACCGTTCCACAGCATCAACTTCGTCACCGTGCACGACGGCTTCACCCTCACCGACCTGGTGTCCTACAACGACAAACACAACGAGGCCAACGGCGAGGAAAATCGCGACGGCGAGAGCCACAACCGGTCCTGGAACTGCGGGGTCGAGGGCGACACCGACGACGAGGCGGTCCTCGCCCTGCGGGCCAAGCAGCGGCGCAACTTCCTGGCCACCCTGATGCTGTCGCAGGGCGTGCCGATGATCGGCCACGGTGACGAGTTGGGCCGCACCCAGCACGGCAACAACAACGTCTACTGCCAGGACAGCGAGCTGGCCTGGGTCGACTGGGACAACGCCGACGAGCACCTGCTGGACTTCGTCCGCACGCTCACCGCGTTCCGCAAACGACACCAGGTGTTCCGCCGTCGCCGGTTCTTCACCGGGCTGCCGGTGAACGGACGCGGCATCGACGAGCCGCTGCCCGACCTGGCCTGGTACACCCCCGACGGGCGGGAGATGACCGGCGAGGACTGGGGCAACGACTTCGGCCGCTCGGTGGCGCTCTTCGTCAACGGCGAGGGCATCCGCGAACGCGGCCAGTACGGCCAGAAGCACCACGACGCGTCGTTCCTGCTCTGCTTCAACGCCCACGACGCGCCGCTGGACTTCACCATGCCCGGCAGCGACTACGGCCAGAAGTGGGAACGGGTGATCAGCACCGCCGAACCCGAGCCCGGCGACGCCACGGTGATCAGCGCGGGCGGCACCATCCGGGTGCCGGACCGCTCCCTCGTCGTGCTGGAGAGGACGAACTGACATGCCGGCCACCCCTCCCACTGCCACCTACCGCGTCCAGGTCCGCCCCGGCTTCGACCTGGACGCCACCGCCGCGATCGTCGACTATCTGGACGACCTCGGCGTCAGCCACCTCTACAGCGCCCCGCTGCTGACCGCCACCCCCGGCTCCCAGCACGGCTACGACGTTGTCGACCACCGGGCCGTCAACCCGGAGCTGGGCGGGGAGGCCGCCCGCCAGCGGCTGCTGACCGCCCTGCGCGACAAGCACCTCGGCCTGGTCGTCGACATCGTGCCCAACCACGCCGGGGTGGCCGTCCCGGCCGCCAACCCCGCCTGGTGGGACGTGCTGCGCCGGGGGCGCGACTCGGCGTACGCCGACTGGTTCGACATCGACTGGGACCGGGGCCGCCTGATGCTGCCGGTGCTGGGCGACGATGAGGCCGCCCTCGACGACCTCAAGGTGGTCGGCGGGGAGCTGCGCTACCACGAGCACCGCTTTCCGATCGCCGACGGCACCGGCGACGGCAGCGCCCGCGAGGTGCACGACCGGCAGCACTACGAGCTGGTCTCCTGGCGGCGCGGCGACGCCGAGCTGACGTACCGCCGGTTCTTCGCCATCGCGGGCCTGGCGGGTCTGCGGGTGGAGGACCCGGCCGTCTTCGCCGCCACCCACGAGCTGATCCTGCGCTGGGCCGCCGCCGGGGAGGTCGACGGCATCCGCGTCGACCACCCGGACGGCCTGCGCGACCCGGCCGGCTACCTGGCCCGGTTGCGGGCCGCCGCGCCCGACGCCTGGCTCGTGGTGGAGAAGATCCTGGAGTACGGCGAGGAGCTGCCGGACTGGCCGGTGGACGGCACCACCGGCTACGACGCCCTGGCCGCTGTCGGTGGGCTCTTCGTCGACACCGACGCCGAGGGTGACTTCACCGCGCTGGACAACCGCCTCACCGGGCAGCACACGTCCTGGGAGGACCTGACCCACACCACCAAACTGGCCGCCGCCACCCAACTGCTCGCCGCCGAGCTGACCCGGCTGGCCGCCCTCGCCCCCGAGGTGCCCACCGAGCAGGCCCGCGCAGCGCTCGCCGAGATGGCCGCAGCGTTCGCCGTCTACCGGGGCTACCCGCCGCACGGCGCCCGGCACCTCGCCGCCGCCCGCTCCGAGGCCGGCCGCCGCCGCCCCGACCTGGCGGGGGCCCTGGACGCGATCACCCGCCGACTGCGCAACCCCGACGACGAGCTGGCCCAACGGTTTCCGCAGCTCACCGGCGCGGTGATGGCCAAGGGCGTGGAGGACACCGCGTTCTACCGCTGGACCCGGGTCGTGGCGCTCAACGAGGTCGGCGACAACCCCGCCCACTTCGGGGTGCCGCCGGCGGAGTTCCACCGCTTCGCCGCCGCCCAACAGGTCCGTTGGCCGGCCAGCATGACCACCCTCTCCACCCACGACACCAAACGCGGCGAGGACGTCCGCGCCCGCCTCGCCGTGCTCAGCGAACTGCCGGGCCGCTGGGCCGAGCAGGTCAAGACCTGGATGGAGTACGCGCCGCTGCCCGACCCGGCCTTCGCCCACCTGCTCTGGCAGACCGCCGTCGGCGCGTGGCCGATCGAGCGGGAACGGCTGCACGCGTACGTCGAGAAGGCCGCCCGGGAGGCCGGGGCCTCGACCAGTTGGGCGGACCCCGACCCGGCCTTCGAGCAGGCAGTGCACGCGGTGGTCGACCAGATGTACGACGACCCGAGCCTGCACGACGAGCTGACCGAACTCGCCGCCGCCATCGCCCCGGCCGGCTGGTGCAACTCGCTCGGGCAGAAGCTGATCCAACTCACCATGCCCGGGGTGCCGGACACCTACCAGGGCACCGAGCTGTGGGACAACTCCCTCGTCGACCCGGACAACCGCCGCCCGGTCGACTTCGACGTACGCCGAGAGCTGCTGGCACGCATCGACGGCGGCTGGCGTCCCCCGATCGACACCGACGGAGCGGCGAAGCTGCTCGTCGTCTCGCGGACCCTGCGGCTGCGGCGGGCGCACCCGGAGCTGTTCACCACCTACCGACCGGTGCCCGCGCACGGGCGGGTGGGCCGGCACGTGGTGGCCTTCGACAGGGGCGGCGCGATCGCCGTGGCGACCCGGCTGCCGCTGGGCCTGGCGCGCGCCGGCGGCTGGTGTGACACAGCACTGTCACTTCCCGTTCACGAGATGAAGGACCTGTTCACCGGCCGGGTCTACAGTGGCGGGGAGACCCCTCTGGACGGCCTTCTGGCCGACTATCCCGTGGCTCTGCTGGCTCCTCTCACCGCTGCCGAGGAGGCCGTTTCATGACCGAATTCTCCGTCTGGGCACCGGACGCCACGCGGGTGCGGCTGCGCCTGGCCGACGACACCGACCACGAGATGCGCGCCTCCACCGACGGCTGGTGGCGGGTCGAGGTGCCCGACGCCGGCCTCGACTACTCCTTTCTGCTGAACGACGACGAAACCCCACTGCCCGACCCCCGGTCACCGTGGCAGCCTGCGGGAGTGCACGGGCCGAGCCGCCGCTACGACCACGCCGACTTCGCGTGGTCCGACAGCGCGTGGACCGGCCGGCAACTGCCCGGCAGCATCCTCTACGAGCTGCACATCGGCACCTTCACCCCGGAAGGCACCTTCGACGCGGCCATCGACCGCCTCGACCACCTGGTGTCCCTGGGCGTCGACCTGATCGAGCTGCTCCCGGTCAACGCCTTCAACGGCGAACACAACTGGGGGTACGACGGCGTCTGCTGGTACGCCCCACACGAGCCCTACGGCGGCCCCGACGGCCTGAAACGGTTCGTCGACGCCGCCCACGCTCGCGGTCTGGGGGTGATCCTCGACGTTGTCTACAACCATTTCGGGCCCTCCGGGGCCTACGCGCCGCGGTTCGGGCCCTACCTCGCCGAGCAGAGCAACAGTTGGGGTCGCTCGATCAACCTGGACGGCCCGCAGTCCGACGAGGTACGCCGCTACATCATCGACAGCGTGCTCATGTGGCTGCGCGACTACCACGTCGACGGGCTGCGCCTGGACGCCGTGCACGCGCTGCACGACTCGCGGGCCGTTCCCATCCTGGAAGAGCTGGCGGTTTCCGTCGAGTCGTTGTCGACGCACCTGGGGCGGCCGTTGTCGCTGATCGCCGAATCCGACCTCAACGATCCGCGGGTCATCACCCCGCGCGAGGCGGGTGGGTTCGGGCTGCACGCCCAGTGGAACGACGACGCCCACCACGCGCTGCACACGCTGCTGACGGGGGAGCGGCAGGGGTACTACGGGGACTTCGGCTCTCTGGAGACGCTGTCTGATGTGCTGACCGGAGGGTTCTTCCACGCCGGGACCTGGTCCAGCTTCCGGAACCGGCACCACGGGCGGCCGGTTGATCCTCGGGTGCCGGGGCACCGGTTCGTGGCGTACCTGCAGAACCACGACCAGATCGGGAACCGGGCTACCGGGGATCGGATCTCGGCTTCGCTGTCGCCTTCGCTGCTTCGGGTTGGGGCCACGTTGCTGTTGACGGCGCCGTTCACTCCCATGCTGTTCATGGGGGAGGAGTGGGCTGCCTCTACGCCGTGGCAGTTCTTCACCTCGCATCCGGAGCCGGAGTTGGCCTCTGCGGTGCGGACCGGACGGCGGCGGGAGTTCGCTGCGCACGGATGGCCGGAGGGGGACGTGCCCGATCCGCAGGACCCGGAGACGTTCGTGCGGTCCCGGTTGGACTGGGCGGAGCTGGACAAGCCCGAGCATGCTTCGATGCTGGCGTTTTACCAGCGGTTGATCGGGCTGCGTCGGTCGCTTCCGGATCTCTCGGATCCTCGGTTGAACGCTGTCTCTGTGCAGCATGGGGACCAGTTCCTGGTGATGCGGCGGGGGGACACGCTTGTGGTGGCGAACCTGGCTGGGCGGGGACAGGGAGTGTCGCTGCCTGGGGTGGCTCGGCGGGTGTTGCTGGCCACGGGGGAGGGGGTTACGGTGATGCGGGACCGGATCCAGCTTCCGGCAGAGACTGCCGCGATCGTGGCGCTCTGAGGGATGCACGGATTGGTCACGCTCGCCTAGGCCTTGAGTACGTCCGACTGCCCCCGTCCGAGACACGCTGCAAAGGCCGGTGCCAATCTCGTAGGGTGTTGATCAGGTCAGCTTCATTGTCTGCGGGTGTGGCCTTAACCTCGCCGGCGTTGGCGTAGGTCAACGGCTAAACCACCAAATTCACGACGGCAAGGTTTAAATGACTACCACCGACCACCGCGACACAACCGTCAAGCGTGGTGCCATAAAGGACTCTGTCCGCAACGCCCTGTGGGCACGGGCCGCAGGTCGGTGCACGGTTTGCAACCGCCGCCTTCTCGGTGACTCCAGAACATATTTTCATTCTGTCCTTCTGGCTGAAATCGCACACAACATCGGTGCCACCGAGGGGCCAGATTCGCCTCGCCGCAAGGACAATGACGGAGTGCTCGATACCGAGGCCGAGGAGAATTTACTCCTCCTGTGCCATGATTGCCATAAGATCATTGATCATCCCGATCACATCGACTTCTTCCCACCCGAGAAGCTTCGCGAGGTCAAGGAGGCGTTCGAGCGGCGTATCGAGATGGTCACCGATAACGGCGGGTTGACTCGGACAGCGGCACTGCGTGTCGGTAGCCAAATCCGCGGCTCGCTCGCGCTCGCGTCTCAGCGCGAAGTCGCGGAGACTCTCCTAGCCGTAAACTACCTCGGGCTCGTCGAAACCCAACGCAGCGGTGACTTCACCTGCCGCATCCACGGCGCTGCGGGAGGTAAGGGATTCTGGGATGCTGCCCAGCAGTCCATCGACGACACGCTGGCTCTCGTGCGCCAAGCAATCGACAGTGGCGATGTGGAGCACATTTCTGTATTCGCCATTGCGCCGATTCCGCTGCTTGTTTACTTGGGTTGGCAATTAGATGACAAAATGCCGACTCGCATCTTCCAGAAGCATCGTGACCAATTTGTCGGTTGGTCCTGGGCGGATCAAAGTGACCCTATTGACTTCGAGGTGTTAGCCGCTGATGCGCCTGACAGCGCCGAAGATGTTGTGCTCATGTGCGCGATAAGCAGTGAGGTGAATAGCGCTTTCCTGCCCGAGGAGATCGGGGCGATGCCACGCGTTGAAATCCGGCCACTCGACGTCGCTCCAATCCCAACCCTGATGGTGCACGAGAAATCGCTTTCGAACTTCGCTGCACAGTGGCGAGAAGCGCTCGTCACCGCTGAGGCTCGCCATCCGAACGCACGGCGGTGGCATTTGATCGCGTCGGCACCGATAACGGTCGCCATTGAGGCAGGTCGTGCGTTTATGCGTGATACTCACCCGCCCGTGTCGATTTATCAGCGGGGTGCTGATTCCTATGAAGCGGTGCTGGTGCTCAAGTGACCAGTGAGCTTTCGTGCTGGCTCGGAAACTCGTTAACCGGTGTACTCCTGGACGCCGAGGCCTGGGCGGGTACGAACGCCCTCAGAGGTCCAGCTTCGCCGTGTGGAAGCGAGATTAAATGCGTTCCAGACACGGCGGTCCTTGCTGCCAGGTGAGCACCAAGAATGCTTGTCAAACTTCCGGCAACTCCGGCCAGATCGGCCGCCGAACCATGGAATGTTGGAGTCGAGCATCCCCGTGTAGGGATAATTTCGTCACCGGACGTTACGGGATCCCACAAGCAATGAAACGCCTCGTTTGTCCCGTCCTCGATAATCTGTTTGCCGGCTTCTCTATCAATAGACAAGGGGCCGAGCCGTACTGGCGGCATTGAGACAGTCATATGACCCAATGTTCCAGTTCGTGGGTCGGTAGCGACCTGGGCCAACACCGGCCGCTGCTCCAAGGCGGCAGCGAGGTCGTCGAGAACCCGGCTGATCGCTACGCTGACGGTGGCGTCGATGATGAGATCGACGTTCGAGAGATCTTCTTCACCCGGAAACATCGCAACGTTCGGGACCACTTGGACGGCATCATTGATAGCACGTAGACGATCGGCAAGCGCCGCGACCTTCTTGTTGCCGATGTCCGCCTCCACAAAGTTCTGTCGGACGAGGAGGCCCCCTGAGATGGTGGCCGGGTCGCAAAGGACGACCCTCTTCGCTCCTGCTCGGACAATATATTCAGCGATCCATGAGCCCAGACCGCCGCAGCCCCAGACATGGACCGTCTTGCCCGCGTATGCGGCGACCGGCCGCTCGGAGTCGCGGCGAGTAGTGACCTCATCGCGCTCGTCGGAAATCGGCCACCACTCCAACACGGTGTTCTGATTGATCTTCGCCGGTTCGATAGTGATCATGGCACTCTCCTTCCTGCTCGACCTAACGAGCGCCCGGATTTGGTCGGCACCGGCGGCCGGGATGCTAGCAACTAGTAGGTGGGGAGGGCCGCCGACTGGGTGTGGAACGGCGATGATAAGCCGTTGTGGCGTGCCATCGACCTTTCGGATTGCACTGGCCCCGAGCGCCGTTAACACCACGGCCGAAAGTGCGGCTCTTGCATGCCCAAGGGGGTTCGTCCCGGTGGGGGCAGGGTGGCCGTGGTACGGATCGTCAACCGTCCGGAGAAGCATCCCGAGGTTGGTCCCTGCGCCGAAAGGAAGATCGGCGTCGAGCATCACGACCGGGATGTGTTCGCGCTGCTCCGACTCAGAGGGACGCTTGAGGGTCAGGTCAAACCGATGAGGCGTCCGGGCGACGAGCCATCCATGGTGGGCGCGCTTGCCAGCCTGAACCGCGTCTCGCACGACGACTGTAGGAGCACCATCGGCGGCGTGAAGCACGCCGCCGACGGCATGGTATAGAGCGGTTCGGGCATCGAAACCCCCACGAGCAGCCTCGCCTAGCCAGTCGAAGAGCCGATCGACGAAACAGCCGAACCCGCCCATTGGATCCCACTCCCTCGATGGGTCGAGGTAGAGACACAGGCGGAATCCTTGGAGGACGTGCGGCTGATGAAGGAATCGGAGGTGATCGACCTCGACGCGCGGCGGCACCAATTCGGACTGAGCGACCGTAACGATAAAGTCCTCGTGCTCGCCAAGCGGAATCCCGTCAGGTAAGCAATGGATGTGGGCGGTTCGAAGGCGCAAACGGAGTTGCATCGATCTGGATTGATCGAATCGATGGTGCCCCACTAGTTCGACGTCTCCCGGAAATGCATCACTGATGGCGCCCAGGTCGGACAGGACCTGGCGCTGCCAATCACTGAGGCGCCGACGACTCACCCCGCTCGCCCAGACAGGTTGACGGTTGCGGCGCCGGCCGCGCCGGCACCTGTCCCTACGGTGCTGTACTTACCGCTCGACTTCGAAGATTCCGGGGCCTTGAAATCCTCACCAAACAGTTCCTGCCATTTCTTCACGCTTTTGTCGAAGTCGGTCTCGTTGTAGGCGGCCTTCATCTCGGCGGCGTGGGCGTTGATCCGGTCGCGGAAGTATGCGTAGGTCTCCTGCGTCCACCGGTGGTCGAAGGAGGTGCCCGACCCGGATGGGTCCATAATCACCGGTTTAGTAGGGTTGGCCTGGAGCCACTTATCGAGGTCGGAGACAATGTGTACGAGCGCGGTCGGGAGGTCCGCGTAGTATCCAGCATCCAGGATCTTGCGCCAGCCCTCGACCTGCTCGCCCAGCAGGGTCGTGAGCAGGATGGACTTCGTTCCTGTGAACGAATTTTTGTGGTCGCGCAAGAATTTCATGATGCGGATTACCTCACGGAGGTGCGAACCGGCGATCTTGTCCTTCGTCTTCATCCAGTCGGTGAAGCCGTCGGTATTGGTGCGCTCCCACGTGTTGTCGTCGCGATTAATGATCCATTGAAATCCATCGGCGCGGATGACGAACGGAACGATGTCAACATGCATCGCGTTGTTCGCATAGTTGACGTAGACGCACCGGCACTTTCGGCCATGTGGCATGTCTTTGTAGGGTGACTTCTTATGGAGCACATTGTAGACGGCGTCGCCGTATTTCTTCAGGTCGAGCGCCCAGTCAACCTGCTCCGCCATCTGCAACATAAAGTCACCGTCAAAAGCCTTGCCGTTCTGTGGACTGATGATTGTCTTCTGGGGCCACGAGCCTTGCGGAATCTTTTTCTTGATCAGTGGGCCGAGGTGCTCGTCCTCCTTTAATAGGCCGTAAATCGTGTCGACGCGCTGACTCAGGAGGTCTAGCCTAAATTTTGACAGGTTGACGGTGTTTTCGAGAAAGTTTTTGAAGTAGTCCACGTGCTTCACGTTTCGCCTCCGGTGAGGTAGGTGTGGCGGCCCAGTGGTTGGGCTAGGGATTAGGTGTGTAAGGGCTTGCTAGATGCTCGGCGAACTTTTCGGTGTAGACAGGCCTCAGAGCGCGGATATGACTCTCGATGAGCCGGTCTAAAGAGGCCGAGCTGCTTAGGTCCATGGCAAGCTCAGGCAGGCGGGCGTCGAAGCGGGTAAAATTCTCATTGCCCACGAGGTGGATAGCCGTTCCCTGTGCGCCTCGGCTCGAAGCGGTGATCATCAGCGTTTCCGCAGATTCTGAGCGGCTACCCGATCTACCCCTGGTAAGGCTTTCGAAATGGTTCGTTCTCTGATCGACGGTGCCAAGGCTCAAGACATGGATGGCCTCCAAGGGAACTCCAAGCATGCTGACGGCCTCGCCGATCGCAACCACTGACGGATTGTTCGCCCAAACTCCGCCGTCGATTAGCTGCAGCTCGTTTGCTGTAGCCGCTGCTAAAAATCTCGGTGCGGAAGTTGTGGCCATGGCGACATCGACCATCGAAATCTCGCCGTCGCGGCGAAGCCGCATGTGATGCGGCGTCTTGAAGATATGCACCTCGCCTCGCCGGGCATCCCAGGATGGAATGATCAGTCGCTTTGTGCTCTCACCAAATCGACGAGGTCCGAATAGCCTGATAAGTGCCCCGCGCGATCCGTCGTCGAAGCGCGCCGAGTCCCAAATGCGCGGTAAGAGGTGCCACCTCGCTCGGCGGAAGCGCGGGAATGTGCCTTTGGCCAAGTCGACGCAGTGCTCGACGAGTTGAGCCGGCCGCATCCCTGCGCCTAGTCCGAGAGCAATAATGCCGCCTGCGGAAGTCCCGGCAATCAGGTCGAATGAATCGACAACTTTTAGGTCTAGGTCGGCTTCTAGCCGGGCAAGGACATGGGCCGTGAACAGAGCCCGCCCGCCGCCGCCATCTAGAGCGAGCACCTGAAAACGTTCGTGAGCTGGCAGGCGGGCGGCTGAACCCTTGTCTATATGGCCGGAGTCGCCGGTGATGTTGTCCTCCGAGTCGTAGTAGGAGATTTCCCGCACGAGCGTCACGCTGTCACGCGTTTGTTGCCAAGCGGCCTCATGGAGCAACGTTGCCCGGCGCGTGACTGCCGTCTCTCCTCGCTTGCGGGGACCAGGTGCATCGCTCGGTCCCTTCCTTGGCAACTCATCCGGTTTCGACTCCCAGGTGGTCCGCAGTCGGGGGCAGAACTGGATACACGGCAAGGCGACTGCAAACGGGCAATGGCTAATCTACGGCGAGGAGGTAGGCCGCCACCACAGTCAATCCAACTCTTGGCGAATTTATCCGGGCGGGCGACATGCGGGCAATCGCCTTCGCCCGCGTAGCTATCTGAGACGGCCCACTGGTCTCGGTGAGTCGGCTTGACGAGTAGTAGTTTGCGGGCCGAGTAGGCGACCTCGTGGGACGAGGGATCCGGGTTTGCTTGCCTAGGAGTGTGGCGGCGGCCGTCGGACGTCAACTTCGCGAGGAGGGCCCAGGTCAGGTGTATCGGCGCGTGCCGTCGGTAGCGTCGGACACGCTCCGCGGGCAAATCAGTGTCCCGGCCAAAATGTTCTGGAGGTGTACCGTCCATCCAGGCGCGGGTAGTGGTCGCTGGGCCGCAATCCAGTCCTCCTACTTGGGAGTGGGCAAGGCATGGCGATGAAGGCTGACACCATCGGTGCCAGGATCCGGTACTGGCGGATGCGGCGTGGCGGCATGACGCAGGCCGTTCTCGCCGGGCTGGCTGGCGTCACGCAGTCCTACGTCTCGCAGGTCGAGTCGGGTCGGAAGACCATCGACCGTCGTTCCACTCTGGTTGCTCTCGCTGCCGCGCTCCAGGTCACGGTGGCCGACCTGCTCGGCCAGGGCACCGAGTCCGGCGATCCGGCCCGCGAGAGCGCCGCCGAGTGTGTCCCGGCGATCTGGTCGGCCCTGATCGAGATCGAGGACGGCGAGCGCCGCGCGTCGACCTACACAACGGAACGCCTGACGGCCGAGATCGCCCGCGCCGAGCAGCTTCGCACCTCCTGCAACTACCCGGCGATGGCTCGTATGCTGCCCAGCCTCCTGCTCGAAGCCGCCGCCGTGGGCGGCAGCGTGCTCGTCCAGGTCGCCTACCAAGCCGCCACCTGCCTGCGGAACCTCGGCTACCGCCACTTGGCCCTCAACGCCGCCCGGTTCGCCGGGTCGGTCGCCGAAGACGCCGAAGACCCAGCATGGATCGCGGCCTCCCGCTTCGCCTATGCGCAAAGCCTGCCGATCGAATCCGCACCGGTCGCGGCCCGTGCCGCCGACCGGTCACTGACCGAGCTGCAAGCTGACGCCGCCGACGAACGGGTGCGACAGATGCTCGGACAGCTCCACCTCTCGGCCGCACTGACATCGACGGTCAGCGGACGATTGGATGTGGCTCGCGATCACCTTGCCGAGGCAGCGCGCGAGGCGGCAACACTCGGGGATCCCGTCGACGGGGCCGGCTTCAACGGCTGTGGGTTCGGCCCAACCAACGTCGGGCTTTGGGAGATGTCCATTGCGGCCGAGCAGGGCGATTCCGGTCGGGTCATTGAGCTGTCCCGGACGGTCCGACCGCAGGTGCTTGCAGCGTCGATCCGCCAGCAGTCCTACTGGCTCGACCTAGGTCGAGCCCTTGCGGACGGCGGTCGCCGAGACGTTGAGGCGCTGGCCGCATTCGTCCGAGCCGAACGGGCCGCGCCGGTACCGTTCGCGATCAATCCTCTCGCCCGCGATGCCGTGGTGACCCTGGCCCAGCGCGCCCAGCGCCGAGCCATCCCCGACGAGCTGCGTCTGCTCGCCGGCCGCATCGGCATCAACCTGGCCGCATGACTGGAAGTTGTCGAGCCTTCGAGCGGTTCTGCCCTGGCATTCGGCTTCGGAGCTGAATGTCCCGTCCGGACGGACGTGGTCGCCGTCATGCTTAATTGCACCAGCGAGGCGCATGTCCAGATTGACTTGGCATCTACGCCGGGCCGTGCTTGTGCTCATGACCTCGCGGCTTCCGCACGCTGTCCACCCCCGGGGCACTCCTCAGGCGGGGCGTAGGCACGAATGGTGCCGTTGTGCCGCGCAACTCTTCCGTCAGCGGTGAGGGCTACGGTGCGTTTACAGACGGGGCACCGGCCCCGCAGGTGCTGCGAGCGCTGAGTCACCTTGCCTCCCCAGGTGGGTCGTTGCGCGTCTTCACTTTCATCCGCCCGGCGATGCCGCCCATCATTGCCGATCGAGGCTCGGAAGCGCGCTGACCACGGAAGGTGCCAGACCGGCCCGGACGACGTCGAGCTTCACTGATGTGGCGCTCTGCGGGGTGTAGCGTCCAACCATGCGGGCGCAGCACTCCGACGCCGCAATCCAGTCCTCTACCTGAGGGTGGGCGTAGGCATGGTGATGAAGCCGGACACCATTGGTGCCAGGATTCGGTACTGGCGGATGCGCCGGGGCGGGATGACGCAGGCCGTTCTCGCTGGCCTCGCGGGCGTCACCCAGTCGTACGTGTCGCAAGTCGAATCGGGTCGTAAGACAGTCGACCGCCGCTCCACACTGGTCGCTCTTGCTGCCGCGCTCCAGGTCACGGTGGCCGACCTGCTCGGCCAGGGCACCGAGTCCGGCGATCCGGCCCGCGAGAGCGCCGCCGAGTGTGTCCCGGCGATCTGGTCGGCCCTGATCGAGATCGAGGACGGCGAGCGCCGTGCGTCGACCTACACAACGGAACGCCTGGCCGCCGAGATCTCCCGCGCTGATCAGCTCCGCAATGCGTGCAACTACCCGGCGATGGCTCGCATGCTCCCGAGCCTGCTTCTCGAAGCCGCTGCCGTGGGCGGGGCCGCGCTCGCTCAGGTTGCTTACCTAGCCTCCACCTGTCTTCGGCACCTCGGCTATCGCCACCTGGCCCTCAACGCCTCCCGGATATCCGTATCGGCTGCTGAGGACGTCGAAGATCGAGCGTGGATCGGCGCATCCCGGTTCATCTACGCGCAGAGCCTGCCGATCGAGTCCGCGCGCTTGGCAGCCAGAGTCAGTGACCGCTCGCTGGTGGAGCTTCAGGGAGACGCCGCCGATGTTCGGGTGCGGCAGATGCTTGGTCAGCTCCACCTCATGGCAGCGCTCGCCTCGACCGTGGACGCTCGCCCGGACATTTCCCGCGACCACCTCGCCGAGGCGGCACGGGAGGCTGCGAGTCTGGGAGATCCGGCGGACGGTGGGGGCTTCAACGGCTGCTGCTTCGGGCCAACCAATGTGGGTCTCTGGAAGATGTCCATCGCGGCTGAGCAGGGCGAGTACGGCAAGATAATCGAGCTGTCCCAGACGATCCGCCCGCAGGTGCTCAAGGCGTCGAATCGCCAACTGTCGTACTGGCTCGACATCGGGCGAGCGCTGGCGGACGGCGGTCGTCGGGACTCCGAGGCCCTCGCCGCATTCATCCGTGCCGAGCGGGCCGCGCCGATCCCGTTTGCCATCAACCCGCTGGCCCGCGATGCCGTGGTGACCCTGGCGCAGCGCGCCCAGCGCCGAGCTATCCCCGACGACCTGCGCCTGCTCGCCAGCCGTATCGGTATCACCCTGGCCGCATAACTGCCAGTAATCGCCCCGTCACCAATCTGCCCTAGTGTCTGGTTTTGGGGCGTGAGCACGTCCTGATGGCCTGGGACGGTAGCGGTTGATAGTGAGCCTCCCGGGCCTCGACCGGAGGAGGCGGGGATGAGCGGTCAGGACGACAACGCTCCGGAGAACACGGGTGAGGCGGCCGAGCGGGAGGCCGCCAAACAGCGCCTCCTGGTCCAGGCCGAGGCGGAGCGCGTACCCGTGGAGGACACGACCCGCGCGGTCCCGGACCGGCGGTGGCGGCGTGACCAACGATGACGTCCCGATCGGCCGCCGGGTGGCCCGCTGGCGGGTGCGGCGGTCGATGACGCAGCAGATGCTTGCGGACCGGCTGCGCAGGTCGAAGAGTTGGGTGGACAAGGTGGAGCGGGGCGTGCGCGCCCTGGACCGGTACTCGGTGATCCAGGAGTTGGCCCACGTCCTGCGCGTCGACCCGGAGGTGCTGCTCGGCCAGCAGCCCAGCACCCGGGCGGGCACCCCGGACGGGGTGGACGACATCCGAGCCGCGCTCGCCCGCTACGACACCCCGCAGGCCCAAGAGCAGACGAAAGCAGAAGTAAGGAGGCAGGTCGGCTACGCCTGGTTGAGCTACCAGCACGCGCACTACGGGCAGTTGGTGCGAATCTTGCCGGGCCTACTGGACGCCGTCCAGGGTGTGCAGACACCAGAGCTGCTGATGCAGGCGTACTGGATCACTTCGTCGCTGCTGGTGAAGCTCGGCGAGGCCGACCTCGGCTGGCTGGCCGCCGACCGGGCGATGTCCGCCGCCGGCGACGACCCGATCCTGGCGGCAACGGCGGCCATCTCGGTAGGCCAAGCGCTCCGCGCACAGAACCGCAACCACCTGGCCCTGGCCGCGCTGCTCCCCGCCGCGAACCGCATTCTCCCGGCCCCTTCCCACCTGGCTGATCATGGGTTTGGCGGGGTTCGGGGAGATCAAAGCGCCCGTCAACCTCATGATCAACGAAGCGAGGGTGAGCCGGCCCGGCAGCGGTCGGCGGGGGAGTGGGCCGTGGGTGGGGCGCTGCTGCTCCAGGCTGCCCTCGCCGCCGCCGGCTGCGGCGACACCCGCCGCGCCGACGAGCTGATCGATCGGGCCGCGGGGGTCGCCGCCGGGCTGAGGGGGTACGACGATGTGCACCGGACCAGCTTCGGGCTAATCGCCGTCGAGTTGGCGCGGGTGCTGGTGGCGGCGCAACGGGCTCAAGCCGTCGAGGCACTCCAAAGGCATTCGACAGTGGTGCGGCGGGAGGCGTGGCGGCGGTTGTCGGCCGAGTGTCGGGGCGCGTACCTGGTGGACGTCGCTCGGGCGTACCTGCAGGTGGGTGACCTGCGCGGGGCCGCGCGGGCCCTGGTGGACGCGGACAGTGTCGCGCCGGCCGAGGTCCGGTGTCGGCCTCTGGCGCGTACCGTGATCGCCGATGTTGCCCGCGCGCAGCCGGCGCCGGCCGGCGTGGTGCGACTGGCGACGTTGGTCGGCCTCACCCGCTGACTGGACGGCTGCGCGACCGCACTCTCACAGGCCGTGCTTGTGATTATCCCGCCAACGGGCACCGAGGCCATCACCATGCTTGATGCGCATCCTCTTACCGCAAGGCGGATCCTGATGATGCGCTGATGCGCGGTCCTGACCCCGATGCCCGACATCGCGGTCAGGACCACAGCCCGGGTCCTGCTTGACCGGCGATGGAAGCAGCTTCGCCGCCCCGGCCACCTCGCCTACTGCGGGCCCGCCCCGGTGATCCCACGACCTGCCACCGGTACAGGCCTCGGCGGGTCAATCCCGCCGCGGACTCACAGAATCGTTGTCAGCACACCCCCATCGACGCGTACCGCCGATCCGTTGATTGCGGACGCGGCGGGACTGGCGAGGAAGGTCACGGTGTTTGCGATCTCACTCGGTTCGATGAAGCGCCCCAGCAGGGAGGTCTGGTTGGCGCCGATGATCGCCACTTTCAGGTCGTCCTCCAGCAGGGATTGGGCATCGGCCAGCGACTTGACCGTTTCGGCGACGCCGGCGGAATATGTGGGGCCGCCCAGCACCGAGTTAACGGTCACCGCAGTGCCCTTCGTAAGCTTCGCCAGGCCGTTACCCACTGCGAGCATCGCCGTCTTGGACGTGCCGTAGTGGAGCATATCGGCGGGGATGTTGACGCCCGACTCGCTGCTCACGAACACGATCCGGCCCCACCCCCGATCGAGCATTGCCGGCATGAGGTGCCGCGCAAGCCGGACCCCGCTGAGCACGTTCACCTCGAAGTAGAGCCGCCATTCCTCGTCGGAAATGAGTTCGAAAGGTTTGAGCTCAAAGAGCCCGACGTTGTTGATGAGAATGTCAACGCTGGGCAGTTCGTCGCACAGCCTGTCGACGTCATCGTCAATCGAGAAGTCGGCTTGGATACCAGTGACGGATACGCGGGGCGCCTCCTGGCGCAACACTTCGACTGCCTCGGCCAGCTTTGCCGGGTCGCGGCCGTTGAGGACCACGTCGACGCCCTCGCCGGCCAGGGCCTTCGCGGTTGCGTAACCGATGCCTTGACTGGATCCGCTGATGAATGCGGTCTTGCCGCTGAGCTGCAGGTCCACGTGCTGTTCTCCTAGTGAGTGGTCGCCGACCGGTGCACCTGCCGCAAGTCGGCAGGCGCTCCTCTCGACCTTGCCGCAGACCGATGAGCATCTGATCAGCACCGCATGAGTGGCTGACGCTGGTGTGGTCGGACCGTTGGTACCCGCGGCCACGGCCAATTGATCCACCTGCGAGGAACGTCCCGCCTCGGGGTTCCTGGGTCTTTCGTACCGGTCCGCGGTGATGACCCACCCACAACCGGGCGCTCCGCATGGCGGCCACGGATACCGCCTCCGCACTCCACATTGTGGGTCGGAGCCGTTGTGAACGACGCTGGTTTGGCCGGATCGATCATCCGCTCCTCCGCCATCGCCCAGGATCACCTCGTCGCTGCTGGTGAAGCTCGGCGAGGCCGACCTAGCCTGGCTGGCCGCCGACCGGGCGATGGCCGCCGCCGGCCGGCGTGGCGCGACTCGCCACGCTGGTCGGGCTCACGAGCTGAAAGGTCGCCGTCCCTGCTATGCGCGGCCGACCCAGGTGGCGACGCACGCCTCGTTGCCCTCGGCGTCGGCCAGGACCCACCACATGGGTGCGTGCGCGTCGGAGACCAGGTGGCCGCCGGCGGCCAGGGCGGCGGCGATGCGGGCCTCTGCCTGATCGTGCGGAACAGCTATGTCGAGGTGCATGCGGTTGCGCTGTGGGCGCGCCTCGTCCGACGGTTGCAAACCGAAGCCCGGGCCGCGGCGCGACGGGTCGAACAGGTAGTCGTCGCCGATCTGCCGATAGCCGAGCAGCGCCTGCCAGAACGGCAGCACGTCCGCGCCGGCGAGTGCGTCAAGGGTGACGTTGATGAGTTGTACGGCGGTCGGGTCGGCGGAGAGGCCCAGCTCCTTGGCGGCGGCCGAGATGCGCCGGGCCAACGCGATGTCGCGCCGAGTCAGGCTCACCGTGACGCCGGTGCCGCGCAAGTCGACGATGAGGTGTTGCTGCTGGGCCTCGTCGGCGAGCCGGCCAACCTCATCGACGAGCGCGACGGCCGTGGACAGCGAGTCGGTCGGGAAGTAGGCCGAGACCAGATGGTAGAGGCAGCGCCAGTCCTCGACACCGTCGGCCGCGTGGAACTGCGCGGCCGTGATCTGCCCAGTCATGCCAGCGAACCTAACATCGGCGGCGCGACGGCCTCCTACTCGGCGGTTACCAGCTGAGTATCGGGTTTCCGGGAACGTGAGAATCGGGCATGTACCTGGGCACTGCTGGAGGGGAGACTCGGCAATGCTGGTAACTGGTTATCTCGGCGCGGTGCTCATCGGTGCCCTCGTCGGCCTGCTCGGCCGACTCATCCTGCCGGGGAGGCAGCGGATCGGCTTCTTCGCCACTTTCGTCATCGGCGTCGGCTCGGCGGTGCTGGGCACAGTGGTTGCTCGGGCGCTTGATATCGACGACGGAGCCGGCGTGAAGGTGTGGGTGCTGCGCTGGGACTGGGTGGTGCTCTCGATTCAGGTCGGCGTCGCGATCATCGCCGTGGCGCTGGCGAACATGCTCACCTTCACCCGGCTTGCCGGCGGCGACGCCAAGCCCCGTCGGCGAGTCCGCCGCAGCCAGGCCAAGGGCTGAACGAGCGGGAGCGGGCGAGCCACCCAGGTGGGCGCAACACGCGCTGCCCTGTCGTCGGCTGTCCCAGCTGACCTGTGCCGCGCCAGCGGAGGGACCACCCGTCCGAGTGGTCCCTCCGCTGGTTCGCTGGTGAGTAGCTAAACTTCAGGCTGGCAGTTCACCTGTGCTCTGCTGCGGCGGGCGCAGCCTCGGGAGGGTGTTCCAGCACCCTCTCGAGGAGCCGTCCCATCGGACGGCGCCTACTCGCAGAAGACCCGCACTGTGGCATCGGGGGAGTCCACCTCCACTGTCACCTCGTCGAGGTGCTCCACGAGCGCCTCCAACTGCTCGGGCTTGAGCTGCGTCAGGTCGATCGGCACACCCGACTCGCTGAGTGAGGCGTTGGCCTTGACCAGGGCCTGCGGCGGGATCAGCGCCGCCAGCCGTACACCAGCGCGCAGCAGTTGCAGTGGCACCCGCACGTTGACCCGCGACGGCTCGCCGTTGTCGGTGGCGTCCACCACCACCCGCAGGTACTTCACCTTGCCCTTCGGTCGGGCGTCGTGACTCACCGTCGCCGGTGCCTGGTCCCGTTCGAGTGCGGCGATGAGCTGCTCCGCCTCCTCGGCGGTGATCTTGCCGGCGGCCAGCATGTCGAGGATGTCCTTGCGTTGTTCGGTCATTCGAACCTCTCCTATCGGATAGCCACGAACACGGCCGTGCGGCCCTGCTCGATGTCGAAGCGGGCGCCGGGCAGCGCCGAGATGACACGCCAAGCGGCGCCGAGTGCCCGCACCACACCGATGCGGAACACGACGCAGGCCACGATCGCCGCCAACACGACCAGGACCACGACCGGGAAGAGCACGAGCGCCACGGGGAGCACCGGAACCCAGACGCGGACGGGCCGGCGGTCCGGGCGGTTTACCTTGACGGTCACCAACTGCGGCATCACGTCCGGCCCTCCAGCTCGGCCAGCGCCTCCTGCGCGGTGATCTCACCGCGGCGCAACCGGTCGATGATGTCGGCTCGCGAGGGCGCAGGGTCGGTCTCGACGAAGTCGAGCATCTGGGTGATCCGGTTGAGTCGTGACTTGATCGTCGGGTAGCTCACCCCGAAGATGCGTTCCATCTCCTTGATCGAACCGTGGCAGCGCACGAACGCCGTGACGAAGACCTGATCATCGACGTTGAGCTGAGCCAGTTGCGGCGGCTCGAACTCGCCCTCGATCGCCACGCCGTTGCTCGCCAGGCGCACCCGCTCGACGACGAACGGCTGCCCCCGCGTCAGGCTGGTCAGGTCCTGCCAGTCCATCGCCTGTTCTGTCATACCTAAAGTTGTACCTTAAGAATCCTCAAGTTCCAAGAAGTTGATCTTAACTTTCTTAAGGTCGCGCTGCGGTCGAAGGGTGCTGCTCGCCGGGCGCCCAGCGGGATCGTGATCGTGACCCGGCTGCCTGCGCGGGCCGCCACTAAGATGCCGGGATGGGTAGGTTTTTGGCGCTCTTCAACGGCGCGGCTGACGAGGCCGACAAGGCCGACCTCACCGAGCAGCAGCAGACCGAGTTCATGAACGCGTGGGCGTCATGGGCGCAGGCCAACGCGAACGCCATCGTCGACCCCGGCGCTCCCTTGCACGCCAAGAAGCGGGTCACGGCGCGAGGTGTCGAGGACTTCACCGACGCCCTGATCGCCTACGCCGTCGTGGAAGCGGGCTCGCACGACGAGGCGGTCCAGATCTTCTCCGGGCACCCGCACCTGGGGCTGTTCGCGGGGAACTCGATCGCCGTCCTGGAGTGTCCGCCGCCGCCCAGCTGACACGCGCGCCGCCCACGATCCACTCGCCTTTACGGACGTCGCGGTGTCCCTGCTTTTGGACAGGCCGACGTCACTGACGTAGGGACAGGATGCACGTCCGGATCACTCGAAGAACTTGATGCTGAACCCGGTGTCGGCCGTCGGGCCGGGCACGTTGGCGCGGCGGTAGGTGGTGTTGCCCCACCAGCAGAAGGTGCCGGTGTACCAGTAGCGGTTCGCCCAGGAGTACGCGGTGCCCTTGGGCACCCCGTGGTACATCAGTGGGAACCTCGGCCCGGCGGGTGGGCTGGTGGCGATGTCGCCGTTGAGCAGCACGAAGCTGTGGTGGCCGGGCCCGTTCACGTGCAGGGTCGGATCCCAGCCGGCCATCATGGTGGCCCGGTTCGAGCCGAACAGGCAGCCGTTCGACTTGTACCAGTCCCACACGTACGTCGGGTCGCCGCCGGCGCGCAGCCGCAGGTCGGCGAGGCAGTACTGGTCGCTCCAGCTGCCGTTGGCGGAGTAGACGATGTGGAGCTGCCCGTTGGGGTCCCTGATCGCCTCGGGGGACTCGTTGATGAACGGGTTGCCGACCACGCGCTCCCAGCTCTCGCGGGGCTGGGAGATGACGTGCCGGCCACCGGTCGGGGTGAGCGGGTCGCTCATCCGGCTGAGGTAGATGTTCTGTTCGACGTTGGTGTCCCCGGCCCAACCCGACCAGACGAACCACCGCTGCCCGTTGAAGGTGAACAGGCTGCCGTCGATGGCCCACCTGCCGTCGGGCAGCGCGAGCTGCCGCTCGGCCGTGTAGCCGCTGGCCGGTGACGCCGAGTGGATCGCGTACATGCGGTGGGCGGTGCCGCGCCCGGCCGAGAAGTAGATGTAGTAGCGGCCGCCATCGGTGACGATCTCCGGGGCCCAGACCTCACCGAGGTTGCGGCTGTCCGTCCAGACCTGCCGCGCGGGTGCGGCGGCCAGCGCGTCGGGAGAGGCCGCCTGCCGAACGGCGATCCCGCCGTTGACCGACTGGACGGAGATGTAGGTGCCGCCGACGCGGATCACGCTGGGATCGGCGGCTCGCAGGCCGGTCTGCCCGGCCGCCGCCGGCCCGGCCCCGAGCGGGGACAGGCCGGTGGCGAGCACGACGGCCAGCAGGACGGAGAGGAGTCGCGGAAGGGTTCGGCTATCCCGGATCTTCGGCCGCCAACAGCCCCGTCCACGCCTGCTGGGCGTGATGCATGCCTGTGGCGAGCGGTGAAACCGCGATCCGACGGAAGTCCGACGTTGGGTGTCCGTCCGCTCACGCAGGGTCCAATCTGGAAGCCGGTTCGCCATGAGGGCGACCGGTACACAGAGGACAATGGAGGGGCGCGGATGCTGGTCATCGCCGAGGAGAAGGACGCCTACCCACCGAACGGTCAGATCCCCAACCTGGAAACCGACGAGAAGGCGTGCGGCGACATCCTGACCAGGATCGAACCCCTCCTGCCCACCGACCGTCGGGGAGAGGTGGTCGGTGCCCTGGTGAACTGGTCGGAGAGCGCGCTCAAGCCAGGCCAGAGCTTCGGTACGTGGGCCGAAGCCATCACCGCCGCGACCAGTTACGCGCAGCGCGAGGCCGCGCTCACCACCGACAACAGTCAGCGGCGTCGTGACCAGGCCGTCGACGACGACGAGTTGGTCAAGCTCAAGGCGGCGGTGGGGAGTACGGGCAAGACCGGCGACCCGCAGATCGCGTTGCGCGACGAGAGCCGCAGGTGGGCGAACTGCGGGATGGCGGCGTTCCAGATTCGCGAGAAGTTGCACGCCGCGGGCGGAAAGCTGGCCCGCGTGTCGAGCGAGACCTACGGGACTGGCGGCGGCGACGCGCTCAAGAAGGCGCTGTTCGTCAAGCCGGTCAGCACCGCTACCGTCCTGCTGCTCGACTGCCAGTTCCCGCAGGTGCACAACTTCATCATCGAGGTGCACCACGACGGGTCGCGCTACCTTGCCCAGGGCTACCAGGGCACGTACTTCGCCCACTGGTGGCTCGGAATCAACGACAGCTACTCCTCCAAGAAGCCCACGCCCCAGATTCTCGCTCTGCGTGAACGGTACGGGTTGGGTCGGGCGATCAGCCCGCAGGATTACGCGACCCTGCTGGACGGCCTGGTCGCGGCCGTCTCGTCCGACTGGCAGGTGACCGCCAACCAGTGGCCGACGTTGCCGTTCAACCCTGACCGGCAGGAGGTCGACGGGATCCGCCGCCGGTCCGGATCGCCGACGCTCCTCGTCGAGGTGTTCGAGCTGGGCAAGCCCGCAGCGGCTCGGGCGGCGCTCGGTGACAACGGCGTCGCGTCGCTCAGCGAGCTGGCCACCCGAGGAATGACAACGGCCTGACACGGTGTCGCCGTTCGGCACGCAGCCGCGTCCGGAATCGAGGCCGGGCAGGGCGTGACGGTCATGCTCGATGTGCACCACCCGAGCTGTCGGTGTGGCCGCATCCCGGCAGCCGCTGCGCCTGCCTGGCTCGAAAGGCTAGGAGCGCGGCAGGATGCCCACGAGCGATGTGACGATGGCGAGCCGCAGGGCTGTCCGTAGGTCGACGTGGTGGACCGCGAGCGCCGGCTCGGATTCGTAGACGGCGAGCAGGCTCGGCGGCGGCGAGGTGTAGGCGGACAGTGCGCCACCCATGATCAAGGTGTTCAGGCAGAACAGTTCGGCGTTGTCGCCGACCTCGGGCAGGTGCCGCCGGACGAGGTCGGCCATCACCGCGAGCTTGCCCAGTGCGGCCCGCTTGTGCCGGCGGGCCACCTCGACCGAGACGTTGTGCTCGAGCACGCCGCCCTGCGCGCCGAAGAGATCACAGAGCACCGTCTGGGCGGCGAGCGACCGGCTGAGCACGTCCGCCACCTGCTCCGCCCGTTCCATCGCCGGCCCGCTCAGGTCGACACCGTGGGCCAGCTCCTGTTCCAGCTCGGCCAGCCAGGTCGTCGTCCGGTCGTCCAGCAGGTCGAGCAGGATCGCCTCGCGGGACTCGAAATAGCGCAGCACCGCCGTCTTTGCCAGGCCGACCCGCCGGCTCAGCTCGTTCAGGGTCACCTCGGCCACCGGCATCTCGTCGAGCATCGCCGAGGTCGTCTCCAGGATGGCCCGGCGCCGGACCTCACGCTGCTCCTCGCTGCGTGCCCGCTGGAACGTCATGACGCCAACCCTAGCTTAGGTACCGGCGGTCCCTTGACAGCGTACCGGCGGTACCTTACCGTTCTGGCATAAGTTACCGGCGGTACATAAGGAGTCTGACATGAAGTGGACCGAGCAGCAGATTCCGCGCCAGGACGGCCGGGTCGCAGTGGTCACCGGTGCCAACACCGGGCTGGGCTTCGAGACGGCACGGCGACTCGCCGAGCGCGGGGCATCGGTAGTGCTGGCCGTGCGCGACACGGAGAAGGGCAGGCTGGCCGCCGCCCGGATCAACGGCGACGTCTCCGTACGGGAACTGGATCTGGCCTCGCTGGAATCGGTGCGCGCCGCCGCGGCCGGCCTGCGCGCCACCCACCCACGGATCGACCTGCTGATCAACAACGCCGGCGTGATGTACGTCCCGAGGCAGACCACCCGCGACGGCTTCGAGCTGCAGTTCGGCACCAACCACCTGGGCCACTTCGCGCTCACCGGCCTGCTGCTCGACCTGCTGCTGCCCGTGCCCGGCTCCCGGGTGGTCATTGTCAGCAGCAACGGCCACCGCATCCGCGGCGCCATCCACTTCGACGACCTGCAGTGGGACCGTTCCTACGGCCGGGTCGCCGCCTACGGCCAGTCGAAGCTCGCCAACCTGATGTTCACCTACGAGCTGCAGCGCCGGCTCGCCGCGCACGGCACCACCGTCGCGGTGGCCGCACACCCCGGCATCTCCAACACCGAACTGCCCCGCAACGTCCCGGCGGTCGTCCGCCGACCGCTCACCTGGATCGCCCCGGTGATCACCCAGCCCGCGACGGCGGGCGCGCTGCCCACCCTGCGGGCCGCCACCGACCCGTCCGTCCTCGGCGGGCAGTACTACGGCCCCGACGGCCTGGCCGAGGCGCGCGGCTACCCGAGGCTTGTCACTTCCAGCCCCGACTCGTACGACGTGAGCGTGCAGCAACGCCTCTGGGCCGTCTCGGAGGACCTCACCGGCGTGCGGTTCCCGGTGGGCCGGGTAGCCGTCACGGCGTGACCGTGCCAAGGGCGGTACCGCGGCTTTTGTGGCCCATCACAACTCCATGATCGACCCGGCCGGGGCGGTTGGGCGCCGAGGCGTGGCGGGCTGGGCGGGTGGGAGTCAGGGCGTGGCGGGCTGGGGTGCGGGGGTGAACGGGGCCAGGAGCAGGTCGGTGAGGCGCCGCCTGGCCTCCTCGTCGCCGCTGAACCGCAGGGCGCCCGACTCCGTCGCCGCCGCCATGGTGATCTCCTGGCCGCAGACGGCCCGAAGGGTGTCGATGTCGGTGGTGAGCGCCGCATCGGGGTCGGACGCCGTGCCGCGCCGGAGCTGCACCGTCCCGCCGGCGACGTCGGCGAGGTACGTGTCGGAGTCGATGTGGAACGCGTAGCTGCCGGCGAGTGCCGGCGCGCGCGCCGGGTCGAACGCGGCCTTGATGCTGAGCAGCAGGGAGTCGACGCCGAGGGGGCCGTCGGGAAGTTGGGGGGACTGGCTTCCCCAGCGTCCGAACTGAAGGAGGACCGGCTCCAGGTCGCGGCCCCATTCGGTCAGCTCGTAAAGGTGGACCCGCGTCGGCGGGCCCAGGTCCCGCCGCCGCACCACGCCGTGCTCGGTCAACTGGCGCAGTCGCTGGCTCAGCACGTTGGGGCTCACCCCGGGTAGGCCGCCGAGCAGGTCGTTGAACCGCCGGGGGCCGAGCAGAAGGTCGCGTACCACCAGCAGCGCCCATCGTTCCCCGATGATGTCCAGTCCACGCGCGACACCGCACGGATCTCCGTAACTGCGCATGCCGCTCATGGCGTCCACCCTACCTGGATCCTCATTTAGGAGTATCACTTGTTCTTTAGGAGTTGGACCCCTAGCGTGGCTCACATGAGCCTGCCGAAGTGACGTGAAGCTGGACCCCGGGGCTCACCACACCATGAGGGCGAGGACGACTTGCGCAAGATTGTCGTGTCGATGTGGATCACGGTGGACGGGTTCGTCGCCGGCCCCGACGACGAGATGGACTGGCTGCTGGTCGACGACCACCTGCAAAAATACGAGCGGGCCCTGGTGGACAACGCCGGCAGCCTGATGCTGGGCCGGATCACGCACGCCGACTTCGCCGGCCACTGGCCGTCGACCGCGCAGAACCCCGACCAGCCGGACGCCGTGCGGGGGTACGCCCAACGCCTCGACACGTTGGAGAAGATCGTCGTTTCCGCCTCGGGAAACACCGCCACCTGGGCGAACACCCGGCGACTCTCTCGCCTCGACGCCGACGGGATCACCGACCTCAAGCGTGAGCCCGGTGGCGACATCGTGGTCTACGGCAGTCTCACAGTGATCCGATCCCTCGCCGATCTCCGGCTCATCGACGAGCTGCACCTCTTGGTGCACCCCGTGTTCCTTCGTCGAGGCAGGGCGCTGTTCGACGGTGGTCAGCCGCCGGCACGACTGGAGCTGGTGTCCGCCGAACCCTTCGCCTCCGGAGTCGTCCTGGTGAAATACCACCCCGCCTAGGTGCTCACAGGTGGGCGACGACCACCCGGGTGGCCTGGGCGATGAGGGCGTCGTCGGGGGTGACGTCCTTCGTGTCGCGGCTGGACAGCACGGCGAGCACGATCGGGGCCCGGTCGGGCGGCCAGATCACCGCGATGTCGTTGCGGGTGCCGTACCCGCCGGTCCCGGTCTTGTCCCCGACCACCCAGCCGGCCGGCACCCCGGCGTGGACCAGCGCCGCGCCGGCAGCCGTCGGACCGAAACCGCCATCGTCGGCCCTCCTGCAGCGCCGTCGGTCAGGGCAGGATCTCGACGTACCCGTCGCTGCCGTGCACGCGGATCCGCTGCCCGTCGCGAATCAGCCGGGTGGCGTCGAGCACGCTGACGACAGCCGGCAGGCCATACTCCCTCGCGATCACCGCGCCGTGCGTCATCAACCCGCCGACCTCCGTCACCAGGCCGGCGATGCCGACGAACAGGGGCGTCCAGCTCGGGTCCGTGTGGGCCGTGACGAGGATGTCACCCGCTTCGAGGTCGGCCTGCGCCATGTCCAGGATGACGCGGGCGCGTCCTTCGACAGTCCCGGAGGACACCGGCACACCGGCCAGGGCACCGGCCGGCACGTCGTCGCGTCGGTACGCCCCGGTGATCGCCTCACCGTCGGAGGTGAGCACCCGGGGCGGGGTGAGCGTCTGGTACGACCGGAACGCGTCCCGGCGCTGCCGGATCAGCTCGTCGTCCACCCGGTGCGTGCGCGCGACCTCGTGGAACTCCTGGAACGTGAGGTAGAAGACGTCTTCGGCCTCGGTGAGCACCCCGGCGCGTACCAGGCGTTCGGCCTCCGCGAGCAGGGCCTGCTTGTAGGCGAAGTAGCGGCTGACGATGTCGTACTTCGGGTACTCCCGATAGCCGATGAAGGCCCGCACCTGGTCGATCATCCGCGCGGTCTCGTCGGCCTTCTGCTGCCCGTCCGGCAGCGCCCGCAGGCGCGTCAACACCTCCTGCGCCTGCCGCTGCGCCTGCTGTCGGCCCTGTTCGAAGCGCCGCCGGGCCGCGCCCGGCTCGAAGAGCTTGACGTTGTCCAGCAGCACGGGCACCAGCGTGCTGGGGCGTTCGCTCCACCGCGGCCTGGTGATGTCGATCTCGCCGACGCAGCGCATGCCGTACCTGTCGAGGTACGCCTCGATGGCGACGCGCGCCTCGGCCCCGCCCGCGACCTTCGGCAGCTCGTCGAGGAAGTCGTCGTGTGCGACGTCCTGGAGGAACGCCACCACCTCCGGATAGGGACGGATCACGTCGGCGACGTCGAGCAGCGCCAGCCCCATCTCCGACGTGATGTTGCCGGGCGCGGAGAGCGTGAGAGTGTCCGCGGCGTTCTTCTCGCCCAGCCACTCGTGCAGCCGGTCGTTGAGCCACCAGGTGGCCTCCATGCCGGCCATGATCGCCTGCATGTTCAGCGGATCACCGAGGACCCGCTTGTGCTCCTGGAAGGCATCCAGCAGGAAGTCGAACAGCGCCGTACCGGTCACCGTCGCGATGTCGCGCCGCAGGGCGGCGATGGACGCCTCGCTGCGCTCGACCAGCTCGGTGACGATGGCCGGATCGGTCTCGATCGAGGTGGACGCGCCGCCGGTCGTCGGCTTACCCGGACCGCCCTGCTCCGGAAGCGTCGGAATGAAGTCCCGGCGGTCGATCAGGGTTTCCAGCGCGTCCTTCATCAGCGGGTCGTCGCGTCCCGCCATAGTGAGGAAGCCGGCGCGGCTGGCGGGGGAGGCCAGCAGCCGGGTGGCGTCGACGAACAACCTCCCGCCGGCCGCCAGCATCGGGGCCATGGCGGTCAGCTGCCACATGGAGAGCCCCAGCGGTCGCATGGCGTCGGTCATCATCTGCTGGTGACCGACCGAGAGGTAGACGTGGTTCTCCTGGTCATCGGCCACCGGGATGGGAAACAACGTGGTGATCGGTCGGCTCTGCACGATCTGGAAGTCGTCGCCGACCAGGCACCACTCGATGTCCTGCGGACGGCCGAAGTGCGCCTCGATCCGTCGCCCGAGCCGCACGAGTCGCACCACCTGAGCCCGCGTCAGCGCCGGCTGCTCCTGCCGCTGCGTGTCGATCTCCACCTCGCGAGTGCCGCCGCCGGGCAGCGCGGCGACGGCGCGCTGCTTCGCGGCGACAGTGCCGGCGACGACCTCGCCGTCGCGCACCGTGAAGACGTCCGGGTTCACCAGGCCGGACACCAGGGCCTCACCGAGGCCGAAGCTGGCGTCCACTGTCGCGACCTTCCGGTTGCCCGTCACCGGGTCCGCGGTGAACAGGATGCCGGAGGCATCCGGAAAAACCATCTGCTGTACGACGACAGCCATCTGAACCGTGCGGTGGTCGATGCCGTTGCGCAGGCGGTAGATGACGGCCCGCTCGGTGAACAGCGACGCCCAGCACCGGCCGACGTGCCGCAGGATCGCCTCCGGCCCCACCACGTTCAGGTAGGTGTCCTGCTGCCCGGCGAAGGACGCGGTGGGCGTGTCCTCCGCCGTCGCGCTGGACCGCACGGCGTAGGCGGCCTGCTCGCCGAACCGGGCGAGCGCGCCGGTGATCGCGGCGGCCAGGTCGCCCGGGATCGCGGTCTCCTCGACGCTGCGGCGGATCTCCGCGCTGAGCGGGCCAATCGCCTCCCGGTCGTCCGGGCTCAGGCGCGACAGCTCATCGAGTCGGTCGTCGATCGACGGCGTCTGCGCCATGATCCGCCGGAAGGCGGCCGTCGTCACGCAGAACCCCGCCGGCACCCGAATGCCGTCGATCCGGGACAGCGCGCCCAGGTGCGCGGCCTTGCCACCGACAATTGACACCTGCGTCTCGTCGACCTCTCGAAGATCCAACAGCGGTGCCCGGTCGTCGCGGCCCCCGTCCATCGACAACACACCCACGTCGTGCCCCCGTTGCCTCGTTCGTGCTGGTCCGGCCGCCGATTCTGCGCCACGACCGGGGCCTTGCCGCAAGCCCCCGGGTGCGGTATACGTTAGAAGTGGCAGGGAGAGGGATCTCGTTGCCGCTTGTTGTTCTTCGAGGGCGGCCGGGCCCGTTCAGTCGTCGGGCAGTCGGCGCGGCTCGATTCTCAGCCCTCTGCCGAGCTGCCAGGAGGCGGTCGGCCAGGCCGCGATAAAGCCAGCTATCAGCCCGAGCTGACCGGCGAACCAAAACGTGGGGCTGTCGGGTCGCAGGTGTGGCTCCGTAAAGATCACCCGATGTGCGAGCGCCAGCCACACGAACAGCGCCACCTCGAACGTGGTGATCGTCCGCAGCTCGATCCTGCCGACGTTCGACAGTGCGTGCCGGATCTTTCCGAGGCTGCGACCCGGCCCGGCGAAGTACCGGAAGAGCACGGCGATCGTCACCGCCATCAGGTAGTCGCCGGCGTAGCCGACCCACAGCGGGTCCTCGGCCGGGTCGAATCTCACTGCGTACAGGGCGACCTCGGCGACGATGAACCCGAGAGTGCAGTGCGCGCCGCAGCGGGACACGTGAGTGACGACGATGCCCCGGCGGGGCCGTCGTGGTTGACCCTCGTGCCGCCGTCGAGAGAACGCCTCGGGCCTGCCCCAGTTCCAGTAGAGGCGGACGCCGGCCGGGCCGATGTAGAGGACGGTCACCAGCCAGACGATCTCCATGACCCGGACCGGCTGCCGGTGCCCGCGGAGATAGGTGTCGGCCAGCACGACCGCGATGCTGACGACGCCGAGTGCGAGCGAAGTCCACGAGAGCGCTACGAGCCAGGTTGGATGCATTCCCGCCCCTTCCGTCAGCCGGGCGAGTCTTTCACGGCGTACTCGTTCAGATCGGCAGATCGGGCGTTCCCGCGTTCCGGCACGGACGGATTCACCCTCCCCGGCCCCGCCCGGACGGTGGAGTGAGCCAGCCGGCCGCTGCACTACGGTGCGAGGGTGACGAGTGCCCCTCGCGAAGCGGAAGCGCGTGTCGGCCCGATCGGCGCGCTGCTGAGCCGATTCGTCTTCCTGGCCATCTGCCTACCCGGACCGGTCCTGCTCGTCGCCGCCGTGACGCTGAACCCACCGCGATCGTCCAGCGACTTCTGGGGTCTGCTGGTCGGTGGCGTCCTGGCGACAGCCATCGGTGTCGGGTTCGGCGTCTTCGGTTGGCGGGTGGTCGCCCGATCCCGTCGCGACACGCGTCGGTTGGCCGCGGCCGGTGTCGCCGCGACGGCAGAGGTTCTCCAGGTGGCGAACCACCTGGACGGCGAGAATCACGGGCTGGAACTCCGTCTGTGGATCAGCGGGCCGGGGTTCACGCCGTTCGAGGCGGACACGATCCGCGCGGACGATCCGGCGCTCGTGCCGGGCGCGGTGCTGGCTGCGGTCGTGGACCCCGCTGACCGTCTCTTCGCGATCATTTGACGTCTCCTGGCACCCGCCGATTCCATCCCGGCCACGGGGACAGCTTCGACCGGACGCGCCTTCGCCAGTTGGCCGAGACCTACCTGCGCAGAACGGCCCCGATCGCTGCCCAGAAATGAAAGCGGACGTATAGCATAATTCCGGATGTGCCTCCCAAAAGGGAAACTTCACGGCTTACCCGTAGCCCTGGCCGATTGCTGGCCTTCAGCGACGGTGTCTTCGCGATCGCCGTGACGCTCCTCGTGCTGGAGATCCAACCGCCCCACGACTTCGGGCGCCTCGTCCAGGGGCTCGGTGCGCTGTGGCCGTCGTACCTGGCGTACACGTTGAGCTTCCTGCTCATCGGGCAGGTGTGGGTGAATCACCACGTCATGTTCGATCGCGTCCGGCACGTCGACCGAGGGGTCCTGTTCCTCAACACGTTGCTCCTGATGGTCATCGCGTTCCTGCCGTTCTCCACGTCACTGCTTGCCGAGGCGTTGCGCGCGGAGCAGGGGCTACGCGCGTCGGTCGTCGTCTACGGCGGCACACTGTGGACGGCTGCGGCTCTCTTCAACATCGTGTGGGCGCACCTGCGGCGGGCCAACCTGCTGGACCCCGGCCTCGGTCCGTTCGGGGCGCGGGCCATCGGTCGCCGCTTCGCGCTCGCGCTGGTCTGGATCGGCTCCGGCATCCTCGTCGGCGCGTTCGTGCCGATCGCCGGCGTCGCCATCATCGCCGGGTTCCTGCCCGCCTACTACCTGCCCATCCGCGGCGAGTACGGCGAGGACGACACCGCCGGACAAACGGCCGTGTAACTAGAGTCGGTGCCATGCGGATCAGGATCGACGGCAGCGATCTCCCAGGTCAGCGTCCCGGTGCGGAGGCCGACGCGCTGCGGTTGGGCAACGTGCACGTCGGCGTTCAGCGCAAGGCCGAGGTCGTCGACCAGGTGCCGGCCGACGCGGCCAGCGCCACCTGGTCCTTCGAGGTGTCCAGCCGCGAGATCGACGGTGCGCTCGACGTCGGTGGCCCCTGGGTGCACGGCCGCCCCGGGGCTCGGTTTATCTATCTGAGCTGGGGCGCGGTGACCCAGGACGGCTTCGCGATGTTCCGACGGGCGAAGTTGATGTTCACCGACGTGCCGACCGAGCTGCTGCGCGCCGCCCACGAGGGCAACGGGACGCTGGTCGGCCGGGTCGGGTTGACCGATGCCACCGGTGGGCCGATCTGCGCTCGGGTGCGCCCGCCCGCCGTCGCCTGGGCGGTGGAGTGAGTGTCGTCGAAGACTAGCTGCCGAAGTCGACGCCGCCGAGGGAGACGGAGCGGTACGCGGCGAGGTGTTCGGCCTGCGCGGTGATGGCTTCACGGGTGGCGTCCGACAACCGGCGCCACGGCCTCACGGCGACGGTGAACGTCCTGCCGGACTTGCGGGGCCGCCAGGTGCCGACCAACTCGCCGTCGACCAGGACGGCGCCGGGGCGACCCAACACCGGCCACAGCTCCTTGGCGCGGGCGGCGTCCGGCACCAGCGTTGCCCGGTCCTTGGCCTGGAGGAACAGGTCGAACGGGCCGAGCAGTCGGGTGACGGTGCTGTCGGCCGACTCCAGCGCCGCCTCGTCGGCGGCCAGCAACGAGCGCACCTCGCGGTCGACAGTCACCTCGACCACATCGTCGGGCCAGTGCGCCTTCACGTCCTTCACCGGGGCGTCGAGGTAGTCGGCGACCTGTTTCGGGGTGGCCGGACCGAGCAGGCGAAGATAGGCGCGGATGAGGCCGAAGCGGTCACCCGCAGCGGCTGCCTTCCTGAACCCGGTGATGCGCCGCAGGACCGGGGGTGAGGTGTCGAGCTGCAACTCCAGTCCGGCCCGCAGGGCGGCGAGCCGGAACGGCATCTCGTAGAGGTGCGTGGCGTCGCACGGGCGGCAGAACCGCAGGTAGGGCTCGGGCAGCATGGTGGCCAGGCGGCCGGAGACGTCCCCCTTGACCGTCGGCGTGCTGACGATGGCCCGCATCCGCTCGGCGATCTCGTCCAGGGCCGCGAGGGTGTCGATGCCGGCGGCCTTCAACGGTTTCGCGGCGTCGTAGATGCGCTTGCCCGCGTCGGCCGAGGAGTGGGGTTCGACGGCCGCCGCCACCTTCGCAACGTCGGCCCGGCGGTAGAGGTGGGGAGCACCCCGCACCGTCCACAGCAGGACCAGATCCGCGTCGGACAACGCGGTCACGTCGACCCCGCGTATCGCCAGCGCCCACCGCCCGCCGTCCGGACCGGTGTTCTGCACCCCGAGGTCCAGGACGGCGGTGTCGGCGAGCGTGCCCTCGGCCCGGTCGAGCTGTTGGGCCCGGACCCGGAAGTTCATCACCTGGTGCCGATCGACCATGTCAGCACCCTAGTTGGGGCGGCGCGTCCAGGCGCGCAGCGCCCATTCGACGGGGCCGTACCGGAACCGTCGCAGCCACCACGAGCTGACCACCAGCTGCACCGCGAAGATCACCAGTGCGATCAGCAGTGTCTGTCCCGGCGAGGTGCGGCCGACCAGGCCCCACCCGAGGCCGGTGAAGACGAGCACGCACACGAGCGACTGGGCCAGGTAGTTGGTCAGGGCCATCCGCCCAGCGGGGGCGAACGCGTCGGCGAGGCGCGGCCGCCGCGTGAACAGGCGCAGCAGGGTCGCGGCGTAGGCGGCGGCCAGGAACGGCGCGGTGACGATGCTGACCATCAGTCCGGTCAGGTTCGCCGTGGAACCACCGACCGCGAACACGACGGCGCCGGCCAGACCGATCGGGTAGCCCACCCGTTCGCACCGGCGTAGCAGGTCCTGGTGGGCGGGCACGGTGGCGAGCAGCCGGTGCTTGCCGGCGGCGAGGCCGACGAGGAACGCCGCGAACGCCAGGGGACCCTGCACGGCGAGACCGCCGATCATCGCCGGCATCGACCGCAGGTGCTCCAGGACGACATCGCCGAGGCCGCCGCCCAGCGCCAGCGTCGAACGCGCACCGGCGCCGAGTGCGGCGGCCTCGTCCGGAACCACTGTGGCGCCGAGGACCGCGGCGATCCCGACCACCATGGCGATGCCGCCGATGATGGACGCCGCCGCGATCAGCGCGGTGCGGGGCTCGATCCGCCGGACCGCGAACAGCACGAGACCGAGCAGCGCGTACGTGGTGAGGATGTCGCCGTGGAACAGCAGCACCGCGTGCAGCACGCCGAGAACGAACAACCCGGAGAGCCGGCGCAGGAACGCCGGGCGGAATTCCACTCCGCGCCGAGCCGCGGATTCGAGTTGCAGGGTGAAGCTGTAGCCGAACAGAAAGGCGAACAGCAGGTACGCCTTCATCGCGAAGAACAGCTCCACCGCGCCGGCGATCAGCAGGTCGACGGCGCCGCGCGTCGGATCGTCGACCAGGTGGAAGTCGTAGCCGGAGCTGAAGAACGCGATGTTCACCAGCAGGATGAGCAGCAGCGCGCTTCCGCGCAGTGCGTCCACGACGGTGATGCGGGCGAGGGTGTCCCCGGGCGAGGGCTGTGGGTGGCCGTCGCCCGGTCGGTCGAGCCGGGTCACATTCATGGTGTCCAGCCTCCGGAGCGTGACCCGCTGCCGTGAAGTGTTTCCGTCACACGGACCGTCGTGACGAAAAGACACCATCCCCGCGGTGGCAGACCAGATTGCGAACCGGCTCGTCGCCTGCCTTGGGCAGAGTGGTGTCGCACCGTCCGCACGGCGACGGCTGACCGAGGCGTTGGCGGACATTCCGGGAAGCGCCGCCGTACGCGCCTTAGGGACCTGTCGCACGATCAGGACCGCGCCGTCGCACTGACGGCGACCTCCATCCTCGCGCTTCGCGACGTAGCTTCACCGTGACCGAACACTGTGGAGCCGCCGAGGGTGGGCGGGACGCCGAGCGAATTGATCATCGTTCGGACTTCGACTATCGTCCGCGTCCGTGAAATCTTCCCGTCTTGCTTCCGCCATGTTGATCCTTGCCGTTTCGACGGCCCTCGCCGCCTGTGGCGACGCCGATAAGGCGACGACCGCCGGATCCACCACGCCCCCTCCCACCTCCGCAGCCCCGTCCGCTGTTGCCACCTCCGCTGCCGCCGCTCCGGCCTCGTCACCCGCCGCGGGCGCGGCGACCGACAAGCAGCTCTGCGAGGCGGTGAAGAAGGCCAGCGACGAGATGAGGACCGAGATGGTGAAGGTCGCCACGACTGGCGACGCGTCGGCGGCGGACTTCAAGAAGATCCTGACCGGGCTGGAGCAGAAGGTGACCACTGTCGCCTCGACCGGCGACGGCAAGTTGGCCGACGCCCTGCGGACGTTCGCCGCCGAGGCGGCCAAGGCTGCGGCCGCGGCGGACCCGGCGACCGCCGCCGACAACCCGGCCTTCGAGAAGGCCGGCAAGGACGTCAGCGCCGCGTGCAAGGCCAACGGGGTCAGCATGGTTCTCTGACCGTCGCAGGTCGGATGTGATGACGGACGGCCCCCACGCTCAGGCGTGGGGGCCGTCCGTCAATACGGAGGCGGCGGTCAGCCGCCGGCGAAGGTCGTGTCGACGCCGCACTTGGCGTTCTGGTTGAGGCAGGACTTCACCAGGTCGCCGAGACGCTCCGGCTCCCAGGCGTTCATGAAGTCGCCGTGCATTGACGACGGCTTGCCGGAGGAGAGGCTGAGGCCGTCACCGCCCAGCGACTCGTAGTTGACCATGAAGGAGAGATCCGGCACGGCCACCGGGTACTTGCCGGTGCAGACGCCGTTCACCGGGTCGCCCATGTGCGACTTGTGATCGGGTGAGTCGATGTTCTTGCCGTCCCAGCAGTCCTTGAACACGAGCTGGAAGATCAGGTTGCCGCCGGGGGCGCACCTCGGCCAGTTGCCGTCGGCGCTGCGGCCGATCTCGGCGCTGCCCGCGCACCAGAACTGGTTGCTGCCGGCGTTCTTCGGAGTGTCGACCTGCCGCTTGGCGTCGCCTTCGACCACCACCAGGCCCGGCGGGAAGGGCTTGACTGTCGACGGGTCCTTGACCCGCGAGCCGTAGTAGACGCGCATGCTCTTGATTGGCACGGCCTTGCCGTCCTTGCGCAGCTCCGGGGTCCAGTAGGCGCTCTTGTCCCCGGGGGCGTTGCAGGTGTTCACCGCGGCGAACAGCTTGTCCGTCGTGGTGAAGGCGTCGATCTTCGGGCCGAAGAAGGTGTGCATGTGCGAGGCGCCCGAGAGGTTCGGCAGGACGATCGGGTCGTCCGGGGCGGAATTCGCGACGCCGCAGTCGGTGTGGAACTCCGGCACCCGGGTGGTGCCCGGCGGCACCGCCTTCGGCCTGATGGCGTTGAAGGCGGCCAGTTCCCTGCTCCACTTGGCCTGGTCGACGGGCACCCAGCCGCCGGCCGGTGCGCTCGGCGGGACGGACGTCGACGGGGACGCGGACGCGGTGGAACTCGGCGTGGCCGAGGGGGTGGCCGACGTGCTCGGCGTGGCCGACGTGCCCGTCGCGGGGCCGAACGTGAACCAGTTCAGGTTCACGAAATCCGACGTCGAGGTGCTCTTCATGACCGCGAAGACGGTCTGCGCGCCGGCCGGCACAGCGGGCGCCTTCGCGGTGACGGTCGTCCATTTCTGCCAACCGCCGGTCTGGGTGATCGGGAAGCTGGCCAGCAGTGGGCCGTTCTGCGCGCCGAGGCGCAACTCGACGGTGCCGCCGGCGGCGTTGTGCGAGGCGACCCGGGCCGTCAGGTCGACGCCCGTTACCGACACACCGTCGAAGCGCAGCCAGTCGCCGCTGGCCAGCCAGCCAACGTTACGGCCGCCGTCGGCGTCGCCGGTGCCCTCGGTCTGTGCCCCGGACTGTGCCGCGAAGCCCTCTGCCTGCACCCGGCCGGGCACGGCGACCTCTTCGGCCTGGGCGCCGGCGATGTAGATGCCGCTACCGGCCAATGCGGCGACGACCGCAGAGGCGAGCGTGATGCGAGTGAGGCGACGACGCTTTCGTGCCCGATCCGGCGGTGCGACGTGCGCGGGGGGAGTCCGCATTACCAGTGGTTTCCTTCGAGTCGACGATAAAGCTCTGTCGGAAGGAGTATGTGCACGTCAGGGGCCTGCATCAACTCGCGGGGAAAGAATTAAGGAGGCCGGTCGACAAGTGCCCTGGCAGCCAGCGCGGCGGGCCCCGATGACAATTTTTCGCTCGTACAGCCTTAAGTTTCTTTTAAGTCCCATCGCCCCGTTCTGGTTCGATGATTACGGATTTCGCGTAACGAATTGTGGCTGAATTCTCGACCTCAGTCACTGACCGGTTCGACGCGGATGGCCGGCGACAGCGCGCGCAGGAAGTCGGCCGCGTCGAACATCTCGCCGGCGGAGGCGACGCCGCTGGTCCTCGTCCGACCATCGAGGACGCGCCCGACCGCCTCCACGGCCAGGGGCGCGCTGACGGCGTAGATGTCCCGGCCACTGGCCACGACACGGCGGCGCACGTCGCCGCGACGCACTATGACGTCGACAGTGAACGTCTGCGCTGACCGGCCCAGCCCGTCGACCGCGACCGGCGCCGCCGCGGCGCCCAGGTCGGTGGCGGCGTCGACGGTCATGTAGGTGCGAACCTCGGGAATGGCCAGATGGCGGGGGATGGTGACGACGTCGGCCATGGTGAACTCCCCGAGGACGGTCCGCCGGCCCAACGGCGCGGGGAAGTCCCAGTCCACCCTCGGCAGCTCCCCGCCGGACTGGTACTCCAACCGGCCGCCGGTGTAGCGGACCCGGCGGCCGGCGCGGCGCTCGCGGGAGACGACGCCTGCGGCGACCGTCCCGGCCGTCGGGTGCCAGCTGCTCAGTCCGTACGCGACGTGCGCCTCGTCGGCCGACGTCCAGTCGCCCATCGCCGTCGTCGCGAGCAGGTCACCGAGCCCGCCGAAGAAGGCCATCGCCGGGACCACCGCGACACCGGCCGCCCGGGCGCGTTCGGCGAAGTGCGTGAACGTGTCGAGGTTGGCCTCGATCTCGGCCGCCACGTCCACGTACGGGATCCCGGCGCGCAGCGCGGCACCGATCACACCGGCGGCGGTCGACGCGAACGGGCCGGCGCAGTTGATGACCGCGTCCACGCCGGTCAGCGCCGCGTCGAGCGAGGCCGGATCGTCGACCGACGCCACCCGGTAGCCGGCCCCGAACGCCGCCAGCCGGCGCGGGTCGCGGCCCACCGGCAGAGCACCGAACCCGCGCTCGCGCAGCTCCGCCATCACGAACCGTCCGGTGTGCCCGTACGCCCCGAACACCGCCACGCTGTGGCCCATCGTTGCCCCCTCGAAGATCGACTGGGCCCAGTCTTTCGCAGCTGCCGACGACCGACCAGTGTCGGGAACGCCAATCCCCGTACAGTTTCGGACATGGCCCTTGTCGCGATCGCCGCCACCGACGGGATGCTGCACTTCGAGCTGGCTCTTGCCTGCGAGGTCTTCGCCCACGACCCCTCCGGCCTGGCCGACCCCTGGTACGACGTGGCGATCTGCGGCCCCGCCCCGGTCCGGATCGGCCGCTTCCTGCTGGCGCCCGACGACGGGTTGGACCGGCTCGCCCGCGCCGACACCGTGATCATCCCGTCGGTCGAGGACGTCGACGCTGACGTCCCCCCCGACCTGCTCGACGCGGTCCGCGCGGCCCACCGGGCGGGCGCCCGGATGGTCTCGCTGTGCACCGGCGCGTTCGTGCTGGCCGCCGCCGGGGTGCTCGACGGGCTGCGGGCCACCACGCACTGGGCGCACGCCGAGGCGCTGGCCGCCCGCTATCCGCGGGTACGGGTCGACCCGGACGTGCTCTACGTCGACAACGGCACCGTGCTCGCCTCCGCCGGGAAGGCCGCCGCGATCGACCTGTGCCTGCACCTGATCCGCCGCGACCACGGCTCGACCGTCGCGAACGCCGTCGCCCGCCGCCTGGTCGTGCCACCGCACCGCGCCGGTGGTCAGGCCCAGTACGTCACCACCCCGGTGCCCGCCCGTGACGACCACCCGCTGGTCACCCTGTTTCCCTGGGCCCTGGCCCGCCTGGACCGGCCGCTGACCGTCGAGGACCTGGCCCGGCAGGCGAACATGAGCTCACGCAACCTGGCCCGCCACTTCCGTTCGGCCACCGGCACCACACCACTGCTGTGGCTGTCGACGCAGCGGATCCGCCGCGCCCAGGAGTTGCTGGAGCAGACCGACCACAGCATCGACGCCATCGCCGAGGCGGCCGGCATGGGCACCGCCGCGACGCTGCGTCGGCACTTCCACCGCACCGTCGGCGTGCCCCCGGACGCGTACCGGCGTACCTTCCGCAGCGCCTGAGCGCACGGCCTCCCCGGCCGCCCCGAGGAATGGGCGGCCGGGGAGCCCATGGTCGGGCCGGCGCAGGCTGACTCGCTCAGACGGCGGTGCGGCCACCGTCGGCGTCCAGAATCACGCCGGTGACGAACCGTGCCTCGTCGCTGACGAGGAACGCGATGACGGCGGCGATGTCCTCCGGATCGGCGACGAAACCCAGCGGGGCCTGGGCCGCGAGCTGTTCCAGGCCCTCGCCCAGGGCCGCGGATCCGGGAGTGCGGGTCGGGCCGGGGCGCACGGAGTTCACGCGCACTCCCGCCGGGCCGAACTCGGCTGCCCAGCTCTTGGTCAGCAGGTCCAGGGCGGCTTTGCTGGCGCCGTAGACCGACAGGCCCGGGAGGGCGACTTCGGCGGCGAGGGTGGAGACGTTGACGATCGCCCCACCGCCTCGTGCCGCCATGGCGGGTGCAAGGTTCGCGACCAGATAGAACGGCGCCTTCAGGTTGGTGCCCAGTACCGCGTCGAAGGTCGACTCCTCGGTGCCCGCGGTCGGTCCACCGGCCCCGATCGCCGCGTTGTTGACCAGGATGTCGAGGCTTCCGCCCGCCGACTCGGCGGCCTGGGTGGCCTTGGCCGCGAGTGCTACAGCGGATTGCGCGTCGCGGAGATCGGCGGCGACGAAGTCGGCCTCTCCGCCCCCGGCGCGGATCTCCTCCACCACTTCCAGTCCTCGTTCGGCGTTGCGCCCGGAGACGATGACACGGACACCAGCGCGAGCGAGCTTGAGTGCGGTGGCGCGGCCGATTCCGCTCGTCGAGCCGGTGATGAGGGCAGTCTTGGTTTCCATGGAAACTCCTTGCTGGGCGGTCTCAGATGGGCTTGATGGGTGCGACGGTGCGGCGCGGTCCAGGTTTGAACGTGGACGCGTCACAGGTTCTTCAGGAAGGTGATGCGGTCGGCCATGGCGCTGCGTGCCACCCCGGACTCGGGAGCGAACTGGTCGAAGCCGTGGACTGCGCCGGGGCGTACCGAGAGATGCACGGCCACGTTGTCGTGTACGAGCCGCTCGGCGTAGGCGACCGTCTCCGCGCAGAAGAGGTCCAGTTGGCCGACCTCGAGGTAGGTCGCTGGCAGATCGTCGAGTGACTCCGCGCGGGTGACCGAAGCGGACGCGGGCACGTCGTCGGTGCCGTACCTCGCGCCGAGGTAGGCGCGCCAGCCGGTGATGTTGTCGGCGACCGACCAGCCGAGGAAGGGCTCGACGGCCGGGTCGGCAGCCGCAGTCCGGTCATCGAGCATCGGGTAGACCAGGATCTGCGCGGCCAACGGCCCGATCCCACGGTCGCGGCACAGTAGGGCTGTCGCCGCTGCGAGGCCACCGCCGGCGGAGTCACCCATGACTGCGACCCGCGCGCCGGGCACACGCTCCGCCGCATGCTCGATCGCCCAGCGGACCGCGGCGACGCAGTCTTCGACGGCGGCGGGAAACGGCGCTTCGGGTGCGAGCCGGTAGTCGACAGCGACAACCGCAACCCCGGCCTCTGACGCGTAGTGGCGGCAGATGTGGTCGTACCCGTCCAGGCTTCCGGCGATGAAACCGCCACCGTGGAGGTAGACGACAAGGGCGTGCGGTGGGTTCGTCGGCTTGTACAGGCGCAGTGCAAGGGTGTGCCCGTCCGCGGACGGCACTGTGAAGTCGACGACGTCGACACTGTTGTCGGGTGTGACGGCGGCCGCCAACCCGCCATAGACGGCATCGATGGTGGCCCGTCGAGTCCTCCAGTCACCGACGACGGGTGGTGTCGGTGGGGCGGCGGCGGCGATCGCGCCGACTGCTTCGAGAAGTTCGTTGTCGATGCTGAGCACTCGGATCCTCTACCTTCCAACGTCTGATACGTACAACGTACGTAAGCGTGACTCGCGTACGTTGTACGTGTCAAGTGATGTCGAGCACGCCGCTGTCGCGGCCTGGTCGGAGCGGCGCGGCGGGTTCGACGGTGTGGGGCCGCGTTCGCTTCAGAGTCGGTTCGCCAGGATGGCGACGCCGCTGCCCGACAGGTTCGGGATGGCGTGGTGTCGACCGGCGAGAACGGAGATGATGCTCTCGGCGGTGCCGACGACTTCGGGGGCGCCGGCAGAGGGGCGCGACCAGTTCGTGTCGGTGGTGCGGAACGCGATGCCGTTGGCCCGCGCGACCGCGGGGATGAACGGGTTGGGCACGCGTGTCTCGACGGTGAGGACCGCGTCGGCCACCGGCGGCGCCAGGACGCCGGACCGGCCGAGCGTGAATGCGATGTCGAGGTGGTGTACGACGTGGTCGCCGAGCAGTAGCGGTGCCGGCAGTAGACGTCCGATACCTCGTGGACGCGCCCGGAAGCGGTCGAACACGTCGATCAATTCCGGGGCGGTGCTTTGGCTGGCGTACTCGCGACTCAGGAGGTCGTTCGAGGCATCGAACGACCAGCGCCGCCGCCCCATTGCCAGCAGCAGCCGTGATGGCGGCAGGTGCAGACCGAGCGCGAGGTGGGCGAGCACAACCTTGTTGGTCCAGCCCGCACAGAGGCTGGGCCGCTCCCACTCTTCATCGGTCAGAGTGCGGGCGAAGGCGACGAAGGCGTCATCCTGCTGCTGAGCCAGGTCACGCCATCCCGTTCCCGTTTTCCGGCTGGCCCGGAATGGCGGGCGCTCCGAGTTTCTAGTGATCATGAATCTCCTCCGGCATGCGTACGTTGTACGTATAGTACCGTCTGATACGTACGCCGTACCCATCTCCGGGAGAGCAGCCAGCATGAGAGCCCGTTTCACCCTCACGGACATCCAGCAACACGCGCTGGTGATCGTCGACCGGGATGGCTTGGCCGGGCTCACCATGCGCTCCCTCGCGGCGTCGCTGAAAACCGGCGCCATGACTCTCTACAACTACGTCGACAGCCGCGAAGCCCTCGAGGAACTCGTGGTCGACGCCGTCGCCGCCCGAGTCCAGATACCGAAGCCGACCGACGATTGGCTGGCCGACACGCGTGCCGTGGCTACCGCCATGTGGCGGACCTTCCGCGCGCACCCGGCGGTCATCCCGCTCATACTCACCCGCCGCACGTCTTCCCGAGCCAGCCTCGCTCCAGCCGAGGCGCTCGCGGCAGCACTTGCGCGCGGAGGCTTGGACGGCGTCGACCTGTTCGTCGCGTTCCGCGCCGTCTCGGCGTTTGTCACGGGTATTGCGCAGAACGAGCTGGCCGGTGCGCTCACGCGCGAGAAGGATCCCGCCTCCGCCGCCCGTCGCGTCGAAGCGCTTGCGCACGGTGCTCTGCCGACCCTCGCCGAACTGGCCCCGGTCGGGGCCGTGTACACCGGCCAGGAATTCGAGCGCGGACTCACGCTCATCCTCAACGGCATCACGCACACTCCCCGCCCGTTCAGCCCTCACGATCAAGCAGGCCACGGTGGCTAACGCTGGTCGGGGCGTTGGCGGGCGAACGCGTCGCGCTTGCCCCAACGGCCGGGGATGTCCAGGAGCGCGATCCGCCCGAAGGTGCTGGGCAGCGCGGGGTCCACGGCCAGGTGGTCCTCGTGCGGGTTGATACCGAGCATGGTGCGGATCAGCAGCATGCAGGCTCCGCTGGACCACGCCTGCGGACTGCCGGCGGTCGGGTACCGGATCGGGAACCGGGTGGTGTCGCGGTCGAACCCGCCGAACGCCTCGGGTAGCCGGCCCTCGAAGTAGGTGGCGGCGGAGAGGATGCCCTCGGCGATGCGGGCCGCCTCGTTGCCGAAGCCGTAACGGCGCAGCCCCCAGGCGATGAACGAGTTGTCGAACGGCCAGACCGTGCCGTTGTGGTAGCCGAGCGGGTTGTAGCGGCGCTGCCCCTCGGCGAACGTCCGCACCCCCCAACCCGAGAAGAGCGCCGGCCCCATCAGGTGCTCGACCACCCGCGCAGCCCGCTCCGGTGGCACGATGCCGCTCCACAACAGGTGCCCGATGTTGGACGACAGGCTGTCCACGGGAGTGCCGTCGTGGTCGAGGGCGAGGGCGTAGAAGCCGCGGTCCTCAAGCCAGAAGTCCCGGTTGAACCGGTCGTACAGGGCCGCCGCCTCGCTCTCCAGCCGCTCGGCGTAGGCAGTGTCGCCCCAGAAGGTGCGGGCCAGTCGTGCCCCCCGGATCTTCGCGTCGTAGGCGTACCCCTGGGTTTCGCAGGTGGCCCTCGGGAAGCCCGGCAGCCGGCCGTCGGCGTAGGAGATGCTGTCCCAGGAGTCCTTCCAGCACTGGTTGTCCAGGCCGGTGGCGCGGTTGCGTCGCTGGTACCAAACGTAGCCGGTGGAGGTCAGGTCCGCGTACAGGTCGATCCAGGCCAGGGCCGCTCGGGCCTCCTGCTCCAACTCCATCACCAGCGCGGTGTCGCCGCTCCACCGCTCGTACTCGTCGAGCAGCACCACGAACAGCGGTGAGGCGTCCACAGTGCCGTAGTACGGGGAGTGTGGCTGCTCCTCGAACGCGGCCGACTCCCCGTAGCGCAGCTCGTGCAGGATCCGGCCCGGGTCCTCCTCCAACACGTCGTCGGTCCGGGTGCCCTGCAACGACCCGAGGATCCGCAGTGTCGGTGGGGTCAGCGACGGGGTGATCGGCAGGGTTTGCAGGCAGGTCAACAGGCTGTCGCGACCGAACAGGGTCATGAACCAGGGCAACCCGGCCGCGGGCACACTCGCCCCGCCGAGCGAGAGCGGGGCGAAGCGCAGCGCCGCCAGGTCCACCAGGCTGCGGCGGTAGACCTGCTGGAGGCCGACGCTCTCGGTGTCCAGGGTCGGGGCCGCCGCGACCCAGGCCTGCACGCTGGCAGGCAGGGTGGAGTCGTCCGGCCGTAGGGCCCGCAGGGCGGAGCGCAGGTCGACGCCGTCCGGACGCAGCGCCAACATGACTGCCTGCAACCGGGTGGACCACTGCTGCCCGGGGCGCAGTCGGACCGCGAACCGGAGTCCGCCCGGGTCGAACTCCGCGGGTTCGCTCGCCGACACGACGACCTCACGTCGGTAGGTGGCGCGCCGGTAACCCAGGCGCAACTCGTTCGGGCCGACGTGCGTGTAGTGCTCGCCGGACTTGTCGCCGATGTCGAACTTGATCTCGAAGATGTCGGCGAAGTCGGCGGCCACCTCCAGACGTACGTCGAGCGTCATGTCCCGCTCGCCGTAATTGAAGATCGTCAGCGACTCGGTGAGGTCCGGGCCGATGCGCCTGCGCCGAATGGCCGACACGTCGGCCTCCACGTAGTCCACCGCCGCGCCGGGCACCGCGAAGAACGTGACCTCGAAGTACTGGCTGTCGTCCACCGACAGCGCGGTCATGCACTCGCCGTTGACGGTGAGCCTCCAACGGGACAGGAAGCGCGTGTCAGCGGCGAAGAGGCCGACCGGGGTGCTCGGGGACGACTGCACGTCGCCGCTGGCGTCGGACACCATGAAGGTGTTCCCGTCGATGCACGCCACAGTGCCCGCGATGTCCCTCATCCGTCACGTCCCACTGTCGGGATCCTCGCGCTGAAGCCGCCCGGCCTCTCGCGGAAACAGCCGCCCGATACGCAACGCCAGGGCGAGATCACCGTCGACCATGATCTCGCCCCGGGTGATCGCCGCCAGCCCGTTCACCTCGCCCCGCGCCATCGCCTCCGCGACCTGCGCGGACACCTGGATCACAGTGGTGGCGGGGGCATCGCTTCGGGTAACCCGCATCCGGCCATGATCGATGTCCAGCCGCCACTGCTCCACGTTGCCGTCGTCGCGGATGTCGAATCGCACGCTGCCACAGACCTTGCTGAACCGTGGATCCTGGCCAGCGACCGTCAACCGCTCGAAGAAGGCGCTGGTCTCCGACATCCCACCTCCTCCGGGCGCTGGTAAGAGCGGATGCCGGCTACCCGCTGCCGCGCACTCCTAACGCCGGGGTGGTGCCCTTGTTCAGGGTGCGAGCGACAAGCGGGTCCCGAGGTTGAAGTCCACCACGACCGGCGCCCGGCGTACCCGCACGGCAGTCGCGGCGTCGAAGCCGGCAGCGTCCCGGTGCCAGACCGGCGGGGTGTACGCGCAGTCGCAACGTAGCTTCACCCGCTGCCCGGGGAGCAGGCGCAGGGCGTAACTGTCACCCACGTCCGCGACGCCGGCCAGGTCCCCGGTGGCCGCGTCGAACGCGATCACCTGGGCGTAGGTGAGCAGCTCGTCGACCCGTACCGCCCCGGTGAGCGGCGTCCCCGCCGGCAGCGCCTGGTTCAGCGTCGCCGTCTGTTGGGCGCGGACCCGCACCGGCCGCGCCTGCTGCCGACCGCCCACCCCACCGGACCACACCGTGGCCAGCCCGGCGGCGGCGAACTGCACGGGCCAGTGGTACGGGCCGAGGCCGGTGATCGTGTAACGGCCCTCCTCGTCCGTGGTCGGGCCGTGGTCGCCGTACTTCGGGTGCGGCACGTAGGGCACCACCATGACCAGCGCACGGGGGACCGGCGCGCCCGTCGCCGCGTCGGTCACCACTCCGACGACGGTGCCCGGCGGGTCGAGCCGGATGACCGGCGCGCTGGTCACCACGCCGGGCCGCACCTGAATCACCTGTGCCCGCTCGCGCTCACCGGTGCCGCCGCGCCGGCCGACCCATTGCAAGCCGTGCTCCGTCGTGTCGTAAGGGCTCACCAGCAGCCGGTACCTCCCCGGGGCGACGTCCCCGGTCACCAGGACGCCCTGCTCATCGGCGCAACCCCCGTAGCGTCCGAGTTGGTCCTCACCGATGCTGACCGCAGACAACGCAGCGGCGTCCACCGGGACGAGCGCCGCGCAGGCCCGGGGGACCGGTGCGCCGGTCGCCGCGTCGCGCACCACGGTGCGGACGCCGCCGGGCGCGGACGACCCGGGGGTACGCGCGGCGGCCGGGGCGGCGGCCTCCCCGACGAGCAGTGCGACGGCGATGGTGGCGGTCAGGTGGCGCAGCAGAGCACGGCTCATCGGGATGTCCTTCCGGCGGCGCGGCGGTTTGGGCAGACCGTAACGGCGTTCAGGTGATCCAAATCGGTCAATGTCGCGATGCCGACCGTCGCCGCACGGCGTTCCCACCCCACACCGACCGCAACGGACGTTCTGCCCCGAACCCGGCGCATGTGGCACTGGTAAGACATAGCGTCACGGGGGCGGGGACCACCGCCGCCCTCGCTGCGGACCGGCGGCGACGCCCACCGGAAGGGACCGGACATGAGTCGTGTCGACACTGTGCTCCTGCCGGAGCTGGACGGGCCGGTGCCGGCGACGCTGCCGAGCGCGCTCGGCCTGCTGAGCCTGGCCCTGGGAGTGGGCGCGCTGGTCGCGCCCGGTCCCCTCGCGCGACTGACCGGGGTGGACGACTCCCCGGCCGCGCGGTCCGTGCTTCCGGCCATCGGCCTACGGGAGTTGGGCAGCGGCGCCGGCCTGCTCAGTGGCCGTCGCCCGGCCGGCTGGGCCTGGAGCCGGGTGGCCGGCGACGCCATGGACCTCACACTGCTCGGGCGGGCCCTCGCCGACCGCGACGGTGAACGCCGCCGCCGGGTCGCGCTGACCACCCTCGCCATCGCCGGCATCACCGCCGTCGACGTGCTCGCCGCCGTACGCGTCGGGCGCGCTCGACGGGCCCGCGCCCGGGTGATCAGGATGCAGATCGCGGTGACGGTGAACCGGTCGCCCGCCGAGGCGTACCGGTTCTGGCGGGACATGGAGAACCTGCCCCGATTCATGGCGCACCTGGAGTCCGTCCGCGCCGACGACCTGCGCCGCTCGCACTGGATCGCCCGTGGCCCGGCCGGGCACCGCGTCGAGTGGGACGCCGAGATCATCGACGACCAGCCGAACAAGTCGATCACCTGGCGGTCGCTGCCGGGGACCCGGGTGCCCAACGCCGGCCGGGTCCGGTTCGTGCCCGCGCCGGGCGACCGGGGCACCGAGGTACGGGTGGAGCTGCGCTACGCGCCGCCGGCCGGCGCGCTCGGACGAGCGGTGGCGAAGCTCTTCGGTGAGGAACCCGAGCAGCAGGTCCGCGACGACCTGCGCCGGTTCAAGCAGGTGCTGGAAACCGGCGAGGTCGTCCGCTCCGAGGGCAGCCCCAACGGCATCTCCGTACGCCAACAGGCCATGCAGCGACCCGCCCAGCCGCTGCCGGCGTCCCGCCGCTGACCGCCCGAGCTCTCCGAAAGGGACCGAGAATGAAGGCCACCGCCTGGATGGGCACCGACAGCGTCAAGGTCATCGACGTACCCGACCCGAAGATCATGAACGCCCGGGACGCGATCGTCCGGATCAGCACCACCGCGATCTGCGGCTCCGACCTGCACCTCTACCACGGCTACATCCCCGCGATGCGCAAGGGCGACATCCTCGGCCACGAGTTCATGGGCGAGGTGGTGGAGGTGGGCCCGCAGGTCCGCAACCTCGCCCCCGGCGACCGGGTGGTGGTGCCCTTCCCGATCGCCTGCGGGCACTGCTCGTCCTGCCAGCGCGGCCTCTACTCGGTCTGCGAGAACTCCAACCCGAACGCCGGCATCGCCGAGAAGATCATGGGGCACTCGCCGGCCGGCATCTTCGGCTACTCGCACCTGCTCGGCGGCTACGCCGGTGGCCAGGCCGAGTACGCCCGGGTGCCGTTCGCCGACGTCGGCCCGGTCAAGGTGCCCGACGAGATCAGCGACGACCAGGCGGTCATGCTGGCCGACGTGTTCCCGACCGGCTACATGGGCGCCGAGATGTGCGACATCAAACCCGGGCAGGTGATCGCCGTCTGGGGCGCCGGGCCGGTCGGGCTGCTCGCCGCGGCCAGCGCCCGGCTGCTCGGCGCGGAGCGGGTGATCGTCATCGACCGGTTCCCGTACCGGCTGCGGCTGGCCGAGGAGCACATCGACGCCGAGACGATCAACTACGAGGAAGTCGACGTGCTGGACACCCTCAACGAGATGACCGCCGGCCGGGGCCCCGACGCGTGCATCGACGCGGTGGGCCTGGAGGGCCACCACGGCAACGCCGCCCTGTACGCGTACGACCGGGCCAAGCAGGCCGCGCGAGTCGAGACGGAACGGCCGTTCGCGCTGCGGCAGGCGATCCTCGCCTGCCGCTCCGGCGGGGTGGTCTCGGTCGTCGGCGCGTACGGCGGTTTCGTCGACAAGTTCCCGATGGGCGCGTTCATGAACCGCTCGCTGGTCATGCGGACCGGTCAGTGCCACGTCCAGCGCTACACCCGGCCGCTACTGGAACGCATCCAGCGCGGCGAGATCGACCCGAGCTTCATCGTCAGCCACCGGATGCCGCTGCGTGACGCCCCGAAGGGCTACAAGATCTTCCAGAAGAAGCAGGACGACTGCACGAAGGTGCTGCTCAAGGCCTGACCGGTGCGCGTGGGCCGGCCGGCCGGGTAGATCGGGGCGCGCTGCCTTTGGAGCTGATGTCGTAGACGATTCACCCGCACCGGCCGGCCCGGCCGGGAGGGCCCAGGGCGTGGCCATCCGTGGGTAGCCTCGCGTCATGCCGAACGACAATCACCAAGGTCAGATTCGGGCAGACGTCCGCGCGGGGACGCCTGCCGACGCCGTGGCGTTGGCAGGCCTTCGATGGCGGCGGCTGACCGAGGAGGGCGGCTACACGGGCAATGATCACGACGACTTCGTGGAGCTGTTCGCCACGTGGGTCACCGAGCATCTGTCGACCCACCGGCCGTTCGTCGCCGAGGTCGACGGCGACGTGGTCGGAATGGCCTGGCTGATGATCGCTGACCGGGTGCCGGCACCCACGCACCGGCACCGTCGGACCGGGGACGTCCAAGCGGTGTACGTGGTGCCGGAGCTGCGCGACAGCGGGATCGGCGCGGCCCTGCTGACCCTGGTGCTGGCCGAGGCGCGCGAGCTCGGCCTGGAACACGTGACCGTCCACTCCAGCGAACGGGCGGTGCCCCTGTATCAGCGGGTGGGTTTCCAGCACGGCCAGACCTGGCTCAGCTGGCAATCCGAGTGACGTGACCGGCGTGTCGTCGATGGAGGGCGCGGACACGGGGTGTCCACGGGGGACGCTGGCCGGACCTGAACGACCCGGAGCAGTTGGCGCGCAACGAGGTGCGGGTCGCCGCCGCGATATACCACGACGACATGTCCTCGACCGGCTGATCCGCCTGGTTCGCGGCGAGATGTGAGCCGTGCCCGCCCGATGACGCGAAGTCCGGGTCGACGGGTGACCCCGTTTGCGGCCAGGGAGCATGGGAACTCGCCCCGTTCGTCCGCCGGCAGGGCCCGATGGCCGGTCGAGGAGACGGAAGGAGCGGGTCATGGAGTACGAGCAGATGATCGCCACGGTACGGCGGCGCGCGGGCCTCGGGGAGAACGAGGCCGTGCGGTCCGTACAGGCCGTTCTGTCGGTGCTCGGCGAACGGCTCGCCGGACAGGAGGCCGACAACCTGGCGGCACAGCTACCGGATCGGCTGGACGCGTCGGTCACCCGTAATCCGCAGGGCCGCCGGTGGGACATCGGTGAGTTCCTGAAGCACGTCGGCGACCGGGAGCAGGTCGCGGACGCGGACCAGGTGCGTCTACACGCCCAGGCGGTGTTGCGGACCGTCGCCGAGGCGCTCAACGACGACGAGCGGCACGATCTGCTCGCCCAGCTTCCCGCCGGCATCATCGATCTCTTCGGTGTTCCCACCCCGCGCGGCTGAGCACCGCCCCCGCCGCAACCGGCGCGGAGCAGGTGAGGCTGGGGCCAGGTCTTGCGGACCGCGCTGGCGAAGCCGGCGACGAAGAGGGTGGCGAAGCTAGCGGGGGCGGACTCCGGGCTCCACGGTCAGGGTCCCCGCCACGGCATCGATTGTGGCCCGCGAACCGAGCGGAACGGTGAGCTGGCCATTGCCGTGGCCCAGTCGGAGCCCACCGAGGACCGGTACGCCGAGGTCGTAGAGGCGATCCTTGAGCACCGCGGCCGCGTCCCACTCGTCGGGTCCACCGACGCTGTTGGTGATCTGGCCGATGACCACCCCGGCGACCCTGGACAGCACGCCCACCCGGCGCAACTCGGTCAGCATCCGGTCGATGCTGTACGGTGCCTCGTCCACGTCCTCGAAGAACAGGATGGCGCCGTCGAACTTCGGGGCGTCGTCGGCGCCCAGCGATGTGGAGATCAGCGTGAGGCAGCCCCCGAGCAGGGAACCCGTCGCCCGTCCGGGCACCAGCACGGGGGCGGCCGTCTCGGCGGGATCCCGGGAGATGGTGACGGGGGCCGTCGTCATCACCGCCCGCCGGAGCGACTCGGCGCACTCCGGGCCGGTGCGGCTGTCGCTCCAGTTGACCATCGGGCCGTAGAACGTGGCCAGCCCGGTGTCGCGCCAGAGTCTGCCGTGGATGCTGGTGATGTCGCTGAACCCGACGACCACCCTGGGGTCGCGCCGAATGCCGGCCACGTCGATCTGATCGACGATCCGCTGGGTGCCGTAGCCGCCACGGGCGGCGAACACACCACGGACTCCGGGGTCGTTGAACGCGGCGTTCAGATCGGCCAGCCGCTGGGCATCCGTTCCGGCCAGATAGCCGTACCTGGCAAAGACGTGCGCGCCCAACTCGACCTCCAGGCCCCAGCTTCGCAGGATCTCGATGCCGCGCGCCATGTTCGCGGGGTTGGGCGTGCCCCCGGGCGAGACGACCCGGACCCGGTCCCCGGGCGCCAGCGCCGGCGCGCGCAGCACCCGCTTCGGGCCGCCCGGCGCGGCCTGCGCCGCCTCGGCTGTGCCGACGAGCAAGGCCCCACCGGCAGCCGCCGCCCCGACACCCAGCACGTGCCGCCGGGAAAGGGCTTGGCTTGCGGATCTCGGGGTCGGGGTGCGGTCCGTTCCGGAAGTTGTCACGGGCGATCCCCTCATCGGCGTCGATGTCCGCGCCGCAACAGCCTACGACAAGGATCGATGCCTTGGGGTCCGCGAACGGTGTGGGCGGCCGGGGGAGTGACGCCCAGTCAGGGGATGGGCCACTCGTGCACCGGCCGGTTGCTGTGCATCAGGTCGACGTAGTGTCGGACCACCTCGCGCAGCGCCTCCGGCCGGTCCAGGTGGTCGGCCGACTCCAACCGGTGCAGCGTCTCCACCTGCCAGGTCGCGCCGTTGCGGCCAGCCAGGCAGCGCTGCTCGATGACGCCGAGCAACCGGTCACGCTCGGCCGGGTCGAGCCCCCACCGGTCCAGGCCGTGATGGGCCATCGGCAGCAACCGGCGCAACACCAACTCGGTGACGGGCAGGTAACCGAGACCGGGCCAGAACACCTGCGCGTCGATGCCGTGCCGGGCGCAGCTGGTGAAGTTCTCCTCGGCGGCGCTGAACGACATCTGCGACCACAGTGGCCGGTCCGATTCGGCGAGGGCGCGCACCAACCCGAAGTAGAAGGCGCCGTTGGCGATGGTGTCCAGCACGGTCGGGCCGGCGGGCAGCACCCGATTTTCCACCCGCAGGTGCGGCCGGCCCCGCGACACGTCGTACACCGGGCGGTTCCACCGGTAGACGGTGCCGTTGTGCAGGCGCAACTCGGCCAGATTGGGCACCTCGCCGGCCGCGAGGGCCTGCGCCGGGTCCTCCGGGTCGCACACCGGCAGCAGCGCCGGGAAGTAGCGCACGTTCTCCTCGAACAGGTCGAACACGCTGGTGATCCAGCGTTCGCCGAACCAGACCCGGGGGCGTACCCCCTGGGCTTTGATCTCCTCCGACCGGGTGTCGGTGGCCTGCTGGAACAGCGGGATGCGGGTCTCGCGCCACAGCTCCCGGCCGAAGAACAGCGGCGAATTCGCGCCGACCGCGACCTGGATGCCCGCCACCGCCTGGGCGGCGTTCCAGTAGTCGGCGAACTGGGCAGGGCTGACCTGAAGATGGAACTGGGTGCTGGTGCAGGCAGCCTCCGGGGTGATCGTGTCGGCGGTGACGGCCAAACGTTCCACCCCGCTGATGGCGATCGGCAGATCCTCGCCGCGGGCCGCGAAGATCTGCTCGTTGAGCAGCTTGTAGCGGGGATTGGCCGACAGCGTCTCGGCGGTCAGGTGCTCGGGGCGCAGCGTCGGCAGGATGCCGATCATGACCATGTGCGCGCCGACCGCCCGGGCCTTCACCTCGGCGGCGTTGAGGCTGGCCCGCACGTACTCCTCGAAGTCGGCGGTGCCGGTGCCGGTCAGCCGGCGCGGTGGCACGTTGATCTCGACGTTGAACTGGCCCAGCTCGGTCTGGAAACTCGGGTCGGCGATGGCCGCCAGCACGTCGGCGTTGCGCATCGCCGGATTCGACGCCTCGTCGACCAGGTTCAGCTCGATCTCCACGCCGGTCATCGGCCGGTCGAGGTCGAAGCGCGACTCGCGCAGCATCTCGGCGAAGACATCCAGGCAGCGGCGGACCTTGTCGCGGTAGCGGGCTCGATCCTCTCGACTGAAGGTTCGTACGCCGACGTCCTCGCCCATGGTCACCACCCCGTCACCGCTGGTCCCCTAACCTCGCACGTGATCGCCGGGCGGGGGAAGACCCGAGGACCCTTTCCTACCCACCTGCCCGCCCTGTTAGCCCAGCCAGGGCGGACCGATAGCATTGCGGGCCGAGAGGTGGTGGCGTGCGGATGCGCGAGAAGGTGACCCGGCTGTTCGTCGCGGCGGCGATCGCCGAGGCCTGCTCCTGGCTGGCCCTGCTGGTCGGCATGCTGGTCAAGTACGGTCCGCCGGACAACGAGCTGGGCGTCAAGATCTTCGGGCCGATACACGGCGGCCTGTTCGTCGCGTACGTCCTGCTGGTGCTTGCCGTGGCCCGGCTGCACCGGTGGAGCCTGCTGGCCACGGCGGTGGCCCTGGCCAGCGCGGTGCCGCCCTTCGCCACCCTGGCCTTCGAGCGCTGGGCCCGTCGCCGGGGCATGCTCGCCGTCGACAGGCAGCCTGCCCGCGAGCCCGCCCCGGTCGGCTGAGCCGCCGACCCGCCCGCGCACTCATCCCGATCGGCTGAACCGCCGACCCGCCGGCCCTGATCAGGTCAGCGCGGAGCAGGCCGCGATGCCGGCCACCAGCAGCGTGCCCAGGAACGCCTGCAACAGCAGTGGCGGCCCGAGATGCGACCAGAGCGTCGCCGTACGCGGGGTCAGCAACTGCCCGGTGGTGAGGTTGACGATCTGCTCGATCCGGGGCGGCAGCTCCGGGTCGCGTTGCGGGCGCACTGTGAGCTGCACCTGGTCCGCCGGGTGCAGGGCGCTCTGCGGCAGGTGACCGTGCAGCTCCACCTCGCAGAGCTGACCGGCGGTGTTGCGGAGCCGCACCGGGGTGACCAGGTACTCCGGACCCTGCTTCAGCTCCTTCCAGCGACGGCGGGTGCCGCCGCCGCCGAACGAGAAGAGCGAGCGCAGCAGCAGGGCGGGCAGCCGGGCGAAGGCCGCCGCGGCGAGCACCGCCACCAGCACCGGCTGACCGATGCGCACCTCACGGGTGTAGCCGTCGAGCAGGCGGACGAGCCGCCCGGTGACGATTCGTTCCGTCGGGTGCACGATCCGTCGGGTATCGAGTCCGCTGTCCATTTCCACCACCGAGAGTTCGCGTGTGTTCACAGATCGTATCGACGTCCTCGGTTGAACGACGTGAATGAAACCTGGTCACGGGCTCACGGCCGCGAGGTGACAACCCCGGCGACCCGGGTAAGCGGGGGGCCGAGCTGGAAAGGGGTCGAGCATGCAGCTGTCCTTCCTGCGCCCGCTCTACGACCGTCCCGGGCCGTGGTGCTCGGTGTATCTGGACGCCTCCGCGGACACGGAGGACGCCCATCCCGCGTTGGATCTGCGCTGGCGTGCCCTGGAACGCAGCCTGGCCGCACAGGGGGCGGACGAGGCGAACATCGCCGCGCTGGACCGGGTGGTCCGAGGTCATGATCCGATGGTCGGGGACTATGGCCTGGCGCTCTTCGCAAGTCACGGCCAGGTGGTGCTGTCCGAGTACCTGTCCGCACCGCCACTGCGGGACCTGGCCCACGTGGGGCCGCTGCCGCACGTGATGCCGTTGCTCGCCCAGCGCGGTGAGCAGGTGGCCTGGGTGCGTGTGATCGCCGACCGGCTCGGCGCCGACGCGATGGCGGTCAGCGCCGGCGGGGTGCCCCGGCGGGCGCACGTCGCCGGCCGGGACGAGTACCCGCTGCGACGGGCGAAGCCCGGCGGCTGGTCCCAGTCGCGCTACCAGCGGGCGGCCATGGAGGCGTGGCACCAGAACGCCGGCGACGTCACCGCGGCGACCGTGCAGCTGGCCGACCGGGTCGGCGCGGACGTGGTGGTGGTCGCCGGTGACGTCCGGGCCACCGGAATGATCGCCGCCCAGATGCCGGAGCGCTGGCAGGACCTGGTGGTCCGTACCGATGCCGGGTCACGGGCCGGCGGCGCCGACCAGACGATGCTGGACGACCTCACCGTGCAGACCATCGCGGAGATCGCCGACCAGCGGATCAGCGACGCGCTGGACAAGTTCGGCGTGCAGGAGGACGTGGGCGGCGGGCTTGACGCTGTCGTCTCGGCCCTGCAACGCAACCAGGTCGACATGATGCTCATCGTGGACGACCCGTCGGCCAACGGTGAGCTGTGGATCGGCGCGGAACCCACCGAGATCGCCGTCGACCCGGGACAGCTGGCCGCCATGTCGGTCGCCGACCCGAAGCGGGTACGCGCCGACGCGGCGCTGGTCCGAGCGCTCGTGGGCACCGACGCGGCACTGACGGTGCTCGGCGCCGACGAGGCGCCCGACCTCACCGACGGCGTCGGCGCGGTACTGCGCTACGTCGACCCCGGCACACCGGGGCGCGGCAATGGTTGACCGAACGGTTGCGGACGTCGTGGTGGAGCGGCTGCTGGCCTGGCGGGTGCCCCGCGCCTTCGGGTACCCGGGCGAGGCGATCGCTCCACTGGTCGACGCGCTGGACCGCACCGGCGGCGAGCCGGCGTTCATTCCGGCCCGGCACGAGGAGACCGCCTCGTTCATGGCCACCGGGCACGCCAAGTTCACCGGCGGCATCGGGGTCTGCCTCGCCACCCAGGGCCCCAGCGCCGTCCAGCTGCTCAACGGCCTCTACGACGCCAAGCTGGACAGCAAGCCGGTGGTGGCCATCGTCGGGGAGGACATCTCCGGGCCGCTCGGCGGCGCGCACCAGGAGATCGGGCTGAGCCGGCTCTTCGGGGACGTGTGCAACCAGTTCGTCCGGTACGGCCGCAGCCCCGACGAGGTGGCGGCGCTGCTGGACCAGGCGTTCCGGACGGCGGCGGCGACCCGCAGCCCGACGTGCGTGGTGCTGCCCCGACAGTTGCAGGAGGCGCTGGTGCCCGACCTGCAGTCGTACGGCGCTGGGGTGATCACGGCGACCCCCGGCGAACCGCTGGCCCGGGTCCTGCCGCACGAGGTGGACCTGGACGCCGCCGCGCAGCTGCTCGGCGGCGGCCAGCGGACCGCGATCCTGGTGGGCCAGGGTGGTCGGGACGCGGCCGCCGAGATCATCGAGATCGCCGACCGGCTGGGCGCCGGCCTGGCCACCTCGCTGCTCGGCAAGCCGGTGCTCGACGAGCGGTTGCCGTTCCACACCGGGGTGCTCGGCGAGGTCGGCACCCCGGCGGCGGCCGAGCTGATGGGTGGTTGCGACACGCTGCTGATGGTCGGCACCAACGACCCGTGGACCGACTACTTCCCGATGCCCGAGCAGGCGCGCACGGTGCAGATCGACATCGACGGACGCCGGATCGGCACCCGCTACCCGGCCGACGTGCCGCTGGTCGGTGATGCCGCCGAGACGCTGCGGGCGCTGCTGAGCCGACTGCGCGGCCGGCCCGAACAGCAGTGGCGCGCCACGGTGGAGAGTTCGGTGGACCGCTGGCGGGAGGTCGCCGCCGAGCGGGCCGCCGCCGCCGCGGACCCGGTCAACCCGCAGCTCGTCCTGCAGGAGTTGTCCGCCCGGATGCCGGGCACCGGCGCTGTCGCCGTCGACGTCGGCTCGGTTCTCTACTGGTACGCCCGGCACCTCACCCTGCCGCCGGGGGTCAACGCGCAGCTGTGCGGAACCCTCGGTTCGATGGGCTGCGCGCTGCCGTACGCGGTGGCGGCCAAGCTCGCCGCGCCCGACCAGCCGGTGGTCGCGCTGGTGGGTGACGGGGCGATGCAGCTCAACGGGCTCGCCGAACTGATCACCGTCTCGCACCTGTGGCAGCAGTGGCGCGACCCGCGGCTGGTGGTGCTGGTGCTCAACAACCGGGATCACAACGGCATGGGTGGCGGGCGACAACCGTCGTCCGATCCGACCCACCGCCGCCCCGACGTGCCGTACGCCGGGTGGGCCCGGCTGCTGGGGCTGCACGGGGTGCGGGTGGACCGCCCGGAGCTGGTCGGCGCGGCCTGGGACGAGGCCCTCGCCGCGGACCGTCCCTGCGTACTGGAGGCGGTCGTCGACCCGGCGGTGTCGCTGGCACCGCCGGAACCCTCCTTCGCCGACCTGCGGGGCCTGTACGCCGAGGGCGCTCCGGCCCGGAAGGTCCGCGAGCAGGTGGAGGTCACCGCGAACGCCGACGACCTCGTTTAGCCACCCCGGACCAGGGCATGAGTAGCGGCCCGACGACGCTGGAGGTCCCATGTCCGAGCCCGCCGACCGCCGCTACGGTCCCGCGACCCTGCCGACGGCACGGGGTCCGCTCTCCGCGGCGGTCGTGGAGGCTCTGCGGCACCCACCGTACGACCTGCCGGCCGATCTCGGCGTCGACCTTCACCCGGCGGCCCCGATCATCGACGAGGACCTGCAGCTGACGCTGTTCCTCTGCTACGAGCTGCACTACCGGGGCTGGCTCGGGGTGGACGAGTCGTGGGAGTGGCAGCCGACGCTGCTGGCGGTGCGTGCCCGCTGCGAACGGGTCTTCGAGGCGGCGCTGCGTCGGCTGGTCGGCGCGCTGTCGGTGCCCGCCGCCGGGGTGGCGGCCGGCCTGGCCGAGCTGGTCGCGGCCGACGACGGTCCGGCGCTGGCCGCGACGCTGCAACGCCGCGCCGACCTCACCCAGTTCCGTGAGTTCGTCGTCCACCGCTCCGTCTACCACCTGCGGGAGGCGGACCCGCACAGTTGGGCGCTGCCCCGCCTCGGCGGTCCGGCCAAGGCCGCGCTCGTGGAGATCCAGACCGACGAGTACGGCAACGGGCGGCTGGACCGGATGCACGCCGAGCTGTTCCGAAGCACCCTCGACCGGCTGGGCCTGGACACCGGTTACGGCACCCACATCGACGTGGCGCCTGCGGTGACGTTGGCGACCAACAACCTGATGTCGCTGTTCGGGCTGCACCGACGGTTGCGCGGCGCGCTGCTCGGGCACCTGGCCGCGTTCGAGATGACCTCCTCGCAGCCCAACCGCCGCTACGGCAACGGGTTGCGCCGGCTCGGCTTCGACGAGGTGGCCACCCGCTTCTACGACGAGCACGTCGAGGCCGACGCGGTGCACGAGCAGATCGCCGCGCACGACATGTGCGGCGGCCTGGTCCGCGTCGAGCCGGCCCTCGCCTCGGATGTGCTCTTCGGCGCGGCGGCCGGGCTCGCGGTGGACCGGCTGTTCGCCGCGCACCTGCTGGACAGCTGGGCCGCCGGCCGTAGCTCACTGCGCGCACCCGCCCCGCCGGCCGTGCCGCCCAAGGTCTCGCTTGTCGCGCCGCCCGAGGTGGCCCCGCCCGCGCTCGTCTGATCCGAGGGGCTTGTCACGTCCGGGAAGCCGACGGGTGGATCACGCGCGGGCGTGTGGGGGTCGGCGGGCTTGGACGACCGGCTGTTCGGGTGGGGCGCGCCGTCCCGGGTCCGCCCTTTGCTCTGCACCCGCCCACGCGCCAGTTACGGACCGTGCCTGGTGCGTGGGCGGGTGCAGAGCAAAGGGGACCTGCCTGGGGTGTGGCCCCTCCTCGTTTTCCGCCCCGTGACCCGGCGCGACCAGGGGTCAGCCCTCGCGGGTGGAGCCCGCGCGGAAGTTGATCGCCTTGTGGGTGCCGTCGCAGAACGGCTTGAGCGCCGACTTGCCGCACCGGCACAACGCCACAGTGCCCCGCCGCGCGTCGATGCGATCGCCATCCGGGGTGACCAACGCGAAGTCGCCGCGGACCAGCAACGGTCCGTCCTCGTACGGGGTGATCGTGGCGGCGGCTGGCTCGCTGGTGTCGTCGGTGCGCATGGCCCCGGAAGTGCCCGTCCTGACCCTGGCGAAACCCGCGCCGCCGAACGCCGGTGATGACCGGCGCACCCCGCTGACCAGCGGAATGTGCCGCCGAGTGGGTGATGCCCCGTTTGAACCCCATCGGGACGGGAAGCCCGGCCGCGTGGTGAGCGAAAAAGGCAAGGTGGGGCCGGTGCACAAGGTGCACAAGGGGCTCACGGCCGATGGCGCCGGTCTCGCCGGCGACCGGGTCGTGGCCGCGGGCAGCTCCGCCCGGGTGCTGGTCGCCGCCACCGCCCGGGCACTGCGCGGGGTCGACTGCGCCGACCTCGGGCACACCGGGCCGACGTCGCGGTTCCCCGGCGCCCCCGAGCCGGTGCGCCGTGCCGCGGTCACCCGCGCTGCCGGCCGGGTCGCGCTCACCGTGGCCCAGGTCGACGAGGTGGACGCCGCAAGGGTGGCCCGCTGGTTCGTCGACCAGTACCCCCGTCGGCGTTACCCCGGGGTGCTGATCGGCTCTCCGCACGGCGCGGCCGCGCACCTCGCGGTGGCCCTCGGCGTGCCGTGGCTGCCGGCGGGCTTCGAGATGACCGTGCACTGGTCCGACGGCGGGGTGGACCGCCCGGCGGACGCCGCGGAGCATGGCGCGGCACTCGCCACCCGGTTGCTCGCCGGCAACGCCGACCTGCACCTGCGCCAGGTGCACTGCCCGGCCAGCCGGGGCGCACTGACCGGGGCGACCGTGTCGCTGACCGCCGCGTGGAGGGCCCTACCGGCCGCGTACGCGCGGTTTCTGGCCGACCTGCTGCTGCCGGGTGCCCCCGTGCTGCTGGTCCGCGACGCGCGCACCTGGCCGGTGCTGGAGCGTGGACCGGGGCACAGCTTCCAGGTCGGCTGCCCGGGCAGTGGGCTGGACCCGGTGGACTTCCACCCGGACAGCCACGCGTTGCGGCAGGTTCTGCGCTCCGTCGGCGGCGACGCGACCCGGTGGGAGCCGCCGGAGGTGTCAGTGTCGTCGGCGTACGCCGAGCACGGCGTCGACTCGGGCTTCGAGTTGGCCGCGCGGGACTGGTCCACCCGGCACCAGCACCCGCTGCACCGGGTGTTGGTGCCCCGGCCGGCGGCGCTGAGCGCGGGCGTGGCCGACCTGTACCGGCGGTGGCTGCGACGCGCCGGCAAGACCGGTGACCGGTTGGTGGTGGAGTGCGGTCGACTGCTCGACCCGTGGCAGGTGGTGCGGGCGGGGCTGGTGCCGTACTGGTGTGAGAACGCCACCCGCCGTAGCGTCGACGAGGCCGAGTGGTGGCTCGCCGGCAGTGAGGCGTTCAGCTCGGTGGACGTGTTGCCCGAGCCGCCCGGGGTGCGCTCACCCGCGTTGGCCGGGCTGCCGCAGTGGCTGGCCGTGGCCGGGTTCGGCCGGCGGCGTCGGGCGCTGGACCGCACCACCGCCCGGGGTTACCCGGTCACCTCGGTGCCCACCCGCCGGGCCACCGAGGTGCTGCGCGCCCAGCCGTACGACCTGCCCGCGCCGCCCCCGCTGGGGGTCGCCGAGGCGTTGGCCGTGCTCCGCGACAGCGGCGGCCACCAGGGGTTGTTGGTCTCCTGAGACGGAGCACGCCGAAACATCCTCGCGAACCCGGGGTCCCGTGATTGAGTACCTACGGAGCGGGAACATCGCTGGCTGCGACGGCCTGATTGCGCTGCGTAGAGGCGGTGTCGCCCGCTGGCATCCCAGTCACTGACCCACTTTCCGGCCCGGTGCGTGGCTCGACCACGCGCACGACCGGTTTCCCGATCCGGGCGGGGGACCTTCCTGAGGGAGGCGCGGATGTTCGGACAGACGAGCACGACCACGACCACGACCCCACCACCACCCAACGATCGAGGTCTGGAGGATCTCGACGCGGCGGCGATGGCGTACGCGGCCCGGATCGCCGGGCTGCCGCCGGAGCGGCGGGGGGAGGCCCGGGACGACCTGGTGCGCTTCGCGCTGCCGTTCGCCGGTCGGCTGGCCCGCCGGTACCGGGGGCGGGGGGAGCCGCTGGAGGACCTGGAGCAGGTGGCCCGGCTGGGACTGGTCAACGCCGTCGACCGCTATGACCCGGAACGGGGCTCGTTCACCGCGTACGCCGCGATCACCATCGTGGGCGAGATCAAACGGCACTTCCGGGACCGTACCTGGGGTGTGCACGTGCCCCGTCGCCTGCGGGACCTGATCCTCGAGGTGGGCCAGGCCACCGCCGCGCTCACCAGCGAGCTGTCCCGGGCCCCGTCGGTGGCCGAGCTGTCCGCCCGGCTGGAGACCCCGGAGGAGGAGATCCTCGCCGCCCTGGAGTCGGCGGCCGGCTACAGTCCGGCCTCGCTGAACGCGCCGGTGGGTGGGGAGAGCTCCGCCGAGTTCGGAGACCTGGTCGGCGAGTCGGACAACGCGTTGGAGTCGGTCGACGACCGGGTGACGGTGAGCGGTCTGCTGCACCGACTGCCCTGGCGTGAGCGACGGATCCTCGCGATGCGCTTCTACGGCAACCAGACCCAGGCGGAGATCGCCGCCCGGTTCGGCATCTCGCAGATGCACGTGTCCCGGCTGCTGTCGCGGGCGCTCACCTGGCTGCGCCAGGCGATGCTCGCCGACGCGCCGCCGCCGTGGCAGAACGGCGCCGCCGAACCCGACCCGGGCAAGACCCGGATCTCGGTCAAGCAGAACGGCGACTCGGTGGTGGTCGAGGTCGGCGGCGAGATCGACCGCGACGGCGCGGACCAACTACGCCGGGCCATGTTGGAGGCGGTCACCGGCCAGCCCAGCGAGGTGGTCGTCGACCTGGTCGGCGCGGGTGGCTTCGACGCCGGTGGGATCGCCGCGCTGATGGCCGGTCGGGACGCGGCGGAGCGGACCGGCGTGCCGCTGCGGCTGACCCGGGTCCAGCCCGCGGTACGCCGCTCGCTCACCGCCGCCGGCCTGTCGCCGGCCCGGGACTGACCGCACCCGGACAAGCGAAGGGCCGACATCCCGCTGGGTGTCGGCCCCTCTGCGCGTACCCCTGGTCAGTGCTCTTCGGGGTTGCCGTCGCTGTGCGGGTGGCGCCAGCGCTCGTGCGGCTTCGGCGCGTCCTCGGCGTCCTGCGGCGGGTCGCTCTGCTCGAAGCTCGGCCGGCGCACGCCCTCGGGCTCCGGCACGTCCACCGGCCGGGCGCCGGAGCGCGGCGCCGGCTGGTAGTCGACCGCGTCGCGGGCGCCGTGCGCGCCCTCGGCGGACGGCGACTCCGGGGCGTGGTGTTCCATCCGGAGCTCCTCGGCGAAGTGCTGTGGCGGCTTGGTGGTGCGCTGTGGCAGGTCGCGGCCCAGATCGGCGACGAGCGGGCCGTACTTGAGGTCGAAGGCGGGGCGCTCGGAGCGGATCCGGGGCATCCGGTCGAAGTTGCGCAGCGGCGGCGGGCAGGTGGTGGCCCATTCGAGGGAGTTGCCGAAGCCCCACGGGTCGTCCACCGTGACCATCGCCCCGTACCGCCAGGACTTCCAGGCGTTGTAGATGAAGAAGAGGGTGGACAGACCGAGGATGAACGCGAAGATGCTGGAGATCGTGTTCAGGGTGGTGAAGCCGTCGGTGGGCAGGTAGTCGGCGTACCGGCGGGGCATGCCCTCGCTGCCCAGCCAGTGGTGCACGAGGAAGGTGCCGTGGAAGCCGATGAACATGGTCCAGAAGTGCGCCTTGCCGAGCCGCTCGTCGAGCAGGCGCCCGGTCATCTTCGGCCACCAGAAGTAGTAGCCGGCGAACAGGGCGAAGACCACGGTGCCGAACACCACGTAGTGGAAGTGCGCCACCACGAAGTAGCTGTCGTGGGTGTGCCAGTCGACCGGCGGGCTGGCCAGCAGGACGCCGGTGAGGCCGCCGAGCAGGAAGGTGACCAGGAAGCCGATGGCGAACAGCATTGGCGTCTCGAAGGTGAGCTGGCCCTTCCACATGGTGCCGATCCAGTTGAAGAACTTCACACCGGTGGGCACCGCGATCAGGTAGCTCAGGATGCTGAAGAACGGCAGCAGCACCTGGCCGGTGGCGAACATGTGGTGCGCCCAGACCGTCATCGACAGCACCGTGATGGCGATGGTGGCCAGCACGATCCCGGTGTAGCCGAAGAGCGGCTTGCGGGAGAAGACCGGGATGATCTCGGTGATGATGCCGAAGAACGGCAACGCGATGATGTAGACCTCGGGATGGCCGAAGAACCAGAACAGGTGCTGCCAGAGCATCGGGCCGCCGGTGGCCGCGTCGTACACGTGCGCGTTGAGCAACCGGTCGGCCGAGAGCGCCAGCAGGGCGGCGGCCAGCAGCGGGAAGACGAGGATCACCAGCACGCTGGTGAACAGCATGTTCCAGGTGAAGATCGGCATCCGGAACATGGTCATGCCGGGCGCGCGCAGCGTGAGGATCGTGGTGATCAGGTTGACCGCGCCGAGGATGGTGCCGAGCCCGGAGACGACAAGGCCGAGCACCCACATGTTCGCGCCCACCCCGGGGCTGTTCTCGACGCTGCTGAGCGGGACGTAAGCGGTCCAGCCGAAGTCCGCCGAGCCGCCCGGGGCGAGGAACCCGCCGACCACCATGAGGCCGCCGAAGAGGTACAGCCAGTAGGCGAGCGCGTTGAGGCGGGGGAACGACACGTCCGGTGCGCCGATCTGGATCGGCACGATGTAGTTGGCGAACCCGAACGCCGCCGGCGTGGCGAACAGCAGCAGCATCACCGCGCCGTGCGAGGTGAAGAGCTGGTTGTACTGCTCGGAGGAGAGGAACTGCATCCCCGGGCGGGCCAGTTCGGCCCGGATCAGCATCGCCTCCAGGCCGGCCAGCAGGAAGAACCCGAAGGAGGTCAGCAGATACAGCAGGCCGATCTGCTTGTGGTCGGTCGTGGCGAGGAACTTGATCAGGGAGTTGCCGGGGACCGGCGTGCGTACCGCTCCCGGGAAGCCCCCGAAACGGGCCGGTGCCAGGATCGCCGGGCCCCGATCTCGACCGGGTTCTGTGGTTACCCGCTTGGGCATGGCTGCTCACCCCGTCGTGACGGCAGAAAGGACGGGCGTGCTCTACCCACCCTCGCACCATGTAACCAGCCAACGACGGTAATTTCGGGCAGATCGCCAGTACCGGCGCAAGCGCCTCGAACGGTCAGGTTGCCGGCAGCATCGCCCAGACGGCCTTGCCCTGCCCGGCTGGCACGCTGCCCCACCGCTGGGTCAGCTCCCGGACCAGCATCAACCCTCGCCCACCCTCGGCGTGCAGGTCCGTCCCGCCCGCACGGGCCTGGGCGCCGCTGCCGTCCACCACCGCCAGGTGCAGATACGGCCGCCGCAGGGTCACCGTCACCTGCATCGGCGTGCCGGCGTGGCGCACCACGTTGCCCACCAGTTCGCTGAGCACCAACGCGGCCGGGCCGGACGCGTCGGGCAGGTTCCACCGCGCGCACGCGTCGGTGACCAACTCCCGGGCCCGCCGGCAGGCCCCGGCCACCGGCTCCAGCCGGGCCCGCATCCGCAACGTGGACGTCGTGCCGGCCAACCGGGTCGCCTCCGCGCAGTCCGCGGAGACCGGGAGCACCCGGCACGTGGTCGACTCGGCCAGCCATCGTGCGGCGACCGGCGACGGGGAGCAGAGCAGCACCGGCACCGCCGGCCACTCCTCCGCCCGGCGGGCGGTCGCGGCGAACACGGACAGTGCCAACCTGTCCTCCACGCTCACCCCGGCCATGTCGACCACCAGCGCCTCCGGCTGGTCGACCAGCGCGTCGTTGAGCGCCCGGTGCACCGAGCGCATCGTGCCCAGGTGCAGGGGACCGGTGAGCCGGACGACCGCCACCGGTGCCGTGGTGCGCACCTCGCAGGTGATCCCGCTCGACATCGGCGCCTCAATTCGCTGCTGGGTCGGGATCTGCCAACTACCCTTGGCCGTTCCCGATCAAACCGGACCGACGACGGAGCGAGGCAGGTCACGCCCCGCAACCCCAGGTCAGGGACGGGTACGGCCGGTCGAGCAGAAGGTCGGCGGTCAGCGACGGGGCCGGCCGGTCAGGACGCCCAGTGCGATCATGCCGACGCCGAGCCCCAGGTGCAGCCAGTCGTCGGCGTCGTTGACCGGCAGTACGTTCGCCCCGGTGTCGTGGTCCACCGCCAGCCCGTACAACCAGAGCACCAGGTAGACCGCGCCGCCGCCGATCAGGAACGCTCGAGCGCCGGTGACCGTCCGGGCCAACAGCAGACCCACCACCCCGTACGCCAGGTGCACCAGGTTGTGCAGCACCGACACCTGGAAGACGCCGAACAGGAACGCGCCCGAGTCGTGGCCGGCGAAGCGCAGCGCGTCCATGCCGGTGGTGATCCCCGGCACGAAGCCGAGCACACCGACCAGCAGGAACAGCACCCCCACCGTCGCCGCCGCGCGCCGGACCGGCGGTTTGCCGTCGGCCGGGTTGGGTCGGGCCCGTGAGTGCGCCATCGGTCCGACCATTCCCGGCTCCTCGTCGCGCGGCGGGCATGAGCGCTGCCGGCTACCCGCTGGCGCGACCGGCAAACCGGCCGGCCCCGCCGTCGGTCAGGCCGGCAGCAACCTCGGCGCGCTCGCCGACTGCCGGACCCGCTCGTACAGCTCGACGTAACGCCGCGCCATCACCGCGGGCGTGAAGCGCTGCGCGGCCACCCGCCGGCACTCGTCGGGGTCGAGCAACTCGGCGGCGAGGACGAGGTCACCCAACTCCTCCTCGTCGGTGGTGAGCAGCCCGGTACGGCCGTGCTCGATCAGCTCCGGCAGGCAACCCCGGGCGGTGGCCACCACCGGCGTACCCAGGGCGAGCGACTCGACGACCGCAGTGCCGCCCGGCTCCTCCCACCGCAGCGGGAACAGCGACGCGCGGGCGCTGGCGAGCAGGTCGTCGCGCTCCTGGCCGGCCACCGTGCCGACCCAGCGGACCAGGTCACCGTCGACGTGCGGTGCCACCTCGTCGAGGAAGAACCGCACGTCCGGGTTCTGCCGGGCCTCGTCGCCGGCCGCGGCCAGGTCGGCCGGCCGATGGTACGGGCCGACAGGGCCGGCCAGCACCAGCGGAATACCGACCCGGTGCGCGAGCCGGGCACCCACGTCCTGCCCCTTGCCCGGGTTGATCCGGCCCAGGACGAGCAGGTGCTCGCCCTTGTCCGGTCGGGGCCGCCGGTCGGCGTCCACGGCGAGCGGCGTGGACAGGTGCACGTGCCCCACCGAGTGCTCCCGCAGCGCCAGCGGGGCGCGGGCCAGCTGCGACGCGGAGACGCCGTTGACCCGGACCCGGTCGCCGCCGTCCAGGCTGCCGTAGAGCGCCGGGTGCTTGGCCAGGTCCCAGTGCAGGGTGTGCAGGGTCGGCGGTCCGGCCGGCCCCATCGCGGCGAGGGTGGCCAGCCCGACCGCCTCGACGTGATCGTGCACCAGGTCGATGTCGTCGCGGGAGTGCAACTCCCGGACCACCCCGGCCAGGTGCGCCTGGGCGATCCCGCAGACCTGGTTGTACGGCCGCTGCAACGCGGCGAACTGCCCGTCGGCGAAGACCGAGATCTGCTCGTCCACCGGCAGGGTGCTGCTGCCCACCGAGGCGAGCACCACCCGTACGCCGAGTCGCCGCAGCTCCGGCACCAGCGTGGCGATGACGTTCTCGATGCCGCCGTAACCGGGCGGTGGCACCGACAGCCACGGGCCGGCGTTCATCAGCACGGTGAGGCTCGTCGCGCTCACGCGGCGGCCACCCGGCGGCGGGGCACCCGGTGGCGCAGTTCGGCCAACGGCGGGCGCTCCTCGATGGAAACGTCGCTGACAACGATCTCGCGGTCCAGGTTAGGCAGGGTGTCCGAACCACCGCGCCGGAACTGGGTCAGCAACGCCTCCGGCGCAAACCCGGGGGTCGCCCAGCCGCGCCGTTGCAGCCGCGACCATGCGGTCAACATGATCTGCGCGGACATCCGACCCAGGGCGGCGGTGTCCTGGTGGCGGTGCTTGCGCTCACCGAGGTCGACCTGCGCCAGCGCGTCCAGGCCGACCAGGTCGAGCAGGTCGATCATCATGGCCGTCTCCACCCCGTACCCGGAGACGAACGGCACCTGGGCCAGCACGTCCCGGCGACCCGCGTACTCGCCGGCGAGCGGCTGCACGAAGCCGGCCAGCTCGGGCCAGAAGAGGTTGAGCAGCGGTCGGGCCATCAACTCGGTCACCCGGCCCCCGCCGTCCTGCTCCACGCTGGCGGTGCCCACCAGGGGCCGGTGGTAGAAGCCCTTCACGAAGTCGACTGACGGGTCGGTCAACAGCGGGCCGAGCAGCCCGCTCACGAAGTGCGGCCGGAACTCCCGCAGGTCGGCGTCGATGAACGCCACCACGTCTCCCTCGGCGGCGGCCAGCCCGGCCCAGAGCGCGTCGCCCTTGCCGGTGAGCCGGGGCAACCCCCGGGTCATCGCGTCCTGACTGACCACCTCCGCGCCCGCGGCGCGGGCCACCTGCGCGGTCCGGTCCGTCGAGCGGGAATCCACCACGATCAACTCGTCGACCAGGGCCACCCGATCCATCAGGTGCTCCCTGATGGTCGACACGATCGCGCCGACGGTGGCCTCCTCGTTGCGCGCCGGCAGCACCACGCTGACCCGGGTCTCACCCTTGGCGCGCATCAGCCGACGGGTCGGCCAGTCGGCCGCCGACGTAGTCCGGTACGTGGCCCACGCCTCCACCACCGGCGACACGCTCGATGTCATATCCCGCACGGGCACCCCTCCGTTCGTGCGTGGAAAAACCGAATTTGGTTGTTCCCATTCCTCATCACGCGCTAACCGCATTCTCGGCAACAGCTTGATCACAGCGGTGACGACAATTCGTTCCCGGGGGATGAACGTTTGATTGCGCACAGCTCAGGGGACTGCTCCCATCGCACATGAAACGTCTTCGAAGGGGTGTCGGGATGCGGAACTGCCGGGTGGGTCTGGTCGGAGCCGGCGGCGTGGCGCAGCGTCACGCGCGGGTGCTGGCCGGGTTCGACGACGTCGAGCTGGTCGGGGTCACCGACGTCGCGCCGGAGGCCGCGTCCGCGCTGGCCGCACAGCACGGCGGGCGGGCCTGCGCCGACGTCGCCGAGCTGCTGGCCACCGAGCCGGACGCCGTGTACGTCTGCGTGCCACCGTTCGCGCACGGCCCCGCCGAGGAGGCGGTGATCGAGGCCGGGCTGCCGATGTTCGTGGAGAAGCCCGTCGCTGTCGACCTGAGCACCGCCGAGCGGATCGCCGACCTGGTCGCGCGGCGCGGGCTGCGCACCGCCGTCGGCCACCACTGGCGCTACCTGAGCGTGCTCGACCAGGCCCGCGACCTGCTCGCCGACCGTCCGGTGCGAATGGTCAGCGGCACCTGGCTGGACAAGGTGCCCCCGGTGGCGTGGTGGTCGCGGCGGGACCGCTCCGGCGGGCCGGTGGTCGAGCAGGCCGCCCACGTGCTCGACCTGATCCGCGTGCTGGCCGGCGAGGTCACCGAGGTCACCGCGTACGGCAACGGCACCCCACCGCCGGTCGACGGCGCCGACATCGACTCGGTGACCACCGCCGCGCTGCGCTTCGCCGACGGCGCGGTCGGCACGCTCAGCGCCGCCTGCGTCCTGGGCTGGAAGCACCGCGCCGGCCTGGAGATCCTCGCCGACGGGCTGGCCCTCGCGATCACCGAGGACGGGCTGTCGATCCGCGACGCCGACGGCGAACGACACGTCACCGCCGACCCGGAGGCTGCCCGGGTGGCTGTGGACCGCGCCTTCGTCGACGCCGTCCGCGGCATCGGCGACGACGTGCGCGTCCCGTACGCCGAGGCCCTCGCGACCCAGCGCCTGGCCCTCGCGGTGGCCGACTCGGCCCGTACCGGTGCCACGGTGCGGCTCACCACCGCGACCGCGCCGACGGCGCTCGCCACCGGGGTGACAGTCGATGCGTGACAAGGTCGTGGTGGTCACCGGCCCCGGCCGGGTCGACCTCGTCGAGCAGGACGCCGCCCCGCCGCGCCCCGGCACGTTCCGGGTCGAGACGCTGTTCAGCGGTGTCTCAGCCGGCACCGAGCTGAGCTACGTCAAGGGCACGAACCCCTATCTGAACGTCACCTGGAACGCCGACCTGGGCCTGTTCCAGCCGGGCGCGGCCAGCACGCCCTACCCGGTGACCCGACTCGGCTACATGCAGGTCGGCCGGGTGGTGGAGAGCGAGACCCCGGCCGTCGCGGTGGGCACGGTCGGCGCGATGACGTACGGGCACCGCACCGGCTGGCTGGCCGACCCGGTCGCCGAACGGTTCGTGGCGCTGCCCGACGACCTGGACCCGCTGCTCGGCGTGTACGTCGCGCACATGGGGCCGATCTGCGCCAACGGTCTGCTGCACGCCGCCGCCGACCTGCACGGCACCGACGTCCGTACGCTCGGCGACGGGGTACGCGGCCGACGGGTCGCCGTCGTCGGCGCCGGTGTCGTGGCGCTGCTGACGGCGTTGTTCGCCCGGCGCAACGGCGCAGCGTCGGTGGTGGTGCTCGACCCCACCCCGCACCGCCGCCAGGTCGCCGAGGCGCTCGGTCTGGAAACCCTCGACCCCGACGCTGACGACCCCGCGGTGGTGCTCAAGACCCGTTGGGCGCACACCGCCGGCGACCGGGGCGCCGACGTGGTGTTCCAGTGCCGGGGGCAGGCGTGGGCGCTGCACCTCGCCCTGCGGCTGCTGCGGCCCCAGGGCACCGTCATCGACCTCGCCTTCTACCAGGGCGGCGCGGACGCGGTCCGCCTCGGTGAGGAGTTCCACCACAACGGGCTGTCGCTGCGTTGCGCCCAGATCGGCCGGGTGCCGCGCGGGCTCGCGCCCACCTGGGACCGCGAACGGCTCTCCGCCGAGACCGTCGACCTGCTCAGGACGTACGGCGACGCGATCCGCAAGCATCTCGTCTCGGCGGTGGTGCCGTTCGACGAGGCACCCGCCCTCCTCACCGACCTGGCCGACCGTCGCCGCCAGGAGCTTCAGGTGGTGCTCGCCGTCTGACCCGCCGTCGCCGCGTGCCGGGGGCGGCTACCGTTCGCGACATGAGCACCGTGCAGGACCGGCCGGTTCCCGGCGACACCTCGACCGGCCGGCCGGCCGGCGGCAACCCCGCCGGCCGGTCGGTCGGCCTGTCCGCGTTGCTGCCGTACCTACGGGAGCACCGCGGCACCCTGGTGGTGGTGGGCGCGCTGTCGCTGATCGGCTCGGCGGCGTCGCTGGCGCAGCCGCTGCTCACCCGGTCGGTGCTCGAGCGGATCGGCGCCGAGCAGGGCGTGGCCCGGCTGGTGGCGGTGCTGGTGGTCCTCGTGGTGTTCGGCGCGGCGATCGGCGGGCTGCGTGACTACCTGCTGCAACGCACCGCCGAGGGAGTGGTGCTGGGCACCCGGCGTCGGCTCGCCGGCCACCTGCTGCGGCTGCCCATCGCCGAGTACGACCGCCGACGCACCGGCGACCTGCTCTCCCGGGTCGGCTCGGACACCACACTGCTGCGCGCGGTCGTCACCTCCGGCCTGTTCGAGACGGTCACCGGGGCGGTGACGGTGGTCGGCGCCGGCACGGCCATGGTGCTGCTCGACCCGCTGCTGTTCGGCGTCACCCTGCTCGGCGTGGCGCTGGGGTTGGTCTTCGCCGCCACCTTCGCCCGCCGGGTCCGGGCGCTGGCCCGGGTCGCCCAGGAGCGGATCGGCGAGATGACCTCGGCGGTGGAGCGGGCCATCTCGGCGGCCCGGACCATCCGGGCCAGCCGCGCCGAGACCCGGGAGACGGAGGCCGTCACCGGCAGCGCGCGGGAGGCGTACGCGGCGGGGCTGCGGGTGGCCCGGGTGCAGGCGTTGGTCGGCCCGATCGGCTCGGTCACCGTGCAGGGCGCGTTCCTGCTGGTGCTCGGGATCGGTGGGGCGAGGGTCGCCGCAGGGGCGATCTCCGTCGGTGACCTGGTCGCGTTCGTCATGTACCTGTTCCTGCTGGCGCTGCCGTTGGGTCAGGTGCTGCGGGCGTACACCCAGTTGCAGTCCGGCCTGGGCGCCCTCCAGCGGATCGAGGAGATCCTGGCGGTGCCCGCGGAGGGCGCTGACGACCGCCCGGCGTCCGCCGCCGCGACGGCGACCCCGCGCCGCCCGACCCCGATGATCGAGTTCGACCGGGTGGGCTTCGGTTACCCGGGCGGCGAGCCGGTGCTGCACGAGGTCAGCTTCGCGGTCCCCGCCGGCACCCGGACCGCCCTGGTCGGTCCCTCCGGCGCCGGCAAGTCCACACTGCTGGCCCTGGTCGAGCGCTTCTACGAGGTGAGCGCCGGCACGGTCCGCCTCGACGGCACCGACGTACGGGACCTGCCCCGCGACGCGCTGCGGGCCCGGCTCGGCTACGTCGAGCAGGAGGCTCCCGTGCTGGCCGGCACGCTGCGGGAGAACCTGCTGATCACCACCCCGGACGCCACCGACGACCGGTTGCGCGACGTCCTCGACGAGGTCAACCTGGGCCACCTGGCACGGCGCACCCCGCTGGGCCTCGACGTGCAGGTGGGCGAGGGCGGTGTGCTGCTCTCCGGAGGTGAACGGCAGCGCCTGGCCATCGCCCGCGCGCTGCTCGCCGGCCCGCCGGTGCTGCTGCTCGACGAGCCGACCAGCAACCTCGACTCCCGCAACGAGGTCGCGCTGCGCCGCGCCATCGACGCCGTCGCGGTGCGCCGGACCCTGTTGATCGTGGCGCACCGGCTCGCCACGGTGGTAGACGCCGACCAGATCGTCGTCCTCGACGGCGGCCGGGTGGTGGCCGTGGGCACCCACGCCGAACTGACCGCCACCGACCCGCTGTACCGGGAACTCGCCAGCCACCAGCTGCTGGTCGGCTGACCGCGGGCCAAGGAAGGCCAACTTGCCGGGCGGCCGGGCCGCGCACGCCGCCCGGAATCGCGTACCGTTGCCGCTCATGGGTGTGTCGCAACGGTTCAAGAGCAAGTTCCGGCGGTTCCTCCAGCGCCCCGGCTCGACCGTGGATCTTGCTCCGCTGGAGAAACTGCTCCCGGCGATCGAGGCGCGCGAGGCTGAGCTCAGCGCGCTCGACGACGCCGAGCTGACCGCGGCCGCGGGTGCCGCCGCCGGTTACGAGGAGATCTGCGCCGTCGGCCGTGAGGCCGCCCGCCGTGGCCTCGACCAGCGGCCGTACGACGTGCAGCTGCTCGGCGCGATGTCGCTGCTCTCCGGCAAGGTCGCCGAGATGGCCACCGGTGAGGGCAAGACACTGACCGCCACTGTCGCCGCGTACGGGCACGTCCGGCTCGGCAACGGCCCGGTGCACGTGCTCACCATCAACGACTACCTGGCCCGCCGCGACGCCCAGTGGATGGAGCCGGTCTACACCCTGCTCGGCCTCACCGTCGGCTGGGTCAACGAGGCCTCCACCCCGCAGGAGCGGCGCGACGCGTACGCCTGCGACGTCACCTACGTCTCGGTCAGCGAGGCGGGCTTCGACTACCTGCGCGACCAGTTGGTCACCGACGTGGAAGACCGGGTGCAGCCCACGCTGACCACCGCCATCGTCGACGAGGCCGACTCGATCATGATCGACGAGGCCCGGGTGCCGATGGTCCTGGCCGGCGCGGTGCCGGGCGAGCAGGACCCGGTGCACGCCGCCGCCGCCCTGGTGCGTGGCCTGCGCAAGGACAAGCACTACACGGTCGCCGAGGACGGGCGCAGCGTGGCCTTCACCTCCGCCGGCCTGGCCGCCATCGAGGCCAAGCTCGGCATCGACCTGTACGACGAGGAGCAGGTCGCGCAGCTCTCCGCGGTCAACGTGGCGCTGCACGCGCACGCCCTGCTGCACCGTGACGTGGATTACATCGTCCGGGACGGCTCCGTCGAGCTGGTCGACGAGATGCGCGGCCGGGTGGCCCAGCGCCGCCGCTGGCCGGACGGCCTCCAGGCCGCGGTCGAGGCCAAGGAGGGGCTGGACGCCACCGCCGAGGGCGAGGTGCTCGGCACCATCGCCATGCAGGCGTACATCGCGCTCTACCCGAAGGTCTGCGGGATGACCGCCACCGCGGTGCTGGTCGGCGACCAACTGCGGGAGTTCTTCGACCTCGAGGTCGCGGTGATCCCGCCGAACACCCCGTGCGTCCGCGAGGACGAGCCGGACCGCATCTACGCCACCCGGGCGGAGAAGGACGAGGCGCTGATCGACGAGATCCAGCGCTGGCACGCCAAGGGGCGGCCGGTGCTCGTCGGCACCCTGGACGTCAAGGAGTCCGAGGGGTTGGCCGCCGGGCTGAACGCCGCCGGGGTGCCCTGCGTCGTACTGAACGCCAAGAACGACGACGAAGAGGCCGCGATCATCGCCGAGGCCGGCGCGTACGGCGCGGTGACCGTCTCCACCCAGATGGCCGGCCGGGGCGTCGACATCCGCCTCGGCGGCAGCGACCAGACCGACCAGGAGCGGGTCGCCGAGATGGGCGGGCTCTACGTGATCGGCAGCGGCCGGCACGACAGCCGGCGGGTCGACGACCAGCTGCGCGGTCGGGCCGGCAGGCAGGGCGACCCGGGCGGCTCGGTCTTCTTCGTCAGCCTGGAGGACGACCTCGTCGTCCGGCACGCCGCCGACTCGGTACCGGCCTCGCCGCGGATGAACGCCGACGGTCTGGTGACCGACGAGCAGGTCGACTACGCGGTGGAGCACGCCCAGCGGGTCGCCGAGGGCGTCAACCACGAGATCCACCGCAACACCTGGCGCTACAGCGTGGTGATCGAGCAGCAGCGCAAGGCCCTCGCCGCGCGCCGGGAGCGGCTGCTGACCAGCGACGTGGCCGCGGTGATGCTGCTGGAGAAGGAGCCCGAGAAGGCCGGCGAGATGGACGAGGACCTGCTCGCCCGCGCCGCCCGGTCGATCGCGCTCTACCACCTGGACCGGCTCTGGGCCGAGCACCTGGCCGAGCTGTCGGAGGTCCGCGAGGGCGTGCACCTGCGCGCGCTGGGCCGGCTCGACCCGCTGGACGAGTTCCACCGGGCCGCGGTGCCGGCGTTCAACGACCTGATCCCGGAGATCGAGGCCCGCACCATCGCCACGTTCACCGAGACCGAATTCGATGAGGACTGGCAGCCCGACGACGGCACCCTGGTCCGGCCCACCGCCACCTGGACGTACCTGGTGCACGACAACCCGTTCGGGTCCGAGCTCGACCGTCTGATCGCGTCGATCGGGCGGCGGCTCAGCGGCGCCTCGCGCTGACATACCGACCGTCGGGGCCCCGATCGCGCCTCCACGCGCGACCGGGGCCCTGATTTACGCCGTTTCGACCCAGGTTTCCCAGGGTAGTAGGGCTGGTCGGTCGAGTCGGGAGAGAAGCAGACGATGACACAGGTGACGATGCGTGCCGGGCAGGCGCGAGACGGCACGGAGGCTGCGAACCGGTGAACCTCGACACGCGGGAACCGGTGGTGCACACCCTCGGCGTCCTGGAAGCAGCCGCACTGTTACGGGAGCTGACCGCCGGGCTGATCGCCCTGACCGACTTTGATGAGGCGCTGCTGGCCCTGGTCCGGGTCACCCGGGACGCCGTCGCCGGGGTCCGCTGGTGCGGGTTCACCGCGCTGCGGGCCGGCGAGCCGGCCGGGGCGGCCGCCTCCGACGAGGGGCTGGCCGGGCTGGACGACCTGCGACACGGGCCGGACACACCGGCGATGAGCGCGATCCACCGCCGCGAGATGATCCTCGCCGCCGACCTGACCGGTGAGCCCCGCTGGCCGGCCTGGACGACGCACGCCCGCGACCTCGGCGTACGCGGGGTGATCTCCGCACCGGTCGACATCGACGACCAGGTCATCGGGGCGATCAACCTGTACGCCGCCGCGCCGGACCTGCTGACCCCGCAACACCAGTTGACCGCCATGCTGCTCGCCGAACACGCCGGCCTGCTGCTCGCCGCCGTCCGGGACCGCAACCGGCAGCTCACCCTCGCCGGTGAGCGGGACGCCTCACTCCTGCACGACGGGGTGGTGGGCCAGGCTGTCGGCGTGATCATGACGCAGCGCGGGTGCCCGCCGGCCGAGGCCCTCGACGTGCTGCGCACCGCCGCCTCGTCGCTGGACATCCCGCTGCGCGAGGTGGCCGAGCGCCTGGTCCGGACGGTCTCCCGCCAACGCGACAACTGACCCCGGCCGCTCGGGCCGGGTGCGCCGATCATCCGTCGGCCTGGCCGTCCGGCCTCGGTGGGCGCGGCCACGGTGCCCGTTCTCCCTGTCGGCGGCGAGTCGGGCGGCATCGTTTCGCCTCGACCGGCCCCGGGTAGCACTCTGGTCAGGTGAGCTGCGCCGACCCGGGGGAGGACCGATGCAGAGCCGGCTGCGGGTGCAGGGGCACCCGATCCAACCGATGCTGGTGACGTTCCCGCTCGGGCTCTTCGTCAGCGCCACCGTCTTCGACCTCACCGATGTGATCGGCGGGCCCGCGTTCCTCGGGGAGGTCGGCTACTGGACCGGCGTCGCCGCCCTCGTCGCCGCCGCGCTGACCGCCGTGGCCGGGATGGTCGACCTGTGGGACGTGCCGGGCGACCGTACCCGCCGTACCGCCGTCGCCTTCAACCTGGTGAACGCGGTGATGGCCGCCATGTTCCTGCTCACCTGCCTGGTCCGGTCGCACTCCCCGCAGCGCGGCGCGTCGGTCGCGATCCTGGTCACCGAACTGGTCGCGCTGGCCGTCGGTGGGGTTGGCGTGCACCTGGGCGCCCGGCTGATGCGTCAGTTCGACAGCGGCCGCGCCGAGTCCGGCGGCCTGGACGCGCTGGCCGGCTCCACAGGCGAGATCGCCCGCCCCTGACCCGATCCGGGGGCCGGGCTCGCCGCTGACCCGACCTGCCCGCTGCCCGACCTGCCCGCTGCCCGACCTGCCCGCTGCCCGACCTGCCCGCTGCCCGACCTGCCCGCTGCCCGACCTGCCCGCCCCGACGGACCCGCCGGGCGGGCTCGCTCGACCCGCGAGCCGGGCGCTCGGCCGGCCGGCGGGGCTGGTGCGCGGGGCCGTCACCCGTGCGACTGGTCGGTCTACCATCCCCGAATGACCTCCTCTCCGGACACGCTCCCGAAGATCGGCGCGCCCGCCACCCGGGCCCTGCACGGCGCCGGCTACACCGCGCTGCGCCAGCTCGCGGGCGTTCCTCGGACGGACCTGGCCAAGCTGCACGGCATGGGCCCGAAGGCGCTCGGGATCCTCCAGGCCGCCCTCGAGGAGCACGGGCTCAGCCTCGGCTGAGGTCCACCGGGGACACCCCGGGCGCGCGGCGGCAAATGGGTTGCCGGCCCGGTGAGCGGCCGCGAGGCTGACCGCCATGACCGCTGAGCGTGACGCCGAGGACTTGATCGCGGAGGCCGCCGCCGCGCCCGTCGACGGTTGGGGCTTCGGCTGGCTGGCCGGCCGGGCCACCGAGGAGCGTCCACCCTGGGGG
>NZ_JAGPXY010000226.1 GCF_018070325.1 Micromonospora sp. H61
GCGCCGCTCGATGCCGGCCAACTCCTCCGGGTCCTGTAACGCCTCGACGATCAGCTCCCCGGAGGGGCGTCGGTCTCCGCCGGCCAACGCGAGCGCGCGCAGGCCCTGCCGCAGCCGCCGCTCGGCCAGCGGGTCGGCCCCGCCGAGCGGCGAGTGCAGCAGCGCGACGGCCGCCTCCTCGTCGAGTCGTTCCGGCTCCAGCGCGCAGCGCAGCAGGAGCAGCAGCGGCGCGACCGCCGGTTGCAGGTGCAGGGGCAGATCCTCACCGTGCACCACTGTGGGTACGCCGGCAGCGTGCAGCGCCCGTCGCAGGGTGGGCAGCTGCAACGCGGTGGACCGCACCAGCACCGCCATCCGTGACCACGGCACGCCGTCGAGCAGGTGAGCCGAGCGCAGCGCGTGGGCCAGCCAGGCCGCCTCGCTGGTCGCCGAGCGGAAGGTGTGCACCTCGACAACGCCGGGCGGCGCGTCCGGCAGGGGGTGCAGCCGGCGGTGCGCGGCCGGACCCCGAAGCCGGCGACCCAGCCGGGCGATCGCCGCGAGCAGACCCGGCCCGGCCCGGTACGACGTGGTCAGCAGCACCTGCGCGGCCGGCGCACCGGATGCCGTCCGGAACCGGTGCGGGAACGTCGCCACCCCGGCCGGGTCGGCGCCCCGGAAGGCGTACGTGGAGGAATCCGGGTCGGCGAACGCGACAAGCGACTTGCCACCGCCGGCGATGACCGAGAGCAACTCCAGTTGGGCGGGGTCGGTGTCGGCCAACTCGTCGAGGTAGACGTACGCGAGCCGACGACGCTCGGCGGCCAGCAACTCCTCGTCGTCGCGCAGCAGCCCGGTGGCAGCCCGGACCAGCTCCGCCGGGTCGTACGCGATGGAGCCCCGGTTGCTGACGTCGCGCAACGCGAGCACTGCGACGTACTCCCGCAGGAAGCGGGCGGCGGCCGGCCAGTCGGCGCGGCCGAGCTTCTCACCCAGCCGGGCCAGGTCGATCGGGCCCACGCCGCGCTCGGCGGCGCGCATGAGCAGGTCGCGCAGTTGGCCGGCGAACGCCCGGGTGCGCAGGGCGGGTCGCAGGTCGGTGGGCCAGCCGACCGGGTCGTC
>NZ_JAGPXY010000227.1 GCF_018070325.1 Micromonospora sp. H61
ATAACCCCACGGTGCGCGCTGAGATCCACTGCAGCGCGCACCGTTTGCGTTTCGGTCTGGTAGGTGAGTCGGAGTCCGAGTTGCCGGTAGACCTCGGCTTTGTCGTCGGGGTCGGCGTCGCGCAGCACGGCGGCGATGTCGCCGAGCGCTCGGACGAGGTCGGCGATCTGGGAGTGGCTCATCCGGCGTGGCTCTGTCTGCTGGGTCGTGTGAAGATCGGCTTCGGCTCGTGTCCGTTCGGCCTGGGTTTGGGTTATCCATCCGGTGACTAGTGCGGGGTCTGCGCCGGCGTCGAGGGCGGCCCGGTACTGGGCGAGCTTTGCGTCGCAGGCCGCGATCGTGGCCTGTGCTGCGGCCGTCTGTGGCGTTGTGTCCGTTGGTTGGGCGTCGCACATGGCGGTGATCGTTTGGTCGAGGTGGTCCGGGGTGAACGCGGATGCCAGCCACTCGTCGACCTCGTTGGCCAGGGCGTATTCCTGGGGGAAGCGGCAGCGGTAGTAGGCGGCGCCGTGGTTGTACTGGCCTTGCATGCGTCGCTGACAGACGGCGCAGTAGATCATCCCCCGGAAGACGTAGGGGTTGCGGGCGCGGCGTTGGCGCTCCTGGCGGTCGACGGCTCTTGCGCGACGGGTGAGTAGGGCTTGGGCTTGCTCGAAGGTCTCGTCGTCGATCAGGGGTGGGTGGGTGATCTCCTTCGAGACCACCCATTTGTCACGCGTGTTCCAGCGCATGACGCCGGTGTGACCCAGTGCGACGTCGTCGACGTCGAGGAGGACTTCGTCGGTGCGTTGTTTGTTCCACACCTGCCGGCCGGTGTAGCGGGGGTTGGTGAGGATGACGCGGATGGCGCTTTTAGACCAGGCGATGCCGCTGCGGTGTCTGTTGCGGGCCCGATCGTGTGCCGAGGGGCAGGGCACATGGTTGGCGGTGAGTCCTTCGGCGATGGCGAATAGTCCGTAGCCGGCGAGGAACTCGTCGAAGATCCGGCGGACGATGGGGGAGGTCTGGGCATCCGGGGTGAGCCCGCGGAGGTGTTTGCCGTCGGCGGCCTTCGCGGGGTTGGGGTGGGGGCCGGGATCA
>NZ_JAGPXY010000228.1 GCF_018070325.1 Micromonospora sp. H61
AGGAGCGGTCATCACCGCGGCCCTGGATGCCCGCCGCGTCGGCGTCACGGCACCGCTAACGGCCGATTTCCTCGCTGCGGCCGCTGCGGCCTATCTCTACGATGGTGACTACGCCACCGCGGGAGACGACTGGTTCGACAACGCCCTCAGCTATGCCACCGCCCGCACGGTAGGCGAGGTCGCCTGTCTCATGCCCGTGTCGGCCAGACCGGGCCAGCTCGCTGGCTACGTCGTCTCCGACTATCTATATCAGGTGACGCTCGAGAGCCGGAGAGAATTGCTCCTGCCGGAGCCAGTGTGGGTCGCCCTCCTAGACCACCATGCGATGGACGACGCCCAGCGGCTCGCAGAAGCCGCAGAGCGCATGGGGGCCTCGCGTTACGTCCCGCTGTTCCGGCAGCGCCTCGGGCTCGGGGACCCTAGGCAGGCCCTGGTCTACTACGAGCAGGCCCTGCCGATCCGGCGGGAGATCGGCGACCGGGCCGGCGAAGCCGTCACCCTCAACAACATCGGCGGTGTGTACGCCGGACTCGGGGACCGGCAGCGGGCCCTGGTCTACTACGAGCAGGCCCTGCCGATCCGGCGGGAGATCGGCGACCGGGCCGGCGAAGCCGCCTCCCGCTACAACATCGCGACGATCCACCGGGCGGCCGGCAACCTCGACCAAGCGATCGGCGAACTGGAACGCGACGTTGACCTCGACCAGCACGTCGACCACCCTGACCTCGCATCCGACACCGCTTTCCTCGAACAGGTACGCCAAGAACGAGCTACCAGCCGCAAAGCGACCTGATTACTTAAACTCGGCGCGACCGAAGGTCTACCCAACCTTCGGTCATCGGTCCACGACGCCGGGAGGTAGAGCTGCCGGTCGATCAGCGCGTGGCCCTTCGCCCGAACGGTAAGCCAATAAAACGGCTTCGGGGACGCCGAAGAGGTCTCCAGCCTGAAGGTCCTGGTTAGGGCACTGCCTGTGGGGTCGGTGTCTCGAATGACGGAATTACGGCGGACTCCAGCAAGCTCACCCGCAACGC
>NZ_JAGPXY010000229.1 GCF_018070325.1 Micromonospora sp. H61
GCGTGTTTCAGGAGTCGTGGTGGCTGGTGAAGGTCCCGGCGTGGCGGTGATCGACAATTGAAGAGGTCTCCGGTATCTGGTTCTGCGACCAAGCAAGAACTTCATACCGGAGACCTCGTGGCCGCCTTAGCGGTGACGAGGCGGCAGGCCCCGACCGACGCTCAGTGGCAGCGGCTCGCCGCACTGCTGCCTGCCGCGTCGGTGAAGGGTCGTCCGCCGAAGTGGGAGAAACGGCAGCTCATCGGCGGGATCAGGTGGCGGATCCGGATCGGGTCGCCCTGGCGTGACGTCCCGGCCGAGTACGGACCATGGCAGACGCTCTACGGCCTGTTCCGTCGCTGGCAGCGCGATGGGACCTGGGACAAGATCCTGGCCGCGTCACAGGCCACCGGGGATGCGGAAGACCGGATCACCTGGACGATCAGCGTGGACTCGATGACCAGCCGCGCCCACCAACACACCGCCGGCGCCCGCAGAGATGGCCACCTGCAGAAAGAGCCACCCGGCGGCGTGCACGACGAACCCGCCGATCACGGGCTCGGACGATCTCGTGGCGGTCTGACCACCAAGACGCATCTGGCCTGTGAGCAGGGACAGAAGGTCCTATCGATGGTCGTGACCGCCGGGCATCGTGGTGACAGCCCGCAGTTCATCGCGGTCCTGCGCCGTATCAAGGTGACCCGTCTCGGAGTAGGCCGGCCCCGCACCTGCCCCGACCTGGTCCTGGCCGACAAGGCCTACACCAGCCGAGGTAACCGCGCCTACCTGCGCAGGCGTGGAATCAAGGCGTGCATCCCGAGCAAGACCGACCAGGACGCCCACCGCAAAGCCAAAGGCAGCCGCGGTGGACGCCCGCCCAAGTTCGACCCAAACCTCTAACCGGATGCGACACGCCGTCGAGAACGGCATCAAAAGGCTCAAGCGCCACCGCGGCGTAGCCACCCGCTACGACAAGCTGGCCGTCCGGTTCCAGGCCATCCTCACCATCACCATCATCTGCGAATGGCTCTGACCCAGCTTATGAAACACG
>NZ_JAGPXY010000028.1 GCF_018070325.1 Micromonospora sp. H61
CCTTGACGCAAAGCTCTTGATCACCGGGAGGGGTCGGGCAGGGGTGGGGTGGGTGGTCGTGGAAGGGGTTACCTGGGCTGGTGGGGCGGACTAGGCTGCCGCGGCATGAGCAGTGAGATTCCGGCCCGCGCCGACGTCGTGATCGTCGGTGCCGGGCACAACGGTCTGGTCTCCGCGGTCCTGCTGGCCCGGGCCGGCCTGGACGTTCTCGTCCTGGAGGCCGCCGACGTCATCGGCGGCGCGACCCGCACCGAGAACCCGTTCCCGAAGGTGCCGGGGCTGCGCCACTCCACCGGGTCGTACCTGCTCGGGCTGATGCCCCCGGAGCTGCTCGCCACGCTCGACGTACGGATCCCGGTGCTGCGCCGCGACCCGCACTACTTCCTGCCCACCCCGGGCGGCCTCGGCTCGCCGTACCTGCTGTTCGGCAGTGACACCACCGCCACCCGGGCGCAGCTCGCCGAGTTCTTCTCCCCAGCCGACGTGGCCGCCGACGACGCCATGCAGGCCGAGCTGGCCGCGCTGCGGGAAGACCTCGCCCCGGCCTGGCTGGCCGAGCCGCTGAGCGTCCAGGAGACCGCCGAACGGCACGTCCGCCCGGCGCTGCGCCAGGTCTTCGTCGACCTCGTGCAGGGCTCGGTCGCCGACTACCTGGCCCGGTTCGAGTTCCGCTCCGAGCTGCTGGTCAGCATGTACGCGGTCACCGACGGCCTGTCCGGGCTCAACGCCGGCCCGGACGACCCCGGCACCGGTCACAACTTCCTCGTGCACAACATGTGTCGGCTGCCCGGCTCCGGCGGCACCTGGATGATCGCCGAGGGCGGCATGGGCACGGTCTCGCGCACGTTCGCCGAGGCCGCGCGCGCCGCCGGAGCGACAATCCTGACCGGTACGCCGGTGCACGCGGTGACACTGGACGGCGGCGCGGCGAGCGGAGTGGTGCTGGCCGACGGTCGGGAGGTCGCCGCCCGGGTGGTGCTCGGCGCGTGTGACCCGTACCGGCTGATGGACCTGTTGCCCGACGGCGCGCTCCCGGCGCGGCTCGGCGAACGGATGGCGGCGGTCCGCCGGCCCGGCACCACCCTCAAGCTCAACCTGGCGCTCACCGGGCTGCCGCGGTTCTCCTGCCTGCCGGACGGCACGCCGAGCCCGTTCGGCTCGACCATCCACCTGCTGCCCGGGTCGGCGTCGCTGGTCGGCGGGGCGGAGACCTCGCCGATGACCGCGCTGCGCGCCATGTGGGCGGACGTGCAGGCCGGGCTGCTGCCGGCGGAGCCCACCATCGAGTGGTACCTGCACACCACAGTCGACCCGTCGCTCTCCGACGCCGCCGGGCACCACTCGTCGGCGCTCTTCGTCCAGTCCGTCCCCTACGAGTTGGCCGGCACCACCTGGGACGCGGAGCTGCCCGGCTACGTCGACCGGCTGCTCGGGATCGTCGAGCGGTACGCCCCCGGCACCGCCGACCTGATCGCCGACGCGGTGCCGCTGCCGCCGCCGGGCATCGAGGAGCACTTCGGCATCACCGGCGGGCACATCCACCACGTCGACAACACCGTCTCGTTCACCGACCGGATGCCCTACGCCACCGGCGTCGACGGTGTGTACGCCGGCAGCGCCGGCTGCCACCCGGCCGGCAGCGTCATCGGCGCGGCCGGCCACAACGCCGCCCGCCGCATCCTCACCGACCTGGGCCGCTAACCCAGACTCCCGCGATCTTGCACTTTCGGACGTCGCTGTCGGCCATATGCCCCACTTTGCCGCAGCAGCATGTGCAAGATCGCGGTGGTGAGAGGGTCAGATCACGGCCTCGCCAGCGGGGGCGGGGGTTTCCGCGTCTACTCGGTGGGCTCTCACCTTGTGGCCGACGCTGGTCAGGCAGCGGCCAGAGGGCAGGTCGAAGCGCCAGCCGTGCAACTGGCAGGTGAGCTGGTCACCGTCGACAATGCCGAAGCGGGTCAGGTCCGCCTTCAGGTGCGGGCACCGCCGCTGCACCACCCAGTCGCCCAACGTGATGTCCTCGGCGTCGGTGCTGCGTTCGTGCTCGTCGTACCAGCCCTCGGCGTACTGGAGCCGCTCCTCGGAGAGGCACTTGAAGAACGCGTAGACGAACTCGTTGTACTGGCCGATCCGGGCCGCCGAGAACCGGCAGGACAGGAAGAGCGAGTTGACCCAGTCCACCTCGTCGATGAAGAGCAGGTGCTCGATCAACGACCGCTCGGTCCGGAACCGGTAGCGCACCTTCTCGTCCGCGTACGGCCGGACCTCCTTGCCGGGGAAGTCCACCACGATCGACTCGACGCTCTCGCCGTCGTACCCCACCAGGTCGAAACGGACCGGGCCGCCGACCCCCTTGGCCAGGTAGATCGACTCGTCGAGCAGCGGCTCGATCCGACGCTTCATCTCCCCCAGGACGTCCACCTCGGGGTGCCGCCAGGACGCCTTCTCCGCCTCGATGATCGGGCGCTTGCGCTCCCGCATCTCCTCCAGGTGCGCGACCTTGTTCGCGAAGAACTCCTGCACCGGCACCGGGTGGGTGGTGCTCGCGCCCTCGGTGGTGACCTCGGCGACGCTGCCCGGCAGCAGCACGATCCCGTTGGTGCCGCCGACCTTGGCGTACTCCGACAGGAAGACGGACTGGTCGGGGAAGATGTTGCCCTCGTCGCCGTGGATGTCGTTGAACTGCCACAGGGCGTCGTCGAGGAAGCACGGCGGGCCGGCGATCGGGAAGACGTGCGACGCCTTCAGGTCGTCGATGTACCGCCAGGTCCGGTCGAACTGCCGGTCACGCTTCTGCTTGCCGAACGCGGTCTTCGCCGCCTGCGGCAACTCGTAGACCATCGGGTACCAGATCGCACCGGAGAACTGGAGCAGGTGCGCGTGCACGTGCCCCAACTCGGCGAAGACGCTCAGGTCGGTGGGGCGGGCGTCGTTCTGGTTGAGCAGCCGCACACCCTCGTACTCGACCCAGAGCGAGGAGTCGCCGATCGGCCCGTCGGTCGGGCTGGTCAACGCCTGAATCATGATCTTCAGGCCGCCGGGCAGCTCCACCACCTGCTCGTTGGGCGCCTTCAGGAACTTGGTGAAGCCCAGCGCCCGGAACTCGTCCTCCATCTCCGAGGTCGGGAACTCGGGGAGCAGGACCGTTGCGTCCTTGGAGACGAAGTCGCGCAGGTGCTTCGCGTCGAAGTGGTCCCGGTGCAGGTGGGAGACGTACAGGTAGTCGACCTGGCCCAGGCTCTCCCAGTCCAGCAGTGAATTGTCCGGGAACGGGAACCACGACGCGAAGTAGGCCGGGTTGACCCACGGGTCGCACAGGATGCTGCCCGCGGTCGTGTCGATCCGCATGCTGGCGTGCCCGGTTCCGGTCACTCGCACCGCACAGTCCCCCTCAAACAGACAATCAGGTGTACGCCAAACGCTACCGGAGCGAGTCTGACCGCCGCCCCGCGACGCCGGTAGTGCCGTCCAGCCCAGGTGGGGCAGGGCCGATGGCCAGGAAACCCCCACCCCACCGCACCGCGTACGAGGCGTGCCAGACTAACCAAAGATCCGATCGCGAGGGAAGGACCGACAGTGGCAGGAAGCGAGCCGGTAACGTCGCCAGACCAGCACAAGCCCGGGCACCGCAAAGCCGGGCAGATCGGCGCCGTGCTGTCCGCACTGGCGCTGCTGGCGATGATCTGCGGCAACCACGAGGGCAGGGTCGAGGACATCTGGCTGATCGGCCTGGCCGCGCTGCTGCTGATCATCGTGATCGGCGACGTCGTGTTGCGGCGCAGCGGTCTGCGCTCCTGACCGACCCACCGCCGGACGACCGGCCGACGTACGCCGAGGGCCCGCCCCCACCCGGGGGACGGGCCCTCGTCCGTATCGCGTCGGGTCAGCGCCCGAAGAGGATGTCCTGCACGTCCTTGAGCGCAGCGTCGACCTCGGCCTCGAAGTAGCCACCCGGCACCAGGCCGAACCGGAGCGTGTCCAGGTCCTTCGGGTCGACCGGCATCGGGTTGCGGCGCTGCATGCCACCGAGCAGGGTGTCGAAGAACCGGTCCACCTGGTCGGGGTCGTACCCGCTGCCGAACCGGCGCACCTGGAAGCTACGGCGGATCTGGTCGACCCGGTACAGGTCGCTGCCGGGCGGACCGGCCATCGGCGGACCACCCATCGGCGGGCCGGCCACCGCCGGCGGACCGGCCATCGGCGGACCACCCATGCCCTGCTGCGGCAGCGGAGGCGGACCGGCCGGACCACGGCGCATGTCGCGCAGATCCCGCTCCGGCATCCGGATCTCGGCCGTCATGTCGGCGCGACCGTGCCGCCCGGCCTCGAAGCCGTCGAAGCGCGGCTCCTCCGGCGGCGGCGGATAACCGCCGGGCGCGCGCTGGTCGTCGGGGCCGTACCCACCGCGTTGGTCATCCTGGCCGTAGCCGCCGGGTGAGCGCTGGTCGTCCGGGGGGCCGTACCCGCTGGGACCGGCGGGCAGGCCGCGCTGCGGCATGCCGTGGCCACCCATCGGGCCGGGGCCCATCGGGCCACCGGGACCCATCGGCGGGCCGGCCGGGCCACGTGGCGCGTCGTAACCACCGCCGCGGGGGGCGTCGTACCCACCGGCGAAGGCACCGGTCGGCTCGTCGTAGCGGCCGTAGGGCGGGCCGGCCTGAGCGGGCATCGGCCGGGGCGGCATCGGCTGCGGGACCATGCCCCGGTCATCACGCATCGGCGGACCCATCCGGTCCGGTGGGCCCATCCGGTCACCCATCCGGGGGTCGCCACCGCGCCCGGCGCTGTTGCGCTCCTCCAGCTCGGCCAGCTGCCGCTCGACCCGGTCCAGGTGCAGGTCCACCTGCCACTCGTCGTAGCCGTTGAAGCGGACCCGGAAGACGACGTCATGAACCTCCTGGGAGGCCACCGGGGCACCGACCTGTCGGCCGTCGAGCGTCGCCTCGACCCGGTCGAGGAAGGCATCCACCTCGTCGACCTTGTATCCCCGGCGGAGCGCCTTGCGCCGGAAACGCTGACCCTGACTCGCCACTATGTCTCCTGGTCTCGTTCGCCACGCCCGGTCACGCCGGTGCCTCTCCGGCGCGGTCGGTGTTGGTGTCGTTGTCTTCGGCGGCGGCAAGCTGGCCACACGCGCCGTCGATCTCGCGACCTCGGGTGTCCCGAACTGTGGTGGACACCCCGGCGTCGCGCAACCGCCGGACGAACTCCCGCTCGACCGGCTTCGGGCTCGCGTCCCAGCGGCTGCCCGGCGTCGGATTGAGCGGAATGAGGTTCACGTGGGCCAATTTGCCGGCCAGCAGCCGCCCGAGCAGGTCGGCTCGCCACGGCTGGTCGTTCACGTCCTTGATCATCGCGTACTCGATCGACACGCGGCGGCCCGTCCGGGCGGCGTAGTCCCACGCTGCGTCCAGCACCTCGGCTACCTTCCAGCGCTGGTTTACCGGCACGAGTTCGTCGCGCAGATCATCATCGGGCGCGTGCAACGACAACGCAAGGGTCACTGAGAGGTCTTCGCTGGCCAGTCGGTGGATGGCCGGAACCAGGCCGACCGTGGAAACGGTGATGTGCCGCTGGGACAGGCCGAGCCCCTCCGGGGCCGGGCTGACCAGCCGACGGATCGCCGCGATCACCCGGTTGTAGTTGGCCAGCGGCTCGCCCATGCCCATGAAGACGACGCGCGACAGCCTCGGCGGGGAACCCGCCACCACGCCGGAGGCCGCCACCCCGGCCATGTAGACCGCCTGGTCGACGATCTCCGCCGTCGACAGGTTGCGGGTCAACCCGGCCTGGCCGGTCGCGCAGAACGGACAGGCCATGCCGCAGCCCGCCTGGCTGGAGATGCAGACGGTCACCCGGTCCGGGTAACCCATCAGCACGCTCTCCACCAGCGCACCGTCGTGCAGCCGCCAGAGCGCCTTGCGGGTCGCGCCGTCGTCGCAGGCCAGCTCGCGCACCGGGTTGAGCAACGTCGGCAGCAACTGGTCGGCCAGCCGCTCCCGGGTCGCAGCGGGCAGATCGGTCATCGCCTGCGGGTCGCGGACCAACCGCCCGAAGTAGTGGTTGGAGACCTGCTTGGCGCGGAAGGCCGGCTCACCCAGCCCGGTGACCAACGCCTGGCGGCCGGCCAGGTCCAGGTCAGCGAGGTGCTGAGGGGGCATGGAGGCCCGGCGCGCAGCGGGGGCGACCGAGATGGCGGGGATCAGGGGCAGGCTCGTCATGGCTGGTCCAGTGTGTCACGCCGTCGGCGGCGGCTGCCGGTCCGGAGGTGTCGAACGGGCCGCGACCGCCGGAGCCGGATGACCAGGTCGCCGTGATTCATACCTCAGCTCACCACCGGCACGAGGACCGCCAACAGCAGGTATGCCGTCGGCACCGCGAACAGGATCGAGTCCAGCCGGTCCATCAGACCGCCGTGGCCGGGCAGCAGGTTGCTCATGTCCTTCACGCCGAGATCCCGCTTGATCATCGACTCGGCCAGGTCGCCGAGGACGGCCGTGCAGGAGACCGCCACCCCGAACAGCGCGCCCCACCAGGGGGCAACCTCGAACATCAGCCACAGCAGCAACGCTCCACCCAGGGCCGCCGCGGTGACCGAGCCGGCGAAGCCCTCCCAGGACTTCTTCGGGCTGATCGACGGGGCCATCGGGTGACGGCCGAAGGAGACCCCGGCCGCGTACCCACCGGTGTCGGAGAGGACCACCCCGATCAGAGTGGCCAGGATGCGCAGATGGCCATCGCCGGGGGCCGCCGCCAGCAGCGCCGCGAAACCGGCGAGGAACGGCACGTAGACGGCGATCAGGGTGGCCGCTGTGAGATCCCTCTGGAAGCCCGCCGGCCCGTCACCCAACCGCCAGATCATGGTGCCCAGCACGGTGACCAGCAGCCCCAGGCTGAGCGCGTCCGGACCGGCGTACCAGGCCAGACCCACTGTCAACACGCCGCCGGCGATCAGTGGCACCAGCGGCGGGTGCGCGCCGCTGCGCCGTACCGCGCGGGCCATCTCCCAGATGCCGACGGCGACCGCGGCGGCGATCACCGGCAGGAAGGCCAACGGATAGAAGAGCAGCGGCACCACGATCAGCGCGCCGAGGCCGAGCCCGACCCCGATCGCCGCGGGAAGGTTGCGCCCCGCCCGCCCGGTGCCCACCTGCTGGGTGGCCGGACGGTCGAGGCTGGCCCGACGTCGCCCCTTCGACCGTCGACCGGTCGTCGGCGCCTCGTCCGGCACCACGTCGGCCCGGACGGGCGCGAGCTGCTCGGTCGGGTACCCCGGGTCGTCGAAGCGGACGGGAGGGCCGTCGAGACGGCTCGGCTCGTCGAAGCGCCCACGGTCCGGGCCGTCGTACCGGGGCGGCCCCTCCCCCGCGGGAGGTCGGTCCGGGTAGCGGTCACCGCGACCGCGGTCGTCGTACCGGTCGGGTTGGTTGCGGTCGTCGACGTGCCGGTCGCGGTCGTCGAAACGATCGCGCCGGTCCCGGTCGTCGAAACGGTCGTCCGGACGGACCGGGCGGCCACGCTCGTCGTACGGGTCCGCGGGATGCGGGTCGGCGTACGGCCGAGCGTGCGGGTCGGCGTGCAGCTCAGGGCCGGCGGCCGGACGGCGGCTCCACTGGCCGGCCTCCAGATCCTGGTCCGGCCAGGGCAGCGCCACCGGGCGCTCCGGGCGGTCCCAGCCGCGAGGCTCGCTGCCGTAGGGGTCGGGGTGGGACATCACGCACCGCGAAGCGGCACGAGAACCACCACATGACGCAAGACCACAAGCATCCCCTACACGTGCGATGTTCCTCCGATTGACCGCCCCGACGGTCGGTCGATCCCCGGTGTTCACCACCCGGTGGCCGGGAATCCTGCCGAGCCTACTGCACACGCCGGATCGGCACGGCGGACGAGGCACGCCCACGGACGCCACCCGGTCCCGCCGGCCAGCGACGCACACCCATCCGGTACGGCAGACAGCAGCACCAGGACCGTCTGGATCGCCTGCTGACCTATGGAACGAGGCCCGTTCCCGACGTCGGGAACGGGCCTCGAAGCATGGGTCACACCTCGAGCAGCTCGGTTTCCTTGTGCTTCACCAGGTCGTCGACGCTGGCCACGTACCGCTGGGTCAGGTCGTCGAGTTCCTTCTCGGCGCGGCGACCGTCGTCCTCGCCGGCCTCGCCGTCCTTGACGATCCGGTCCAGCTCTTCCTTGCCACGGCGGCGGACGTTGCGGATCGCCACCTTGGCCTCCTCGCCCTTGTGCCGAGCCACCTTGATCATGTCGCGGCGGCGTTCCTCGGTCATCTGCGGGAGCAGGATGCGCAGCTGGTTGCCCTCGTTGTTCGGGTTCACCCCGAGGTCCGAGTCGCGGATCGCCTTCTCCATGGCATTGATCTGCGAGTTGTCGTACGGCTTGATGATGGCCATCCGCGGCTCGGGGACCGCGATGGACGCCATCTGCGTCAGCGGCGTGGGCGTGCCGTAGTAGTCGATGATGACCTTGGAGAACATGGCGGCGTTGGCGCGACCGGTACGGATGGCGCCGAACTCCTCCTTGGCGTGCTCAACCGCACGCTCCATCTTCTCCTCGGCCTCGAGGAGGGTGTCGTCGATCACCGGTCTCCTCGCCTCCTTCTGTGCTCGTGGTGGGCTCTGCTGAAAGTCGTCAGACCGCTGTCGTCGTCGCCGGTCGGCGGGACTCAGGCGGTGATCAGGGTGCCGATCTTGTCGCCACCCACCGCGCGGATGATGGTGTCGTCACCCTGCGCGCCAAAGACCAGCATCGGCAGGCCGTTCTCCATGCAGAGGCTGAACGCCGCCGCGTCGGCCACCCGCAGGTTGCGGCGCAGCGCCTCGGAGAAGGTGATCGAGTCGAGCTTGCTGGCGGTGGGGTCGATCCGCGGGTCGGCCGTGTAGACGCCGTCCACGCCGTTCTTGCTCATCAGCACCACGTCGGCCCGGATCTCCAGCGCCCGCTGGGCGGCCACCGTGTCCGTGGAGAAGTACGGCATTCCGGCACCGGCGCCGAAGATGACCACGCGGCCCTTCTCCAGGTGCCGGATGGCCCGCAGCGGGATGTACGGCTCGGCGACCTGGGCCATCGTGATGGCGCTCTGCACCCGGGTCTCGATGCCCTCCTTCTCCAGGAAGTCCTGGAGCGCGAGGCAGTTCATCACCGTGCCGAGCATGCCCATGTAGTCGGCGCGGGCCCGGTCCATCCCACGCTTCTGCAGCTCCGCGCCGCGGAAGAAGTTGCCTCCGCCGACCACCACGGAGACCTGCACGCCGCGGCGGACCACTGTGGCGATCTGCCGGGCGATGGCCTGGACGACGTCCGGGTCGACGCCGATCGCGCCGCCACCGAAGACCTCACCGGAGAGCTTCAGCACCACCCGGCGGGCACGTCCCGGCGGCGGTGCCGTCGGATCGTCCAGCTCCAGCGTCCGGTCACTCACAACCTGCGTCATCCGCCCCGCCCTTCCCCACGCGCACGCCCCGTGCGGCGCGTACCGCGAACCTGCCGCTGCCGACCCTATGTGACGAGGAGGCCGCGGTGCCTGTCACGTACACCGGCGGCCTCCTCGTTGATGTCTCCTGCTCACGGGCGCCAGCGGCGCCCGGTGGCGGCTCAGGCCTGGCCGACCTCGAACCGCACGAAGCGGGTGACCTCGATGCCGGCCTCGGCCAGCAGCTGCTTCACCGACTTCTTGTTGTCAGAGACGGACGACTGCTCGATCAGGACGAAGTCCTTGAAGAAGGAGTTGACCCGACCCTCGATGATCTTCGGCAGAGCCGCCTCGGGCTTGTTCTCCTCGCGGGCGGTCTGCTCGGCGATGCGCCGCTCGGACTCGACGACCTCAGCCGGAACCTCGTCCCGGGTGAGGTACTTCGGCCGCATCGCGGCGATCTGCATGGCCACACCACGGGCGTCGGCGTCGCCGGCCTCGTCGGTCTTGCCGGTGTACGACACCAGCACGCCAACGGCCGGCGGCAGGTCCTGGGCCTTGCGGTGCAGGTAGACGGCGGTGGTGCCCTCGACCCGAGCGAACCGGTTGAGCACCAGCTTCTCGCCGATCTTGGCGGACTGCTCCTGGATCAGGTCCGCGATGACCTTGCCGTCGAGCTCGGAGGCGAGCAGCTCCTCGGCGGAGTTCACGCCGGCGCGCTCACCGTGCTCGACCAGCTGCTGGCCCAGCGCGATGAACGACTCGGTCTTGGCGACGAAGTCGGTCTCGCAGTTGAGCTCGAGCAGCGCCTTGCCGGAGTGGGCGACCAGGCCGTTCGCGGCCGTACGGCCGGCCCGCTTGCCGACATCCTTGGCGCCCTTGACGCGCAGGATCTCGACGGCCTTGTCGAAGTCGCCCTCGGCCTCGGTCAGCGCCTTCTTGCTGTCCATCATGCCGGCGCCGGTGAGGTCGCGGAGCTTCTTGACGTCCGCGGCGGTGATTTGGGACATGGCTCTCTCTTCGGTGTTGAGACGGCGTGTGGATGGTCAGAGGTGCCGGTTACCCGGATCCGGGCGGATCGTGCCCGGAGTACCGTCGCTGCCCGCCGTTCGCAAAAACGGACGGCGGGGCAGCGACGGTGCGATCACTCCGCGGTGGCGGCCGCCGGCTGCTCGGTGTCGGCCTGCGCCGGCTGCTCCGGGGTGGCGGGCTGCTCGGCGGCAGCGGCGGGCTGCTCGGCCGTGGCGGCCGGAGCGGCCGACTCATCGGCCTTCTTCGGCTCGAGCAGCTCGCGCTCCCACTCGGTCAGCGGCTCGTCGCTCGCGACACCCTCGGGCTTCTCGTCGTTGCCCCGGCGACGGCCGGAACGCGCGATCAGACCATCCGCGACGGCGGCGGCGACGACCTTGGTCAGCAGCTCCGCCGAGCGGATCGCGTCGTCGTTACCCGGGATCGGGAAGTCGACCTCGTCCGGGTCACAGTTGGTGTCCAGCACCGCGATCACCGGGATGCCCAGCTTGCGGGCCTCGTCGACGGCGATGTGCTCCTTCTTGGTGTCGACGATCCAGACCGCGGCGGGAAGCTTCTGCATGTCCCGCAGGCCACCGAGGGTGCGGGTCAGCTTGATCTTCTCGCGGGAGAGCTGCAGCGTCTCCTTCTTGGTGTAACCGGCGGCGGTGCCGCTGAGGTCACCCAGGCCCTCCAGCTCCTTCATCCGCTGGAGCCGCTTGTAAACGGTCTGGAAGTTGGTCAGCATGCCACCGAGCCAGCGGTGGTTGACGTACGGCTGGCCGACCCGGGTCGCCTGCTCGGCAATCGCCTCCTGGGCCTGCTTCTTGGTGCCGACGAACAGGATGCTGCCACCCTCGGCGACGGTCCCACGCACGAACTCGTACGCCTTCTCGATGTACTCGAGGGTCTGGCGCAGGTCGATGATGTAGATGCCGTTGCGCTCGGTCATGATGAAGCGCTTCATCTTCGGGTTCCAGCGCCGGGTCTGGTGCCCGAAGTGGACACCGCTCTCCAGCAGCTGACGCATGGTCACGACGGCCATGGTTGGGGTACTCCTCAAGGTCCCTGGTTGTCACGCCCGGCCGGTGGCCGGGCGTCCTGGCGCCTGGTCGCCGACCCATGGTGGACCCGATCAAGATCGGGACCAGGGAGGCCGTCGCTCCACGACGATTCGTGAAGAGGGCGCGCGAGGTCGACCGCACGAGGCGGTCGCCAGTTGGCCAGTGTACGCCCCTCACCCGTTCAGCCGCCCCGGGGTGCGCGTGGCGTGCTGCTCCGCCGGCTCTTGTCCGAACCGCCAGCCTGACCCGGCCGCTGGCGGCGGGTCAGGCTGGCGGCGGGCCGGGTCAGCCGGCGGCGAGCGCGGCGGCCACGAAGAGCACCAGGCCGACGGTCAGGTAGGCCGTCGGTGGGCGCAACCAGCCCCGGCCGTTGTCGGCGAGCGCCAGACCCCCGGTTCGTAGCCCGTACAGCCCGGTCGCGAAGATCGGCAGCCCGGCGACCAGGGCGATACCCGCCACCACGTTCCCGGCGTCCACCGGGTCGCCGGTCACGCCCGCCAGCAGCACCCGCGACGCGGGAACCTCGAAGACCAACACCAGCAGAGCGAAAAGTACGGCCAGCACCGGTCGACGGGTCCGATAGACGCCGTCGGCGGCCGGCGGATACACCGGCGGCTCACCTGCGGGCAGGTCGGGTCGCGGGCCGATCCCGGGCATCGGGCCGGTCGGCATCTCCAGCGGGTGCGGCGTGTCGCCGCCGCTCCGGGTCGGCTCGATGATCGGGTACCCACCGAGCGGAGCAGGACGCACCTGGTCGGCGAGCACACCGGCCGGCGCTGTCGACGTGCTGTCGCGGGACGTCTCCGGCGCCGCGCTGGTCACCGGAGATCCCGCAGTGGTCGTCTCCCGGGCGGCCCGGCGTCCGGGCAGCTCACCGGAGGTCTCCGAGGGGTCCCGGTCCGCCCGCCGCGATCGGGTGGCCCGGTAACCGTCCGTCTCCGGCCGCGCGGCACCCAGCGGGTCGACCGCGCCGAAACGCCCCGAATCAGCCTCGCTCGCCCCGAACCGACCGGCCTGATCGTCCAGGGCGCCGAAGCGACCCGAGTCCGACTCGGGCGAACCGAAGCGACCCGCGTCGACCGCGCTCAGGCGACCCGAGTCCGACTCGGGCGAACCGAAGCGACCCGCGTCGACGGCGCCGAAGCGTCCCGAGTCCGGCTCGCGGCGGCGGCCGACTCCGGTGTCCTCGACGGAGCGGCTGTCTTCCGCACCACGCTGCTCGGGGATCTCACCGTCCCCGTACCGCGGTTCGCCCGCGCCGCGCCACTCCGACTCGCCGTAACCGCGACCCCGCTCGTCGGGGTACCAGCGCGACTCCTGATCTTCCGGAAAACTCCGTCGTCCGTCCACGTCAGGCACCGTATGCGACCGGCCACTCCCGCGCCATTTCAGCCCGGTCGGCCACGCGCCACCGGTCCCCGGGAGCGCGGGGCACGAGTCGCGCCGAGGTGGCGCCGGTGCCGGCCCCTGCACCGTGATCAAGTGATGGAAAGTAGGTCAGCGGCGGTCCTGACACCTACTTCTCATCACCTGATCATGGTGGCCCGTCGGTGGAGCGCAGCCGGCCGCGCTACCGGCCTCGGTCGGAGGCCCAACGCCGCTAGCACACCGGGGGCATGATCGTCCGACTGTCCACAGCACCCCCGTCGTCCACAGCTGGGCCCCCGCCGGGTCGCGGCGATCACCCTCCGGCGGGCACCGTGCCGGCCATGACGAAGCGGAACCAGGCGGTTGGCGCGTACGGCGAGCAATGTGCGGCCCGGCACCTGACCGAGGCGGGGCTGCGCCCGATCGCCCGAAACTGGCGCTGCCCGGCCGGGGAGATCGACATCATCGCGTGGGACGGGCCCGTGCTCGCCTTCTGCGAGGTGAAGACCCGCCGGGGTGAGGCCTTCGGCACCCCAGCCGAAGCGGTCGTACCGGCCAAGGCCCGCCGGCTGCGAGGGCTCGCCGCGCGGTGGCTGAGCGAGACCGGTACGACCGCCGAGGAGGTGCGCTTCGACGTGCTGTCGGTGCGGCTGCCCGACGCCGGTCCGGCGCAGGTCGACCACCTCAAGGGCGCGTTCTGACATGCGTACCCGGAGGATCGGTGACGCGCCGTGAGCTACGCGAAGGTGCTCTGCGTGGGGCTGGTCGGGGTGACCGGCCACCTCGTCGAGGTGGAGGCCGACCTGGCCGCCGGCCTGCCGGCGGTGGTGATCTCCGGCCTGCCGGACACCGCCCTGCACGAGGCCCGCGACCGGGTTCGCGCCGCCGTGGTCAACTCCGGCCAGCGCTGGCCCAACCGGCGGATCACCCTCAACCTGCTGCCCGCCACGCTGCCGAAGTTCGGGTCGGCCTTCGATCTGGCGATCGCCGCAGCGCTGCTGGGCGGCTCGGGTGAGTTGCCGCTGCTCCCGCTGGAGGGGGTGGTGGTCCTCGGCGAGCTGGGGCTCGACGGGACGGTCCGGCCGGTGCGCGGCGTACTCCCGATGGTCGCCGCCGCAGCCCAGGCCGGCGTCGCACGGGTGATCGTCCCGGTCGGCAACGCCGCCGAGGCCGCCGTCATCCCCGGGGTACGGGTGCGAGCCGTGGACAACCTGCACCGGCTCGTCGCCTTCGTTCGGGACGGGACCCCGCTGATCGAACCACCGGCGGACATCCCGGAGCCGCTGGCCGGTGGGCCGGATCTCGCCGACGTCGCCGGGCAGCAGCTGGGTCGCCGCGCCCTGGAGGTCGCCGCGGCTGGCGGGCACCACGTGGCACTGCTCGGCCCACCGGGCGCCGGCAAGACGATGCTCGCCGAACGGCTGCCGTCGATCCTGCCGGAGCTGGACGACGACGCGGCGCTTGAGGTCACCGCGCTGCACTCGGTCGCCGGGCTGCTGCCGCCGGGTGGTCGGCTGCTGCGTCGCCCGCCGTTCCAGGCGCCGCACCACACCGCGACCGTGCCGTCGCTGGTCGGGGGCGGCTCAGGGCTGGCCCGACCCGGCGCGGTGTCGCTGGCGCATCGCGGGGTGCTCTTCCTGGATGAGGCTCCCGAATTCAGCAAGGGTGCGCTGGAGGCGCTGCGCCAGCCGCTGGAGCACGGCCGCATCCAGCTGAGCCGCAGCGGGGGCGGCACCGTGTACCCGGCTCGCACCCAGTTGGTGCTGGCGGCCAATCCGTGTCCGTGCGCAAAACCGGCCGGCGATGCGCACTGCGAGTGTTCGCCGCTGGTTCGCCGCCGCTACCTGGGAAGGCTCTCTGGGCCGCTGCTCGACCGGATCGACGTCCAGGTGCGGCTGATGCCGGTGCGGGCGGCCGAGCTGATGGCGACCGACGGCAATGTCGAGACCTCGGCGACGGTCGCCGCCCGGGTGGCGGCGGCCCGGCAGGCGGCGGCCGCCCGCTGGGCCGACCTCGGCCGACGGCTCAACGCCGAGGTGGAAGGGCCGCACCTGCGCCGACCGCCGTGGCGACTGCCGGCCGGGGTCACAGTGGAGTTGCGGGGCCGACTCGACTCCGGCTCGCTGTCGGCGCGCGGCTTCGACCGGGTGATCCGGATGGCCTGGACCATCGCTGATCTGGACGGTCGCGACCGACCTGACCAGGACGACGTCCGGGAGGCGCTTCAACTACGGACGGGAGAGGCGACATGAGCGCCGAGGAGGAACGAAGGCTGGCCCGGGTCGCCCTGACCTGGTTGGCGGAGCCGGGCACGCGCGCGGTGCATCACCTGGTCGAACGGCACGGCCCGGTGGAGACCCTGGATCTGCTGCTCGACGGCGGCAGCCCGAACGGCTGGCTGCACACCACTGTCGCCGCACGCTCGGCGGCCGGCGACGCGCGAGCGGTGGCCGCGGAGGCCCTGGACCGGGCGGACCGACTGGGTGCCCGGCTGGTCACGCCGGACGACGAGGAGTGGCCGGTCCAGGTCGCCAGCCTGGCCACGTTGCGACTGCCGGACGTCAGCCGCCGGGTGGACGGTGAGACCGCCCCGCCGCTCTGCTTCTGGGTACGCGGGAGCTGGCCGCTCGGCGAGGCGCTGGATCGTTCGGTTGCCGTGGTGGGGGCGCGGGCGGCCACCGGCTATGGGCAGCACGTCGCGACCGAGCTCGGGTACGGGTTGGCCGAGCGGGACTGGACGGTCGTGTCCGGTGGGGCGTTCGGCATCGACGCCGCCGCCCACCGGGGCGCCCTGACCGCTGGCGGTCTGACCGTCGCGGTGCTTGCCTGCGGGCTGGACCGCCCGTACCCGATGGGCAACGCCGCGCTCTTCGACCGGATCGCCGAGACGGGGCTGCTGGTCAGCGAGTGGGCGCCCGGTGCCGAGCCGCTGCGGCCCCGGTTCCTGATCCGCAACCGGGTGATCGCCGTAGGCACCCGGGGCACCGTCGTGGTGGAGGCGTCGGCGCGCAGTGGCGCGACGCAGACCGCGCGGCGGGCCATCCACGCCAATCGGGTGGCCATGGTGGTGCCGGGGCCGGTGACCTCGGCGATGTCCGTCGGCGCCCACGAGTTCCTGCGCGAGTTCCCCGACAGGGCCCGGCTGGTCACCGGGGTGGCGCACGTACTGGAGGAGGTGGGTCGGATCGGCGCGGACCTGGCCCCGCTGGCGCGTGGACCGCAGCGGGCCACCGACGCGCTGGACGACGACACGTGGTCGCTGCTGGAGGCGCTGCCCCGCCGAGGCGCGATGGGCGTGGACCGGCTCTCCGCCCGCGCCGGCGTCGACCTGCGGACCGCGTTGCGCAAGCTGTCGCTGCTGGAGGAGCTGTCCATGGTGGTGCGTCGCGACGACGGCTACGCCCTCGCCCCGCCCGCCAAACAGAAGCGTGCGGCGGCGGAGACGCCCGGTCGACCTGTCACCTGAGCGGATGCGTCACCGCCGCCCGGTCAGGATGCCCGTGTCCTCTCGCGGTCGGGAGCCCGGCCATCCGAAACTGCCGGTACCGTGCCCGGTCATGGGTGCAATCAAGCCGTGGCACATCAGCGTGCTCTGCTGTCTCGTCGTGACCGTCGTGCTCGTTGTCGGCCTGGTCGTGTTCCTGAGCAAGAGGAACAACCGCCGGTAGTCGGGGGGACGCCGGCACCGTCGTGTCCGGTGACGGCGGCGGCCCGGCCGTAGGCTGGTGCCGTGTCAGCCGTCAGTGAGGGTGCCGGGGCCGAGGAACCGGCCGGTACGTCGGCGCGGCCACGATGAGCCGACCGGACCGGGGCACCCGGGCCATGCACCAGGCACTCCCGCCAGCGTTGCGCGACGCTGTCGACGACTTCGCCGAGCACCTGTCCCGGGTCCGTAACCGGTCGGCGCACACCGTCCGCGCGTACGTCACCGATCTGGTCTCGCTGCTCGACCACGCCGTCCGGATGGGCTGCGTCGACCTCGCCGAGCTGGACCTGTCGGTGCTGCGCAGTTGGCTGGCGAAGCAGCGCACCACCGGTGCGGCCCGCACATCGTTGGCCCGGCGGGCCGCGTCGGCGCGGGCATTCAGCGCGTGGGCACACCGGGCCGGTCTGCTCCCCGCCGACGTGGGCGCCGCGCTGGCCAGCCCTCGCGCGCACCGGGAGCTGCCCAGCGTGCTGCGCGCCGACCAGGCCGCCGCTCTGGTCGAGGCACCGTCCCGGCAGGCACCGCCCACCAACCTGGGGCGCACGGACCCCACGCTCACCAACCAGGCAGGCGCCGACGCAGAGCGGACGGACGCGGCGGCCGGGCCGGCGTCGGGTGCAACGGACGGGGCCGAGGCGGTGCCGCTGCGGGACCGGGTGCTGCTGGAGCTGCTCTACGCCACCGGCGTACGGGTCAGCGAGGCGTGCGGGTTGGACGTCGGGGATGTCGACCACGGCCGGCGGGTGATCCGGGTGTTCGGCAAGGGCGGGCGGGAGCGCTCGGTGCCGTACGGGGTGCCCGCCCAGCGGGCGTTGGACGACTGGCTGCGCCGGGGCCGCCCGGTGATGGTGGGCGCCCGCTCCGGCGACGCGCTGTTGCTGGGTGCCCGGGGTGGTCGGCTCAACCCGACGACCGCACGTCAGATCGTCGGTGCGTACGCCGAGACCGCCGGGCTGCCCCGGACCAGCCCGCACGATCTGCGCCACTCCGCGGCCACCCACCTCCTGGAGGGTGGCGCCGACCTGCGCGCCGTGCAGGAGTTGCTCGGCCACTCGTCGCTGGCGAGTACGCAGATCTACACCCACGTCTCGGTCGAGCGGCTACGTGCCGCGTACCGGCAGGCGCACCCGCGCGCCTGATGAAGGACCGCGAGGCGCACCCGCGGGCCTGATCAAGGGCCGGAGGGCGCGAGCGTGGCGGTTACGATCATCAAGTGAGCGTCCCGAATCCTCCTGAGCCGATCCCGGGCGCCCGGCTGCTCTTCTCCCTGGACCCGGCGGTCAGCCACCTCAACCACGGCTCGTTCGGCGCGGTGCCGATCGGCGTGCAGCGCGCCCAGCAGCGGCTGCGCGACGAGATGGAGGCGAACCCGCTGCGCTTCTTCACCCAGGGGCTGGTCGACCGGATCGCGCACACCCGCCGGCACCTCGCCGGGTTCCTGGGCGCCGACCCGGACGGCAGCGCCCTGGTGGGCAACACCACCACCGGCGTCGCCGTGGTGCTCCAGTCGGTGGGCCTTCAGGCCGGCGACGAGGTGCTGAGCACCGACCACGGGTACGGGGCGGTGAGCCTGGCCATCCAGCGCGAGTGCCGCCGCACCGGAGCGGTCAGCCGGGTCCTGCCGATCCCCCTGGCCGCCACCGACGAGCAGATCGTGCAGAGCGTCCGCGCCGGCCTGCGCCCCGGGCGGACCCGGCTGCTCGTCGTCGACCAGCTCACCTCGGCCACCGCCAAGCTCTTTCCGACCGCCGCCGTCGTCGGCGTGGCCCACGAGCACGGCGTGCCGGTCCTGGTGGACGCCGCGCACGCCCCGGGCATGCTGCCTACCCCGGTGGGCAGCATCGGCGCGGACTTCTGGGTGGGCAACCTGCACAAATGGGCGTACGCCCCGCGCGGGACCGCCCTGCTGGCGGTGGCACCGCAGTGGCGGGACCGGATCGAGCCGTTGGTGGTGTCCTGGGAGCAGGAGTCGGGTTTCCCGGCCCGGCTCGAGTGGCAGGCGACGCTCGACTACACGCCCTGGCTGGCCGCCCCGGCGGGCCTGTTCACGATGCGCAGTCTCGGCGTCGACCGGGTGCGGGCGCACAACGCGGCGCTCGCCGCGTACGGCCAGCGGGTGGTGGGGGACGCCCTGGGGGTGGCTCCCGCCGATCTGCCCGACCCCGGCGGACCGGGGGTGGCGTTGCGCCTCATCCCGCTGCCGGCCGGCACGGGCACCACTATCGACGCGGCGCGGGCGTTGCAGGCGCGGATCGGTGAGCGGCTCGCCGCCGAGGTGGCGGTGATGAGTTGGAGCGGCCGGGGGTGGCTGCGGCTCACCGGCCAGGTCTACAACGCCGCCGACGAGTACGAACGGCTGGCCGCCCGGCTGCCGGCACTGCTCGCCCAGCGCTGACTCGCCGCGTGGGAGCGGACGTCGGGACCGGACCGGCCGCGAGCGGACACCGAGACCGGAGCGACCGGGAGTAGGCGCACCGGGCCGAGGCCGAGCAGGGCCAGCGGGTCGAGATACTCATCACCCCGACGTAGGCCCCAGTGCAGGCACGCCTCGGCCGGGCACCCCGGATGCCCGGGCAGCAGTTCGCCCAGCGGCGCGCCGGCGGTGACCGGCTGACCGGGGCGCACGGCGGGTTGGACCGGTTCGTGGGTGGTCCGCAGCCCGTCGGCGTGCCCCACGGTGACCACCGGTCGACCGGCCACCAGGCCGGCGAAGAGCACTGTGCCCGGCCCGGCGCTGCGGATCACCGCTCCGGCCGGGGCGGCCAGGTCGACGCCGCGATGGCCGGGCAGCCACGGTCGCGGCGGCCTGTCGAACCGGCGCATCGGACGGGGTGGCCCGTCGACCGGCCAGCGGAACCGCCCGGCGGGCGGCGGGTCGGCGACCGGCACGGCCAAGGCCGCGCCCGGCACGGTCGGGTCGGCGACCGGCTCCCCCAGGGCCGCGACCGGCACGGTCGAGGTCGGGGGTTGGCCGGGCACCGCCGCTAGCAGCACCGCCAGCCCGCAGAGCTGGACGGTCAGTGCGAGGGGGAGCGCGGCGCAGAGCAACACCGTGCGGCGGATCGAACGGACGGATGGCTGTCGCATGACGGCAGCCTCCCGCCGACGCGGGGTTCTCCGCCGGCCCGGCCGACGGGGCTGTGGACAACCGGAGGTGCTGTGGACGACCACCCGACGCCCTCGATGATCTGCTATGCCCCCGGGACGGCGGGACGCTGTCCACGGCCCGCCGCGCGAGCACTGGCCGTACCTTCGGTGCCGTTTTCGGGCCGCCACCGAGGGCCTAGGCTGGGCCGCGTACGGCGGGTGCCGCCGTCTGTACCGGGGAGGCCGCATGACCACTCTCGATGACCGGACGTCGTCCCCCACCGGGCCCACGGTGGCCGAGGTGAGCGGCCCGTCCCGGCTCGCGGAGCCGGAGGAGACGATCAGCGCCGAGGAGTTGCAGCTCGCGGCCCGCAACCACGGCATCCCGCTGGAGGCGCTGCGCTACGACGTCACCCCGGCCGGGCTGCACTACCTGCTCATCCACTACGACATCCCGGAGCTCGACCCGGCGGCGCACACGTTGACCATCGGCGGCGCGGTGGACCGTCCGTTGACGGTCACCCTCGCCGACCTGCGCGAACGGCCCCGCGTCACCCGGCAGGTGACACTGGAGTGCGCCGGCAACGGGCGGGCCCTGCTGCACCCCCGGCCGGTCAGCCAGCCCTGGCTTGTCGAGGCGGTCGGCAACGCGGAGTGGACCGGCACTCCCCTCGCTCCGCTGCTGCGGGAGGCGGGCGTCGACCCGGACGCGGTGGACGTGGTCTTCACCGGGGCCGATCACGGTGTGGAACGTGGGATCGAGCAGGACTACCAGCGGGCGCTTCCGGTCGCCGACGCGCTGCGCGAGGAGGTGCTGCTGGCGTACGAGATGAACGGCGCTCCCCTGCTGCCGCAGCACGGTGCGCCGCTGCGGCTGATCGTGCCGGGCTGGTACGGCATGGCGCACGTGAAGTGGGTCCACTCGATCGAGCTGCGGACCGAGCCGTTCGAGGGGTACCAGAACGCGGTGGCCTACCGGGTACGCCGCGACGCCGCCGACCCGGGTGTGCCGGTCACCCGCATCGAGCCGCGGGCGCTGGTCCGCCCGCCCGGCTTCCCGGACTTCATGTCCCGCCGTCGGGTGCTGCGACCCGGCCCGTGCACGCTGGATGGTCGGGCCTGGTCGGGGCACGCCCCGGTGGTCGCTGTGGAGGTGACCACCGACGGCGGGCAGAGCTGGGCGCCGGCCGAGCTGGACCCGGCGAACGCGGGGGACTTCGCCTGGCGGCGCTGGCGGCACGAGTGGGTGGCTACCCCCGGCTGCCGGTACGTGCTCGGCGCGCGGGCGACCGACGCGTCCGGGCGGACCCAGCCGGTCGAGCAACAGTGGAACCGTGGTGGCTTCGCCAACAACATGGTGCAGCGGGTCGAGGTCGTGGTGCCGGCCGAGTGATCGGCGGCGGGGGTCACGCCACGGATGGGGGACCCGTGGCACGGCCCGGCGGCTCGGGTGCGCTCAGCCGCCGAAGCCGGAGTCGGCGGGCAGTGAGATGTCGGGCTTCTCCAGCTCCTCGACGTTGACGTCCTTGAAGGTCATCACCCGGACGTTCTTCACGAAGCGGGCGGGACGGTACATGTCCCACACCCAGGCGTCGTGCATCTCGACCTCGAAGTAGACCTCGCCGTCGGAGTTACGCACGTGCAGGTCGACCTGGTTGGCCAGGTAGAACCGACGCTCCGTCTCCACCACGTAGGAGAATTGGCGGACAATGTCGCGGTACTCCCGGTAGAGCTGCAGCTCCATCTCGGTCTCGTACTTCTCGAGATCTTCCGCGCTCATCGCACTCCGCCTTCCATGGCCACATCTTCCCCCACCGGCGTCGGAGGCCGAGGCTGCTCGCCCAACGCCACGCCGACGGTACCCCCTGACGCCCACGAGCGCTCCATCGGCTCATCCGAGCCGTGGCCGCCGGGCCGTCGGGCGCGCGGCGGCCGGCCGTCGCGGCCGGAGACCGCTGCGACATTGACGTACGAGAACCGGTGCTCCCGGCACGGCCCGTGCTCCCGCAGCGCCGCCGAGTGCTCCGGGGTGATGTAGCCCTTGTGCTCGGCGAAGCCGTACGCCGGGAACACCCCGTCCAACTCCACCATGAGCCGGTCCCGGGTGACCTTGGCCAGCACACTGGCCGCCGCCACACACGCGGCCACCCGGTCGCCCTTCCACACCGCCAGCCCGGGCACACCCAGGCCGTCCACGCCGAACCCGTCGGTCAGCACGTACTCCGGGCGGGTGGTGAGCGAGGCGAGCGCCCGGCGCATCGCGGCCAGGTTGCACACGTGCAGACCCCGGGCGTCGACCTCCTCGGCCGGGATGACCACCACGGCGTACGCGAGCGCCCGGTCCACGACCTCCGCGTACACCCGTTCCCGGCTGGCCGGGGTGAGCAGCTTCGAGTCGGCCAGCCCCTCGATCTCGCCGCGTCGCCCCTCGGGCAGCACCGCCGCGGCGGCGACCAGCGGACCGGCACACGCCCCCCGGCCCGCCTCGTCGGCGCCGGCGACGTGCCGGAAGCCACGCCGCTGCAACGCCCGCTCCAGGGCGTACAGGCCGGCCTCGCGGCGCACCACGGTGCGCGGCGGGGTCAGCACGACGCCTCGCCCTGGCCGGCGGCGGTCGACTGCCCCAGCCGGGTCAGCAGGGCGGGCAGTTCGGGCGGGTAGAACCGGTCACCGCTGGCCGCCAACTCGTCCGGAACCCACCAGCGGTGGTCGGCGATGCTGCGTCGCTCGATGTCGTTGAAGCCCGTGGTGTCCACCCGCCAGGAGTCCACCTGGAAGAGGAAGAAATCCTGCTCCTGGCGGTACCAGATGCCGTCGAAGGAGAACTCGGTCGCGTCGGACCAGACCGGCTCGCCCAACTGGGCCGGGTCGAGCCGCAGGCCGGTCTCCTCGGCCAACTCCCGGGCCGCGCCCGCCGCCGGGGACTCCGACGGATCGAGCCCACCGCCGGGGGTGAACCAGTATCGGTGCCCGGGTCGGGCCGGGTCGAAGCCCTCGAACAGCAGGACCCGGCCGGCCGCGTCGACGAGCAGCACGCGGGCCGCGCGTCGAGGGGTGTAGACGGTCACCGCACCAGCCTGCCAGACCGAGGACGGATCGCCCACGCCCCGTCGGCCTACGGTTTGGGAATGCCGTCGAACCCGTCGGGCACCGTCAGCCAGGTGGCCCGGTTGACCGGCCAGAAGACTGTGAACGCCCGCCCGACCACGTCGTCCTCGGGGATGGTGGCCTCGGTGATGTTCTGCTGGGACTGCTGCCAGTGCTCCAGTGAGTCGCCGGAGGCCGACCGGTGGTCGCCCATCACCCACAGCCGGCCCTCCGGCACGGTGATGTCGAACTCCTGGTCGGCGGCCTTGTCACGAATCCCGTCCATGGAGAAGATGTACGGCTCGTCCAGCGACTTGCCGTTGATCATCAGCCGTTCCTCGGGGTCGCAGCAGACCACGTGGTCGCCGGGGATGCCGATCACCCGCTTGATGAAGTCCTCACCGTCGGGGTTACCGCTCCACGCGGTCGGAGCCTTGAACACGATCACCTCGCCGCGGTGCGGTGACCGGAAGTCGTAGACCAGCTTGTTGACCAGCACCCGGTCATCGATCTTGAGAGTGTTCTCCATGGACGGGGAGGGGATGAAGAAGGTCTGCAGCACGAAGGCGCGGACCAGCACCGCGACCAGGATCGCCACACCCAGCAGGATCGGCAGCTCCTTCCAGAAGGAGCTGCGCGGCTTGTCGGTCTGCTCGTCAATCACGCCAAGGAGCCTACGTTGCCCGGCTGGACGGCACCGTCCGGAACGCGCGGGAACCGCCTAGTGCAACTGCCAACGGAAGCATCAGCAGCACACCGCCCTGCGGAGTCGGTCGCGCCGGAGTCGCACCGGGGGACGCCGTGGCTGGCCCGGAGACGTCCTCGAACGTCGACGGCACCGACAGCGCGCTCCACCGCGACGACGGCCAGACCACCATGAAGGCCCGGCCGACCACGTTGTCGATCGGCACCGGCCCCTGGCAACGCGCGTCCTGGGAGACCTCGCGGTGGTCACCCATCACGAAGAGCTGACCGGGTGGCACGACGATCTCGTCGAAGCGCCGGGAGCGACACTCCGCCGGGTTGGGTGGCAGGTCCAGGGGTGAGTCCCGCAGGACGTACGACTCGTTGAGCGGCGTGCCGTTGACTGTCACCCGACCCTGACTGTCGCAGCACTCGACCCGGTCACCGGGGAGACCGATCACCCGCTTGATGAAGTCCTTCTCGCCGGGGCGGCTCACCCCGACCAGGTCGCCGACGGTGCGGGCGAGCCGGCCGCCGACGCCGGGCTTCGGCTGCTCGTCGACCTGCGGCGCCCAGCGGTCGGTGCCCCGGAAGACCACCACCTCGCCGCGCAGCGGGTCACGAACGTCGTAGACGACCTTGTTGACCAGCACCCGGTCACCGACGAGGAGGGTGTCCTCCATCGAGCCGGACGGAATGAAGAACGCCTGGAGCAGGAAGGTACGGATCAGCACCGCGAGGCAGAACGCGACCACCAGCAGCAGCGGCAACTCCTGCCAGAGAGGCATCTGCCGGCGGGTGCGGCGAGCCCGTCGGCGCCACGGATCGACGGTGCCGTCCTCGTCAAGCGTCTGCACCACGCCACTCCCCGGTCCGCAGAAAACACCACCGCCCGGGAGCCTCGTCGAGGCTCCACGGGCGGTAGTGGACAACTACCCGCCACCTGGGCGGGACCGCTGCCTCGCTGCGCCCGTATCGACCAGGGTAGTGCGCTCTGGTCGGTACGGCATACGCGCAGCTCGGGCGGCGTGGCGAGCGGGAAGTCAGCTGGGCTGCTTCTCCCGCTTCTCCTTGATCTTGGCCTTCTTGCCGCGCAGCTCGCGCAGGTAGTAGAGCTTGGCGCGACGCACGTCACCGCGGGTCACGATCTCGATCCGGTCGATGCCCGGGCCGTTGAGCGGGTAGGTCCGCTCGACGCCGACACCGAAGCTGACCTTGCGGACCGAGAAGGTCTCGCGCAGACCGTCACCCTGGCGGCGGATCACGACGCCCTGGAAGATCTGGACACGGGACCGGTTGCCCTCGACGACGCGGGCGTGCACCTTGACGGTGTCACCGGCCCGGAAGTCGGGAAGGTCGGTCCGCTTCGACTGGGCGTCAAGGGCGTCCAGGATGTTCATCGCTGCGTCCTCGTAAGGCTCACGGCGCACCGTCACTCGGTGCGCGGGTGGGTGATTCTGATTCCCGGGTGGTGATCGGCGGACCGACCCCGGTCGGGGATCCTCGCAGCCGACCGCGGGCGCGGACGGATGCGGCAACCCCCCTACTTTGCCACATCCCCCGGTGGAGGTTGAAATCCGGCCTGGTCCAGGGCCGCGATGTCCCGTTTGTCGAGCCGGTCGGCGGGCAACGCGGCCAGCAGGTCCGGCCGGCGGGCGGCAGTGCGCAGCAGACCCTCCTCGCGCCGCCAGCGGGCGATCTTGCCGTGGTCACCGGAGCGGAGCACCTCCGGCACGTCGTGCCCTCGCCAACTCGGCGGCTTCGTGTAGATCGGCGCCTCCAGCAGCCCGTGCGCGTGCGACTCCTCGTCCAACGAGCCCGCGTTGCCCAGCACCCCCGGCAGCAGCCGGGTGACCGCCTCCAGCATCACCAGGACCGCGACCTCGCCGCCGAAGAGCACGTAGTCACCGAGCGACACCTCGGTGACCGGCATCCGGGTGGCGGCGTGCGCCAGGACCCGCTGGTCGATCCCCTCGTAACGGCCGCAGGCGAAGAGCAGATGCGACTCGGCCGCGAGCTCGTACGCCATGGCCTGGGTGAAGGGGGCACCGGCCGGCGACGGCACCAGCAGCCGTGGCGGCGGGGCGTCGAGCGGCGCGAGGGCGTCCAGTGCCTCCCCCCACGGCTCGGGGCGCATCACCATTCCCGGCCCGCCACCGTAGGGGGTGTCGTCGACGGTGCGGTGCACGTCGTGGGTCCAGGTCCGCAGGTCGTGCACGGCGAGTTGGAGTACGCCGTTGGCCCGCGCCCGTCCGATCAGCGACAGGTCCAGCGGGGCGAAGTACTCCGGAAAGATCGACACGACGTCGACGCGCATGCGGGCTGGTCCTAAAGGTCGAGCAGTCCGGCTGGCGGGTCGACGATCACACGTCCGCCGGCCAGGTCGACCTCCGGAACGATCGCCCGGACGAACGGGATCAACGCGGTACGCCCCTCGGGGCGTCGCAGCACCAGCAGGACCGACGTGGGCGCGTGGTCGATGCGGGCGACCTCGCCCAGGCGTTCGCCGGCCGGGGTCACCACGGCCAACCCGACCAGCTGGTGGTCGTGGAACTCCTCCGGGTCGTCCGGTGGGGTCACGTCGGCGCTGTCCACCACGAGCAGCGTTCCGCGCAGCGCCTCGGCGGTGTTGCGGTCCGGGATGCCCTCGAACGCGATCAGCACCCGACCCTGGTGGAAGCGGGATTCCTCGATGGTCAGCTCGGCGGGAACCCGGAACGGCACCCCGGGCTCATCGCTGGCTGTCGGGGGCGTCGCCCCCGGCTCGGTGCGCAGCACACCGCTGCTGCGCGGGGACGCAGTCGGGGGCGTCGCCCCCGGCTCGGTGCGCAGCACCGTGCCGGGGGCGAACCGTGCCTCGGGCTCGTCGGTCCGCACTTCCACGGTGACCTCACCGCGGACACCGTGCGGCTTGCCGATCCTGCCGACGACGAGCTGCATCAGTACGAGTCGACGATGTCGACGCGAACCCCGCGGCCGCCGATGGAGCCGATCACCTGGCGCAGCGCCTTGGCGGTCCGGCCGGACCGCCCGATCACAGTGCCGAGGTCCTCGGGGTGCACGCGGACTTCGAGCCGCTTGCCCCGACGGGAATCGACAAGCCTCACCCGGACGTCGTCCGGGTGGTCGACGATGCCCTTGACCAGGTGCTCCAACGCCGGACGCAGTGGCATGTCAGGCCTGCTCACCGGCGTCGGCAGCGGCCGGGGCCTCGGCCGGAGCCTCGGTCTTCGGCGCCTCGGCGGCCGGAGCCTCAGCCGGAGCCTCAGCCGGAGCCTCGGTCTTCGGAGCCTCGGTCTTCGGAGCCTCGGCAGCCTTGGCGGCCTTCTTGGCCGGCTTGGCCGGGGTCTCCGGGGCGAGCCCGGCGGCGGCCTTCGCCTCAGCCTCGTACGCCGCCTTGCGGTCGGCCCGCTCGGGGGCGACCAGGAGCGGCGGCGGGGCCGGCAGGCCCTTGTACTTCTGCCAGTCACCGGTCAGCTCCAGCAGCCGCTGCACCGCCTCGCTCGGCTGAGCGCCGACGGACAGCCAGTACTGGACCCGCTCCGACTTGACCTCGATGATCGAGGGGTCTTCCTTGGGCTGGTAAACCCCGACGAACTCGATCGCCCGACCGTCGCGCTTGGTGCGCGAGTCGGCGATGACGATGCGGTACTGCGGGTTGCGGATCTTGCCCATCCGCAGGAGCCGGATCTTTACGGCCACAGTTGTTTCGCTCCTGTTGCGATCTCACCGGCCCAGGCGGGCGGTGTGCATGGGTGAGCGCCGACCGGACCCGTGGGGTTGGGCCGGAGACTACTCGGTGGACTGGCGACGTGCCCGGGTTAGAGGGCGCCGGACGCGCGCCGGATACCAGCGACCTATTCTGCCAGATCCGCTGCCGATCTCCCGCACCGGACCCGTACACCGCGTTGTCGGTGACCGGGGATACCGCTCAGCGCACCGGTGGACGATCCCATCCAGGCGGCAATTTGTTCGGTATGCCCCACTCTGGTGGGGGTGTGAAGTCACACCAGGTGCCATCGAAGGGGAACTCGCCGGCCTCGGCGAGCGCGATCACCCGCTCCCCCTCGGCGCGGACCGCCTTCTCGTCGGTCACCCAGTAGTCGGCGCCGAAGGCGAGCCGCTCGACGAACTCGCCCTCGTCCTTCCACTCCCAGCTGCGCTCCGGCCACACCACCACGTCCAGGTCCTGGTCCACCACGTCGACGCCGGCCGCCAGGCCGTCGTCCCAGCGGACACCGGCCTCCTCGAGGTTGACGTACCAGTGGGCGAACCGGCCCCGGGCGTCCCGGAACCACCAGACGGAGTGCGCCGCCCCCGTGGGCAGGAACTTCAACAGCGGCGGGCCGTCCCAGCGACCCTCCGCCAACCGGTACGTCGACGAGATCCACTCGGCGAACGGCATCGCCCGCATCCCCAGCCCGGCCTCGGTCACCTCGTGGGCCACCGGCGAGTCCCGGGCGATCCAGACCAACAACCCTCGATCGTCGTCGCTGACCACGCGGGCCGGCCGGACCCACCCGATCCGGCCGTGCCGCACGTTCCGATGCATGATCAGCCGACCCGGCTCGAACCGGTCGACGGGGTTGCCCGGCCGCACCTCAGTAGGCGCGGGCGAGGATGGCGACCAGATCCGGCTCGTCCTCCGAGTCCGGTACCGAGCCGTCGGCGCGCAGCAGGCAGCGCACCGTGACGCCCTGACCGTTCGCCTCCGCCTCGCCGGCCACGCCGACCGCCGACCACGGCACCCGCGCCCAGCCGGTCGCGGCGGCCTCGATCGCCTCGGCCAGGGTGGCCACCTCCACGGTGCGCGACTCGCGGTTGGCCAGCGCCTGGTCGTGCAGCACCTGCTGGTCGGTCTCGAGGGCGGCCACCACCGCGGTGACCACGTCCGCCACCGGCGTCGGGGTCTTGGAGCCGTCGGTCCGACGCACCACCGTCGCGTTGCCCACGGCCAGGTCACGGGGGCCGACCTCGACGCGTACCGGATAGCCACGCAGCTCGGCGTCGACGGCCCGGCGGCCGAACGGGGTGTCGGTCCGGTCGTCGAGCGCGACCCGGACACCGGCGTCGCGCAGGCCGTCGCGCAGCTTGGCCGCCGCCTCGCCGACGCCGTCGCCGTCCTTCACGATCATGACGTACGCCTGGATCGGCGCGAGCCTCGGCGGCACGCGCAGGCCGTTGTCGTCGCCGTGCGCCATGATCAGGCCGCCGAGCATCCGGGTGGACGTGCCCCAGGAGGTGGTCCAGGCGTGCTCCCGGCCGCCCTCCTTGGAGGAGTAGCTGATGTCGAACGCCTTGGCGAAGTTCTGGCCCAGCTCGTGGCTGGTGCCCAGCTGCAACGCCTTGCCGTCGCCCATCATGCCTTCGCAGGTGTACGTGGCCGTCGCGCCGGCGAAGCGCTCGCGCGTCGTCTTCAGGCCGACCACGACCGGAATGCCGATCACGTTGACCATCAGGTCCTCGTACGCCTCGTGCAGGATCCGCCGCGCGTACGCCCGGGCGTCCTCACGGGTGGCGTGCGCGGTGTGCCCCTCCTGCCAGAGGAACTCGCTGGTACGCAGGAAGATCCGCGGACGGAGCTCCCACCGGACCACGTTCGCCCACTGGTTGAGCAGCAGCGGCAGGTCCCGGTACGAGTCGATCCACTTGGCCATGAACTCGCCGATGACCGTCTCGCTCGTCGGGCGCACCACCACCGGCTCGGCCAGGGGCTTGCCACCACCGTGAGTGACGACCGCCAACTCCGGCGAGAAGCCCTCGACGTGCTGCGCCTCGCGCTTGAGGTAGCTCTCGGGGATGAACAGCGGGAAGTACGCGTTCTCCGCACCCGCCGCCTTGATCCGAACGTCCATCTCAGCCTGCATACGCTCCCAGATCGCGTAGGCGGCCGGTCGGATGACCATGGTGCCGCGAACCGGGCCGTTGTCGGCCAGCTTCGCCTTGGCGATCAGGTCCTGGTACCAGCGGGGGAAATCCTCCGCACGGGGAGTGAGCACGCGTGCCATGACCGCACATCCTATGCGCCGCCCGTCAGGGCGGTGCGCTCGGGCGCGGCATCGTTGGCGTCCGCCGTCAAGACCTTCCTCGATCGGCACGCCGGAGCGGCTCCCACCCCCGACCCCGAACCCCCGATCTGGCGCACCCGGCCGCGAACCGGGTGCGCTGGGTGACCCGACACCGCCAGCCGACCAGCCCGATCGTCGACCGGTCCGGCCGACACGCCGGCCTACACTTCGACCACCATGATTGAGCAGAGGGGCCCCACCCCGGTACGGGCCGGCATCGTCGACGCCGCCCGGGCGTTGACAGTCGCGACCGGATGGGACGGCGTCCGGATGGGTGCCGTCGCGAACGCCGCCGGCGTGAGCCGACAGACCGTCTACAACGAGTTCGGCAGCAAGGCAGGGCTGGCCGAGGCGCTCGCCCGCGCCGAGGTGGACCGGTTCGTCGGCGCCGTCCGGGCCGCTCTGCTCGCCCACGGCACCGACGTACGGGCCGGCGCGTACGCGGCCATCGCGCACACCCTCGCCACGGCTGCGGAGAATCCGCTGATCAAGGCGATCCTGACCAGTGCCCGGGGCGGCTCGGACGAGCTGCTGCCGTACCTCACCACCCGCGCCGAGGTGGTGCTCACCGAGGCGTCCGGCGCTCTGATCGACTGGGCCGGCGACCACCTGCCGGGAGCGAATCACGCCGCGCTGACCTTCGCCGCCGACACCATCGTCCGCCTGGTGGTCAGCCACATCGTGCTCCCCCGTGAACCGATCCAGCAGACCGCCACGGCCCTCGCCGACCTCGCCGTACGCCTCTTCAGCGCCGCCGCCCGCCCAGCCCCCTGACCCCCGCGCACCCGCCCACCCGCCGACGACGCGCACGGCCCGGAACAGCCCGGCGCGGCGGTGCGGCGCGGCGTGGCCGGGGCGACGCTCTCGGGGTTAGCGGACGACGCGGCCGCGGAGGATCGTGCGGGACGGGGCACGGACGACGCGCAGGTCAGTACGGGGGTCTTCGGGGTAGACGGTCAGGTCGGCGAGGCCGCCTTCGACCAGGCCGGAAAAGCCGAGCCACGCGCGGGCGCCCCAGGAGGCGGCGGCGAGGACGTCGATGGGCGCCATTCCGGCCCGTTCGTGCAGCAGCAGCATCTCCTCGGCGGCCAGCCCGTGATCGATGCCGCCACCGGCGTCGGTGCCCACGTAGATGGGCACCCCAGCCTCGTACGCGGCACGCACCACCTCGGGGAAGCCGTCGCGCAGCGCGAGCATGTGGTCGGCGTACCCGGGGAACTTGCCCCGTGCCTGCTCGGCGATGCCCCCGAAGGTGGCGATGTTGATCATTGTGGGGACCAGGGCGGTGCCCTGGCGGGCCATCTCGTCGATCAGGTCGAGGCTGAGCCCGGTGCCGTGCTCCACCGAGTCCACCCCGGCGCGCACCATGATCTCGACGGCCGACTCGGAAAAGGTGTGCACCGCGGCGCGTACCCCGGCGTCGTGCGCCGCCCGCACGGCGGCGGTCAGGGTGTCCGCGTCCCAGGCCGGCGCCAGGTCACCGACGCCCCGGTCGATCCAGTCGCCGACCAGCTTGACCCAGCCGTTGCCGGCCCGCGCCTGCGCGGCCACAGTGGCGGCCACCTCGGTCGCGTCGACCTCCACGCCGATGTCGCGCAGGTAGCGCTTCGGCGGCGCGACATGCTGGCCCGCGCGGGCCAGTCGCGGCAGGCCCGGCTCGTCGTCGAGTTCGGGGTACGGGTACGGCGAGCCGGCGTCCCGGATCGCCAGCACCCCGGCGTCCCGGTCGACGTGGGCCAACGCGCGGGCCTGGTCGAGCGAGGTGATCGGGGCGCCACCTCGGGCGATGCCGATGTGGCAGTGCGCGTCGACAAGCCCCGGCAGCACGAAACCGCCGTCGACGACGGTCTCCGCACCGGGCACCGGGGTGAAGGTCACCCGGTCGCCGACCAGCCAGAGATCCCGCACCTCGTCGTCGGGGAGCAGCACGCCGCGCACATGTTGAGCCATGCGCACAGTCCTACCCGATCACTCCCCGTCGGGGGCGAGCAGGTGGTCCTCGACGAGCACAGAGGTCAGCGAGGGCGGTTGTCGCCACCCTTGCCGAGCTTGTTGAAGTCGATCTTCGGGAGCTTGAAGCCGGGCGGCAGACCCTGGCCGCCAGCAAGGTCGTTCGGGTCCATTCCCGGCGGGAGCTGCGGCATGCCACCCGGGAAACCGCCCGGGAGCCCGGCACCGGCGCCGGTACGCGGACGACCGCCGCCCTTGGTGCCCTTGCGCTTGTTCTTCGGCGACTTGGTCGCCTTACGGCGGCCACCGCCGGGCAGGCCCATCATGCCGCCCATCTGCTTCATCATCTTCTGCGCGTCGGCGAAGCGGTTCAGCAGCTGGTTGACGTCCATCACGGTGACCCCGGAGCCGTTGGCGATGCGCGCCCGGCGGGAACCGTTGATGATCTTCGGGTTGGTCCGCTCGCCCGGGGTCATCGACCGGATGATCGCGGTGACCCGGTCGAAGTGACTGTCGTCCAGGTCGGCGAGCTGGTCCTTCATCTGCCCCATGCCGGGCATCATGGCCAGCACGTTGGCGATCGGGCCCATCCGCCGCACCGCGATGAGCTGGTCGAGGAAGTCGTCCAGGGTGAACTGTTCACCGCCCATCAGCTTGGCGGTCATCTTCTCCTTCTGATCGGAGTCGAAGGCCTGCTCGGCCTGCTCGATCAGAGTGAGGACGTCGCCCATGCCGAGGATCCGGCTGGCCATCCGGTCGGGGTGGAAGACGTCGAAGTCCTCCAGCTTCTCACCGGTGGAGGCGAACAGGATCGGCTGCCCGGTGACCTCGCGGACCGACAGCGCGGCACCACCACGGGCGTCGCCGTCGAGCTTGGAGAGCACCACACCGGTGATGCCGACGCCGTCGCGGAACGCCTCGGCGGTGCGGACGGCGTCCTGACCGACCATCGCGTCGATGACGAAGATGACCTCGTCCGGCGAGACGGCGTCGCGGATGTCGGCGGCCTGCTGCATCATCTCGGCGTCGATGCCGAGCCGGCCGGCGGTGTCGACGATGACGATGTCGCGTGCGGCGCGCTTCGCGTGCTCGATCGACGCGCGGGCCACCTGCACCGGGTCACCGGTGCCGTTGCCGGGCTCCGGGGCGTACACCTCGACGCCGGCCCGGCCACCGAGCACCTGGAGCTGCCCGACGGCGTTGGGGCGCTGGAGGTCGGCGGCGACGAGCAGCGGCTGGTGCCCCTGCCCCTTGAGCCAGCGGGCCAGCTTGCCGGCGAGGGTCGTCTTACCGGAACCCTGCAGGCCGGCCAACATGATCACCGTCGGCGGCTGCTTGGCGAACTGGAGCCGTCGCCCCTCGCCGCCGAGCACCTTGATCAGCTCTTCGTTGACGATCTTGATGATCTGCTGGGCCGGGTTCAGCGCCTGGGAGACCTCGGAGCTGCGGGCCCGCTCCTTGACGGCCGCGATGAACCCCTTGACCACCGGCAGCGCGACGTCCGCCTCCAGCAGCGCGAGGCGGATCTCGCGCGCGGTGGCGTCGATGTCGGCGTCGGTGAGCCGCCCCTTGCCGCGGAGCTTGGTGAAGATCCCGGACAGGCGGTCACTCAAGGTGTCAAACACGCGAACATCCCGTTTGTCAGTGTTCCGGCGGGCACAACGCGGCCGGCACTGCGGAGTCCGGCCACCGCTAGGGTAACCGCCCGACCGTAGGGCCGCTGTCGCCCGGCCTGGGCCTCACCCCGACACCAACCCCGACTGGTACGCGAACACGACGAGCTGGGCCCGGTCCCGGGCTCCCAGCTTGCCCATCGCCCGGCTGACGTGGGTCCGCGCGGTCGCCGGGCTGACCACCAACTGTGCGGCGATCTCCTCGTTGTTCAGGCCCTCACCGACCAGACCGACGACCTGACGCTCCCGATCGGTCAGCGCCTCCAGCCGAGGATGCGGACGAAGCACCCGGGACGGCCGAATGGCGAACTCCCGCACCACCCGACGGGTCACCGACGGCGACAGCAGCGCCTCCCCCTCGGCGACGAGCCGGATCGCGCGCAGCAGCTCAGCCGGCCTGGTGTCCTTGGTGAGGAAACCGCTCGCACCGTGCCGCAGCGCGTCGAAGACGTACTCGTCCAGCTCGAAGGTGGTGAGCACCACCACCCGCGTGCCGGTCAGATCGGGGTCGGCGACGATACGGCGGGTCGCCTCGATGCCGTCGATGCCGGGCATCCGGATGTCCATCAGCACCACGTCCGGCCGTTCCCGGCGGGCCAACTCGACCGCCCGCAGCCCGTCGGACGCCTCGCCGGCCAGCGCCAGGTCGTCCTCGCTCTCCACCAGCGCGCGCAGCCCGAGCCGGACCAGGTCCTGGTCGTCGGCGATCAGCACCCGGATCACGTCGTCGGCTCCACGGGCAGCCCGGCGTACACCCGGAACCCGCCCCCGGCGCGCGGCCCGGTGGTCAACCGCCCGCCCAGCGCCGCGACCCGCTCGCGCATCCCGGCCAGACCGTGGCCACCCTGATCGTCGGCCGGAGCCGTCCCGGCGCGGCCGGCACCCGCCCCCCGGTCGGTGACCTCGACGGTCACCTCGTCGACGCGGTAGTCCACTGTCACCTCCGCGCTCGCCACCCCCGCGTGACGCAGCACGTTTGTCAACGCCTCCTGCACCACCCGGTACGCGGCCAGGTCGACAGCGGCCGGCACCTCCCGGGGGTCGCCGACCACGCGCACCTCGACGGCGAGCCCCGCCCCGGCAAGCCGGTCGCGCAGCGCGGGGAGCCGGGCCAGGCCGGGTACCGGTTCGCGCTCGGCACCCCGCCGCACCGCGCCCAGGGTGACCCGCAGCTCGTCCAGCGCCTCGCGGCTGGTCCGGCTGATCGCGGTCAGCGCCACCTCCGCCTGTTCCGGCCGCTTCGGCAGCAGGTGCAGGGCGATCTCCGCCTGCATGCTGATCGCGGCCAACCCGTGCCCCACCACGTCGTGCACCTCCTGCGCGATGCGCAGCCGCTCCTCGTCGGCCTGCCGTCGCGCCTGCTCAACTCGGCCGCGGGCCTCTTCGGCACGGGTACGCGCGGTCGCCTCACGGCTCACCCGCACCACCACCCCCACCGCGAACGGTACGACCACCCAGGCCGACGCGGGCAGCACTCCCGTCCAACCCGGTGCCGGCCCCCGCCCGAAGAAGACGTGCGCCAACAACAGAGCGAACGCGCCACCGGTGGCGAGCGCCGCCGGTCGCACCGGCAGCCACACGGCCACGGTGTAGACCGCGACCAGGAACGTGACCAGAATCGGCCCGTACGGGTAGCCGATCAGCAGGTACGTCGAGGTGGCCACGGTGACCACGGCGAGGGCGGCGACCGGAGCACGCCGCCGGACCAGCAGGGCGAGCGCGGCGACGGCGATCAGCACCCGACTGGCGGCGTCCACCGGCCTCGACCCCGGCTGGTTGTCCCCGGCCAGACCGGTAGCGAGCAACCCGAACCCGAGCAGCACCAGGGCGAGCGCGGCATCGCTCACCGTCTGCCGCCCCTGCCCGCCGAGTCGCATGGTCGTCATTCTGCCCGCGCCGAGCCGGACCGTCGTGCGCTCGCGAGCGGCGTCACCACTACGTCCTCGTACGTACCCGCCGCGGCCAGTTCACCGCCCAGCACCACTCCTGCCTGCCACGCTCCGGGACGGTCAGCGTGTGGTCAGCGTCCTGCCCTGTGGCCACCGACGTCAGCGAGCCGATCAGTCAGACGTCAGAGGGGCACCATCGACGAGCAGGTCCGACGTCAGCGCTGCCCGCAACACTGTGGACGTTGATTACGGCCTCGAGCAAAGGAGAGGAGGTGACACCAATGGCCAACAATTCGGGCACCCCGTCCACGACCACCGCGCGGGTGCTGACCCAGGCGCTGCAGAGCTGGCCGAAGGCGTTTCGCGCCTCGATGCTCATCACCGTCATCATGTTTGACTGGTTCCTTCTCTCCCGGATCTTCGGGTAGCCGAGGAGCCAACTGACCAGTGGGCGCCGGCTTGGCCAGTCGGCGCCCACTCTATTGTTCTGGCACCGTTGACGATCGCCTCCCGATCACTCGCGCCGGGACGCCGGCCACCACTGTGAACGGTTCGACATCCCGGGTCACGACGGCCCCCGCACCGACGACCGCGCCAGCGCCAATATTCACCCCCGCCAAGACACAGCAGTGCGCACCCAGCCACACGTCGTCGCCGATCGAGATCGGAGCCAGATCATGGCCCTGATTTCGGATCCGAACGTCAGGCCTCGCGTACCGGTGGTTACCGCTGTTAATCACGCAGTAGGGACCGATCAGCACGGCGCTGCCAATAGTGACCGTAGTGGGCGCGGTGATGAACACACCTCGATTAATGAAGACATTGTGACCCACCAACACGTTCGCCGGATAATAGATTGTGACGTCCGGAAACACGCACAGGTCCCCTTGGCAGGCCCCGAGTGTCTTGGCATAGAACCACGATCGCATCTGCAGGTCCGATCCGACCGACGACGTCCTGGCTAGTTTCGCCTGGATGATCTGCCACGTGTGCGATCCGGCCTGCATCCGGCGCGTCAGGACACGCAGGCAGAGGAACCGGATTCGATTGACGAGCTCATGAAGGACGTAGAACGGCTGACCCCCACGCCCCCACGCCGCCTCGAAGAGCAGAATTTCCTTTCGCATTACGGCCGCACACGCCGCCTTTGAAGCACCCAGCTCACCGCGTCGCCCCTGCCCCACGAGGGCTGACAATGTCTACAACCGTGGGAACTAGGAACTCGACGTCGGCAGCGTAGATCTCGTGCAGGGGAATCTGGCCGATCAGGTGAAGCGCGGTCCGTATCCAGCCATTGTGACAAACCACGGCGGGGACCTCGGACTCGCCCCGCGAACCTGCATCGGCAAGGAATCCCTCGATGCGAGCCGAGAAGGCCTCCAGGCTCTCACCCCCGGGCGGTGTGAAACCGGGATCAAGGTGACCACTCGCGAGGAAAGCCTGCGGGAATCGGCTCCGGACCTCACCCTTTGGCATCCCTTGCCACTCACCTAGGTGGCGCTCCGACAGTCGCACATCGGGGACCGGGATCAGCTGCGGAAATAGCATCTCGGCCGTCGCACTGGCCCGGGACAGAGGCGAGCAGTAACACACCGTAAAATTGAACGAATCCCAGTCTTCGGCACTGGCCGCAGCGAGCTGTAGCCCTTCCGGCGATGCGGGTACGTCCAGACTGCCCATGTAGACCTGTTTATGGTTACTGATCGTGGGGGCGTGCCTCAAGAATACGAGTTGCCGTGACTCAGCCACCTCAGACCACCTTCGCCTTGGCGCCATCAAGTGCTCTACCCAGCCATCTGGAAGCCTCGCCAACCACCGCCGCCGCACGAGTGATAGCGCGAGTCTGCATGGCGAAACCGTGCATTTGATCCTCCAAATGCCAGTGATCCACACTGACGCCCGACGTGGCAAGGCGCGCACCGTAGGCGGCGCCTTCGTCTCGCAAGGGGTCAAATTCAGCAGTCAGCAGCAAGGTTCTCGGCAGGCCGGCCAAGTTTCCGCGGAGCGGGCACAGGTACACGTCGTCGCGGGACCACTCGGCCGGCAGGTAGTTCCGCCAGGACCAGTCCATGAAATCGTGATTGAGCGAGTAGCCGGTGCCACGCTCGATGTACGAGGGAGGTAGCGGGTCGGGATAATCCGTCACCGGATACATCAGCAACTGGCAGGCGATCGCAGGTCCACGACGATCCCGCGACAACATCGCGAGCACCGTCGCAATTGTGCCACCCGAACTGTCCCCCGCGACTGCCAACGCTCCTACATCCACACCTAGCTCATCAGAATTGGAAACGACCCAGAGTAATGCCGCGTAGGCGTCCTCAACCGGCGCCGGGTACTTGTGCTCCGGCGAGCGACGGTGGTCTACGGAGATGACGACGGCTCCGGCGCCCCTGCTGAGGAGGGAACAGAGCCGATCGTGGGTGTCCAAGTCGTTGACCGTCCACCCGCCACCGTGAAAGAACAGCACCACCGGAATGTCATCGCGGTCGTCGGGGCGGTAGACGCGAACCGGCAGACCACCCAGAGGGCCTGGGATCACCAGATCGACTATCTGTTTGATCGGCTCCGGCTCACCATTGATGAAGGCGGACCGCATCCTTTCCCTCGCTTCCTGCGGGGGTAGCGTGTAGACGGGAGGTAGACCGCTCGATGCGGCGGCAGCAACCAGGGCTTGGGCCTGCGGATCCAGTTCGGCCATCACATGTCTCCTGTTCGGTGGTGCGAGAACACTTGCTCCAACTTCGCGATGACCCTGCCCGGACAATCGCGCAGAACATTGCGTAGCGTCAGGTCTTCGTTGAACTGCCGGATGGACAAAAATGGCTGACCCGCAAGAGAGGCCGAGAGGGGGTACCGACGACCGGCTATCTCAAGGTGGGCCCTACCTCGCTGAATTGACAGTGGCGCGGTGGCTTCCACGCCGAGACCATGCGGGGTCAGCATCCGTGCCCCATGCTGCGTAGCGACCTCATTGTCGCCCCCGCTCGATGCCTCAATGAGGTAAATTGGCTCGGATGGACGCGTCAGCAGGAGATAGATGGGCTGGATCGCTGGCAACCACTGACAACCGATCGCCACGCTGTTGGAGTCGGGCATGCCGTAGTGAAGGACGGAAAGTATCTCTTCGCCGAGCCCTGCTCCGCCGACGACGAGCTCCGCACACATGCGCTGTCGCTGCCGCTGGTAGCTTTCGAGCATGTTGACGATTCGCCCGAAGTTCTCGGCTGATTTGCCAGAGATGTATCGCAGGTATCGCCCGCCCTTCGCCTGAAAAGTACGGATGTTGTCCGAGTACCAGTTTCCCGGCGCAGGGTACAGCCCGTTGTACTGTTTCTTGAACTCGGCTGCGGAAGCATGCAGAACAAGGTATCTGCCGCGCGGCAGCGCACCATCCTCTCGCACCTCCGCCAGGATGACGAAATGGTTTCCCGTGTCAAAGTTCCAACTAAAACTTGAATCACGTTCAACAATTGCCTTGGCACGTTCGACGGCGTTGGCGAAGCTTTGCCGGTCAGCGAACTCCGCATTCGTGCGAAACATGCTCACGCCACACAGGTTGACGGTGGTGTCGACCGGCACGAACGGAACCGAGGACTCCCAGCGGTAGAGCGCGCCAGTCAGAAAGCCCCCGTGAATACGTCGCACATTATGGGGCACACCCAGATCGGGCATCGTCACGATTTCCGCATCGCACGAACGGCCCGAGGCCTCACTCGATGCCCAGCCCAGCAACTCCTCGGTCCGCTTCAGTTCGGGCAGCAACTGCAGCTGGGTGCTGTCCAGAGGGCCGAGCGACCTCATGCGTCCACCTCCGCGCGAAGAGTGATGGCGCGTCGCCCAAGTCCGAGGCGCTCATAAAGGTCGGCGGCCAGGGAAAACTCGGCCGTGGCCGTCGCAGTGTCCCCCAGGAGGCGCGCGCACTGTCCACAGAGTCGGTGAAGGTCAGCCTCGTACCGCCGGTCCGAAACTTTCTCCACCGTCCACCTCAGCCGGTCCAGGCTCGCTCTGACGCTATCGAGGTCATTCTTCGTTGCGGCATCATTCAGACGCAGCTCGGCTATCTGCAGATCTATCAGGATCTCTGCCCGCTGATAGGACTTCTCCCGGGCGTGCTCCCTGGCCCATTCGAACAACTCCATCGCCTCGTCGTACCGGTGCGAGCCCTGCCGGGCCAGACAGACCGCCAGCCAACGCACGTTCGCATTGTGATTTTCCGGCCCAAGGACGTCCGACTCCTGCAAGTTCGCCCGCCAGCCGCTTTCCGCCTCTTGCAACCGCCCCTCTGCGAGCAGGTACAGCGAGTACGCGTGCCGATATTCGGCCAACACCCTCACGTCGAACCGTTCGGCCTGAGCGAGCAGTTCCTGCAACCGAGGCATCGCCTGCTCAACGGCAGCGGCATTCTCCTGCTTGGACGCGATGTTGAGTTGGTACACCAGAGCGTCAAACTCTGCCTCCGCGTCATTCGCGTGACGGGCCGCCTCCGCCCGAAGCAGATGCACGTTCGGACTACTCGACCAGAACCCCCGAACGTAGTAGTAATAGCGAACGTTCCTGGCAATGGCGATCACACTGTCGAAGCGACCGTGGTGCATCGCCCAGGCAAGTGCATATTCGATGTTCAGGCGCATTCCGGGGGTATCTAGCAGAGCCAGCCGCTCGATCTCGCCCGGGCAGAATCCAATCCGCTCCGTGAAGCGCTCGCACCAGTCGAGCCAGGCGACGCGGACCTGCTGAAACATACCCTCGGGATCGGACCGGCTGGCCGCCAGCGGCTCAACCCGATACCACGAACCGCTGCGGCCCGGATAGGTGAGGCGTGACAGGAAATAGAGGTCACACAACTCCTCAAGCGCGTCCTCGAAATTGGGCGGCCTAGCACATATCTCATCGATGGTGTCCGCATCGACTCCGTACGGGAAACAGGTTGCGGTGGCGAGTACCAGCCGAGCGGACTCGGACATGGAGGACCAACTGCCGCGAAGCAGATCTTGCAGGACGACGTCAACGCGTCGCCGCTCCCCCACGTGGTCGACGTCGTCAAGACCCGAGATCTGCTCGACCAAACTCTGCACGCTGCGTCCACGGCGCTTCACCTGCCCCAGCGCCCACTCGATCAGGCGGGGATTGCTGTTCGCCGCCGACACGAGCGTGTCTCGCGCTCCAGCATCCTCAGCCATGTCCGTCAAACCGAGTCGGCGCACCGCTTCTGTGTAGAACGTTGCTGCTTCGACGGCAGTGAGGCCGCGCACCTCAATGTCTTCGCAATAGGATCCGAGATTCTTTGGCCGAGCGATCGTCGTTATGATCACTTTGCTCGGCTCCGGGACGGTTCGCAGCCAGCTGGCGAGATCCTGGTCTTCGATCGTTTCATAGTTGTCGATGACGACGAGCGTCCGGATGTTCCGCAGCATCCGAGTCACCTCGAAGACCTTGAGCTGCGGCTCGAGGCCCGCGATTCCACGATGGTCGGTGACGTACGCGATGAGATCCAGCACTCTGCCCAGAGTCGTGGTGCCCGGCCGTTCCCGGTCAGAGACCCAGACCACCGCGACGAACGTCGACTCCTGGGCGAACCGTTGTGCTGCCGCGAATTCACGAGCGAGTGACGACTTTCCGGTGCCGCCGATCCCGATCAACGCGATGATCGGCAGTCGTTGCGCGGTGGCTTCCGCCAACTGCTTCCACAGTCCGTGCCGCATGATGAAGTGCGAGTAGGTCGCGGGAGGCAAGTTGTCAGTGAAGGCGACGCTATCCGGCCGAAGGGAGTTGTACGCCGCGGCGTCGAGCGTGTTCGGTCCGGCCACCTCCTCAGGCTCAGCCACCACCTCCAGCTCAGCGCTGAGAGCTGACCTCGCCTGCCGAGGAATTTCCCCCGTCGTCGGCTTGCCCGCGATGCGACGCCGCTCCACGCGCTGGGGAGACCTCAACCACTCGTTGTTGAGGACGAGGCGATGGAGCTCCTGGAGATGCGCCGAAGGCTCTATGCCCTCATTACGGAGCATTTCGATCGCGCCACGGCATGCCTCGCCGGCGGTTCGTGCACCCTGTTGGTGGTACAGCGCCTCAATCCTCACCTCCAAGGCCTCCTCCCAGAAGGGATCCTCGGCGAGCAACTGCTCGGCATGACCGAGCAGCTCACCAAAGCGGTCGGTGTCCAGAAGCGCCCGCAGGTGCTTCAGCTGGACCCCCCTCCTCGTGTGCTCGAACGCGTCGACGTACGGCCTCAGGTCCTCGGACTCATACAGCTCTTTCGGGAACTTGGCGCGCCACAGTCGAAGGGCTGCGGCGTACTCCTCGGCAGCCTCTTCAACCTGGCCCTCGTTGACCCACATGTCGCCCTGCTTGTCGCGCGCGTTGAACTGCGCAAGATCTGTCGGCGCATCGAGCCGGTACCTCGCCCCCTGCGTAACAATTCCCTGGCCCGGACTCAGCTCCACCTTCTTACGGATCGTTCGGACCGTCGACTCAACGACGTTGACATCAGTAGGGCGCTCCCCCCAGGCCAATGCGAGAAGGAGCCCCTTCTCCAAAGGACGAGGCGCGGCCAACGCAAGGGCCGCCGTCACGGCTGCGGCCTTGCCGGTCAGGTGGACCACCTTGTCCGAGCTGACGTGTACCTCCACGGGACCGAGCACCGAGAAGAGCACCTCGGGTTGGATCCGGCCCTCCCCAGGTCTTGCGACCCCTGGCTGCCCTGCCGCTGATGGCTCGGTGCTTGCCGATGTTCTTAACGCCCCACGCTGAGCTTCTGCTGACATCTGGCTGACGTGCCCTTCGGGAAGGCGCCTCAGAGGAGACGACGGCTAGATTCTTGAGGGTCGGCTCCGCCGTTGAAACAGAGACACGCGTCGAGCGCACCAGCATGGTGCGTGATTCGACACAGGTCTATTACTCAGATTGCCGGTGGACGACTCGTTCAACTCTTCGTTCGTGCTGACTACCAGCCAGGCGACCTGGCCAGCGCCGATGGCGCCCACGTGCGCCGGCAGAGGCTCGCTGAGGCACCCCGCCGGGCACTTCGCCCAGCCAGGACAGACAGTCACCGGGACATACCTCGTGTTGACGGCCGAGTTTGCGTTGATGCTCCTATAGACGACTGATCAGCATCGGCTTCAGTCGGATTGCGGACGTTCGCTTGGCAGCCGCGCACCGGTGGCTGCTCGCGGCCTGGAACCGATTGGCTGCGGCTGAAGCGGGGTTGACGCCTGCGGCACTGGGAGATGCGGAGCATGAGGCGAGATCAGACGGCGGCCAGGACCGCAGCCTCCAGTCGGGCTCGGGTCGCGTCGTCCGGCCAACCGCCCACCAGATAGAAGGCGTCGACCACGTCGGCGCCGAGGGTGGAGATGCGGGCCGCGCGAACCAGGGCGCCGGCCTCGTCGAGCGCGCAGGCGACCCGGTAGAGCAGCCCGGCGGCGTCGGCGGCGCGCAGTTCCAGCAGTACGGCGTCGGTGGCCGCCTCGCGGTGCCAGACCACTCGTGGAGCCGCGCCACCGCCACGGCTGGCGAGCGCACGGCCGCGCAGCCGTTGGGTGACCGACACGTCGCCGGCGACCGCCCGGCGCAGGTCGGCGCGGAGCGGGACCGGGTCCGGCGGGAGGCCGTAGCGAGGCTGCACCCGGCACTCGACCAGGGCCCGGCCGTCGACGGCGGAGGCGTCCGCGGAGATCACCTCCAGCCGGTGCAGCGCCAGGCAGCCGGCCACCGTGGCGAGCAGACCCCGCCGGTCGGCCGCCGCGACCGACACCCGGTCGCCGGTCAGGTGGACGACCGGCAGTGGACCGGCCAGCAGCTCCGGGTCCGGTGCGGGTGGCTCGGGGAGTACGCCGGTGTCCAGCGCGGTGCGAACCCGGGCCACCAGCTCGGCGACGAGCCGGCCCTTCCAGTCCGACCAGGCCGCCGGCCCGGTCGCCGCCGCGTCGGCGCGGACCAACGCGTGCAGCACGTCGAGGGTGCCGGTATCGCCGACCGCCTCGGCCACCGAGGCGATGGTGACCGGGTCGCTCAGGTCCCGGCGGGTGGCCACGTCGGGCAGCAGCAGGTGCAACCTGACCAGCTTGCCGATCAGCTCGACCTCTGCGGTGGGCAGGCCGACCCTGGTGGCCACCGCCTGGGCAACCGGCACACCGACGGTGCTGTGGTCACCGGGGAGGCCCTTGCCGATGTCATGCAGGAGAGCGCCGAGGAGCAGCAGGTCGGGGCGCTCCACCTCGCGGGCGTGCCGGCTGGCCTCGTGCGCGGTCTGCACGAGGTGCCGGTCGAGGGTGAAGCGGTGCACCGGGTTGTGCTGGGGCAGGCTGCGCAGCCGGGTCCACTCGGGCAGCCAGCCGTCGACGAGCCCGTACCGGTCGCAGGTCTCCCAGGCCGGCACCAGGCCGGCACCGGCGCCGAGCAGGGTGATCAGCGCGGCCCGGGCCTCGGCCGGCCAGGGGGCCGGAAGGGGCGGGCAGTACGCCGCCAGCCACTCGCAGGTGGCCCGCGCGATGGGGATTCGGGTCGTGGCCGACGCGGCGGCCACCCGCAGCGAGAGGCTCGGGTCGGGGCGTGCCCCGATCGCCGTGCGGGCGAGCACCAACTCGCCGTCGTGTTCGACGACGTCGCGGGCGACCGGGCGGCGGGCCGGGCGGCCGTTGCCGCCGCGGGAGCGGCCGGAGCGCAGCCGGTCGGCGGCCCGGAAGGCGTCGTCCAGGGCGTGGCTGACCGTGCGGGCGTCACCGGCGACCCGACGCAGCAACGCGTCGCCGTCTTCCAGATTGAGCAGGGTGGCCACTCCGTCGCGCTCCTGGGCGACCAGCCGGTCGACCCGTCGGCCGACCTGCTGGTGCAGCGCGTCGCGGGTGTCCAACAGGCGCAGGTGGGCGGCGCGTACGGCAGGGCGCAGCGCGTCGGTGATGCCGGCGGCGGCGATCGCCCCCAGCAGCCCCACGTCACGCAGACCACCGGCGGCCTCCTTGAGGTCACCCTCCAGCAGGAACGCCAGCTCGCCGTGGGCCTGCCAACGGGCTTCGGTGACCTCCCGCAGGCCGGGCAGGTGCCGGACGGCGGTACGCCGCCAGTGATCGGCGGCGGTGCGGATCAGCCCGTCGGCCAGCGCCTGGTCCCCCACGACCAGCCGGGCGTCGAGCAGCCCGAGGGCGACCTTGACGTCGTCCTGGGCCACCGAGAGCGCCTCGGCGACGGTGCGTACCGAATGGTCGAGCCGCAGGCCCGCGTCCCAGATCGGGTACCAGACCGAGGCGGCCAACTCGTCAGTGCCGGGCACCCCGGCGTGCAGCAGCACCAGGTCGAGGTCGCTGTACGGAGCACACTGCCGCCGACCCAAGCCCCCGACGGCCAGCAGCGCCACCCCGTCCCGCGCAGGCAGCAACCCCCGCAAGAACGAGTCGTACACGGCAGCCCGCCCCCGCCGGGCCGCTTCCCCGATCCCCCCGGGAACGCCGACGACCTCGTTGATCAAGAGGTTCGCGTCGCCGTCGTCGGCGGGTCCTGACGCGTTCTTCTTGATCAACGAGGTCATGTCAGTCGAGGCCGAGGTCAGAGTGCGTCGAGGCCGCGTTCGCCGGTACGTACCCGGACGACCTCTTCGACACCGGTGACCCAGACCTTGCCGTCACCGATCTTGCCCGTGCGGGCCGCTCCGACGATGGCGTCCACCACCTTGTCGACGTCGATCTCGTCGGTGAGCACCTCGACCCTGATCTTGGGCAGGAACTCGACCGTGTACTCGGCACCCCGGTAGACCTCGGTGTGCCCCTTCTGCCGCCCGTACCCCTGAACCTCGCTGACGGTCAGCCCGGCCACCCCGAGGGCGTGCAGGGCCTCCTTCACCGCGTCCAGCTGGTACGGCTTGATGACTGCGGTCACCAGCTTCATGTCCAACCCCTCCATCCCAGGAACGTTAACCGGCGACCTTTTCGCTGACCGGCTCGGCGGGCTCCGCCTCCGGCTTGGCACCACTCGTCGCGCCGCCACCGGGGGTGCCGATGCCGGCCATCGCGAACGCGCTGCCCGTGCCGCCGCCGGCCGGGGACAGGTCGTAGCTGCTCTCGGCGTGCTCGGCGATGTCGATGCCCTCGACCTCCGCCTCGCCAGTGACGCGGAAGCCGATCGTCTTCTCGATGACGAAGGCGAGCACCCAGGCGATGCCGAACGACCAGGCGGTGACGATCAGGCCGGCGAGGGCCTGCCGCCCGAGCTGGGTCGCGCCGCCGCCGTAGAAGAGGCCGTCGGAGGCGCCCACCACGTCGGTGATCGCGGCGTTGACCGAGTTGGTGGCGAAGAGGCCGAGCCAGAGCGACCCGATCCAACCACCGACGAAGTGCACGCCGACCACGTCGAGCGAGTCGTCGTAGCCCAGCTTGTACTTGAGGCTGACGGCGAGCGCACACACCGCGCCGGCGACGATGCCGAGCAGCACGGACGCCCACGGTGCGATGAAGCCACAGGCCGGGGTGATGGCGACCAGGCCGGCGATGGCACCGGACGAGGCACCGACCATCGTCGGCTTCCGGGTCTTGACCCACTCGACAGCGATCCAGCCGAGCACCGCCGCCGCCGTGGCGAGCTGGGTGTTGATGAAGGCGAGGCCGGCGACCGAGTCGACGGTCAGCTCGGAGCCGGCGTTGAACCCGAACCAGCCGAACCACAGCAGTCCGGCACCGAGCGCGACAAGCGGGATGTTGTGCGGCTTCATGCCCTCACGCGGCCAACCGAGCCGCTTACCGAGGACCAGGACCACGGCCAGGGCCGCCGCACCGGCGTTGATGTGCACCGCGGTGCCACCGGCGAAGTCCAGTGCGTGGATGTCGCCGCCGATGATGCCGCCGCCCCACACCCAGTGGGCGACCGGGAAGTAGACCAGGGTGGCCCAGCCGAAGGCGAACAGCAGCCAGCCGGCGAACTTGGCCCGGTCGGCGATGGCACCGCTGATCAGCGCGACGGTGATCACCGCGAAGACCATCTGGAAGGCCATGAACACGTAGAGCGGGACGCCGATGCCGCTGGGGTTCTCCGCCGTGGCACCCCACAGGTCGGTTTCGGCGAGGAAGGTCTTGGTGCCGAGGTACGCGCCCGGGTCGCCCCAGAAGCCGTTCACGTCGGTCCCGAAGGCGACGCTGAATCCGTAGAACCACCACAGAATAGAGATGAGCCCGATAGCCGAGAAGCTCATCATCATCATGTTGAGTACGCCCTTGGCCCGGTTGAGGCCGCCGTAGAACAGCGCCAGTCCGGGGGTCATGAGCAGCACGAGCGCGGTCGAAACCAGCAGCCACGTGGTATTGGCGCCGTCGATCGTCGGTGCTTCAGGCACGCTGGCCTCCTAAAGGTGAAGTCCTCCTTCGCGGCTTTCCGGGGCAGCGTCGCCCGTAGGCCGGTTGCGCGGAAGCTTCGCGGCCGGCTGTTTCACTTTGGGTCCCGTGCGGGTTTCCGTTTCGTGACGGGTTGTTTCGGACGTGTCACGAACTCCGCACAGTCATCAGCATGGACGACTGTGGATCGGCCGGACGGCGATCGTCGATGGCTGACCGGTCAACGCCATCGACCGGTGCGCTTGACGGGCCCGGCCGAGCATCGCCCGACCGGCGCTCAGCGGAGGGCGTTCTCCAGGGTGTGCCGCTCGTAGTCGAGCAGCCGCAGATCGCGCATCGGTCGACGCAGGTGGCCCTTGTGCACGATCCGGACGAACGCCGGCTCGCCGGCGGCGGCCATCCGCCGGATCCCCTCGACGTGGTCCACGATCCGTTTGCGGATGGTCCGGATCAGCCGGTGCCGGTCCCGGGGGATCAGCCCGTACGCGTCGGCGAAGAGCCGGAGGCGGCGGGGCCGGTCCGGGTGCTTCCAGCCCAGCGTGATCGAGTCCCGGTCCGCGAAGATCGGCACCCAGGTCCAGGCCGCGTACGCCACGTCGTAGATCCGTGCTCCGGGTGAGGCGAGGTCGAAGTCGATCAGCCCGAGGGTGCCGTCCGGACGCCAGATCACGTTGTGCGGCGCGGCGTCGTGGTGGCAGATCACCTCGGTGTCCGGTGGTGGGGGCCCGAACGAGCGCCAGACCGCCGCCTGCGGAGGAGTGAAGCCGTACTGCGCGTCGTGGAACATGCGCAGCATGGTGGCGACGGTGACCAGGGCCTCGTCGGTCACCCAGTGCGGGGCGAGCGGATATTCTCCGCACTCCCCCTCCAGGTACGACAGCACCTCACGGTTGCGCTCGTCCATCCCGAGCGCCCGCGGAGCGCCGGTGAACCCCACGTACTCAAGGTGGCGCAGCAGCGCGTGCACGGACGGGGTCCACGGCCCGGCGTTGCGCCGAACCGTGTCACCCACGCGGACAACGGTGCTCACGTTGCCGCCGTGCAGCGGGATCTCCTGCGAGGTCACGTACGGCCTCCCGAGGCGCTGCGAAGGATGGCCGGGGTCGCGCCAGCCCGCGTACGCGCGATCGTCAGTGGTCACCCGAGACTACGCGTCCCGGCCGGTGGCCTCGGTCCCCAGCAACGCGTCGACGAACTGCGCCGGGTCGAACGGGGCCAGGTCGTCCTTGCCTTCGCCGAGGCCGACCAGCTTCACGGGGATGCCGAGCTTGCGCTGCACGGCGATCACGATGCCGCCCTTGGCGGTGCCGTCGAGCTTGGTCAGCACCACCCCTGTCACGTTGACCACCTCGGTGAAGACCCGGGCCTGCTCCAGGCCGTTCTGCCCGGTGGTGGCGTCCAGGATGAGCAGTGTCTCGTCGATCGGGCCCTGCTTCTCCACCACGCGCTTGACCTTGCCCAGCTCGTCCATCAGGCCGACCTTGTTCTGCAGGCGGCCGGCGGTGTCGATGAGAACTGTGTCCACGCCGGTGTCGATGCCGCGCTTGACGGCGTCGAACGCGACGCTGGCCGGGTCGGCGGCCTCGGGCCCCCGCACGGTCTCCGCTCCGACGCGCGAACCCCAGGTCTCCAGTTGGTCGGCCGCGGCGGCCCGGAAGGTGTCCGCCGCGCCGAGCAGCACGCTGCGACCGTCGGCCACCAGCACCCGGGCGATCTTGCCGCAGGTGGTGGTCTTGCCGGCGCCGTTGACGCCGACGACCAGGACGACCGCCGGCACGCCGTCCTTGGGGGCGGTCCGCAAGGAGCGGTCCAGGCTCGGGTCGAGCGCGTTGACCAGCTCGGCGGCGAGCAGTGCCCGCAGCTCGGATGCCGAGCGGGTGCCGAGCACCCGGGTGCGCTCGCGGAGCCGGTCGACGATGTCGCGGGTGGCGTCGACGCCGACGTCGGCGGTGATCAGGCTGTCCTCGATCTCCTCCCAGACGTCCTCGTCGAGGTGGTCACGGGCGAGCAGGCCGAGCAGGCTCTTGCCGAACACGTTCTGTGAGCGGGACAGCCGCGAGCGGAGCCGGACCAGCCGCCCGGCGGTCGGCTCGGGGACCTCGACCTGCGGTTCGAGCACCGGCGGCGGCTCGACCAGGACGCCGGTGGACAGATCGGACTCCGGTGCCTCGACCGGCGGGCCGGCGAGATCCTCCTCAGCCCTGGTGTCGACCTCGGTGCGTGGCAGCGGGGGCTCAGGCCGCCGCCGCAATCGCGGCACGACCAGCCCGACCGTGCCGGCGATCAGCACACCGAGCAGGACCAGAGCGAGGACGAGATATTCGGCCATGCCGGAATCCTGTCAGATGGCGGCGGCGGCGTCCCAGCCACCGCACCCCGAGCCGTGCCCGGAGTCTCAGCCACCGCGCCCGGCCGGTGCCGGGGACCGGCGGTAGGCTCGGCCGCATGCCCGCCGCACACCTCCTCATCGGCCCACTTCTGCGGCGAGTGGTGGACACCCGGGCGACGATCTGGGTGGAGACGGCGGCACCCGCCGTGGTCACCGTCCGCACCGGCAGCGGCGCCACCGGCACCGCGCCCACCTTCTCGGCGTACGACCACCACTACGCCCTCGTGGTGGTGGAGGGTCTTGCCCCGGACAGCGAGACCACCTACGAGGTGCTGGTCGACGACGAGATCGTCTGGCCGGTGCCGAGCAGCGGGTTCCCGCCGAGCGTGATCCGCACCCGGGCCGCCGACGATCGGGACCAGCCGGTCAATCTGATCTTCGGCTCGTGTCGCGAGACCACCCAGCACGCCACCACCCGCAAGCTGCCACCTGACGCGTTGGACGCGTACGCCCGGCGGTTGATGGCCGACCCGGAGTCGAACCCGCTGCCCGACCTGCTGGTGCTGCTCGGTGACCAGGTCTACGCCGACGTCACCTCGCCGACCGTGCGCCGGCTGCTGCGGCGACGGCGGCGGCGGCCGAAGGGCGCTCCGGCCGATCAGGTGGTGAGCTTCGACGAGTACACCAAGCTCTACCTGGAGTCCTGGCGTGATCCGGAGATCCGCTGGCTGCTCTCCACGGTGCCCAGCGTGATGATCTTCGACGATCACGAGATCATCGACGACTGGAACACCTCGGCGGCGTGGCGGGCCGAGGTGCGCGAGCAGCCGTGGTGGCAGGAGCGGATCGGCAGCGGGCTCGCCTCCTACTGGGTCTACCAGCACCTGGGCAACCTCTCCCCCGACGAGATCGTCGCCGATCCGGTCTTCGCGAAGGTCGCCGCCGCCGAGGACGCCACCAGCGTGCTGCGCGAGTTCGGCCACCGGGTCGACCAGGAGTCCGACCTGGCGCACGACACCGAGCGCTGGCGCGCGGTGCAGTATCAGTGGAGCTACGTACTGGACCTGGGCCGGACCCGGCTGGTCATGCTGGACAACCGGTGCAGCCGGGTGCTCGAGCCCAACAGCCGGGCGATGCTGCCGCCCGGCGAGTGGGCCTGGTTCCTGGACCAGGCGCACGGGGTCTACGACCACCTCGTGGTGGGCGCCTCGCTGCCCTGGCTGCTGCCGCAGGGCATCCACCACATCGAGGCGTGGAACGAGAAACTGGCGGACTCACGCCGACCGTGGGTGGCGCGCGGGGCGGAGAAGCTGCGCCGCGCCCTGGACCTGGAGCACTGGGCGGCGTTCCGGCGGTCCTTCGAGGCGCTCGCGGAGACGTTCGCCCGCATCGGCACCGGCACGCCGCGACAGTCCGGCGCGCGGATCGGGGCCGGCCCGGCGTACGCCCCACCGGCGTCGATCAGCGTGCTCTCCGGTGACGTGCACCACTCGTACGTGGCGCGGGCCCGGTTCGCGGATCCGGCGGTGGTCACTCCGGTGCACCAGCTCACCTGTTCGCCGATCCACAACCAGGTCCCGGCGGGCATCCGTCCGTTGATGCGGCTGGGCTGGTCGCCCGGTCCGGCCGGGGCCACCCGGGCGCTGGCCCGTTCGGCGGGCGTACGCCGGCCGGGGGTGCGCTGGCGCAAGCTGGCCGGCCCGTACTTCGGCAACGCCGTAGCCACCCTTACCCATCACGGGCGCGGGGCCGACGTGGTCATCGAGGGCACCACCAAGGACGGGCATCTACGCCCGGTGATGCGGCGTCGACTCTCCGGCGACGGCGAGCCGGCCGCGCCGTAGTCTCTACGCCGTGGACGAGCACCTGCCGGAGCCGATCCGGGCGGTTGAGCACGAGTTGACCGCTCTGCTGCGCCGCGGCCGGGCGGTCTCCTGGGAGATCGCCCGGGAGGTGCACCCGAACCTGGAGCCGAACACCTACGGGTTGCTGCTCTGGTTGCGGCGTAGCGGGTCGATCCGGTTGACCGAGTTGGCGGCGCGGCTGGGCGTGGGCAAGGGGACGCTGAGCCGGCAGATCAACGCCCTGGAAGTCCTCGGCCTGGTGCACCGCGACCCTGATCCGAGTGACCGGCGGGCCGCGCAGATCAGCCTCACCGACGAGGGGCAGCGCCGGTTCGACGTGGCCCGCGCGGCCCGGCTGGGCGAGTTCCTGCGCGCTCTGGACGGCTGGCCGGAGCGGGACGTCGAGGAGTTCGCCCGGCTGCTCGGCCGGTTCAACGACTCCTGGCAGTAGCTCCGAACGCGGGGAATAGGGCACCGGTCCGACAAGTTGTTGCTTCAGGCAACCAAGGCATACGGTTGCCTCAGGCAACTCACAGGCGGCCCGTGCGTACCAGCCCCGCCGTTCCACATCGACTCCGCTCGGAGGCAACACACGATGAGCCAGGCGACAGTGCCTCCCCAGGCGACCGCCGTGACCATGACCCACCGGCAGATCCTGGAAGCACTCTCCGGCCTACTGCTGGGCCTGTTCGTCGCGATCCTGTCCTCCACCGTCATCTCGAACGCGCTGCCGCGGATCATCACCGAACTGCACGGCGGCCAGTCCGCGTACACCTGGGTGGTGACCTCGGCCCTGCTCGCGACCACAGCGACCACCCCCATCTGGGGCAAGATGGCCGACCTGACCAGTAAGAAGACACTGGTCCAGCTCGCCCTGGGGATCTACGTGCTGGGCTCGGTGCTGGCCGGCCTCGCCCAGGGCACCGGTGAGCTGATCGCCTGCCGGGTGCTCCAGGGCGTCGGCGCCGGCGGTCTCACCGCGCTGGCCCAGGTGATCATGGCCACGATGATCGCGCCCCGCGAGCGCGGCCGCTACAGCGGCTACCTCGGGGCCGTGATGGCCGTCGGCACCATCGGTGGCCCGCTGATCGGCGGCGTGATCGTGGACACCTCCTGGCTCGGCTGGCGCTGGTGCTTCTACGTCGGCGTGCCGTTCGCCATCCTCGCGCTGATCGTGCTCCAGAAGACCCTGCACCTGCCGGTGGTCAAGCGGAAGGCCGAGATCGACTGGTGGGGCGCCACCCTGATCACCGCGGCCGTCTCGGTGCTGCTGATCTGGGTCTCGCTCGCCGGCGACCAGTTCGCCTGGGCCTCCTGGCAGACCGCCGTCATGGTCGTCGGCGCGCTGGTCCTCGGCGCGTTGGCGATCCGGGTCGAGACCCGGGCCGCCGAGCCGATGATCCCGCCACGGCTGTTCCGCAACCGCACCATCACCCTCGCCGTCGTCGCCAGCATCGCGGTCGGTGTGGGCATGTTCGGCGCGTCGATCTTCCTGGGCCAGTACTTCCAGATCAGCCGCGGGCAGAGCCCCACCATGTCCGGCCTGATGACCCTGCCGATGATCCTCGGCCTGCTGGTCGCCTCCACCGTCATCGGGCGGGTCATCAGCAAGACCGGCCGCTGGAAGCGGTACCTGGTGATCGGGTCGGCGTTGCTCACCGTCGGCTTCGCGCTGATGGGCACCCTGCGCGCCGACACCAGCTTCACACTGCTCAGCGTCTACATGCTGCTGATCGGCGTCGGCCTGGGCATGACCATGCAGAACCTGGTCCTCGCCGTGCAGAACACCGTCGGCCCGCACGAACTCGGCGCGGCCAGCTCGGTGGTGGCGTTCTTCCGCAGCCTGGGTGGCGCGATCGGCGTCTCCGCCCTCGGCGCGGTGCTCGCCCACAAGGTCAAGGACTACACCGCCGACGGCCTGGCCCAACTCGGCATCCCCGCCTCCAGCTCGGGCAGCGGCGGTGCCCTGCCCGACGTGCACACCCTGCCCGGCCCGCTGCGGGCGGTGGTGGAGAGCGCGTACGGCCACGGTGCCGGTGACATCTTCCTGGCTGCCGCCCCGTTCGCGCTGATCGCGCTGATCGCGGTGGCCTTCATCAAGGAGGTGCCGCTGCGCCAGCACAACGGCGACCCGGTTTCCGACCAGGTCGAGCGGGAATCGACAGTCGCCGCCGGCGCTGGCGCACCCGTGATCCGTACCGGCGAGCAGAGGTGAGGTAGAGCCATGGGCGTGGGAGCACCGGACCGTGAGGAGTACGGGCCCCGGACCCGACCGCTGCCCTTCGAGCGCGGGACGGACGGCCCTCGGGTGATCATGGTGGGCATCGACGGCACCCGGACCTCCGAGCGGGCCGGCTCCTACGCCGCCGGCCTGGCCCGTCGGCAGGGCGCCGCGCTGGTGGTGGTCTTCGTCAGCTCGCCGAGCGGGCTGACCGCCCTGGTGCCCGGCATGGACGCCGGCGCGGTCCAGCGCACCCACGACGAGTTGGCCGACGAGCTGCGCCGGGAGTGCCGGCGTGGGGCCGAGCAGTGGGGCATTCCGGTGACCCTGCTGGTGCGGCGCGGCGACGCGTACGGCGAGCTGTGCGCGGCGGCCGACGAGTTCCAGGCCGACATGGTGGTCGTCGGCGCCTCCGAGCAGGCCGGACACCGGCTGGTCGGCTCGGTCGCCACCCGGCTGGTCCGCGCCGGCCGCTGGCCGGTAGTCGTGGTGCCCTGATAACCCGTCGCGGTATGTCCGAGGTGCCGGGCAGGATGCGCGGCATGACCTGGATCGCGCCGGAGATCACCCGGACCCCCGAACCGTACGTCGGCGACGAGCGCACCATGCTCGACGGCTGGCTCGACTACCACCGACAGACGCTGCTACTCAAGTGCGCCGGCCTGACCGAGGAGCAGTTGCGGACGCCGAGCGTGGAACCGTCCGGGCTGACCCTGCTCGGCCTGGTCCGGCACCTGGCCGAGGTGGAGGCCTGGTGGTTCCGGGAGAACTTCGCCGGCGAGCCTGTCGACTACCCGTACTTCACCCCGGACAACCCGGACGCCGACCACGACGTCAGCGCCGCCGACGCCGCTGCCGACTTCGCCATCTTCCACCGCGAGGTGGCGCTGGCCCGCGAGGCCGCCGCCGGCCACTCGCTCGACCAGACGTTCACCGAGGTCGGCGCGAAGAAGCGCACCTTCAACCTGCGCTGGGTGTACGTGCACATGATCGAGGAGTACGCCCGGCACAACGGCCACGCCGACCTGATCCGGGAACGCATCGACGGCGTCACCGGCGAGTGACGAACGCTCAATAGTCCAGGGCCGCCCGCAGGTAACGCAGGTCGGCGTGGCCGCCCCACCGGTGCGCCGACAGCCCGGCGGCCCGGGCACCCCGCACGGCCCAGTCCTCGTCGTCGACGCAGAGGACCCGGGCCGGCGGGGTGGCCAGGGCCACGCAGGCGGCCTTGAAGTATTCCGGAGCCGGCTTGTGCACGCCGATGACCGAGGAGTTGACCACCACGTCCAGCTCGCCGACCAGGCCGAGCGCGGCCAGGTCGGCGTCGAGCAGGTCGGTGGCGTTGGTGCCCAGCCCGACCCGGACGCCCGCCGCACGGACCTCCCGAACGAACGCCAGCACCTCCTGGTCGACCTCTCCCCGGTAGCTCTGCCACTGCTCCACAGCGGCGCGGGCCCGTTCCGGGCTGCCCACCGACTCGGCGAGGGCGTCCGCCACGCTGTTCATCCACTCGGCGTGGTTGACCTGGCCGGTGAGCACCGGCTGGAGCCGCCCCCACTGCATGGCGATCTCACCGAGCACGCCCTCGGAGAGGCCGTACTCCCGCTCGACAACGGCAGCCACCGCCGGGTCCCACCGGCGCAGTACGCCGTCGAAGTCCAGCAGGAGCGCCGTCGCGCGTTCCCGAGCCACTACCCGTTCTCCTCGCCGCGGCCGTGCCGCTGGTCGTCCTCGTCGGCCCGGTTGAGCCGTTGGCTGATCACCTGAGTGACCCCACTGCGCATGGTCACGCCGTAGAGCGCGTCGGCGATCTCCATCGTCCGCTTCTGGTGCGTGATGACGATCAGCTGACTCTTCTCGCGCAACTGTGCCAGCAACGTGATCAGCCGGCCCAGGTTGACGTCGTCCAGGGCCGCCTCCACCTCGTCCATGATGTAGAACGGGCTGGGCCGGGCGCGGAAGATCGCCACCAACATGGCCACCGCGGTCAGCGACCGCTCGCCACCGGAGAGCAGTGACAGCCGCTTGATCTTCTTGCCCGGCGGGCGGGCCTCCACCTCGACGCCGGTGGTGAGCAGGTCGTCCGGTTCGGTGAGGATCAGCCGTCCCTCGCCACCGGGGAAGAGGACTGTGAACACCTGCTCGAACTCCCGGGCGGTGTCCTCGAAGGCGCTGGCGAAGACCTCCAGGATCCGCTCGTCCACGTCCTTGACCACTGTGAGCAGGTCCCGACGGGTGGCCTTGAGGTCCTCCAACTGCTCGGAGAGGAACTTGAAACGCTCCTCCAGCGCGGCGAACTCCTCCAGCGCGAGTGGGTTGACCTTGCCGAGCAGGGCGAGTTCGCGTTCCGCCTTGGCGGCCCGCTTCTCCTGCACCGGCCGCTCGTAGCGCACCGGTTCGGGCACCGGCAGACCGTCACGTTCGGCCGCCGCGACGTCCACCTGGGTCGGCGGAACGGGCTGAGTCGGACCGTACTCGGCGACCAGCGTCTCCACGTCCAGCCCGAAGTCCTCGGCGGCCTTCGCCTCCAACTGCTCGATGCGCAGCCGCTGCTCCGCGCGGGCCACCTCGTCGCGGTGCACCTGGCTGGTCAGCCGCTCCAACTCCGCGCCGAGCCGCTTGGCGGCACCGCGTACCTCCTGAAGCTCCGCCTCCCGTGCGGCGCGCTCGAGGGCGACCGCGTCACGGTGCTCCGCTGCCGTCGCGATCGAGGTGGTCAGCCGGGTCAGCGCCTCCCGGGCGCCACCGGCGACGGACCGGGCGATGCCCGCGCCCCGGGCGCGGGCGGCCCGGCGGGCCGCCGCGCGTTCCCGGGCGGCCCGCTCCGCGGCGGCCTGCCGCGCGAGCGAGTCGGCCCGGCCGGCGATCGAGGAGACCCGCTCCTCGGCGGTACGCACGGCGAGCCGGACCTCCATCTCGTTCTGCCGGGCCTGCGGCACCATGGCCGCCAGCTGATCCCGCTCCTCGGTCGAGGGCTCGGCGTCGACCGGGGTCTCCTCGGCCAGCCGTAGCCGCTCCTCCAGCTCGGCGAGCGCCGTGAGGTCCCGTTGCCGGGCGGCCTCGGCGCGGGAGCGGGAGTCGCCGAGCCGGTCGGTCTCGGCCTTCGCGGAACGGGCCGCCGCGCCCAGCTCGGCCAGCCGGCGAGCGGCGGCGTTGCGGTGGCTCTCCGCCTCGCGCTTCTCGGCGGCGGCGTGCTGCACGGCCTCCTTGGCTGCCGCCACCTCGGCGCGCGCCTCGACCAACTGATCACGCAGCTCCAGGCCAGCGCGTTCGGCGGTGACCCGGTTGGCGCGGGCCTCCTCGACGGCTGCCTGCACCTCGATGTAGCTGGGGGCCTTGGCCGACCCGCCCGCCGCCGCGTACGCCCCGACCACGTCACCGTCCGGGGTGACCGCCCGCAGCTCGGGGTTGCTGGCGACCAGCTCGGCGGCGGCGGCGAGATCGTCGACGAGCGCCACGTCCCGCAGGGCCCGGTGCACCGCCGGACGCAGCTCGGCGCTGCACTCCACCAGGTCGGGCGCCCACCGGGCGTCGTCCGGCAGCTTCGGGCGCAGCGCGTCGGCGGAGCCGGTCATACCGGGACCGGCCGGACTGCCGACCAGCAGGCCGGCCCGGCCGGCGTCGGAGATCTTCAACAGCCGCATCGCCTCGACGGCCTCGTCCACCCCGCTGACGGCGACCGCGTCGGCGAGCCCGCCGAGCGCGGCGGCCAGCGCGGCCTCGTGACCGGGCGCGACGGTGAGCAACCCGGCGAGGCTGCCGAGCAGACCGGGCACGTCCCCGGCGCGGGCGAGCAGCGCCCCGGCGCCGTCCTTGCGCCGCAGCCCCAGGGCGAGAGCCTCCTCGCGGGCCTTCCAGGTGGCCGCGTCCTTCTCCGCCGCCCGCTCGGCGTCGGACAGCGATCGGACGGTGGCCTGGGCCCGTTCCTGCACGGCGACCGCCTCGGCGTGCCGGGCGTCCAGGTCCGCGTTGTCCCGGTCGGCCTCGGTGGACTGGGCGGCGACCGCGTCCAGGTCGGCCTGCGCCTGCTCGGCGCGGCCCAGCGCGTCGGCGTGCGCGATGGCGAGGCGTTCGATCTCCTCGCCGGCGCTGGTGGTCCGGGCCCGGGCGGAGTTGACCTGGCCGGTGAGCCGGGCCATCCCCTCGCGCCGGTCGGCGATGGCCTTGGCCGCGGCGACCAGCTCACGCTCGGCGGCGGCCAACTGCCGCTCCAACTCCTGGCGGTGCTCGACCGCCTCGGCGAGTCGGATCTGGTCGTCGGTGAGCGCGCCGCGTAGCTCCTCCTCCTGCTCGCGGACGCGTTCCGCCTCGGCCTCCAGCTGGTCCGGGTCGCGGCCGGGCCGCTCGTCGTCGCCGGTGGCGCTGAGGTGCCGCAGCCGTTCCCGGGCCAACTGCTCGATCGAGCGGAAGCGTTCCTGGAGGGCGGAGAGCTTGTACCAGGTGTCCTGGGCGGCGGCGAGCAGCGGCGCGTCCTCCGCGAGGGCGGCCTCCAACTCGCCGAGCCGGCCCTGCACCTCGGCGTGCTCACCCTCGATCTGCTCGCGCCGCTCGCGCAGCGCGGTCTCGTCGGCGATCTCCCGGTCGAGGGTGGTCCGCAGGGTGGCGAGGTCGTCGGCGAGCAGCCGAAGCCGGGCGTCGCGCAGGTTGGCCTGGATGGCGGCGGCGCGCCGGGCCACCTCGGCCTGCCGGCCCAACGGCTTGAGCTGACGACGCAGTTCGGCCGTCAGGTCGGTCAGGCGATTGAGATTCACCTGCATCGCGTCGAGCTTGCGCAGCGCCTTTTCCTTGCGCTTGCGGTGCTTGAGGACGCCGGCCGCCTCCTCGATGAACGCCCGGCGGTCCTCCGGCTTGGCGTGCAGCATGCCGTCGAGGCGGCCCTGCCCCACGATGATGTGCATCTCCCGGCCAATGCCGGAGTCGGAGAGCAGCTCCTGGATGTCGAGCAACCGGCACGAGTTGCCGTTGATCTCGTACTCGCTCTCGCCGGAGCGGAACATCCGGCGGGTGATGGAGACCTCGGTGTACTCGATCGGCAGCGCGCCGTCGGTGTTGTCGATGGTGAGGGTGACCTCGGCGCGACCCAGCGGCGCCCGGCCGGCGGTGCCGGCGAAGATGACGTCCTCCATCTTGCCGCCGCGGAGGGCCTTGGCGCCCTGCTCGCCGAGGACCCAGGCGATGGCGTCGACGACGTTGGACTTGCCCGAGCCGTTCGGGCCCACCACACAGGTGATCCCGGGCTCCAGCTTCAACGTCGTCGCGGAGGCGAAGGACTTGAAACCCTTCACCGTCAGGCTCTTGAGATACACCTACTCGATCCTCGTCCGGTGGCCGCCGTACCGTCGCCGGCTGTGGGGACCTGGGTGAACTCGCAGACTAACCCGCCGGTCGGAGCGGCCCGGCACGCGACCCGCCCCGCGTCGCGTCGACAGTGGGCGTGCTGTTGTCCGGGAGACCGCGAGAAAGACAAGCGCCTTTCATGATCGGCTTATCCGCCGACGCGCTTTTCGGTAACTGTGCGGCGTGCTTCCCGCACGATCTGCCGCAAGATCATGAATCGTCGGCGCCGAAAAGACCCCCGGACAGTGTTACGCGCCGGCACAGAGGTGTCGGCGCGCATTTTTGCGATGGTGCGATTCAGTTTTTACGACCTGAAGATCAGGTCAGCGCCGGCTCGGCCAGACGGAGCAGATCGTCCGCCTCCGCCGCAGCCGCCGCGAGCCGATCATTGTCGGCACGCAGACGCGTGATCTCGAACTCCAGTGCCTGAACCCTGGCACGCAGTCGGGTGACCTCGTCGAGCAGACGCCGGTCGGGCGCTGCACCTACGTGGCCGTAGAGGGCCTTCGCCATGCTGACTCCTTGATATGCGCTGCCGGAAAGGCCGGCCAACGCGCGCCCATTTGTACGCGGCTGTCATTCCAGGCTGTATCTGGGCATGACCGGGCGCGACTGGCGACACCTATATATTGAGCCGCAAACCCCTCCTTCGTCAAGTTCTCGCAGGCCGTAGATCATCTCTACGTCGACCTGTCCACTTGTCGGGGGGCTGCCGCAAGGCACGGACACTCTCTGTCCGGACGCCTTTACTGTACGCCCGGATTCACGGAAGTCCGCACCCTGGCGTCCGACTTCCCCTTAACTCTTTCTTAGCCACGTTGCCGCAGGTCGTAGGCGCGCCGTAGCGTCACCCCGGCCCGCAACCGACCCCTGGAGGCATAGGCGTGTACGGCTGGACCGATCCGATGGACCCGAACGGCGCCCCCCGGCGCGCCGAGGGACCGACCGACGAGCCGGCCTGGCTGCACGACCGCCCGGAGCCCCGCTCGGCCTACCTCTTCGGCGACGAGCCCGGTCAGCCGGGCGACGAGTGGCACCGGGAGCAGCCCACCGGCGGCGGCCGGCAGTCCGACCCCTTGACGCCCGCCGACGCCCACACCGCCGCCTGGCCGGCCCCGCAGCCGGAAGACCAGACCGGCGGCTGGGACGACAACCGCCCGGCCCAGGACGCCACCGGCGGCTGGCATACCGAGACGGCCGGCGGCTGGCACACCGACACCGACCCGGAGACCACCGACGAGTGGCGCGGCACCGCCGAGACCGGGCGGCCCGGCGAGGGACGGCACCGCTCCCCACGCCGCTGGCGCCGGCCGCTGATGATCGGGGGCGCCGCCGCGGCCGCCACCCTCGTGGTGAGCTTCGGCGTCGGCGCGCTCACCCTGCCCGGCGGTGACGACGGGGCCGCGCAGCCGACAGCCGTCGACGACACCTTCGCCACGTCGGCCGCGCCGACCGGAGAGCCGGCGCTGGACACCCTCGCCGCACCCTCCCCGTCAACGATCCCCACCCCGGCGTCTCCGAGCCCGTCGCCGAGCAAGGTCGTCAAGCCCACCCCGGCGGCGTCGCGGAGCACCGCCGCGTCGCGCCGCAGCGTCGAGCGCAGCAGCGCGCCGAGCAACACCGGCGGCTCCACCGGTTCCAACGGCTCCAGCGGCTCCGTCAGCGCCCAGGCCCGCGAGGTGGTGGACCTGGTCAACGCCGAGCGGGCCAAGGCCGGTTGCAAGGCGCTGAGCATCGACGACAAGCTGATGACGGCCGCCCAGCGGCACAGCCAGGACCAGGCCGACAACCAGGATATGTCGCACACCGGCAGCGACGGCAGCAACGCCGGCGCCCGGCTGGACCGGGTCGGCTACGCCTGGCGCACGTACGGCGAGAACGTGGCCTGGAACCAGAAGACCCCGGCCGCGGTGATGGACGCGTGGATGAACAGCTCGGGCCACCGGGCCAACATCCTGAACTGCGCGTTCACCGAGATCGGCGTCGGCATCGCCAGCAGCAACGGGCCGTACTGGACGCAGGTCTTCGCCGCGCCGCGCTGACCGCGCGTCGTTCCCGCCCCCGCGCTCGTTGACCCGGTGAGGTACGTCGGGCCGGAGCGTGGGGGCCGCGTACCGGTGCGGGCGGCGACCGGCCGCCCGGGACCCGGGAGCTGCCGATGCGGATCCGGCCGCGGCGACGCGTCGCCGTACGCCCACTGCGCCGCCTCCTGTCCGCCTGCGTCGCTCTCGTGCTCCTGGTGCCGGCGTACGGGTGCCGGCCCGCACTGACCCCGCCCGGCGCGCCCACCGCGTGGCCGGCGACGCAGGCCCGGCACTGGCAGTGGCAGTGGCAGCTCAGCGGCCCGCTCGACCCGGCGGTGGACGCCCACGTCTTCCTCCTCGACCCGGTGGCCACCACCGCCGCACAGACCGCCGACCTGCGCTCCCGGGACCGCCGGTTGATCTGCCAGGTGAACGTGGGATCGGTCCGCTCCGACGACCCGGACGCCAGCCGGTTTCCGGACGTCGTCCGGGGCGCCGGCGGGCGTCGACCCGACAGCCGGTGGCTGGACGTCCGGAGTTGGGACGCGCTCCGGCCGGTGCTGGCCGACCGGTTCCGGCTCTGCCGGGGCAAGGGCTTCGGCGCGGTGGCACTCTTCGACGCCGACGGGTACACGGCACGCACCGGCTTTCCGCTCGACTTCGACGACCAACTGCTGTTCAACCGCCGGCTCGCCGAGCTGGCCCGCTCGCTGAGCCTCTCCCCCGGGCTGGTCAACGACGTGCCGCAACTCGCCGCGCTGGCCCCGGACTTCGACTTCGCGGTCAACGAGGAGTGCGTCCGGCTGGCCCAGTGCGCCAAACTGCTGCCGTTCAGCGACGTCGGCAAGCCGGTCTTCCACGTCGAGTACACCGGCTCGACCGACGACTTCTGTGTCACCACCGTCGGCTACGGCTTCGCGTCGATCCGCAAGAACCGCATGCTGGACGCCTCCCGGGAACCCTGCCCCCTCCCCTGACCCCGTCCCCGCCCCCGTCCCCGCGATCTTGCACTTTCGGTTCCCGATTTGCCGGGTTGACCCCGCTACGTCGCGACAGAAAGTGCAAGATCGGCAGGCAGGAGGGCGGAGGGGGTTCGGGTGGTTAGGGGACCGGGACCAGCTCTGGGGCGGGGGCTGGCGGGTCGGTGGGCGCGGGCGTTGGGCGGGGACGCAGGAAGCGCGGGGCCCACCAGTTGGCGTCGCCGAGCATCGTCATCAACGCCGGCAGCACCACTCCCCGGATGATGGTGGCGTCCAGCAGGATCGCCGCCGCCAGACCGATGCCGAGTTGCTTCATGTCGATCGTGCTCAGCGTGGCGAAGATCGAAAAGACCCCGACCATCACGATCGCCGCGCTGGTCACCACCCCGGCCGACGAGGTGATCCCGTACGACACGGCGTCGCGGTTGGACAGGCCGGACCGGATGCCCTCGCGGATCCGACTTACCACGAAGACGTGGTAGTCCATCGAGAGGCCGAAGAGCACCACGAACAGGAACAGCGGCAGCCAGGACACGATCGCACCCATCGACGTGAAGCCGAGCAGTCCCTGCGCCCACTCGCCCTGGAAGATCAGCACCAGCAGGCCGTACGCGGCACCGGCGGAGAGCAGGTTCAGCGCGATCGAACTGGCCGCGATCACCACCGACCGGAAGGTGAACGTCATGACGAGGAAGGTCAGCACCAGCACGAAGCCCATGACCAGCGGTAACTTGTCCCGGACGTGCTGGGCGTAGTCCTCGCTGTCGGCCACGCCCCCGCCCACCGCGTACTCGATGCCGGGAATGCCCCTCAGCTCGGCCGGGACCAGGTCCCCGCGCAGCTTTTCCAACGACTGCACCGACCGATCGTCCCGACTGGCGTACGGGGTGGGGACGTCCAACACCGAGACCCGCCGGTCGGCCGACACCTCGATTTTCGGGCCGTCCGCCTCGGCCGGGGCGAACAGCGGATCGCCGGCCGCCCGGGTGGACAGGCCGGTGAGGGCGGCGCGTACCCGGTCGGCCTGGTCGGCGGGCGCCCGGACAGCCACCACGTGATTGGTCCCGGCGCTCGGGAACGCGGCGGTGAGCCGGTCGTACGCCTGCATCGCCGGAGTCGTGCGGGGCAGGTCCTCCATGCCGGGGAACTTCAGCTTCATGCCGAGCGCCGGCGCGGCCAGCGCGAGCAGCAGCCCGACCGAGATGACAAGCGTCGCCACCGGCGCGCGCAGCGCGGGCCGGAGCACCGCCGGCCACAGCCGGGGCGCACGGGGCTCGCCGTGCCGGCCGGTACGCGGTGCGGTCAGTCGCCAGAGCAGCGGCACCCGGGGCCGGTCCACCCAACGGCCGAGCCGGGCCAGCAGGGCGGGCAGGACGGTCAGTGAACCGGTCACCGCGACGGCCACCACGAGGATCGAGCCGATGGCGAGGGACGAGAAGACCACGTCGCCGGCGAGCAGCAGCCCGGCCATCGAGATGATCACCGCGACGCCGGAGACCACCACGGCGTGCCCGGAGGTCTCCGCGGCGATCTCCACCGCGTCCAGACCGGACCGACCCTTGGCGCGTTCCTCCCGCTCCCGACGGATGTAGAAGAGCGAGTAGTCGACGCCGACCGCCATGCCGATCAGCAGGATCACCGGCGCCGTCGTGTCGGTGGCCGGCACCAGGTGCGAGGCGAGAGTGGACAGACCCATCGCGGCGGCCACCGAGGAGAGTGCCAGCAGCACCGGCACGCTCGCCGCGATCAGCGCGCCGAACGCGATGATCAGGATCGCCAGGGTGACCGGGAGACTGAGCAGCTCGGCGCGCTTGAAGTCCTTACCCAGGGTGTCGTCGAGGGCCTGGCCGATCGACGGTCCGCCGACCTGCTCGACGCGCAGCCCGGGATGCGCGGCCTGCACCGTGGCGGTTGCGTCGCGCAACGGCTGCACCCGCTCCGAGGCCGTCTCCGGGTCACCCGACATGGTGATCGGCAGCAGCAGCGCCGAGCCGTCCCGCGCGGTGACCGGCTGGCCGACCCCGGCCACCCCGGCGACCGTACGCAGCCGGGCCGCCGCATCGTCGGCCGCCGACTTCGCCGCCGCCGGGTCCAACGCGCCACCCCGGGAGGTGATGAGGACGTTGTCCACGGCCGGGTCGTCGAAGTCACCGGCGTCCACGATGAGGCTGGCCCGCCCCGCCTCGCCGATCGCCTGGTCACCGCTGGTGGCCTCGTTGAGCCCGGCGGCGCTGCCGCCCACGAAGCACACCGCCACGAACACGGCCCACAGTGCGATCGCCCGCCACGGGTGCTCGGCGCTCCACCGCGCCAGCCGCACCGTCACCGGTCTTCTCCCCATCTCGGGTCCCCCTGTCACGTCAACCCCCTGTCAACGGTGCTGACGCTAGGTGCGTGACGAGGCGGTCACATCGGGGATCGACCTGGGCCCACCCTGGAACCAGCAGACCGGGCGCGGGGGTGCGTTCGCCGGGGTCGAACCCCGATCCGGACGTACACCGGGGTCCACCCCGGAGTGACCCGCCGCGACCCGCCGGCGTTGCCCCCGAGCTGGCTCCGGGTCATCCCCGAAGGGAACCCCGGGGGCGTGGCTGACAGTGCGGGCAGCTGTACGAGGACCGGTTCATGAACGCCTCACGGCGGATCGGCGAGCCACACCGCCGGCACGGCTCGCCCTCGCGGCCGTACGCGTTGAGCGCACGGTCGAAGTAGCCGCTCTCGCCGTTGACGTTCACGTAGAGGGCGTCGAAGCTGGTGCCGCCCTCGCTGATGGCCTCGGCGAGCACGTCGCGGACGTGGCCGAGCAGGCGCTGCGCGGCCGGGCCGGTCAGCGCGTCGGTGGGTCGGCCGCCGTGCAGCTTGGCGCGCCAGAGCGCCTCGTCGGCGTAGATGTTGCCCACTCCGGAGATCAGGGTCTGGTCGAGCAGTGCCCGCTTCACCTCGGTGTGCCGGCGGCGCAGCGCCGCGACGAACGCCTCGTCGGAGAAATCCGGGTCCATCGGGTCGCGGGCGATGTGCGCGATCTCGTCGGGCAACTCGGCGCCGCCCTCGCTCACCGAGAGCCCGCCGAACGTGCGCTGGTCGACGAAGCGCAGCTCCGGGCCGTCGTCGCTGAACCGGAACCGGACCCGAAGGTGGGTCTCGTCCGTCGTCCCGGGTGGCTGGAGCAGCAGCTGACCCGACATGCCGAGGTGCCCGACGATCGCGTCACCGCTGTCCAGTGGCAGCCACAGGTACTTGCCGCGACGGCGGGCGTCCAGCACCGTCCGGCCAGCGAGCACGTCGGCGAAGTGCACGTCGCCAGGAGCGTGCCGGCGGACCGCACGCGGATGACGAACCTCGACCGAGGCGATCCGACGGCCGACGACCCACTGGGCCACGCCCTGCCGGACGGTCTCCACCTCGGGCAGCTCAGGCACGCGGCCGACCCGTCTCGTGACCGTCGGCGCCCCCGGCCGGCAGCGCCTGCGCCAGGTGGTCGGCCTGCTCGGCCTGAGCCGCCCGCTCGGCGCGCTCCAGCGGCCCGAACGGCTCGTCCCGGTCGGCCGAGTCGTCCCGACCGATCGGTTGGTCCTGACGATCGTCGCCGGCCCGACCACCCTGGCCCTCGTCGCCGGCCCGACCATCCTTGCCGTCGTCGCCGTGCTGACCGTTCTGCTCGGCGAGCGTCCGCCAGGCTGCCTCGGCGGCCCGCTGCTCGGCCTCCTTCTTACTGCGCCCCTCGGCGCCGCCGTACCGGATGCCGGCCACCACCACCCAGGCGGTGAACGTCTTGAGATGATCCGGGCCGGTGCCCTCGATCCGGTACTCCGGGACGCCGAGACCGAGCGCCGCCGTCAACTCCTGGAGGCTGGTCTTCCAGTCCAGGGCGGCCCCGCGACCAGCCGACTCGGCCATCAGCGGGTCGAAGAGCCGGTGGATGACGATCCCCGTGGTGTCCAGGCCGTACTGGAGGTAGATCGCGCCGAGGAGCGCCTCCAGCGTGTCGGCGAGGATGCTCGCCTTGTCCCGGCCACCGGTCGTCTCCTCACCCTTGCCGAGCAGCAGGTACGCGCCCAGCCCGTCCGGGCCGAGACCGCGGGCCACGTCGGCGAGCGCCCGCATGTTGACCACGCTGGCCCGCAGCTTGGCCAACTGCCCCTCAGGCAGATCAGGGTGGTTGTGGAAGAGCGCCGTGGTGATCACCACGCCGAGCACCGAGTCGCCGAGGAACTCCAGCCGCTCGTTGGTCGGCAGCCCGCCGTTCTCATACGCGTACGACCGGTGGGTCAACGCGCGCTGGAGCAGCTCGGGTTCCAGGCTCACTCCGAAGGCGGCTTCCAGGTGACCGACGGACGCCCGCCGCCGCTTGTCGTTGCTCATGTGCGTACCTCGGTGTCGGTGGAGCGGTCGGTGCGACCCGTCGCGGCGTCGCGGTCGAGCAACGCGGAGACCAGATCGGTGGCGCGCCGCCGCCACAGGTGGGCGGCGAGAGCTATGCCGGAGGCGACGTCGTCGGCGCGGGCGGACCCGTGACAGACGACCACCGTCCCCGCGACGCCCAGCAGTGCCGCCGCGCGGGGCGCGCCGCCCTGGGCAGGTGGGCCGCCGGCCATCGCGTACGCGCCCTCAATGGCCTTGAGCAGCACGTTACCGGTGAAGCCGTCGGTGACCACCACATCGGCGCGCGTGCCGAGGGCCACGTCGTACCCCTCGACCAGGCCGACGTAGCGCGCCCCGCCGGGCAGCGGTTCGACGGCGAGCAGGGGGTCGGTGGCGCGGCGGACCCGGTCGCCCTTGCCGGCCTCGGTGCCGACCGAGAGCAGCCCGACGCGGGGTGCGGCGATCGAGTGGGCCACCGCCGCGTACGCGGCGCCGAGCACGGCGTGACGGGCGAGGGTGGCCGGGCGGGGTTCCAGGGAGCCGCCGACGTCGAGCAACACGACGGGCCCCGCCACGGCGGGCAGGGTGGCGGCCAGCGCGGGTTGGCGGATCTCCGGCGAGCGGCCGAGGCCGAGCACGGCAGCGGTGACTGTGGCACCGGTGGCGCCGGCGGAGACCACGGCGTCGGCCGTCCCGTCCCGGACGGCGGTGACCGCGGCCCGGACGGTGCTCTCGGAGCGGGCGGCGCTGGGATGGTCGGCCATGCCGACGACATCACGAACGGGCCGCACCGTGATCCGGGCGCGTTGCGCCGGATCGAGGGCAGCAATCAGCTCGTCGGCGACCTCGGTCGGACCGACGAGAAGCAGATGCAGATCAGGGTCGGCGCGCATGGCCCGCAGAGCGCCGTCAACCACGACGGCGGGAGCGTCGTCCCCGCCGAGGAGGTCAACGGCGATCCGCGCGGCGCCCGGCTCCACCGGAACGCCGGCCGGATCGGTCCGGCCGGCGTCGGAGGGAGCCGGAGCACCGGGCGAATGCCAGGATGCGCGCGCCGCCCGACCTGGGGTCGGGGGCGTCACTCGGCGTCCAGGTCAGACCTCGAGAACCTGGCGGCCGTTGTAGGTGCCGCAGACGGAGCAGGCAGCGTGCGGCAGCTTCGGGGACTTGCACTGCGGGCACGCAACGGTCGCGACCACTGTCGCCTTCCAGTTCGCCCGGCGAGACCGGGTGTTGCTGCGCGACATCTTGCGCTTCGGGACGGCCACGGTTCTTACTCCTCTGTAACGGTCAGTTGCGACAGGCCCGCCCAACGCGGGTCGATCTGCTGGTGACTGTGGTCGGCCGGCAGATCGTCCCAGTGCGCCCCGCATTCGGGGCACAGTCCTGGGCAGTCCTCCCGGCAGAGCGGGTTGGTCGGCAGCGTGAGCACCAACGCGTCCCGCAGCGCCGGCTCCAGGTCGATCAGATCGCCCTGCATCCGGCCCACCTCGTCCTCGTCGGTCGTGGCGTCCGTGGTGCTGTCCTCGTACGCGTACAGCTCCTGGATCGTCACGCCCATCGAGTCGTTGATCTCGCGCAGGCAACGGCCGCACTCGCCCCGGACGGGACCGGTGATGGTCCCGGAGACGAGCACGCCCTCGGACACCGACTGCAACCTCAGATCGAGGTCGAGGTCCGCGCCCTCCGGCACGCCGATCAACTCCACACCGAGGTCCGCCGGTGCCGGCACGACCCGCTGGACCTCACGCAACGCGCCAGGGCGACGCGGCAGGTCCCTCGTGTCGAGGACCAGCGGCGACCTGGGGTTGAGTGTCGATGGCGAGTGCTTGGGCATAGTTAGACTCCGGCCGGTGAGAGGCCGACAAAAAAGGTTACCTGGGCGACCGCCGGACCGTCGAACCGGGGGCGACGCCCGCCTGAGAAGTCGGCTGGTGAGGTGCCGCTCAGAAGGGTAGCGGGCGTTCCGCCTCATCCCCAGCGAAGGTGCCGATCTCCCGCAGCGCGTGCATCTTGTCCCGGCCGCGCTCTATCGAGGCCAGTGCCCTGGTGAGGAACTGCTCGAAGTTGGCCAGCGCGGTGTCGACGTAGTCGTCGACCTCCTCACGCAGGCGCTGCGCCTCGGCGCGGGCCTCGCCGATGATCCGGGCGCCCTCGTGCTCGGCCGACACGGTGATCTCGTTCACCGAGACCAGGCGGGCGTGTTCTGCCTCACCCTCGCTGATGATCCGGTCCGCCTCGCGCTTGCCGGCTTCCATGATCTTGTCGCGCTCCTCCAGGAGCGCGGCGGCGCGACGCAGGTCGGCGGGGAGATCGGCACGCATCTCATCGAGGGCAGCGATCATCTCACCCCGGTCGACCATGCAGTTGTTGCGCGACATCGGGACGGAGCGGGCCTGCTCCAGGATGGCGATCAGTTCGTCGATGCGATCGAGCGGGTCCACCGGCTACCTCACTCCTGTCGTTCGTCGGCCGACCTCCATGATGCGGGCTACGGCCGTTCCCCGCGCCACCAATCATGTCGTGCCGGCCCCACCGCCGCCCCACTCACCCCAACCCGGCGAGTCGCGACATAGTTACCCCCGGCTCCCACCGCCCCGATCTTGCACTTTCGGTCGCGTCAAACCACGGCGAAAGGGGCGACGCGGGCGCCGTAAGTGCAAGATCGCGAGGGTGAGGGGGAGCCAGGGTCGGCTTAGCGGCGGGGGCCCAGGCGGGCCTGGAGGGCTTCGCGGACCGGGTCGGGGACGTGGGCGGAGATGTCGCCACCCCACTTGGCGACGTCCTTGACCAGGCTCGACGAGAGGAACGAGTAGAGCGGGTTGGTCGGCATGAACAGCGTCTCGACGCCGGCCAGACCGATGTTCATCTGGGCCATCTGCAGCTCGTAGTCGAAGTCGCTGACCGCCCGCAGGCCCTTGATCAGCACACTGGCCTGCTGGGCCCGGCAGAAGTCCACCAGCAGCCCTCGGAACGACTCGACCCGCACGTTGCCGTACGACGAGGTCACCTCGCGGAGCATCTCGATGCGCTCCTCGACGGTGAACAGGCCACTCTTCGACTGATTCACCAGCACACCGACGATCACCTCATCGAAGAGCCGACTGGCCCGCCCGATGATGTCGAGGTGTCCGTTGGTGACCGGGTCGAACGAACCGGGGCACACCGCACGTCTCATGATCGGCGACCGTACCAAAGGGTGGTCTCGCCGTAACGGCGACTGCGCTCGGCGGTGATCCCCTCCACCCAGTCGAACTCCCTGGTGCGGCGGGACCGCTCCACCACCACCAACGCGTCGGGCGCCAGCCAGCCGCCGTCGACCAGCGCGGCCAACAGCGCGGTGATCTCCTCGTCCGGCAGCGCGTACGGCGGGTCGGCGAAGACCACGTCGTACGGCTCGCCGTCCGGTCCGGCGGCCAGCACCGTCGCCACCTTGCCGGTGACCAGACGGGCCGCCGGACCGGCACGGAGGGCCGCCACGTTCTCCCGGATCACCCGGGCCGCCCGCGGGTCGGACTCGACCAGTAACACGTGCCGGGCACCTCGGGAGAGCGCCTCCAGGCCGACCGCGCCGGAGCCGGCGTACAGGTCGGCGAAGCGGGCGCCGTCGAGATCGACCTCGGCCTGGACGGCACTGAACAGCGCCTCCCGGACCCGGTCCGAGGTGGGTCGGGTGCCGGCGCCGGGCGGCGCGGCGATCCGCCGGCCACCGAGCGTCCCGGCCACGATCCGGGTCACCGTTTCCTCCTGCTCATGCCCGCGACGCTACGCGATGCGGCGCGGAGCCGGTCAGCACGGCGCGGAGCCGGGAGTTGCCGGCGGACGACGACGCGGAGCACCTGAGCAGCCCCGACGGCGCGGTATCCACCGTGGAGCCACGGCGGCGGAACCGTCCCCAGTGACCGGACCGACACATTCGGTCCATCAAAGATCACGAATCGACTACATTGCCGAATGGCAATGATCTGAACTCCCCTCATTAACCACCCATCAGTACAGTCTCCCCCTGTCCCCGCTTTCGCCGCGGGAACACCACCGCGTCGCGCGACGCCCCGGTGAGCAATTGACCCCCCGGTCACGATGTCTCCCGGCCTCCCGCCACGCGATCCGTACCCCCTCACCAGGAGCAGGCGTGAACCCTCCCAAGTCTCCGTTCCGGCGCGTCGCGGCCATCGCCGCGGGCGCGTTGATCGGCATCGCCGGCGTCGGCGTCCTCGCGAGCCCCGCGAGTGCCCACCACCCCGAGCCCTCCGGCACCTACTGCCTGACCTCCGACGGCCAGGTCAAGGTGACCTGGACGGTCGGCAACAGCGAGAACATCGACGCGAAGATCACCAAGCTCGAGTCGACCGTCCCGGGCGACTTCACCGGCGGCCTGGCGCAGGACGCCACTCTCCCGGCGAAGGGCAAGGGTTTCCTCACCGGCACCCAGGCCCACCGCTTCGACCAGAAGCGGCCGACGATCGAGCTGACCGTCGAGGCGCGGTGGGTGCGCTCCGACCGGATCGTGACCGAGGAGCGGACCGTGGCCGCCGAGCCGAAGGGCACCTGCGCGGCAGAGCCCACGCCCTCGCCGAGCAGCCCGACGCCGACCGCCACTCCGTCGGTGACCCCCACCCCGACCCCCACTGTCGTCTCTCCGTCGCCGAGCCAGCCCCCGACCCAGAGCCCGACCCCGACCGCCACCCCGGCTCCGGCGGAGCCGGTCGGCTCGGTCGAGTCGACCTGCGACAAGCTCACCTTCGCGATCGAGAACCCCGCCGACGGTGAGACCGTCACGCTCACCCTGACCCCGAACAAGGGCGAGGTGAAGACGCTGGTCGTGAAGCCGGGCGAGACCGGTTCCGTCTCCTTCGACGCGTTCGAGGGTCTGGTCGTCACGCCGGCCGCCGAGGGCCTCGACGACACCGCGCCGATCGCCTGGGAGCAGCCGGCCGAGTGCGCCCCGGGTCAGGGTGGCGGTAAGGACGAGCCGGCTCTGCCGCTGACCGGTGCTGCCACCGGCGGCATCATCGCCGGCGCCGTGGTGCTGCTGGCCGCCGGTGCCGCCCTGTTCGTGGTGGCCCGTCGTCGTCGGGTTCGCTTCACCGCCTGAACCAACCCGCTCTGACAGTTGAGGGCGCGTCGACCACCCGGTCGGCGCGCCCTCAGCCATGTAGTGGCCTGTGTGGTCAGCCCTTCTCCAGGTACTCCGCGCGGTCCTCGTCCACCAGTGCGGCCACCGAGGCGGCCAGTGCCGGGCTGCGGGCCAGCTCCGGGTCGTCCTCGATCAGGGTGATCGCCTCGGCGCGGGCGTCACGGATCAGGTCGGCGTCGCGTCGCAGGGACAGCAACCGCAGGTGCGAACGGTGCCCGGACTGGGTGGCACCCAGCACGTCGCCCTCACGGCGTTGCTCCAGATCCAGTTCGGCGAGCTTGAAACCGTCGCTGGTGGACGCCACAGCATCCAACCGTTCCCGCGCCGACGAACCCTCGGCCGCCTCGCTGACCAGCAGGCACAGCCCGGCGGCAGCACCCCGACCGACCCGGCCCCGCAGCTGGTGAAGTTGGGAGACACCGAACCGTTCGGCGTCCAGCACGATCATCACGGTGGCGTTAGGCACGTCCACGCCGACCTCGATCACCGTCGTCGCCACCAGCACGTCCAGGTCACCGGCCGCGAAGGAACGCATCACCGCGTCCTTCTCGTCGGCCGGCAGGCGACCGTGCAGCACCCCGATCCGCAGGCCGTGCAGCGGGCCCTCGGCCAGCAACGGAGCCACCTCGGTCACCGCCAGCGGTGGCCGCCGCCCGTTGTCGTCCTCGGGTGGCGGTTCCTCGTCGCTGGTCGGCCCGTCACCTATTCGCGGACACACCACGTACGCCTGGTGGCCGGCGGTCACCTCCTCGCGCAGCCGACGCCAGGCCCGGTCCAGATAGGCCGGCTTCTCGGCGGCCGGCACCACGTGCGAGGCGATCGGCGACCGCCCCCGGGGCAGCTGGGAGAGCGTGGAGACCTCCAGGTCCCCGTAGACGGTCATCGCCACGGTGCGCGGGATCGGGGTGGCCGTCATCACCAGCACGTGCGGCGGCTGGTCGGCCTTGGCCCGCAGGGCGTCGCGCTGCTCCACGCCGAAGCGGTGCTGCTCGTCGACAACCACCAGGCCGAGGTCGGCGAAGTCGACCCCCTCGTACAGCAGGGCGTGGGTGCCGAGCACGATGCCGGCGGCACCGCTAGCCACCTCGCCGAGCGCCCGGCGGCGGGCCGCCGCGCCCAACGAGCCGGTGACCAGCTCGACCCGGGTGGCGTGTTCGGCGGAGCCCAGCTCACCGGCCCGCCCGAGCGGCCCGAGCAGGTCGAGCATGCCGCGGTGGTGCTGGGCGGCCAGCACTTCGGTGGGCGCCAGCAGCGCGGCCTGCCCGCCCGCATCGACCACCTGAAGCATCGCCCGCAGCGCCACCACCGTCTTGCCCGAGCCCACCTCGCCCTGCAACAGCCGGTGCATGGGGTGCGGAGTGGCCAGGTCCGCCGCGATCTCCACACCCACCTCACGCTGACCGGCCGTCAGCTCGTACGGGAGTCGGGCGTCGAAGGCCTCCAACAGCCCACCCGGGCGCGCCGGGCGGGGCCGGGCCGGCCAGTCGGCCGCCCGGTGCTTGCGCTGCACAAGGGTCACCTGGACGGCGAAGGCCTCGTCCCACTTGAGGCGCCGCCGCGCCTGGTGCAGCGCCTCCTTGCTGGACGGCCGGTGGATCTCGGTCAGCGCGGCGCCCAGCCCGACCAGCTTGCGGCTGGCCCGCACTGCGCTCGGCAGTGGATCGTCCGGCGGGGTGAACGTGTCCAGTACGACGCGCACGCAGCGCGCGATCACCCAGGTCGGCACGGCCGCGGCGGCCGGGTAGACCGGGATCAGCGCCCCGGCGAACTCCTCGATGTCGTCGCTGACCGCCGCCTCGCCGTCGCCACCCTCGCCGAGCAGGACGTACTCCGGGCCGTTGAGCTGCCGTTTTCCCCGAAACTCGGTGACCTTGCCGGCGAACAGACCCCACCGGCCCGGGCGCAACTCGCGCTCGCGCCACGCCTGGTTGCCGAAGAAGGTCAACGTCAGCACCCCGCCGGAGCCGTCGCCGACGGTCACCTCCAGCAGGTTGCCCCGCCGCTGACGCATCGGGCGCACCGCGGTGCGCTGCACCTGGGCCAGCACTGTGACCTGCTCACCGACGTCCAGTGAGCGGATGTCGGTGTGCTCACCACGCTCGTCGTAGCGACGCGGAAAGTGGTAGACCAGGTCACCCGCGGTGTGCAGGTCGAGGTGCGAGGCCAGCGCCTTGGCTGTCTTGTCCCCGACCAGCTTCTTCAGCGGAGTGTCCACAGTGGCTGGTTCGCTCATTCGATCCCTACCAGGAGCGGATAAAACGGCTGGCCGCCCGGGTACGCGTGCACCTCGACGAACGGCCAGCGTCGCGCGACGTGCGCGCGGACGGCGTCGGTGAGCCCGGCCGGAGCGTCCACCCCGGCCAGCAGGGTGACCATCTCGCCGCCACCACCGAGCATCCGGTCGACCACTGCGGCGCAGGTGTCCGTGAGGTCGGTGCCGATCAGGTGCACCTCCCCCTCCACCAGCGCCAGCACGTCACCGGGGCGGCACGGGCCGGCCACTGTCAGCGCCTCCCGGCTGGCATGGCAGACCTCGGCGTACCGGCAGGCGCCAGCCGCCTCGGCCATCGCGATGACGTCGTCCTCGAAACGGCGGTCACCGTCGCGGACCGCGAGGGCTGCGAGGGCCTGCACCGGCGATCGGGTCGGCACCACGCTCACCTTGATGCCGTGCCGATGGGCCTCGCGGGCGGCCGCGCTCGCCACCGCCTCGGTGTTGGCGTCGTTGGGCAGCACCACCACCCGGGCCGCACCGGTGCTGCGGACGGCATCCAGCAGCTCGCCCGTGGACGGGTTGCCCGGCACGACGGTGGCGCCCTCCGCGGCGAACAGGTCGGCGATGCCGCCGCCGGTGGCCACCACCACCGCGGCCCGGCCGGCCACCACCGGGCCGGAGGGCGACTCCGAGTGGTCGGCGAAACGGGTCACCGAGATGCGGTACGGGCGGCCGGCGGCGACACCTGCCTCGACCGCCGCGCCCACGTCGTTGACGTGCACATGCACGTTCCAGGTGCCTTCCGGTTCACGCCCGTCGCCGACGACGACCAGCGAATCTCCCAGGGCGTCGAGCGCCCGCCGCAACCCGGCGACGGCCTCGGCTCGGGCGTCGAGCAGGAACTGCACCTCGTACGCGTACTCATCCGAACCGGTCTCGCGGGCGACGGTGGCCGCCGGGCGGGCGGAGCGCGGCGTCGGCGCGGGCCGGACCGTGCGCTCCCCGGTCAGCACCTCGACCAGGGCGTCGAGCAGCACGCAGAGCCCTCGGCCACCGGCGTCGACCACGCCCGCGCGGGCCAGCGCCGGCAGCTGTTCCGGGGTGCGGGCGAGCGCCTCGGCCGCCGCCCGGGCCGCGACGCCGGCCACCGTCGGCAGGTCGTCGCTGTCCGCGCCCTCGGCCGCGGCGGCGGCCGCCGCGACCACTGTGAGCACTGTGCCCTCGACTGGCCGGGAGACCGCTGTGTACGCGGCGGCGGTGCCGGAGCGCAGCGCGGCGGCCAGCTCCCGGCCACGCACCGTCGGCACCCCGGCGACCTGGTCGGCGAAACCACGCAGGATCTGCGAGAGGATCACCCCGGAGTTGCCCCGCGCGCCGAGCAGCGCGCCCTGGGCCATCAGCCGCAGCGCGTGCCCGTGCGCCGTCGGCCCGCTGTCGGGGAGAGTGTCCAGATCCATGGCGAGGGCCTGCTGCGCCGAGGTGAGGGTGAGCACCAGGTTGGTGCCGGTGTCGCCGTCGGGCACCGGATAGACGTTGAGCTGGTCGATCTCGCCCTGGTGACGCTTCAGTGCGGCCAGCCCGCTCGCGCACCAGCGGCGGACCGCGGCGGCGTCGAGGGTGTCCAGCACGGGCAGAAGCCTACTGGCGCGCACCGACACCCGTCGGACTCGTCCGGCGTGTCCTCGCCGGCCCGGGCCGGCGCTGGTCGCGGCGGGAACGAGCGCCTCCGGTACCCTTGCCGCCGGGCCGGCCCGCCGTTGGGCGGACGGGCCCACGACCAGGTGTGAGCCGGGGCACGGGCGAGCGCCGGACCAGGCCGGTTGGCCGGGTCGGCGAGTCATCGGGTAACCTGACCAGGTTGCCCGGGCAGCACCTGCCGGCGACCTCATGAACGTATCAATCCCAGGAGTATCCCGTGGCTAGCGTGTGCGACGTCTGTGGCAAGGGACCGGGCTTCGGCCACAACGTGTCCCACTCGCACCGGCGGACCAACCGCCGCTGGAACCCGAACATCCAGTCGGTGCGTACCCCGGCCGGTGGCGGCAACACCAAGAAGTTGAAGGTCTGCACCTCGTGCATCAAGGCCGGCAAGGTCACCCGCGCCTGACGCGGTAGCACCCACCTTTTCGTTCGGCTCAGCCGGCGGACCCCGAGGGTCCGCCGGCTTAGTCGTGTCCGCGGGCGACGCCGCACGCCGGCCCGTCAACGTCTGGCGCGCAGGCCCGGCCGGGCCCACCGTGACCTGGCACACCGGCCGGTCGGGCCCGGCAAGGGCTGATCCACAGGTCAGAGGGTGCGGCCGAAGGAGACGCAGCCCTCCGCGTCCTTGTAGAAGCCGAAGTTCGGGATCCGCTCGTACCCGGCGGAGCCGTACATGGCGATCGCCTCGGGCTGCTTGTCGCCGCATTCCAGGACCACTCGCTTGCGGCAGTGCTCGCGGGCGGAGCGCTCGACGGCCGCCAGCACCGCGCGGGCGACCCCCCGCCCCCGTGCCGCCGGGGCCGTGTACATCCGCTTCAGCTCCGCGGTGTCCGCCCCGTGGCTGCGCCAGCCACCGCAGCCGACCGGCTCGCCGGCCAGGTAGGCCACCAGGAACGCGCCGTCGGGCGGCTCGAACTCGGCCGCGTCCACCGGGGTGTCGTCGCCGGTGCCGCCGTAGCGGGCACCGAGGTCGGCCAGTGCGGCGCGGATCAGGTGCTGCGCCACCGGTGCGTCGAACCGCACCGCCCGGATCTCGATCTCACTCACGGTATCCAGGATACGGCCGCGCGCGGGCCTCACCGGAAGTGGTCCCAGCCGGCCGGGCCGTCGTGGGCGACGCCGTCGACAGTCACGCCGGCACCGTCGGTGACCAGACCGATCGGCCGCCAGCCCGGTGGCAGCACCACCGCCGGGGGGAAGGTCGCGGCCAACGCGTGGTCGTCGCCACCGGCGAGGATCCAGGTGTACGGGTCGACGCCGAGTGCCTGCGCCGCGTCGGCCATCTGCCGGGGCACCTCGAACCCGTCGCGGCGTACGTCGATCGCCACCCCGCTGGCCGCCGAGACGTGCCCGAGGTCGGCGAGGAGCCCGTCCGACACGTCGATCATGGAGGTGGCGCCGAGTTGGGCGGCCTGCGGGCCGGCCTGGTAGGGCACCTGCGGCCGCCGGTACGCTTCGACCAGCAGCCGAGGGGTACGAAAGCCCCGGGTCAGCACGGTCAGCCCGGCTGCCGCGAACCCGGTACGCCCGGCCAGAGCGAGCACGTCCCCCGGTCGGGCGCCCGAGCGCAACACGGGCGGACGGCCCGCCAGGTCGCCCAGCGCGGTGACCGCGACGGTCAGGGTGGGACTGGCCGACATGTCCCCGCCGACCACACTCGCGCCGACAGTCGCCGCCTCCGCCGAGAGCCCGTCGGCCAACTCCTCCGCCCAGGCGGTGTCCAGGTCCGCCGGCATGCAGAGAGCGACCAGCAGGGCGGTCGGCGTGGCACCCATCGCCGCGATGTCCGCCAGGTTGGCGGCTGCCGCCCGGTGCCCGACGTCGCGGGCCGAGGACCAGTCCCGGCGGAAGTGCCGCCCGTCGACCAGCACGTCGGTGGAGGCCGCCACCCGGCCGTCCGGCGCGGCCACCACCGCCGCGTCGTCGCCCGGCCCGAGCAGGGTCGTCGGCCCGTACGACAGCCGGGCGGTGATCTTCCCGATCAGCCCGAACTCCCCGATCCCGGACACGCCGACGCCACCGCTGGCGTTCCGCCCGTGCTGCCCGGCTCCGCCGTGCTCGCTCACCGCTGCTCCTTGACCACCGATAGGGATCGGACCTGGTCCGTAAGGTACTTTCACCCTTCGGGCCGCTCCCGGGCGGCGACGGACGGAGGTCGAGTCGTGGTACAGGCGTACATCCTCATCCAGACCGAGGTCGGCCGCGCACGTGACGTGGCGGGTCTCATCGCGGACATCCCCGGCGTGGTACGCGTCGACGCCGTCACCGGGCCGTACGACGTGGTCGTCCTCACCGAGGCGAACACCGTCGACGAGCTCGGCAAACTCATCGTCAGCAAGGTGCAGATGGTGCCCGGCATCACCCGCACCCTCACGTGTTCGGTGGTGCGGCTGTAAGTGGACGAGATGACGACCTCCTCCTCGGCTCTGGACGACGACGGGGCACGCGACGCGGCCGACGGGACGTCCGAGCCGGCTGACGGTAACCGCGAGTCGACCGATCCGGCCGCCGCCGCGCCGGCCGGCCGCGATCGGACCATGCGTGGCGCCGCCCTGCTGGCCACGTTGATCGCGCTGCCGATCACGCTGCTGGTGGCCGTGCTGGCCTTCAGCAAGCTCAGCCCGGACACGCCGGCCGCCGCGCCGACGCCCTCCGCGACCACCGCCCGGGTGCAGTCCACCACCCCGGTGGAGATGGCCGCCCCGGCGCTGGCCGCCCGGCCGGCCACGGTCTGCCGGGCCCTGCTCTCCCAGCTTCCGGCGAGCATCCGCGACCTGGCCCAGCGGCCGGTCACCGCCGGCCCGGAGCAGAACGCCGCCTACGGCGACCCCGCGATAACCGTTGCCTGCGGGGGCACCGAGCCGGCCTTTCCCAGCACCGACGAGGTCTGGACGGTCAACCGGGTCTGCTGGCACCTGGCCGAGCAGGCCGACGCGGCGGTCCTCTCGACTGTCGACCGGGAGACGCTGATCACCGTGCGCGTCCCGCGCTCGTACGAGCAGCCGTTGCAGTGGTTGCCGACGATCTCCAGCACGATCGTGGCGAGCGTGCCCTCCGGCGGCGCGATCCCGTCCGGCTGCCAGCGCTGAACCCGAACCGACTCCGCCCGCGCCGGCTGACCGACGCGGGCGGGGTTCGGACGGTTCAGTGCAGGCCGACGCCGCGCCGCTGGGCGGTACGGATCAGCCGGTTGACCAGCTTCGGGTATTCCAGGCCGGAGGCCGCCCACATCCGCGGGAACATCGACGTCGGGGTGAAGCCGGGCATCGTGTTGATCTCGTTGAGGTAGACGTCCAGTTCGGGAGTGACGAAGAAGTCGGCCCGGGCCAGACCGGCGCAGTCCAGCGCGGTGAACGCGCGGACCGCGTACTCCTGCACCTGGCGGGTCACCTTCTCCGGCAGGTTGGCGGGGATGTCGTACTCGCAGGAGTCGTCGAGGTACTTCGCCTCGAAGTCGTAGAAGTCGTGGTCGGCGACGACCCGCACCTCGGCCAACACGGACGCCTCGGGGGTGCCGCCGGCCTCGCCCTCCAGCACACCGCACTCGATCTCGCGGCCGACGATCGCGGCCTCGACGATGACCTTCGGGTCGAACTGCCGGGCGGCGGCGACCGCCGCGTCCAGCTCGGCCCAGTCGGTGACCTTGCTGACGCCGAACGACGACCCGGCCCGGGACGGCTTGACGAAGACCGGCAGGCCGAGCCGCTCCTTGTCCTGCTCGCTGAGCGTCATGCCGTTGCGCAGCACGGCGTACGTGCCGACCGGGATGCCCTCGACGGCACAGAGCTTCTTGGTGAACTCCTTGTCCATGGCGGCCGCGGAGGCGAACACGTTCGCCCCGACGTACGGGATGCCGGCCATCTCCAGCATTCCCTGGATGGTGCCGTCCTCGCCGTAGGTGCCGTGCAGCACCGGGAAGACCACGTCCACGTCGGCCAGCGCCCGGGGGCCCTCGGTCGGGTCGAGCACCATCAGTCCGTTGCCGGTGGGGTCGGCGCGCAGCACGATGTCGTCACCCGAGTCCGCGGTGATCTCCGGCAGCTGACGGGCGTTGATCGCGAGCTGGGCGGGGTCTCCGTTGGTCAGCACCCACTGGCCGGCCCGGGTGATGCCCACCGGCACCACCTCGAACTCGTCCGGGTCGAGTGCGCCGAACACGCTGCCGGCGCTGACGCAGGAGATGCCGTGCTCCGGGCTGCGGCCGCCGAAGACGATCGCCACGCGGGTCTTGCCTGGGGTGGTCACTCCGGTCACCTCTTCGTACGCGACTGCGGCTGGTCGTGCTCGCCGGTGGCGCTCACCCGGTTGACCTTACTGTGCGTGGCCGAGGGGCGCGGCGATACCCGGCGAGCCGCGGCACGACACGGCAATCGGTCAGGAGAGGATATACGGTGCGTGATCGGACGGTGGCGGCGTCGCGGCCCGCTGACCTGGGGCGGCTCAGTCCCGGGAGTGCCGGCGGCCGACCGCGATGACCTTCACCCGCTGCCGGCCGGCCCGCACCATGCCCAGCGCCATGAACGCTCCGGCGATGCGGTCGGCGGCCTCCCGGCTGCTGGCGCCGACGACCTGCCGGCGCCGTTCCGGCGCGACCCGCTCGTTGCGGTTGACGCCCTCGACGGGACGCACGTCGGTGAGCACCACGAGGAAACGGGTCATCGCACTCCGCCCGAAGGTACGGCGGAGGGCTCCGGGCGGGTTCGCACGTCGTCTCCTTCCGGCAGGCCGGGTGGAGGGGCGGCACGCGACGATCGGGTACGGGGGAGAAACCCGATCGCCGCGCGCCCCATCCCCTCCGGTCGCTCACCACCACCGTCGCCACGACAACCGGCGGTGAGGACGCGATAACAGATTGACACGTGTATAGGCGTGAATGCAACTCCCATCGACGTTCTCTCATGCAGACGTTCCCGCAAATGTATGCGACCATCGATGCATGGCTCCGAAGACCGCCCGCGCCCGCCGGCTCGGCATCGCCCTGCGCCACCACCGGGAAGCCGCCGGGCTGACGCTGGAGACCGCGGCGGATGAAATCAACAGCACCCGCAGCACCCTGTCCCGCTACGAGAACGCCCAGACCCTGATCAGCCCGGCCACCGTGCGCGCCCTGCTCACGTCGTACGGGGTGAGTGCCGAGGAGGTGGCCGCGGCGGTGCAGCTCGCCAAGGACGCCCGCAAGCCCGGCTGGTGGGTGTCGTACTCCTACCTGCTGGATCCGCGCACCATCGACTTCATCGCGCTGGAGGCCGAGGCGACAGCCATCGCCAACTTCGAGCCCTCGGTGGTGCCCGGCCTGTTGCAGACCGCGGACTACATCCGTGGCGTGATGCGCGGCGGGCCGCACACCCTCGGCGACGACCTGGTGGAGCAGCGGGTCAAGATCCGGCTCGACCGACAACAGCGGCTCACCGCCGACCAGCCGCCCATCCTCGACGCGATCATCGACGAGGGCGCCCTGCTCCGGCCGGTCGGTGACCAGTCGGTGATGAACGGGCAACTACGGCACCTGGTCAAGATGGCCGAGCTGCCGAACATCAGCGTCCAGGTGATCCCGCTCTCCGCCGGCTACCACCGGGGCACCCGGGGTTCCCTGCACATCCTCGAGTTCGCCGACCCGGAGGACCCGATCATCGCGTCGGTGGAGACCGTCGCGGGTCAGATGATCCTCGACCGCGCCGGCGAGACGCGTACCTGCACCAAGATCATGGAGCATCTCCGAAGCGTGGCGCTCAGCCCGGCGGACAGCCGCGAGATGCTCCTGTCAGTCCTGAAGGGACGGTAGGACCGATGACCCCGATGATCACAGCGGCCTTGGCCACGGCGCGGTGGCGCAAGAGCAGCCGCAGCGGCGACGAAGGCGCCTGCGTGGAGGTGGCCGCGATCCCGCGGCTCGTTGCCGTACGCGACTCCAAGGACCCGGCCGGCCCGGCCCTGCTGTTCCCAACGGCGGCCTGGGCCGCCTTCGCCCAGGCGCCACCCCAGCGCTGACCAGAGGTGCCGAGCCGGTGCGGGCCGAGGCCCGCGCCGGCTCAGGCAACCAGCGGACGGGGCTCCGGAACGGCGCGTAGCGCCTCCAGCGCGGCGATCGCGACGCCTCGGGCACCGGCCATGTCCCGATCCGGCACCAGGGCGAAGGTGGCGACCGCCGCCTGCTCCTCGCGGAGCACTGTGTGCTCGCGGACCGTCGCCAGGAACCAGTCGCGGAACTCCGGTGCCGCCTCCACCACTCCGCCGCCGACGAAGTACGCGTGCGGGTCGGTGAAGTTCGCGGCGACGGTGAACAGCCGCCCCAGCGCCATCGCCTGCTGGGTGAAGAGACCCCGCGCGAGGGCGTCCCCGCGCTCGCCGTACCCCCGGACCAGCTTGGCCGCCCGGGCCACCGACTCGGCCGCGAGCGGGTGGTCGGGGTACCGGGTCAGCCAGTACGGCAGCAGATTGCGTTCGATGCCGGTCAGCGAGGCGACGCTCTCGACATCTCCGGTGAAGCCGCAGGCGCAGGTGGGCTCCGGCTGACCCGGGCCGAGCAGCCCGCTCAGCGGGATGTGCACGTGGCCCAACTCCCCCGCCATCCCGGCCGCGCCGGCGATCACCCGACCGCTCTCGACCACGCCGCCGCCGAGGCCGGTGCCGACGATCAGGGACACCGAGGAGCGGTTCATCGCGTCGGCGCCGAAGTAGACATGGTGGGCGTAGAGCGCGGCAGCGTTGCCGTCGTTGTGATAGATCACCGGCAGCCCGAGCCGTCGCTCCAGCGCCCCTCGCACGTCGAAGCCGCGCCAGGCCGGCTGGGAAAAGTTGGTGGAGCCCCGCGACGAGATGACGCCGTCGGCGCTGGCCGGGCCGGGAGTGTCCAGCCCGACCGCCTGGACCAGGTCGCGCGGCACGCCGGTATGCGCCAGGGCACCGTCCAGCGCCAGGGCCAACGCCTCGATCGCCGCCTCCGGCCCGGCCCGCACCTCGCTGGGGATCTCCAACAGCCCGTCCACCAGGAAGCGGCCGTCCACCGTCAGCACTGTGGCGTTGTTGCTGGTGCCGCCGTTGTCCAGCCCGACGACCACCGGCACCCCTGCGCTGCCCACCGAAACCGCCTCCCGCCGTCATGAGTGTGAGCCGAGGCTAGTGCCAACCCCCCTCCCCCGCCATGCCCGGGCGACCCTCGCCCTCCCCGCGATCTTGCACTTGCTGTCCCGACACAAGGGGCATCAACGCCGATGTCGACTACCGAAGCTGCAAGATCGGTGGGGTGGGGTGGGTGGGGCGCGGGGCACTTTTCGGGTACGGCGGAGTGGCCGTACGTGAGAGAGAGGCGTGCCCCGCGCCACCGGGTCGGGCGGTCCGAGCGCCCGGGGTGGGCCCATGTCGGGCCTGGTCACTGGTCCA
>NZ_JAGPXY010000230.1 GCF_018070325.1 Micromonospora sp. H61
CCGTGAGGGCCGGGAGCGATGCGTGCGGTGCGGTCGTGGTCAGTCGGCGCAGCCCCGTTCGCAGCCCTGTGGGTCGCACTGCTGTCCCTCGGCCATCCGGGCCAGGGCCGGCCTGTCGTCGCCGTCGAGGTCGTCGAGGAACGGCCAGTCGAACCCGTCGGCGAACGCCTTGACCTTGGGCGCTCCGTACATCGGGTATCCGGCGTGATCCATCGCCGCCACGATGTCGTCGCGGCCGAGAAGCCAGGCGAGTTCGCCGAGCTTGTCCACCGACCGGCTCGCCGAGTTGCCCCGGTGTTCGATGATCTTCCCGATGGCGAAACGCAGGTAGTCCCGGGCGTAGGACTCGTGGTCGACCCGCTGGGTCCACTCACCCGGGTGGCGGGGGGTGAGGACCTGGCGGGCGTGGTCGAGATCGAGCGCCTCCACGAGCACCTCCTCGCGGAATCCGAAGATGTCCCAGCGGTTAGCGCGCAGGGCCCATACCCGGGTGACGATGTCCTCTTGGCTACGGATGGTCACTGGAGTTCCTTCCTGTTGGTCTTATCTGTCGTGATGGTTGTGGCCGGGTGGCAGCGGCCGATGTCGGCTGGCTTCGGGTGACGCGGTGGGGCTTGGTCGGGATCGCCCGGCCTATGCCTGATCGGGGTCGGGCACGTCGCCGACGATCCGGTCGCAGGCGTAGGGGTCGAAGGGCTCCCAGCGCCAGTTGCGGCCCATCACGACGTACCGGCCGTCGCCGTCCGGGGCGATGCGTTCGATGGCTTCCGGGTCGTCGGCCAGGGCGCGCTGGTCGGCGACGATGACGTCGCCGTCGAAGGAGAGGTCGGCCAGTGTGGCGTCGACCCGCCGGTCCAGCTCGTCTGCCGGCACGCCCTCGTCCCGGAGGCGGTCGCGGTACTGGTCGCGGCGCCGCTGCTGGTCCGCGACGATCGCCTCGGCCACCGCGCGGGTGCAGGAGAACACCGCCCACCCGTTCCAGTGCTCGATCAGGGTGC
>NZ_JAGPXY010000231.1 GCF_018070325.1 Micromonospora sp. H61
CCCGTCCGCCGGTGCGGACCTGCGACACCCCGGCCCGCAGCGTGTCCCACCACCCCAGGTCACCATCGTCGTCCGGGCTCCCGGGCGGGACGGTGTCCGGCTCGTCTAGCCGGGGTGCCGCGGCAGCCACCGAGCGAGCGGCCGTCGCCGGTTCGGCCACCGGAACGCGTACGGCCCTCGGCGCGCGGTATTCCGGGAAGCGGGTGGCGACGATCGTGGCGAGCAGGCAGGCGAGCACGCTGGCCGCGCCGACCACCGGGTACCCACCGACGCCGAGCACCGGGCCGGCGAGCACTCCGGAGACCACCACGCCCAGCACGCCCGCCGTCCGCGCCCGCCCGAGCACCCGGGCGTACCGTCCGACCGCGCCGAGCCGGTCCAACTCGGTCCAGACCAACGCCTCCAGCGCACCGGAGACCAGTGCGCCACCGGCGCCCCAGAGCAGGAAACCGACAGCGAACGCCGGGTACGACGGCAGCAGCACCCAGAGCGCGAAACCGGCGGCGGCCACCAGCGGGGCGAGGCACAGCAGCAGCCGGCGGGACAGCACGTCGGCCCAGGCGCCGGAGGGCACCTCGAACAGGATGCCGGCGGCGGACCAGATGACGAAGAGCGACGCGATCTGCCCCACCGACAGCCCGGTGTCGGCGAAGAACACCACGTACAGCGGGTAGAGCAGGACGAGGTCACTGAGGAACGCGTACCCGTAGAGAGTCGCCGTCAGCCGACGGACCGCCGGCTCGGGGACGCGCGAAGCGATGAGGGTCATGGGGCCTTCCCGTGGGAGTGGAGACGGACACCGGACGTGCGGTGCCCGTGGTGGCCCACGGGATCGGCCGACGCTGCTGGATCAATGTCGCCAGGTCATGCCCGCGATGCTAGACAACCCGCGCGGCCGCGGCCAGCGCTTTCGGCGTGCCGAGCAGCGCGAACCGTGCCAGGTGAGCGAGGCGGGGGGGCGGACAACGAGAGGCGGGGGGGGGT
>NZ_JAGPXY010000232.1 GCF_018070325.1 Micromonospora sp. H61
AAAGAAGTCCTGCACAGCCTCGCGCCCCTGCCAACAGCCGCCTAGCGCGAGGGCCCACCTGGCCCCGTCCGCTAGCGTCACCAAGGTGACCTGGACGGAGCCCGCCACGTGGTACGCCAACCTGGCTTCCTTCTACGCCGCCGCTGCGGCCTTCATCACGGACCCGGCCGGCAACGTGCTGCTCGTCAAACCCACGTACCGCGACCACTGGGCCTTCCCCGGCGGCTACGTCGACGAGGGCGAGTACCCACATGACGCCTGCGGCCGTGAAATCCGTGAGGAGTTGGGGATCTCTGTGGTGGTGGGTGACCTGCTTGTAGTGGATTGGGCACCGCCCGCTGGGCAGCGGCCGCGCGCGATTGTCAGCTTCACGTTCGACTGCGGGTCCCTCGCCAACCTCGACGGTCTCGTCCTGCCGCTACAGGAATTGGAGGACGTTGCCTTCTTCTCGCCCCGAGAGGCCGAGCAGCGTCTTCCCGGCAACGTCGCCACACGAATTCACGCGGCGATGAGCGCTCGTGAGGTACACACTCCGCTGTATCTTGCTGGCGGCTCGGTCGTACCACTGCCATCCGCTGATGGAGCAGAACACGAAGCAGGGACCGGCTCCCAGACTGTGTGAACCCAGCCGGCGCAGGCCGACTCGTCCGTCGCTCACCAGTTCAGAGACCTGATCGGCGCCCTAAGCTCGTCGTTCATTGGGTTCGATGGTGCCACTGCCTACACTGCCGCACACGCTCAGCTGGCCGGATCTCTCCTGTTCTTCTGTCACAGTGCGTTACCGGCGTGCCGTCCTATCGGCGGGGGTAGCGGTCCTCGATGCCGGTCAAGACGCGCGGTCAGCGGCAGATCCGGATACTTGATCAGCGTGAGCGCCGGACGCCGGAATAGCCGGATGTGCTGCAGCCCAACGATCCGATCGTCCCGTCGTTGACCTGACCCACCAGCGGATCAAACGCCGGCCTCACCTTGTAG
>NZ_JAGPXY010000233.1 GCF_018070325.1 Micromonospora sp. H61
GTGATGGCGGTACGCAGTTCCGCTACCAACGCCGGCAGGGTGAGCGCCCGGGGTGGACGGGTGACCGGCAGTGCCCCGGGGCGGTGCGGCTCCTCGTCGCCGCTCTCGCTCGCCGCAGCGCCTCCGGTGCCGCCGGCGGACGGCTCGGTGCGGGGACCGGGCGGCGGGCCCGGCGCTGTCGGTGGGGTTGGCGGCGTGCTCGGCGGGGTCGGCGGCGGCGTGCTCGGGCCCAGCTCGTGCAGGAACCGGCTGGGTTGCTCCTCGTGGTCGTCGCCGCCGACGGCGGCCGACGCCACGGCGCTGACCAGCAGCCGGTGCCGGGCCCGACTGATGGCGACGTGGAAGAGCCGACGCTCCTCGTCCAGCAACGCCGAGGTCTGACCCACCACGTTCGCCGCGGTCGCCCCGTCCACCGACCGGCCGGCCAGCACGTCGACCAGTCGCTCGGAGCCGAGCAGGCTGCCGCGCAGCCGCAGGTCCGGCCAGATGCCCTCCTGCACGCCGGCCACCGCGACCAGATCCCATTCCAGGCCCTTCGCGGCGTGCGCGGTGAGCAGGCGTACCGCCGCACCCCGGTCGGCGGTCGGGGCGATGGTGTCGGCCGGCAGGTCCTGGGCGAGCACGTGGTCGAGGAAGACCTCGGTGCGGGCACCGGGCAGCCGGTCGGTGAACCGGGCCGCCGCGTCGAAGAGGACCAGCACGGCGTCCAGGTCGCGGTCGGCGGCCTCGGCCCGCCGACGCCGGGCCAGGTCGCCCTCGCCGGCCTCCGGGCGCCCCTGGTTGATCGCGTCGGCCCACCGCTCGGCGAGACCACTGGCGTGCCAGACGGCCCAGAGCACGTCCTCGGCGGTCGCACCCGGCCGGGCCGCGGCCTCGCGGGCGATGGCCAGCAGCCCGGCAACCGCCTGCGCCG
>NZ_JAGPXY010000029.1 GCF_018070325.1 Micromonospora sp. H61
GGGGGCAGCAGCGCTGAGGAGCCTTGGCCGGTACGGGTGGTCAGCCAGAAGGTGGGGGCCTGGATCGCCAAGCTGGGCTGGGTGTGGGTGGACGGGCAGGTGGCGCAGATCAGCCGCCGTCCGGGGGCCAGCACGGTCTTCCTCACCCTGCGTGACCCATCGGCCGACCTGAGCCTGACCGTCACCACCAACCGGGACGTCCTGGACTCCGGAGCGCCGGAGCTACGCGAGGGCGCGCGCGTGGTGCTGCACGCCAAGCCGGAGTTCTACGCCGCCCGGGGCACGCTGAGCCTGCGGGCCGACGAGATCCGTCAGGTGGGGCTCGGGGAGCTGCTGGCCCGACTGGAGAAGCTCAAGAAGCTGCTCGCCGCCGAAGGGCTCTTCGACCGCGCCCGCAAGCGTCGACTGCCGTTCCTGCCCGGCCGGATCGGGCTCATCACCGGTCGCGCGTCGGCGGCGGAGCGGGACGTGCTGACAAATGCTCGACGGCGCTGGCCGGCGGTGGAGTTCCGGACGATCAACGTGGCCGTGCAGGGCCCGTCCGCGGTGCCACAGATCGTCGACGCGCTCAAGGTGCTGGACGCCGACCCGAGCATCGACGTGATCATCATCGCGCGGGGCGGCGGCGGCATCGAGGACCTGCTGCCCTTCTCCGACGAGGCGCTGTGCCGCGCGGTGTTCGGCTGTCGTACGCCGGTGGTCAGCGCGATCGGCCACGAGACGGACGCGCCCCTGATCGACTACGTCGCCGACGTCCGTGCCTCCACCCCGACCGACGCGGCGAAGCGGGTCGTTCCCGACCTCACCGAGGAGGTACGCCTCATCGGTCAGGCCCGGCACCGCCTCGAACGGGCGGTACGCAACCTGGTCGACCGGGAGACGCACCGGCTCGACGGGCTGCGTTCACGGCCGGTGCTGGCCCGGCCCCAGGTGATGGTGGAGCATCGGGCGACCGAGCTGACCGCGTTGCGTCAGCGGGCCGGCCGCTGCCTGGAGCACCGGCTCGCGGCCGCCGAGGATGACCTGCGGCACACCCTCGCGCGGCTGCGCGCGCTCTCCCCCGCCGCCACCCTCGACCGGGGGTACGCGATAGTGCAGCGCGCGGACGGCCACGTGGTCCGCGCGGCGGCGGAGGTCGGCAAGGGCGACCCGCTGCGGGTACGACTGGCCGACGGCGAGCTGGCCGCCACCGTCGATGGCTGAGTGGCGACGCGGCGGGGTGGGGAGTGGTGTGCTGAGATGAACGCGATGACTGACGACACGAAGGCCGGGCCGGACGAGCGGCTCAGTTACGAGCAGGCCCGCGCCGAGCTGGCCTCGGTGGTGGAGCGACTGGAAGCCGGCGGCACGTCCCTGGAGGAGTCGCTGGCGCTCTGGGAGCGCGGCGAGGCGCTGGCGGTGATCTGTCAACGCTGGCTGGACGGTGCGCGGGCGCGGATCGACGCCGCCCGGCAGGAGCCCGCTTCCTGACCGACCGCCGGTGGGGCGGCCGGAGCCGCCCCACCTCGGCACGTCAGTTGAACAGGCTGTACAGCTCGGCCGGCGCCTCGACGACCTGATCCGCCGGCGGCTTCTGCGCGGCCGTGGCGGCTCCGTAGTCGGAGTAGGTCATCTTGATCTCCTGGGCGGCGGTCTGCCCGGCGGCCGGCAACTGGAGCACGAGCTCGCTGAGCCGGCCCTGCGGGTCCACCTTCGCGGTGAACGGGACGGTCTTCGCCTGGGTGCCCAGCGCGGCGATCGTGGCGGCGTTCAACGAGCCCGCCTCGGCGGCCTTCGTGACGTCGATGCTGCCGGCGTACGCGCCGGTGCCGGTGCTGCGGACCTCGGTGATGCCCTGGGTGAGCACCGCGCTACCGGCCGGGTCGACCTTCTCGAAGTCGAAGCCGAGGTTGCGGTTGCCCTTGATCCGGTTCTGGTCCAGGTGCTGGTACTTGCCGAGGTTGAGCTGCTTGATGGCGGGCAGGCTGTCGGCGGTGGGGCCGGTCAGCTCCAGCTTGACCCAGCTGTCCGGCTTGAAGTGGACCACGTCGAGCTTCATCGCCAGGTCGGACGAGGGGCCACCGATCGCGATCTTCATCGCCGCGCTCTGGCTGGGCTGGTGCACCAGCCCCTCCGCCGTCGAGCCGGCGCCGGCCAGGGTGAACCGGAAGTTCCCGTTGCTGATCTCCTTGGTGGAGTCGAGCAGGGCCTGCTTGGCGTCACCCGCCACCGGGGCGCCGGACGCGCTCGCCGTGCCGGACGCGCTCACCGTCGGGGACGGCGTCGATCCGGCGGTGCCGGTTCCGCTGGCGCAGGCGGCCAGTGCGGGCGTGATCAGAGCGGCGGCTACCAGGCCGGCGCCGAGTCGTCGAACAGTCATACGTGTCTCCCAAGGGGGTCACCCGACGACCTGGACGGCGCCGGAAACCGGGCGACGCAGCAGCACCGTCGGCTGCGTCGCGCGACCCGGGCCGAGCAGCGCGCCCGGGTCACCCCCTCCTTGTTCCCTGTCGACGGGTCGGACAATCACCCTTCGGGCCTGTTGCCCAGATTCGGCGCCAGTGGGCCACCCCACCGGGTCCGGTCAGCGCAGTGAGCCGGCCAGTTCGCGGAGTTCGTTGTCCCGGGCGTCGCCGACGACGATCACCGTGCGGGTCGGCTCCAGCAGGACCAGCGCCTGCTGGTTCCCCCGGGCCGTGTAGAGCTGCCAGGAGCGCCCGGCCAGCTCGGTGGGGCCCTGCGGCTGACCCTGACTGGTCAGCTCGGCCGGGAGCAGACGGTCCGCCGGGACGCTGCTCTGCAGCAGTTGGACGCCCCGCCCCTCCGGCGTGAGGTAGCCGAGTCGCAGGTTCGCACCGCCCTCGACGGTCTGGTAGCGGGCGCTGACCGTCTTCCAGTCGGCGCCGAGCCCCTGCGGCTGACTCACCGGAAAGACGTTCGCCGAACGTGCCTGCTCGATGGCGGGCGCCGGATCGACCGTGGTGGCCTGGTCGCCGCCGAGGAATCCCCGGTAGAACGCCAGCAGCAGCGCGATCGGGACGAGCAGCACCAGCAGCGAGATCGCCATGTCCTTCGGCGACCGCTCGGACTTGCCGGACACCGCCGGCGGCGGTGGGGTCGGGTCGGTCGCGGCGGGCTCACCGCCACGGCCGGCGGGGACGTCGGCCGGCGGCTGGCCGTCGGGCGGCGTGCGGTCGGCGGGTACGCGGTCGGCTGGCTGTGCGGGTTCCACCCCGTTATCTTCGCAGCCGCCCGACCGGCGGTATCCGGGCCATCACCGCCCCGCGCCGACGCCCGGTCGGCCATCGTGTGAGGATCAGCGACAAAGCCGGCAGTGAGGGCCACCCCGCCGCCGGTCGTCCCCGCACCGTCGCGAGGAGGAGTAGCCGTCATGACGAACACCAGGACGCGGATCCCACAGGATCTCGACCGAAACCTTGCCCTCGACCTGGTCCGGGTCACCGAGGCCGCGGCGATGGCCGCCGGCCGGTGGGTCGGTCGGGGCGACAAGGAGGGCGGCGACGGGGCCGCTGTCGACGCGATGCGCAAGCTGATCAACTCGATCCAGATGCGCGGTGTGGTGGTGATCGGCGAGGGCGAGAAGGACAACGCCCCGATGCTCTTCAACGGCGAGCACGTCGGCGACGGCACCGGCCCGGAGGTGGACGTCGCCGTCGACCCGGTGGACGGCACCACCCTGATGAGCAAGGGCATGCCGAACGCGGTGGCGGTGCTCGCCGTCTCCGAGCGCGGTGCGATGTTCGACCCGAGCGCCGTGTTCTACATGGAGAAGCTCGCCGTCGGGCCGGCGTACGCCGACGTGATCGACATCAACGCCGGTGTGGCGGAGAACCTGCGCCGGATCGCCAAGGTCAAGGGCACCGACGTCTCCGAGGTGACCGTCTGCGTGCTCGACCGGAGCCGTCACGACGACCTGGTCGCGCAGATCCGCCGAACCGGGGCGGGGATCCGGTTCATCTCCGACGGCGACATCGCGGGCTCCATCGCGGCGGCCCGGGGCGAGTCGGACGTCGACGTCCTGATGGGCATCGGCGGCACCCCGGAGGGCATCATCTCCGCGTGCGCGCTGAAGTGCATGGGTGGTGCGATGCAGGCCAAGCTGTGGCCGCGCGACGAGCAGGAGCGGGAGAAGGCGATCGCCGCCGGGCACGACCTGGACCGGGTGCTGGGCACCGACGATCTGGTCACCGGCGACAACTGCTTCTTCGTGGCGACGGGGGTCACCTCGGGCGACCTGCTGCGCGGGGTGCGTTACCGGGCCGGCGGCGCGTACACCCAGTCGATCGTCATGCGCTCGAAGAGCGGCACCATCCGGGTGATCGACTCGTACCACCGGCTGGAGAAGCTGGCGCTCTACTCCGCTGTCGACTTCGACGGTCGTCCGCTGGCCGAGCAGGAGTGACAGCCGCCGACACGGCGACCCCGCAGACCCTGTCGGCCGCCCGCCGGATAACCGGCGTCGCGCTGGCGTCGGCCTCCGGGGTCGCGGTGGCGGTGCAGTCGCGCATCAACGGCGAGCTGGGGGTACGCCTCGACGACGGTTTCGCCGCCGCTGTCGTCTCGTTCGGCACCGGCCTGCTGTTGCTGCTGGTGCTGGTGCCCGCCACCCCCGGTGGTCGGCGAGGGCTGGCCGCGACGCGGCGGGCCCTGCGGACCGGCACGCTGCGGCCGTGGCAGTGCCTCGGCGGGATGTGCGGAGCCTTCCTGGTGGCCACCCAGGGCCTCACCATCGGCACGTTGGGCGTGGCGGTCTTCACCGTGGCGGTGGTCGCCGGCCAGACCGGCAGCAGCCTCGCCGTGGACCGGGCCGGGATCGGGCCGACCGGCCGGCAGCCGATCACCCGGCAGCGGCTGGCCGGCGCGGTGCTCACAGTGCTCGCGGTCGGCCTGGCGGTCGGCGACCGTCTTGGCGAACCGGGCGCGCTGGCGCTGGCCCTGCTACCGCTGCTCGCCGGGGTGGGTATCGCCTGGCAGCAGGCCGTCAACGGCCGGGTCCGAGCGGCGGCCGACAGTGCGTTGACCGCCACGCTTGTCAACTTCTCCGTCGGCACTGTCACCCTGCTCGTCACGTTCGCGATCGACATCGCCGTACGCGGCTGGCCCGGCGGCCACCTGCCGACCGAGCCGTGGCTCTACCTGGGCGGTCCGATCGGCATCGTGTTCATCGCGATCGCCGCCGCGATCGTCCGCTTCACCGGTGTGCTGCTGCTCGGCCTGGCCACCATCGCCGGGCAGATCGTGGGCGCCGTCCTGCTGGACCTGATCCTCCCCACAGCGGCCTCGCATCCGGGTGTGAACACTCTGCTCGGGGCGGCGCTGACCATGGTGGCGGTGCTGATCGCCGCGCTGGCGCCACCCGCGCGCCGACGTGAGTCCCGAGTGTGACGGCAGAGATCCGACCTCGTCAGTGACCGTCGCTCCGCCATCGACGACGAATGTCAACCGGCGTCGGAGGAGTGCCCGGGGAAGAGGTGTGCGCTCGGGTCGATGGCCACTGCCGCGTTGTTGACCGCCGTCGCCGCCTCACCGAAGCCGGTGGCGATCAGCCGGACCTTGCCCGGGTACTCGGTGATGTCACCCGCCGCGAAGACCCGGGGCAGGTTGGTGGCCATCGCGCTGTCGACCAGGATGTGCCGGCGGTCCAGCCGTAGCCCCCACTCGGCGAGCGGGCCCAGGTCGGCGGTGAAGCCGAGGGCGGCCACCACGGTGTGCACCGGCAGCGTCTCGGTCGCGCCGCCGCGCACCGTCACCTCGGCACCGGTCACCGCGCCGTCCCCGAGCAGCCTGGTGACCTCGGCGTTGACCACCACCCGCACCGGCAGGGACAGCACCCGGGCGACCGTCGACGCGTGGGCCCGGAACTTCTCCCGGCGGTGCACCAGAGTCACCGACCGGGCCAGCGGTTGCAGCGCCAGCGCCCAGTCGAACGCGGAGTCGCCGCCACCGACGATCAGCACGTCCCGATCGGTCAGCTCGGTCGGCTCGGTCACGAAGTAGACGATCCCCGAGCCGGGGGCGCCGTCGGCGCACGGCAACGGCCGAGGGCTGAAGCTGCCGAGCCCGCCGGTGACCACTATCGCGCCGCACGCGAGCTGCTCGCCACCGGCCAGGCCGAGCACCGGGCGGCCGTCGGCGTAGGCGAGCTTCTCCGCCCGGGTGCCGAGCAGGTACTCCGGACCGAACGGTGCCGCCTGGGCCACCAGGTTGGCCACCAGGTCGCGGCCCTTGACCGCGGGAAAGCCGGCGACGTCGAGGATCAGCTTCTCCGGGTACATGGCGGTGATCTGACCGCCCGGCTCGGGCAACGCGTCGATCACCGCCACCGACAGCCCTCGGAACCCGGCGTAGTACGCGGCGAAGAGGCCGGCCGGACCGGCCCCGATCACGGCGACATCAACCTCGCGCATGGCGTACCGTCGCTTTCCGCTCACGGATCAACGCGTGCTGATCTCGACCGTAAGCGGGCGGCGACGGCCGGGCAAGCACGTCCCAGAGGCCGCGCCGGAGAATCGCCTCAGGGCAGGCTGAGCGTGGAGCCCGAGTAGTCCGGGCCGCCCACGGCGGGTCGTCGGCGGCGGAACAGGATCGCCGCCACCACCCCGCCGAGCAGGCCGAACAGGTGCCCCTGCCAGGAGATCCGCTCGTCGGTGGGGAGGATGCCGACCAATTGCCAGCCGTAGAGCAGACCGACAAGGAGGAAGACCGCGAAGTTCCACCAGCTGCGCTCGACGATGCCCCGGGTGAGCAGGATGCCCAGGTAGCCGAAGATGACACCGCTGGCGCCGACCACCACCGAGTTGGGTGAGCCGGTGAACCACACGCCGAGCCCGCTGACCAGGATGATGACCAGGGTCGACCAGAGGAACCGGCGGGCGCCGGCGGCGAGGACGAAGGTGCCCAGCAGGATCAGCGGGATGCTGTTGCTGTAGAGGTGGTCGAAACCGTGGTGCAGGAACGGGGAGAAGAAGACCCCGTCCAGCCCGTCGATGCGCTGCGGGATGATGCCGGCGGTGGCGTCCAGGCCGAACGCGAGCCCCTGGTCGACGGCCTCGATGAGGAAGAGGAACGGGACCACCGCGCACATGGCGACGAACGCCCGGCCGAGCGCGGCGTAGAACGCCTCGGTGCCGAACTGATAGGGGTCGCCGCTTGACGGGTGCAGGGTCACTCCACAACTGCTATCAGCAAAAGCGGCCGACCGCCACTCACGTCCCGTCCGGAGTACGCGCGAAGGCGGGGCGGTGGAGAGCCACCTGCCCCGCCTTCGACAGCCGTCAGTAGTGGTTGTTGTTCTGGAAGTAGGTCCAGGCACCGCAGGGCGTCTTGTACCTGCCCTTGATGTAGCCCAATCCCCACTTGATCTGCGTGGCGGGGTTGGTCCGCCAGTCGGACGCGACGGAGCCCATCTTGCTGCCCGGCAGAGACTGCGGGATGCCGTACGCACCGGACGAGGAGTTGTTGGCCTTGTGGTTCCAGCCGCTCTCCTTGGTCCAGAGCTTCTCCAGGCACGGGAACTCGGCGATGCCGAAGCCGGCGGCGATCATCAGCGCGCAGCCGGTCTTGCGGTTGCCGCTGTACTCCGCGCAGGACGCCGGGATGGGCCCGTCGTACGGCTTGGCTGGCGCGTTGGCGGCCGCGCGTTCGCGTTTGCGGGACGCCGCGGCGGCCTCGGCCCGGCGGGCCCGCTCGGCGGCCTCCTTGGCGGCCTGCTTCGCCCGCAGCTTGGCCTGGTACTCGGCGGCCCGCTGCTTGGAGAACTGCACCTGGTGGGCGGCCTGCCGCTCGCGCTGGTACGCGAGGTCGGCCCGGTCGACCTCGAGACTGACCTGCTCGGTCAGACCCTGTTGCTGGGTTTCCCGGTCTTCGCCCAGGTAGAAGCCACCGGCAACGCCCACGGAGAGCAGCGCTACAGCAGCCGTACGGGCGCCCAACCGGCTCCACAGCCGACTCACGAAGTGGTCCCTTCGTCGGGAGCAAGGACGTGGCGCGGCGCAGACCACAGGTGGGCCGTCAGCCGTGCCACGAGCGCCCCGACCGGTTGCCGGCCGCGCCGACGCACCGACCTTCGCCGATGTCGTCCGTCTCGGGACGAACGATCGCCAACGATTCCGGTGGTGCGTGGACGCTCGTGGGACACGATTGCGCACAGTGAGGCTGATGGGAAACCAACCAGGCCGTTTGTGACCTGCGCCACACTAAAAATGCGGACAAAGGCCCACATAATACCCGTCAGATCGGGATGTCCTCCAGCAGGTCGGTGACCATCGCGGCGATCGGAGACCGCTCCGAACGGCTGAGGGTGACGTGCGCGAAGAGCGGATGACCCTTGAGCGCCTCGATGACAGCCGTCACCCCGTCGTGCCGGCCGACCCGCAGATTGTCGCGCTGGGCCACGTCGTGAGTGAGCACCACTCGGGAGCCCTGCCCGATCCGGGACAGCACTGTCAGCAGCACCCCGCGCTCCAGCGACTGGGCCTCGTCCACGATCACGTAGGCGTCGTGCAGGCTGCGTCCGCGGATGTGGGTCAGCGGCAGCACCTCCAGGATGCCCCGCGAGGTGACCTCCTCCAGCACGTTCTCGTGCACCACCGCGCCGAGCGTGTCGAAGACCGCCTGGGCCCACGGCGACATCTTCTCCGACTCCGAGCCCGGCAGGTAGCCCAACTCCTGGCCACCGACGGCGTACAGCGGGCGGAACACGATCACCTTCTTGTGGCGGCGGCGCTCCATCACCGCCTCCAGCCCGGCACAGAGCGCCAGCGCCGACTTGCCGGTGCCGGCCCGGCCACCCAGCGAGACGATCCCGATCGACTCGTCCAACAACAGGTCGAGGGCGATCCGCTGCTCGGCCGAGCGGCCGTGCAGCCCGAACGCCTCCCGGTCGCCCCGGACCAGACGCACCGACTTGTCCGGCAGCACCCGACCGAGCGCGGAACCACGCCCCGAGTGCAGCACCAGACCGGTGTGGCAGGGCAGCCCGGCCGCCTCGTCGAGGTCGAGCGTCTCGCCGGCGTACAGCTGGCCGATCTGCTCCTCGCTCAACTCCATCTCCGACATACCGGTCCAGGTCGGGTCGCTGGCCTGGCCGTGGCGGTACTCGTCGGCACGCAGACCCACCGAGGCCGCCTTGACCCGCAACGGCATGTCCTTGCTGACCAGGGTCACCTCCCGCCCCTCTGCGGCGAGGTTGAGCGCGACGGAGAGGATCCGGGCGTCATTGCTCTCGGTGCGGAAACCGGGCGGCAGGACCCCGTCGTCGGTGTGGTTGAGCTCCACCCGCAGGGTGCCGCCGACATCGTTGGCGGGCACCGGGCGGTCGAGTCGGCCGTGCCGAACCCGCAGGTCGTCGAGCATCCGCAGCGACTGCCGGGCGAACCAGCCCAGCTCCGGATGGTGCCGTTTGCCTTCCAACTCGGTGATGACCACCAGAGGTAGCACCACTTCGTGCTCCGCGAACCGGTGGAACGCCGCCGGATCGGAGAGCAGCACCGACGTGTCCAGGACAAATGCCTGGCCGGCTGGTCGTGGCTCCTTGGGGTCGGCCGGCGCGGCGGCCGCCGAACGGCGGCTCCTGGTGGCTCGGCGGGGCGTGGCAGTCGCGGCCGGGGTCTGGTCGGCACCGGCGGTGGTACGGCGAGTCGTCACAGGCCTGCTCCGACGGATGGGCACCCGCCACCCGTGTTCCGCCTCCTCCGGTGCCCGGGGACACGGGGTCGGATGCGGAACCCCATGCGCGAGGTCGCAGATCCGGGCGGACCGGCTGGCGCGGGAGAACCCCGTGCCATGCCTAGACGCTAGCCCCGCCGGACCCTCCCGGCTAGGGGCCGAACGTGGATCTCCCAGGCCGCGCTCATGAACAGGGCTCCGTCGACGCCCGCACCAGCCGAAAGGCATTGTCGCGAACGCGGCGGAACCGGCCGGGATGCATGCCCCCTGCGCGCATCCCGGCCGGGTGGGGCCACCGTCACCGGTCTGACGTGACCCCGACGGTGCGTGTCCGCCGCGGACGACGCACCGCGCTCGTGGCGCCGGTCGGCGGGGCAGCCCCGCCGACCGACCTCAACCGGTACGTCGGACGAGCGTGCCGGTCGGGTGCCGCCCGGTGATCGGGGCGGCCGGCGCGCTGAACGACGAGCCGGTGTACGTGGTGCCGGGGCGTTCGACAGCGCCGGCGGAGCGGGCCACGCCCGCGGGCGAGACCGACAGGGCCGAGGCGATCGCCGCCTGGGCGTCCCGCCGACGCCGGTTCCAGGCGCCCCGGTCACCGTCGAAGTAGCCCTGCCGGTAACCGAAGCGGTAGCCGATGCGGTAGCTGAGCTGCCCGTGCAGCCGGCCGGCCGCGTAACTGGTGGCACCGAGCACCAGGACGAGGAACACCGCGAGAAACGGGCTCATCGGGCAGCTCCGGCCCAGCCGGGACGCCAGGTCATCGCTCCTCCGGCTCGATCGTGGTGGGGTCGGCGACGAGCAGCCGGTCCAGGTCGTCGGTGCTGACCTCCTCGACCAGTTCGACGCTGATCCGGCAGCCGTCCAGCACGACTTCGGCCACCGAGGACCGGCGGATCTCGCCGCCGGCGTCGTAGACCCGGACGCTCAGCTCCGGGCAGCCGAGATGGGTACGCCAGGCGTTCCACTCGGCACGATCACCGACGCTCAGCGACAGGTAGCGGCAGCCTCGGGCCAGGTAGAGGCGCCAGGGGGCGGTCAGCCCTGCGGCGACCCCCTCGGCGATCAGCCCGAAGGCCTGGGCGCGGGTGGCGAGCTCGGTCACCACGACCCCCTGGCACCGGGGGCGTGACGCATGTGAGCACCAATCGTCTCATGCACGTGACACACCGTAGATTGTCCCATGGGCGTGACAGTATCAGCTTTTCGTACGCTTACGTTTGCCACTACGTTCATCTATTCTGCCCGCGTGACACCCCTCAACAGTGGCACTGACTCGTTTACCGGAAATCCGAACTCCTCGTCACGTCTGCGTGACAGTGGCGAGCCGGGGCGCGCACCCTCGGCCGGCTGGCCGTACCGTCACGGAGTGACCGAGACGGCCAATGCGCGGAAGATCGCCTTCGCCACCTTCGTCCGGCGGGCTCTGGACGAGGCACGGGCGACCCGAGCCTGGAGCGGCACCGAGGTGTCCCGGCGCACCGGCGTCTCCCGGCAGACCATCAACCGCTGGGTCCGGGGCGACTGGGCCAGCGACCCGGAGGCCGAGCGGGTGGTCGCCTTCTGCGAGGGCCTGGGGTTGAACCCGGCCGCCGCGTTCGCCGCACTCGGCTGGGACCGCGCTGCGGCCGGCCCTCGCACCGGCCAGGCCGCCCCTCCGATGGACCCCGACGTGGAGGCGCTGCTGCGCCGTCTGGTCGATCCGCAGGTGTCGGACGCGGAGAAGTTCCACATCCGGGAAACCATCAGATACCTCGCATACCGCCCAACGTTGCCGGTCGATGTCCGAAAAAGGGGCAATCAGGCAGGCTAGTTCCTCAGATAGCGAAAGAACGCCTGGTCAGGTTCATTCGTTTGCCTCCGGGGCTGGAACGGGCACGCTAGCGTCCCTATTCGTACTGCTTGGGCTCGTCATCGGCGGGGGGACGGGACAAGGCCGAACCCAGCCCTGCGGGACAGAAGGAGGGGTCTGTCCATGACCCTGAAGTGGTTGGCAGTCGTGGTCGCAACGGTGTCGGTGACACTGTGGGCGACCGGCAACACGGTGACCCTCGCGGTCGACGGCGGGCAGCTGCCGCTGCTCGTCAACCTCTTTGCGCTCATCACCGCCGGCACCGCGGTCGTCCTGGCCGTCGTCGCCGAGCTGCACGAGCGTCTGAACAACCGAATCAGCGCGCTCACCGAGTTCCTGGTGGCACGGCTCAACGAGATCGACAACCACACCGGCGATCGCAACACCGGGTTCGTGGAGGGCTACCTGTTGAGCCACGGCCAGGAGGCGGCGGTGGTGCCGTTCGGCCGGCGCGGACGAGGAGCCGCCGAACGCTGATCGCGTACCGCTCAATGGGTCCGCTCGGCCAGGAATGAGCCTGGATCGCCGGGGTACGCTGACGCGCGTGCCGCCGTTGAATCTGGGCAATCAGCAGCCGAGAACCCCGTTGAACGCCGACCAGGCCTGGCGGATAACCGCCAGCCGGGCGGCCGGGACCGTGCTCTTCTTCGACTTCGACGGCACGCTCGCGCCCGTCGACGACGATCCGACCGCGGTACGCCCGGCGCCCAAGGCGTTGGCAGCGATCGAGGCGCTCGCCCCGGTCGTGCAGCGGGTCGCGATCGTGTCCGCCCGACCCGTCGAGTTCCTTCGGGATCAGCTCGGCGGGCTCGTCGGTGTGGACCTCTACGGCCTCTACGGCCTGGAGCACAGCCACTCCGGCGGCGAGACGGTCACCGAACCTGCCGCGCTGCCCTGGGTGCCGACAATGGCGGAGCTGGCCGACCTGGCTCGGGCAGAACTGCCACCCGGCACGCTTGTCGAGTACAAGCGGCTCTCGGTCGCGCTGCACTGGCGTACCGCCCCGCGACTCGGCGCGACGGTGCAGCAGTGGGGGCAGGCGCAGGCCGACCGTCTGGGGTTGCGCTCGCAGGCCGGGCGGATGGTGCTGGAGCTCAAGCCACCTGTCGACCGGGACAAGGGCATGGTGATCGGCGAGGCGATCAAGGGTGCCACCGGCGCCTGGTACTTCGGCGACGACGTCTCCGACATCAAGGCCTTCGCCGCGCTGCGCGCTCGCGCCGCCGCCGACCCGGACTTCCTCGGTGTCTGCGTGGCGGTGGCCAACCCGGAGACCGGGCACGAGGTGGCCAACGCCGCCGACCTGACCATCGAGTCGCCGGCCGCCCTGGGCGACTTCCTCACCCGGGCGCTGACCCACCTGCCCTGAACTGACCTGACTCCGGCGGCGACCGACGGCGTCGCCGCCGGCTCAGGCGCCGTAGCGGCGTTGCCTGGTGGCGTACGAGCGCAGGGCCCGCAGAAAGTCGATGTGCCGGAAATCCGGCCAGTTGAGCTCGCAGAAGTAGAACTCCGAATGCGCGGACTGCCAGAGCATGAAACCGGACAGCCGCTGCTCGCCGCTGGTGCGGATGACCAGGTCCGGGTCGGGCTGGCCCCGGGTGTAGAGGTGCTCGGCGATGTGCTCGACGTCCAGCACCTCGGCCAACTCCTCGATCGTGCCTCCGGTGGCGGCATGCTCCAGCAGCAGCGAACGGACCGCGTCGGTGATCTCCCGGCGGCCGCCGTAGCCCACCGCGATGTTGACCTCCGCGCCGCCGGTGCGCTCGCGGGTGCGCTCCTCGGCGCCCTTGAGCGCCGCCGCCGTCTGCGCCGGCAGCAGGTCGAGCGCCCCGACGATGCGCAGTCGCCAGGGGTTGCCCTCCTCGGAGAGCTCCACCACCAGGTCCTCAATGATCTTGAGGAGCGGGTCCAGTTCGGCGGCCGGACGGCGCAGGTTGTCGGTGGCCAGCAGATAGAGGGTCACGTGCCCGACGCCGGCCTGGTCACACCAGCCGAGGACATGCTTGATCTTCGCCGCGCCGACCCGGTGCCCGTCGTTCGGGTCGACGAAGCCCATCTCCCTCGCCCATCGGCGGTTGCCGTCGCACATCACCCCGACGTGCCGGGGCACCGGCTTACCCGCGAGCTTCGCCGTGAGCCGGCGCTCGTACACGGAGTAGATAAGGTTCCGCAGCGTCATCACCTAGCAGCGTAGCGACCCTTCAGCCAGTTCACTGCCTCGGAGCCCCATCCCCGCCGCCCAGACCGGCGCCGATCAGCGCGAGCGTACGAGCGGTGAGGCGTCCGTCACCCAGTCCCAACTCGACCACGTCGTAGAACACCCGGTCGTCCCGACGGGCGGCCCGGACCGCCGCGTCCACCACCCGGCGTCGCCGGGCCAACCAGGCCGCTACCGAACTGTGCCGCAGGTGGGTGCCGAGGCGGCGACGCAACCCGTCGGCGTAGCGGCCAGCCGCGCCCTCGGGCGACCTGGCCGCCGCCGACCCGGCGAGCGCGCCGGAGAGCAACGCGTAGAAGATCCCCTCCCCGGTGAACGGATTGATCAGTGACAGGGCGTCCCCGGCCAACAGCGTGCGCCCTCGCCCCGGCGACGGCCGGTGGGTGGAGAGCGGCAGGTGATGCGCGCGCAACGCGGTGACGGTCGCCAGATCGGTGCCGGGCAGCAGCGCGGCCAGCCGGTCCAGCAGGTACGCGCGGCTCAGCGGCTCGCCGCGCAGGACCTCCCCGTACCCGACGTTCGCCCGTCCGTCACCGATCGGAAACGACCAGGCGTACGCCGGCCAACGCGCCTTCGAGGTGACGATGAGCTGCTCGGACGGGCCAGGCAGAGCCGGGGCGTACCCCCGGATGGCCAGCGCGAGGTGCCGGTCGGGGTTCTGCGGATGGCCCAGCGCCCGACGTACCACCGAGCCGGCGCCGTCCGCGCCGATCACCACCCGGCCGGACACCTGCCCGTCGAGCACCACCCGGTCCGCGCGCGGCTCGACCTGGCGCACCGTGTGCCGGCGCAGTTGCGCGCCGGCGGCCACCGCGGCCGCCACCAGCCGCGCGTCGAAGACCTCCCGGGGCACCGTGTACGCGGGTCGGGGCAGCGCCCGAGCCACCGCACCGCCGCCCGGCGAGATCATGCGCAGCGCCGGCAGGGGCGCGTAACCCGCCACCGCCTCGGTCACCCCCAGCTCGGCGAGCACGTCCACCGAGTGCGCGGCGATCCCGTCACCACACGCCTTGTCCCGGGGAAAATCGGCCCGGTCCAGCAGCAGCACGCTGGCACCGGCCCGGCGCGCCGTCAGCGCGGCTGCCGCCCCGGCCGGCCCCGCCCCCACCACCACCACGTCGAACTCGTCGTCCACCGCGCGCCTCCCTCCAGTCCGACGCGGCGCGGCCGCTCCCGCCGGGCGACCCGGTCGGCCTTGCGGCCGGCCGCCCGACGATCTCCGCAGCCGCGCCGACCATCTCCGCAGCCGCCCCGACGCCGGCCGCTGTGACCGACGCCACCCGCCATCCTGCCCCCTGCCCGCCCTCGAAGACCGCTCCCGCACCGGGCCAGCCGGTCCCACCCACCCTCCTTTGCTCTGCACCCGCGGACGCGACGGTTACCGTCCGCGACTGTCGCCTATCGGGGTGCAGAGCAAAGGGGGGATGGGCGTGGACTGGGTCGTGGTCGGCCGCCGGGTCGGCACCCAGCGGCGTCGGCGCGGGGCCCACCCCGGTCAGGGTTGGGGTTCAGGCTGGGCCGCGTCGGGGGTGCGGGCGGCGCGGCGCAGGCCGTAGAGCGCCAGCCCGGCGGCGGCGAGCAGAGGGGCGCCGTCGCGGATCAGGCCGTCCACGCCCAACAGCCACCAGCACAGCGGCAGATCCACGGCGAGTACGGCAACCGTGACGACGACCAGCAGGCCACGCGCCCAGTCCTTGCCCCGCATCAGGAACGCGGTGCAGAACAGCACCGCGTAGCTGGCCGTGATGCCCGCACCGAACCAGAACAGCACGGCGGGCACCGCCGTCAGTCGACCATCCAGGATGGAACCCCCGGCCACCAGGGCCGGCACCAACATCAGCGGGCTGTAGGTGAAGGCCGCCACCCGGCTGGTCAACAACCAGGCACTGGACTGTGGTCGGCGTGGAGGGGTCTCCCGCCAGGAGATGCCGTCCCGGTCGATGACGAGGCGTGGACGGTGCCGGACCAGGTGCCCGGCCAACGCCGACGAGCGGTAGAGCAACCAGACCACCGCGACACAGAGCGCCGTGAGAATGGCGAAGCCGAGCAGGCCGGGCACCGGCGGCACCCCCTGCCGGGGCACGATGAGCCGGCCGACCGCGAAGATCGTGGTGACCGCGAGGATCAGCCCGAACGGGCGGGCCACCGTACGACCCCGTCGCACGTGCCCGATCAGCAGCAGGAAGCCGAACGAGCGCAGCATGGCCCAGCCGGTCCGTACGGCCAGCCCGAATCCCTGCTCCGGGGCGTACCACCAGTTGAGCAGCTCGACCACGACGGTGGCCGCCGCCGTCGTCGCCAGCAGGGTGGTGAGTACCCGGACGGCGGACGGCCGCCGGACCTGGGTCTCGGCGGCCGTCCTCATGAAATCCGATGTTGCCCGCGAAGGGCCTCGTTCACACCTACCGCTGCGGCTGCGCGGCGTCCAGGCGGGCGCGCAGCGCGTCCAACTCGGCCCAGAGCACGCCGGGTAGCTTGTCACCGAACTTCTCGAACCACTCGGTGATCATCGGCAGCTCGTTACGCCACTCGTCCGGGTCGACCTTCAGCGCGATCCGAACATCCTCCGGGGTCATGTCCAGGCCCTCGACGTCCAGGGCGTCCGGCGCGGGGACCATGCCGACCGGCGTCTCGACCGCGTCGGCGGTGCCCTCGATCCGCTCGACGACCCACTTGAGCACCCGGGAGTTCTCCCCGAAGCCCGGCCAGAGGAACGAGCCGTCCGGGTCCTTGCGGAACCAGTTGACGTAGTAGATCTTCGGCAGCTTCGCCTCGTCGCCGTCGGCGCCCTTGCCCATCTCGATCCAGTGCCGGAAGTAGTCCCCGGCGTGGTAGCCGATGAACGGCAGCATCGCCATCGGGTCCCGCCGGACCACGCCGACGGCGCCGGACGCGGCGGCGGTGGTCTCCGAGGAGAGCGTGGCACCCATGTAGACGCCGTGCACCCAGTCGCGGGCCTCGGTCACCAGCGGGACGGTGTCCTTGCGGCGTCCGCCGAAGAGGATCGCGTCGATCGGCACGCCGTTCGGGTCGAAGTACTCGTCGGCGAGGATCGGGCACTGGGTGATCGGGGTGCAGAACCGGCTGTTCGCGTGGGAGGACAGGCTGTCGCTCTCCGGCGTCCAGTCGTTGCCCTTCCAGTCGATCAGGTGTGCCGGCGGCTCGCCCATGCCTTCCCACCAGACGTCGCCGTCATCGGTGAGGCCGACGTTGGTGAAGACGGAGTTGCCCCGGTCCAGCGTGCGCATCGCGTTGGCGTTGGTCTTCCAGTCGGTGCCGGGCGCGACGCCGAACAGGCCGTACTCGGGGTTGACGGCGTAGAGGCGACCGTCCGGGCCGAAGCGCATCCAGGCGATGTCGTCGCCGATGGTCTCGACCTTCCAGCCGGGAATCGTCGGCTCCACCATGGCGAGGTTGGTCTTGCCGCAGGCAGACGGGAACGCGCCGGCGATGTGGTAGGTCTTGCCCTCCGGCGAGGTGATCTTGAGGATCAGCATGTGCTCGGCGAGCCAGCCCTCGTCCCGGCCCATCACGCTGGCGATCCGCAGCGAGTAGCACTTCTTGCCCAGCAGCGAGTTGCCGCCGTAACCCGAGCCGTACGACCAGATCTCCCGGCTCTCCGGGAAGTGCGAGATGTACTTGGTCTCGTTGCACGGCCAGGCGACATCCTGCTGGCCGGGGGCGAGCGGGGCGCCGATCGAGTGCAGCGCGTGCACGAAATCCGCGTCGTCGCCCATTGCCTCGAGGACCCGGGCGCCCATCCGCGTCATGATGCGCATCGAGGCGACCACGTACGGGCTGTCGGTGATCTCGACACCGAACATCGGGGACTCGGCCTCGACCGGCCCCATGACGAACGGGATGACGTACATGGTGCGACCGCGCATGGAGCCCCGGTACAAGTCCGTCATCGTCCGCTTCATCTCGGCCGGCGCCATCCAGTTGTTGGTGGGGCCGGCGTCCGCCTCGTCGACGGAACAGATGTAGGTGCGCTCCTCGACCCGGGCGACGTCCGTCGGGTCGGTGCGCGCGTAGAACGAGTTGGGCTTCTTCTCCGGGTTGAGCCGGATCAGGGTGCCGGCCTCGACCAGCTCATCGGTGAGGCGGCGCCACTCCTCGTCGGACCCGTCCACCCAGACGACACGGTCGGGGGTGGTCAGTTCCGCGACCTCACGGACCCAGGCGAGCAGTTTCGGATGGGACGTCGGGGCCTGATCGATACCCCGCACAACAGCCGGAGCAACCATGACACATCTCCTTGTGGTCGACGCTGACCGATCTATGGGATGCACGAGACTCAGCGGCGCGATGCGTCGCCTTCGTGGAAACCTGGGATTGGCCTCAGCGTAAACCGGGCAGCCTTCCGAGTCAGTGGGACAGGTTGTGAAGAACTGCACAAGCTACGGCATCGCTGCGGCATCACGAGCTGATACCCGCTTTCCCGCGCAGTTTCACGCAAATCTTGTTGTGCACCCCGGCGGACGCTTGTTGCGGTCGGGCCGTGGACCTGCCCCCGCCGACCGGTGCGGTGATTCCCGTTCCGCGGCGGCTCAGTCCTCCCAATTGGCTACGCTCTGTGCGGTGGTCACGTACGCGGCGCTGGGCCCCTCCGGGAGACCACGCCCGCTTGCCGTTGCTACCCCTCTGACTGGACGGCAGCCGGTAGGCTCCCTCCGTGGCCGCCACGATGACCGGGGAACAACCGGGTCCCCGGCAGACCCGACGGGGTCTCGTCGGCTTACTCCTCGACCGCTTCGGTCACCTCATCCACGAGATGGGCAAGTTCGCCACAGTGGGTGGTTTCGCCTTCCTCGTCGACTTCGCGCTCTTCAACTACCTGACGAGCAAGTACGGCGTCGAAGAGCTGACGGCGAAGACGATCTCCACGGTGATCGCGGCGTCCGTCGCCTTCGTGGGCAACCGGTTCTGGACGTGGCGGCACCGACAGCGCAACAACGCGGCCCGCGAGTACGCGCTCTTCTTCTTCTTCAACGCTGTCGGTCTCGGCATCACTGTGGCCTGCCTCGCGCTCAGCCGCTACGGGCTCGGAGCCATCTGGCCGGCCGTGTTCCAGACGCGCCTGGCGGACAATCTCGCCAGCTACATCGTCGGCACGGGGTTCGCCACGCTGTTTCGATTCTGGTCGTACCGGCGGTTCGTCTTCGTCGAAGCGGGAACCCCGACCCTTCCGCAGGTGAATCCCGACCGAGACCACGGGGCGTGACCTGCCGCCCACCTCGTTCGGCCGGTGATCGCCGGCCGCACCGACTGCCCTAAGGTGTTTCGCATGCGTCTTGTCCGCCTGCTGCCTGAGCGCTGGCAGAAGTTCATCCACGAGGCGCTCAAGTTCGGCATCGTCGGCGGCATCAACACCGTCATCAATTACGCGGTGTTCAATGCCCTTGCACTGACCGTTTTCGTCAATGGTCAGTTGAAGGCGACAGTGATCGCGACGATCGTCGCCACCATCACGTCGTACCTCATGAATCGGCACTGGACGTACAGCGATCGCCCGAAATCGGCGCTTCGCAGGGAATATCTCCTTTTCTTCCTTTTCAACGGCGCTGGCCTGCTCATTGAGCTGGGGGCCGTGGCGGCGGCCAAGTACGGTCTCGGCGTAAACGGGCTGCTGGCGCTGAATCTGGCCAAGACCGTCGGCGTCATGCTGGCCACGCTGTTCCGGTTCTGGTCGTACCGCACCTTCGTCTTCCAACCCGTCGCACCGGCCGAGGACGAGGCCACGAAGCCCGACTCCACCTGGCACGGCATTCCGCGCGACGAGTGGGACACCATGGCGGAGATGGACCCGGTCGCCGAGTTGGCGGAATCGGTGTCCGAACTGGAGGAGGCGGAGTCCGCGCACCGCCTCGACTCCCCGGCCGGCGCACCGACTCAGGGCCGGCTCCCGCGGTTGAGCGTCAGCCCCGCCGTCGACCTGGACGCGGAACTCGCCGCGGAGCTGCACGTCAGCACCCGTCGCGCGCCCCGCCGGTGACGACACCCGACGCCCGCTCCGGCACGGGGCGCCCGGCCGAGCTGTTCTTCGAGGATCTCGTCCCGGGGCTTACCGTCGACCTCGGCGTGGTCACCGTGGACGCCGACGAGATGGTCGCCTTCGCCCGACGCTTCGACCCGCAGTGGTACCACGTCGACCCCGACCTGGCCGCCGCGAGCCGGCACGGTGGTCTGATCGCCAGCGGCTTCTACACGGTCAGCCTGTTCATGCGCGCGTACGTCGACCACCTGCTGTCCCGGGCCGCGGCTGACGCCTCCCCCGGCCTGGAGGAGCTGCGCTGGCTCGCCCCGGTGCGGGCCGGCGACCGGCTCGCCGTCCGGGTCGACGTGATGGGCGCCCGGCCGTCGACCGCCCGCCCCGGGCTCGGCACCGTCAGCCTCACCGGCACCATGCTGCGCCTCGGCCCGGACGACCGGCCCGAGCAGGAGGTGCTGCGGACCCGCTTCCGTGGCTGGTTCGCCGTGCGACCGGTCGAGGCCGACCCCGCCGAGGTCGAGGCCGAGGCCACCGAAGCCGCCCCGACCGACGCTGACCAGCCCGACGCTGACCGGCGCGGGGTTGACCAGCCCGACGGCGGCCCGACCGCAGCGGACCCGTCCACCGTCGGGCCGTCCGACGGCGACCCGACGCAGAGCAGCGGCTCACCCGAGGCCCGACGACCCGACTGACCCGCCCCCGACAGTGCGGCAGGGGCGGGTCCCAACCGGCCGGTTCAGGTGGTGGTGTCGCGCAACGGCTTGCCGTCCTGCATGTCGGCGAGCATGTCGCGCATCTCGCCATCGCCCAGCGAGTGCTTGTCGTGCTGTGCCTCGACCAGCTCGTACAGGGTGGTCTGCACCTTCCCGACGTCCGGCACGTCGGCGAGCACCGACTGGCCGCGCTCACCGGCCGACTCGATGGTGAGCGTCCCGCAGCCGAGCAGACGCTCGACGAAACGCTGGTTCATCGAGTGGTCGTTGACCCGGGCGAGCGGAAGGTCCCGCCGGTCCCGGGAGAACACACCCTGCTGAAGCAGGACTCGCTCGTTCGTGAACAGGTAGTGGGTGGTGCGCCAGACCAGGAACGGCCACAGGCCGAGCCAGAGCACCGCGACCAGGGCGATCGCCCCGATCACGGCCAGCGCGATCGAACCGCCACCACTCTCGGGCAACAGGAGCACGCCGACCACCACCGCGGCGATGGCCAGCACCAGCACCGCGATCGGCCGGATCAACGCCTTCCAGTGCGGATGCAGGTGCAGCACGACGTGCTCGTCCTCGGTGAGCACGTCTTCAGGAAACGCCACGGGAACCTCCAACGCGATTTTCTAGACGCGCAGACGGTAAACCCCCCAAGCCCCACCACAACATCCGCCGCGCGGGCCCACTCGGCTCTTCGTGATCTTGCCGGTCCTCAGCGGAGGTGCAGGACGTCGCCGGCGGCCAGGGTTCGGGTGCCGGCTGACGTGGTGACCATCAGTTGGCCGTCCGGGTCCACTCCGGTGGCGGTGCCGGTCAGGGATTCACCGTTGGGGAGCAGGACGCGTACCTCGCGGCCGATCGTCGCGCAGGCCGCCAGGTAGGCGTCGCGCAGGCCGCTGGCCACCGCGTCGCCGCCCGCCGACCGCCAACGGTCGTACCAGTCGGCGACCGCCCGCAGCAGCGCCCGCAGCAGCGGATCCCGATCGGTGGCCACAGCGCCGGCCAACTGGAGCGAGGTGGCCGGCAGCCCGGTCGGATTCACCGGCAGCTCGTCGGCGCGCAACGTCACGTTGAGCCCGATGCCCAGCACGATCGCCGGCGGTTGGTCCGGCGCCCGTCCGGGCACCGCCTCGGCCAGCACGCCCGCGCACTTCGCGTCGTCGATCAGCAGGTCGTTCGGCCACTTGAGGGTGGCTTCCAGCTCGGCCAGCCGGGCCACCGCCTCGACCAGCGCCACGCCGGCCAGCAACGGCAGCCACCCGTACCCAGTGGGTGTCGCCGGCAGCCAGCCGCGGTCCGGTACGGCCTCGCCCGGCCGCAGCAGGACGCTCGTCGCGATGCCGGCCCGCGCCGGCGACTGCCAGACCCGACCGCGCCGACCACGCCCTTCGGTCTGCCGCTCGGCGACCACGACCAGGCCCTCAGGCTCGTCGGCCCGGGCGGCCTCGGCCACGTCGGCGTTGGTGGAGCCCGTCTCGGCACGCAGCTCCAGCCGGGCCCACGGCCCGTTCGGCGCTGTCAACGCGCGGCGCAGCCGGGCCGCCGACAGCGGCGGCCGGTCCAGATCGGTGTACGGGGAGCCCGACATTCCGCCAGCCTACGGCGGTGCTCCGGTCGACACTGAGGCGTACTGCACAGCGGCACCCACCTGAACCATCGTTATATTCCCTGGGTGACTACCGAGACCGGGACCAACATGCACAGCACCGCGGGCAAGCTGGCGGACCTGGAGCGCCGGGTCGACGAGGCGGTGCACGCCGGGTCGGCCCGCGCCGTGGAGAAGCAGCACGCGCGCGGCAAGAAGACCGCCCGCGAGCGGATCGAGATGCTGCTCGACGAGGGCTCCTTCGTCGAACTCGACGAGCTGGCCCGGCACCGGTCCACGGCCTTCGGGCTGGAGCGGAACCGCCCGTACGGCGACGGTGTGGTCACCGGCTACGGCACGGTGGACGGCCGGCAGGTGTGCGTCTTCGCGCAGGACTTCACTGTCTTCGGTGGCTCGCTCGGCGAGGTCTTCGGCGAGAAGATCGTCAAGGTGATGGACCTGGCCATGAAGATCGGCTGCCCGGTGGTCGGCATCAACGACTCCGGCGGCGCGCGCATCCAGGAGGGCGTCGTCTCGCTCGGCCTCTACGGCGAGATCTTCTTCCGCAACGTGCGGGCCTCCGGCGTCATCCCGCAGATCTCACTGGTGATGGGCCCGTGCGCCGGCGGCGCGGTCTACTCCCCGGCGGTCACCGACTTCACAGTGATGGTCGACCAGACCTCGCACATGTTCATCACCGGCCCCGACGTGATCAAGACGGTGACGGGCGAGGACGTCGGCATGGAGGAGCTGGGCGGCGCGCGTACGCACAACTCCCGCAGCGGCAACGCGCACTACCTCGCCAGTGACGAGGAGGACGCTGTCGACTACGTCAAGGCGCTGCTGTCGTACCTGCCGTCGAACAACCTCGACGAGCCGGTCGTCGTCGACGCCCCCGCCGAGCTGGCGATCAGCGACGAGGACCGGGAGTTGGACACCCTGATCCCGGACTCGGCGAACCAGCCGTACGACATGCACACAGTCCTCGAGCACGTCCTCGACGACGGGGAGTTCCTGGAGGTCCAGCCGCTCTACGCGCAGAACATCGTGGTCGGCTACGGCCGGGTCGAGGGGCGACCGGTCGGTGTGGTGGCCAACCAGCCGATGCACTTCGCCGGCACCCTGGACATCGCCGCCTCGGAGAAGGCCGCCCGCTTCGTTCGCACCTGCGACGCGTTCAACATCCCGGTGCTGACCTTCGTGGACGTGCCCGGCTTCCTGCCCGGCACCGGTCAGGAGTGGGACGGCATCATCCGCCGGGGCGCGAAGCTCATCTACGCGTACGCCGAGGCGACCGTCCCCAAGGTCACCGTGATCACCCGCAAGGCGTACGGCGGGGCGTACGACGTGATGGGCTCCAAGCACCTCGGCGCGGACCTGAACTTCGCCTGGCCGACCGCGCAGATCGCGGTGATGGGTGCGCAGGGCGCTGTGAACATCCTCTACCGCTCCGAGCTGGCCGGCGCCGAGGACCCCGCGGCGGTCCGGGCCGAGAAGATCGCCGAGTACGAGGACACCCTGGCCAACCCGTACGTGGCCGCCGAGCGCGGGTACATCGACTCGGTGATCGCTCCGCACGAGACGCGCACCCAGATCGTCCGGGCGCTGCGCGTCCTGCGGACCAAGCGGGAGACCCTGCCGCCCAAGAAGCACGGCAACATCCCGCTCTGATCTCGCCGCCGCCTGCTGACCCCGAGCCGGGGGTCAGCAGGCTGGGTTGGCGGCAGCGCACATCCGGGCTGCCGCCGCCACGGCGAGCTGGCGGAGTTTCGCCTCGGTGCCGTCATCTGCGATGCGGAGCAACGAGACAGCGTCGCCGACCCGGACGACGGCCAGGAAGGTCGGCGGCGGTGCATTGCCGAACGTCTGCCCGGTCTGCACGTCCCGAGGGGCCGTGAGCGTGTCCCGCAGGATGGCGGCGTCGTCCCCCGCGAAGCCCCGCTGCACCACCGCCCACCGGTGGATCACCTCCATGGTATGGGTGCCGTCCACCGTCTGCCACTGCTCGACGCTTCGCCACTCGGCGCACGGCGCGACCAGGTCGTCCAGACTGGTGAAGAGCTGTCGAGCCGTCTCGGGCACCAACCTGAAGAGATCCTGCATGACCAGTGCGTCGCCCGGCACGAGGACGCCTTGAGTGGGCTTCCGCATGAGGGTCTGTGAACGGGACAGGATGGACATTTGCCAGCCGTCCGGCAGTCCCTGGCTGGTCCGGCAGTGGCCGAGCGTGTCCTCCAGCCGCACCGGCTCGCCCAGCCCTGCCTGGCTGAGCTGCACATAAACCGGCTGCGGCAGGTCGGCCGGCTGCAACAGGGCGTCGGTGGTGATCTCGTGCCGGGTCGGCGAGGGGGACGGCGCGGCGGCCGGCTGAACCAATGGCGGGGACGTCCTCGGCGCGGCGACCGCCACGGCGGAGACCCCGGCGAAGGCCAGCACGACGGTCGCCACCACGATCTTGCGCTGGCTGCGGCGACGGCCCCGGGAGCGGATCTCCTCCGGGGCGAGCCAGCGCACGTCCCGCAGGTCCCGCTGGATCTGTTCGACGAATGTCGGGTCGTCACGCATCGGTGGCCTCCTCCAGATCAGAGACGGCGAGCAGACCGGCGAGCGCGGCACGCCCCCGGGAGAGTCGAGCCTTGACCGTGCCCACCGGGGCTGCCGTCTCCCGCGCCACGTCGGCGACCGGCATCCCCATCAGGTAGTACAGGGCGATCGCGACACGTTGCTCCTCGGGCAGGAGACGCAACGCGGCGACCACCTCGACGGTGTCGGTGCCCGGCCCGGGAACCGTCTCGGTCACACCGTGCCGCAGGTACGCGCGGGCCCGGCTCCGCAGGCTGCGCCACCGGCTGACCGCGATCCGGCTGGCCACCACCCGCAGCCACGCCTCCGGGTCGTCGTACCCGCTGACCGTCGACCAGCGCTGCCACGCCCGGATGTACGCCTCCTGCACGGCGTCCTGCGCCTCGCCCCGATCGCCGGTGAGGGCGTAGACGAACCCGAGGAGTCGTTGCCGACTCCCCCGGTAGAACTCGTCGAACCCGTCGACGTCCGGCACCCGCTACCTCCCCGTGTCGGTCGCTGGGAACACGCACCGGCACGGGGCGTTGGTTGCCCGCTCAGGCGATCGACTTTTCCAGTTCGGCGAGCGGGAACGCGCCGGCCCCGATCCGCTCCCGGACCGCCCGGCGTACGGCCCGCTGCACGGCGACGTTGACCGGCGTCGGTACGCCGTGCAACCGGCCGAGCAGCGCGATCTCGCCGTTGAGGTGGTCGACCTCGGTCGAGCCGGTGCCCCGGGCCAGGCTCTGCCAGGTCGAGCCGCCGGAGCGGGCCTCGCCGTCGACCGGGCGTTGCCCGACCAGGTCGCCGCGTTCGGCCTTCTCCTCCTCCGGCGAGGTGTGCGCGATGCCGGCGGCGGCGAGCGCGGCGACGCCCTCGGCGCGTACCCGCTCGATCAGCGCGTCCGGGATGTCCCGGCCGAGCAACGCCTGCAGGCCGTTACCGAGGTTGCTGAGCAGCTTGCCGTACTTCCAGCGCAGCACGTCGGTGCGGACCGGGGCGACGAAGCCGGCGGCGGTCAGGTCGGCGGCGATCGCCCGGTCGGTGTCGTCGGCGCCGTCGGGGTACCGCCCGATGTGGAGCATGCCGGGATGCGGGTACCCGTTGGCGACCACCACGCCCGGGTCCAGGTGGGTGGCCGGCAGCCAGACGCAGACCGGGTGCACGTCGGCGAAGAGGCGCAGCGCGGCCCGCTCGTTGGCCACCCCGTTCTGCGCTGTCACCAGCGGCAGACGTTCGCCCGCCGTGCCGCCACCGGCCACCGGCGCGTCCACCCAGGCGGCCAACGCGACGGCGGTGTCCTGCGACTTCACGGTGAGGATCAGCACGGTGTCCGCCGGCAGCGGCTGGTCAGTGGGCCGGTCCACCGCCGCGAGCCGGGCGGTGACCTCACCCTCGGGCTGCCGCAGTGTCAGACCCCGCGCGCGGATCGCGTCCAGGTGGGCGCCGCGGGCCACCACTGTCACGTCCCGGTCGGCCTGAGCCAGCCGTACGCCGATCGTCCCGCCGACCGCACCCGCCCCGATGATCACGTATCGCATGGCCTCATTCTGCCCGCCCGCGCCCCTCCGGCCGTCGATCATGGAGTTGTGGTGCCTGGCTGGGGATGTATTGCGGCTTTCGCGGTCTACCACAACTCCTTGATCGACCCGGGTGGAGGCGGGGTCAGAGCGTCAGGCCGGCGTCGGTGAGGATCGGGCCGGCGAGCAGGAGCGCACCGGCTAGCAGGGCGGCCAGGTTGACGAGGGCGAAAAGGCTCACCCAGAAGAGCGGCGGGAACGGAGTGAGCCCGGCGAGTTGGTCGGCGTCGGAGGCGGGCATCCGACCGCGCGAGCGCAGCCGCTGGAGCTCGACCACCGGCCGTACCCCACCGAGCAGCAGAAACCACACCCCGGCGTACGCGAAAGCGGCCTGGACCTGCGGCGTCGCGTACCACGAGACGGCGAATACCAGCGCGCCGGTGATCAGCAACGACACCACGCCGAAGACGTTGCGGATCATGACGAGCATGGCCAGCAGCAGCCCCACGGCCACCCAGAGCAGCAGGGTGATCCGGTTACCGCCGAGCAGCCAGGCACCGGCCAGCCCCACCAGCGGCGGCGCGACGTATCCGGCGAGCAGGGTGAGGATCATGCCCGGCCCGGTGGGGCGGCCGGCGGAGAGCGTCAGCCCCGACGTGTCCGAGTGCAACCGGATGCCGTGCAGCTTGCGGCCGGTGAGCAGGGCAGCCAGGGCGTGCCCGCCCTCGTGCGCGATGGTGATGGCGTTACGGGCGATCCGCCACGGCAGCCGGGTGGAGACCACCACAAGCGCCACGGCCCCGGTGATCAGCACCAGCAGCGCGGGCGGGTCCGGCTGCGCGCCGAACAGCGTGTCCCACAGGTCGCCCAGCCCGTCGATCGACATCATGGGGCGCGAGCCTACCGGCGGCGTTCCGTGTCGCTCCCGAGGCACCGCCTCGTATCACCTGAGGCGGGTCGGTGGCCAACGAAAGCAGAGGTGATTGCAGATGAGGTTGTTGCCGTTGGAACACCATGTCGGGCTCTGGACCGAGGTCGACTACTTCGCCCTGGGTGAGACCCCGGACCGGATCGAGCTGCTCGACGGAAGCCTGCTTCTGAGCCCGGTTCCGAGTAAGCGCCACCAGTTGGTGTCGCGCCGGCTGGCCGACCATGTCGAGTGCGCGGCAGACGGCCTCGCCGTCTTCGGGGCGGTCAACGTGCGGCTCGGGGTGGATCGGATCGTCATCCCCGATGTGGTCGTCGCGGACACCGACGACGAGGGCACGGCGGTAGAGGCCGCCGAGGTGGTGCTCGTCTGCGAGATCGTCTCGCCCGGCAACGCCGCTGCCGACCGGCTGGTCAAGATGCAGCTCTACGCCATTGCGCGAATCCCCTGGTATCTGCTGGTCGAGCAGGATGGGGATGCTCACTCGTTGCGGCTGTTCCGGTTGGACGGTGAGCACTACGTCGAGGACCAGGTGGCCAAGCCCGGCGAGACGCTGACCGTCGTGGAGCCGTTCCGCTGGCAGCTCGACCCGGCCACACTGCGCTGATCCGTCCCGCCCCGGCCAGCGGATCTCCACGCCCCGCCGATGAAGCTTTTTTCCGGTCACTCTTGTGATCTAGGGCACTTACCTCCAAAGATGGGTGTCGATAGAGCGACGTCCTTGGAGGCACTCATGGCCCGTACCCGATCATCGCTGCGCCGCGCGCTCGCGGCCGGCCTCACCGTCCTCGCCACCGCGGCGGCGGCCCTGGTCGCGACCGCCGGACCGGCGGCCGCCGCCACCACACCCGGTGTCGACGTCTCCCGCTACCAGGGCACCATCAACTGGACCAGCGTCCGCAACGCGGGCATCCAGTTCGCGTTCATCAAGGCGACCGAGGGCACCAGCTACAAGGACCCGAACTTCAACGCCAACTACGTCAACTCGTACAACGCCGGGGTGATCCGCGGGGCGTACCACTTCGCCCGCCCGAACATCTCCGCCGGCTCCACCCAGGCCAACTACCTGGCCTCCAACGGCGGCGCGTGGTCTGCGGACAGCCGCACCCTCCCGGCCGCGCTGGACATCGAGGGCAACCCGTACAGCGGCGGTTACTGCTACGGGCTCAGCACGACCGGGATGCGCAACTGGGTGCAGGACTTCCTGAACACCTACCGCTCCCGCACCGGCCGGTACGCGGTCATCTACACCACCACGAGCTGGTGGAACCAGTGCACCGGCAGCTGGACCGGCCCGTGGGCGAACCACCCGCTCTGGCTGGCCCGCTGGTCGAGCACCCCCGGTGCCCTGCCGGCCGGCGCGTCGGTGTGGAGCTTCTGGCAGTACACCGCCACCGGCCGCGTCTCCGGGATCAGCGGCGACGTGGACCGCAACTACTGGAACGGCGACCGGAGCCGCCTGATCGCGTTGGCAAACAACACCTGACCGGGCCGTTGGCGGCAGCGGGATCGACGGTCACCACACGGTCGACAATCGGTCCGGCTGCCGCCACACCACCGGGTACGGGTCAGGCCCGCCGCCGGCTCAGGGCCGGCACCACAGCATCCTCACGAGCCAGCGCACCCCGGCGAGTCAACCGCCAGGCAGCCACGCCAAAGCCGGCAACGATCACGACGCCGAGCAGTGCGACGAGCACCGAAACCCCCGCGCTGACCAGCAGCAGGATCGCGTCGCCGAGCGCCACGAGCATCCACAGTGCCAGCCGGGGCCGAGTGTCCCTCCGTCGGTAACCCATGTCGTGCCTCCTTCCGTCGTCGAAGGTCAAGTACCCACGACGACGCAAGGTCATGCGAATGAGTTTCAGTCCTGACGGTCGGGCACGAAACCGGCGGCGATCCGGTCGAAGTTCGGCAGGTTGGCCTGCCAGTCCTTGTCCGCGATCTCCCACCGCATCGCGTAGCCCCGGTTGCTGGCCGTCACGAAACCCCGGTTACGGACGTGGATCCGGGTGCCGTCACGAGTTTCCAGCCACTCCCAGTCGCCGCAGACCTTCCAGAAGTCGCATTCCTTGATGCTGATGTACTTGTAGTCGTTGACGAGGTTCTTGCGGTTCGGCTCCTGGTCCCGCCAGTCGTCGACCGCGCTCTTCAGCGGGCTGTCGGTCCACTGCACAAGCAGCTCACCCGGGCCGTTGGACTGGTCGAAGACGACGGTGTTGCGGCCCGCGCTGCGCCGTACCCAACCGTCGGGAATCGGCAGGGCGAAGCCGCCCGGGTCCCGGTGCAGCTTCCAGCCCGCCGGTAGCGCGTTCGGGTCTACCGAGGGGGTGGCCGAGGCGGACGGACTCGGGGCACCGCTGGTGGGCGGCGGAGGCGCCGCAGCGGTGGTCGGTGCGGCGCCCGAGGTCGCGGCACCACCGGTCGGGTTGGCCTGCGGGGTCTTGTCGTTGTCAGTGGTCAGCATCGGCACGACCACCACGAGGCCGATCAGCAGCAGCGCCACCACGGCACCGATCAGCAGGTTACGCCGGGTGTTGTTCGGCTTCGTGCCATCCGACAGCGGCACCGCCGCGCGCCCGGCCGGACTCACCGGCGGCATGAGCGACGTCGGCGTGGTCGGCTTGCGCTGCTCCGGAGCCACCGGCGGACCGTCGACAACCGTCGGCTCGTCGTCGACGTTCGTCGTACCGTCGCCGCTCGTGTCGGGCGCGGCAGTGACCTTCGCGGTCGGCTCGGCATCGGACGGGTCGGCATCGGACGGACGGTCGACCGCAGCGGTCGGGTCGGCCTGCGCCGCAGCGGTCGGGTCGGCCGGCACCACCGCGGTCGGGTCGGCGACCGCACCGGAGGAAACGACGGCCGTCGGCGTGGCATCGGCGGCGGGGGTCGCGGCGGCAGCAGAGGTGGCCGCCGAGGTGCTCGCGGCGGCGGCCGGCGGCGACACCGGCCGGTCGACACTCTCGGCCGGCCGCGGGGCCGGCACCACCGGCAGGCGCGGCTCGCGCGGACCGTTCGGCCCAGGCCGGCGTACGCCATCGAGCAGGGAGATGCCGCGCGACCGCTTGCCCCCGGCGCGGCGCAGCAACCGCTCCGCCACCTCGGCGGTGATCCGCTCGTTCGGGTCCTTGCGCAACAGCCCGTTGAGGACGGCCTTGAGCGGACCGGCGTTCTTCGGCGGCGGAATCGGCTCGGTGGCCAACGCGGCCAGGGTGCCGATCGCCGACGGCCGGGCGTACGGCGACTTGCCCTCGACCGCCGCGTAGAGCGTCGCGCCCAGCGACCACAGGTCGGCCTCCGGCCCGGCAGTGCCGTCCCGAGCGCGCTCCGGCGAGATGTACGCGGGTGAGCCGAGCACCATGCCGGTGCGGGTCACGTTGGGGTCGCCGGGGATCGTGGCGAGACCGAAATCGGTCAGCACCACCCGACCGTCGTCGCCGAGCAACACGTTGCCGGGCTTCACGTCGCGGTGCATGACACCCGCCTTGTGCGCGGCGCTGAGCGCGCCCAGCACGCCCAGGCCGATCTCCACAGTGCGGGCCACCGACACCGGGCCGTCCTCGGCGAGAGTGTCCTGCAGCGACTTCGACGCCACGTACTCCATGACGATCCACGGATCGCCGTCGGTGCGCAGCACGTCGAAGATGCGGACGACGTTGGCGTGGTTGAGCCGGGCGATGGCCCGCGCCTCCCGCAGCGAGCGCTCACGCATCTCGCGGCGCTCCTCATCGGTGAGGCCGGGCGGCGGCACCAACTCCTTGATGGCGACGTCCCGATGCAGCACCTCGTCGCGCGCCTTCCACACCCGGCCCATGCCGCCCTGGCCGAGCGGCGACAGAAGCCGGTATCGGTCAGCGACGAGTTGGGGAAGCGCGTTCGACATCGGTGAGACGGTACCCGGACCCGCCGACGCTCACACCGCCGGCACGCCACTGTGCGCTTCGGGTAACTTCGCGCCGCGTACCCTGGCGGCATGTCTGCCGAAGAGCCGCTGTTCCGGGTCGTCCGCGGCGTGCCCACCGCCGAGGAGTTGGCCGCTCTGGTGGGGGCGATCATCGTCCGAACCCGTCCGGCCGCCGCTCCCACGCCGGCGACGAAATCCGCCTGGGCGCGCAGCGGTCGACCCGGCGGCTCCCGTGGGTGGCGCGCCGCCGGCCTGCCCCGCTGACCCGAGACCTACCGGTACGGGGGCTGTCAGGGTGGCGTTGAGCCGTTAACCTCACTCAGGGAAACGGTGCCGCTACGGGTAGGGAGGATCCATGATCCCCGAAGAGGACCGGCCAGCACCCTGGCTGCGCGGTTACGGCGGCATCGAAGCCGACATCAGCCAGCTCAGAGAGTTCGCCGACCGGCTCGCCGCCGAGGTCGAGAGCAACTACGCGCCGCACCTGTCGTACATCGCCGAAGACATGTCCGCGAAGCTGCCCAACCCCTGCGACGCCTTCATCGAACTGGTCACCTTCCTGCACGCCCACCACGAGACGCAGCAGGCCACCGCCGACATGGTGTACGCAGTCCGAGGCGCCACCGGCCACCTGGCCGCCGCCGCCGATCAGGTCGCCACCCACTACGCCGACAGCGACGCCTTCACCGCCGCCCGAGTGGTCGACGTGCAACGAGCCCTCGCCAACCCGGCCAGCGTCCTGTCCGGCGGCCCGACGCCAACCCTGACCGACCCGACCAGCCCCGACGCCGAAGGGCCGGTGGTGCTGCCGTGATCGAACGGGGCTCCGGCCGCACCTCCGGCCTCACCGACTGGCACCTCATGGACGTCAACAGCATGTGGGCCTGCCTCCAGGACCACGACACCGCCAACCACTGGAAACAGGTCGCCGGCTGGCGCAAGGTCTGCGACCTGGCGCAAACCCACCTCGGCCGCCTCCAGCAGTACCGACGCGGACTCGCCGAGGCATGGCCCCCCGAAACCAGCGCCGCCTCCGGAACGTACCTCGCCGAACTCGACGAACTCATCGACAAGGTGCAGCGCACCCACGACGCCGCCGCCGCGAACTACACCGCGCTCTCCGCCGCGACCCAGGCCATCGGCACCACCCGCGCCGCACTCCGCAAGATCTACGAGGAGTACGCGACCAAGTTCCAGCAGAAGCAGGCGTACGAGTCGATGGTCGCCGACCCGAAAGCGGTGATGGGCAACCGGGCTACCACGCCGCCTGTTGCTGATGGGGACCTGGAACGGCTGAACGTGCAGGCCCGATCCATGATGTTCAACCTGAGCGGCGAACTCCAACAAGCCCAAGCAACCCTACAAAAACCACCCGCGGCACCCAGGAATGTGCGGCAGCCGGACGACCCCGACGTATATGGCGGTTATTCGGCACCCGCTATTCCGCCGATATTTCCCGTGCCCTTGCCCACCTCCGCCACTCACCCTCGTGGCGCAAGTGCTCGGCCGGCGAGTTCCGCTGCCCCCGTGATGTCGGGAGTCGGTCCAGTTCTCGGGAGTGCGCCCCCTGGAATCTCCTCACCGCCCGCTGGGACGACGCCGCCAACCGGTCAAGCACCGGGAGCGGGAGGCCCGCCAATTGCCATTGGCCCTGGCATTACGCCAAGGATGCCCTCTGCTTCCATTGGCTCGCCTCCAGCGCTTCCCATGCGAATACCACAACCTGGGAGCCTGTCAAAGCCAGTTAACGGCGGCCCCGAGGCAAACACCGCACATCCCGCAACGCCGACCCGCCCGACCCCTTCCGCCGGAGGATTAATCGGAGGCGTCCCGGGCTCAGCCCTAGGCCATCCGGTCAACAACTCTGGCGCCCCTAGAAGGGTCAATCCGGTAGGCGGGGTCATCGGCGGCGGCGGCGCTGGGACAGCGCCCACCGGTTCGGCTGGAAGTCGGCCGGGCGGGGGACGCAGCCTCAATGGAGGTGCAAACGGTTTCCCGATTGGCGGTGCACCCGGTCTACCTGGAACCGGTGGCCGCCCAAGGCTTGGGACAGAGGGCGAGGAGCACTCTCGCTACTGGGATCCGGATAACCCATGGGAGACCGACCAGGGCGTCCCTCCGGTGGTTCGCCCACCAGACAGAGACAATCCGATCGACCCCGGTCCGGCAATTGGTTTCGACAGGTGATTGAGTCAACCCTGGCGGGCTTTTCCAGACTAGCTCTGGTTGGAGCCTTGTTTCCTGCAAGCCTTGCCGCCCCGCCACAAGATGCGGACCTAATACGAGCCGATCAATGGCATCTACCATTCCTGCGAATCGAGCAGGTACATAAATTCAGTCAAGGGGCCGGCGTGATCGTCGCAGTGCCGGACACTGGAGTTGACCCCCATCCCGACCTGCGCGAGAATTTGCTACCAGGGGCCGACGTAATTCCTGGGGGGAACGGTGACGGGCACCAAGATCGGGATAGTCATGGAACTTCAATGGCAGGCCTGATCGTCGCGCATGGAAGGACGAACAACCAAGGCGCCCTGGGTATTGCACCAAGAGCAAAGGTCCTTCCAATCCTCGACACCCCACCTAATGGCGTGGGCAATCCCGACGCACTAGCGTCCGGCATTGAATTCGCCATCGCTGGCGGTGCCGACGTTATCAGTATTTCAGCGGTCGCCGGTGCCAGCATACGACTTCAGCGAGCGATCAGGGCGGCCCAGGATGCTGACATCGTAGTGGTTGCCGCAGCAGGTAATGCACCTTCTGACACGGGTGTGCGCTATCCGGCCAGCGAAGAGGGTGTTATCGCGGTTGGAGGTGTCGATCGCGTCGGACAGCATGCCGCCATCTCGGTCACCGGACCGAATATCGATGTGGTCGCTCCTGCGGTTGACATCTACAGCACCAGCTACGGCGGGAAATACTCGAAGGGGACTGGCACCTCGAGCGCGACGGCGATCGTTGCGGGCGCGGCTGCGTTGATCAGGTCCAAGTACCCGTATCTGCCGGCCCGGGAGGTGGCGCACCGGCTCACGGCCACCGCCGTCGACAAGGGCCCTCCTGGGCGTGACGACGAGTACGGCTACGGGGTAATCGATCTTGTGGCGGCGCTGACGGCAGACGTACCGCCGCTCGGGTTTGAATCGGTGAGCGCTCCGGCCGGTGCTGGCCCGACCACGACGGCTGGCGCTCAACCGGGTGATGAGAGCGATGGCGCGACCGCGCGTGGCCTGGCCACCCTCGGTGTGCTCGTGGCTGCCGGGGTTGGGTGGGCCGTGATAGCGCGGCGACGCCGGCGTGGTGATGATCCGCCGCCCAGGATCAGTCGCTGATTGATCAGCGAAGCGGTGGTCCACTCGACTTTCAGGAAACCGCGCCCGCTCGACTGCCCGACCACATGGCCGCGCTGGGCGGGGTGTCGGTCTTGGTGGGGGGCTGGGCGGTAACGTCGGGTTGGTGTCTGAGACTTTGCCGCTCCGCCTCGTGCTCGCATCGGCGAGCCCTGCCCGTCGTAAGTTGCTCCAGGCTGCTGGCGTCGAGCCGGAGGTGCTGGTCAGTGGGGTGGATGAGTCCCTGGTGGTGACCGAGCGGGCCGAGGAGTTGTGCCTGGAGTTGGCTCGCCTGAAGGCGCAGGCGGTGTTGACCCGGCTGAACCCGACCGCCGATCAACGGACGTTGGTGATCGGCTGCGACTCGGTGCTCGCCTTCGACGGGGAGATCCTCGGCAAGCCGGCGGATGCGGCTGACGCGACCCGGCGGTGGCTGCGGATGCGGGGACGCAGCGGTGTTCTGCACAGCGGGCACTGCCTGGTCGACGTTGCTGCGGGCCGGCGCGCAGAGGCGGTCGCGTCGACCACTGTCCACTTCGCTGACATCAGTGACGACGAGATCGCCGCGTACGTGGCCACTGGTGAGCCGCTGGCGGTAGCCGGCGCGTTCACGATCGACGGGCTGGGTGGGCCGTTCGTGGAGCGGATCGAGGGTGACCCGGGGACGGTGGTCGGGCTGTCGATGCCGCTGCTGCGCCGGCTCCTCGCCGAGCTGGATCTGCGGATCACCGACCTGTGGACGACTGTCGCGCCGGGCGGCCAAACGGTCGAGCCGCTCGGTAACGTCCGGTCATGACCACCAAGTCGATCCCGCTCACCAACGAGCTGCACGCTTATCTGGTCGCACACGGCTCCCCGCCGGACGAGATCATCCTTGACCTGGCCGAGGAGACCCGGTCGGTGCTGCCGGAGCACGCCACCATGCAGGTGGCACCGGAGCAGGCCGCGTTCCTGACGTTCCTCACCCGGCTGCTCGACGTGCGGCAGGCCGTCGAGGTCGGCACGTTCACCGGGCTCTCGTCGTTGGCGATCGCCCGCGGGTTGCCCAAGGGTGGGCGACTGACCTGCTTCGACATCTCCGAGGAGTTCACCGGCATCGCCCGACGTTATTGGGCGCGGGCCGGCGTGCAGGATCTGATCGACCTGCGCATCGGCCCGGCCGCGGACGGGCTGCGGGAGTTGCCGCACGAGCGGCACCTGGACTTCGCGTTCATCGACGCGGACAAGACCGGCTACCCGATCTACTGGGCGGAGTTGGTGCCCCGGATGCGTCCGGGTGGGGTGATCGCCGTCGACAACGTGTTGCGGGGCGGGCGGGTCATCGCCCCGCAGGACGCCAATGACCGGGCCATCGCCGCGTTCAACGACGAGGTTCTCGCGGACGTGCGGGTGGACCCGGTGATGCTGCCGATCGCGGACGGCCTGACCCTCGCCCGGGTCCGCTGACCGTCGGCAACCACCGAACACGGCTGTTGGGGTGTCCCCACCCAGGGACACCCCAATAGCAAAAGCCAGCGTCAGCGGACGCTGCGGGCGAACTGGCGGGCGGCCCAGTAGACGCCCAGCGCGGCGAGGACCGCGGTGATGCTGAGGCCCTGCCAGACCTTGTCGCTGCCCAGGTCACCGGCGAACAGTGCCCGGGTGCCGTCGACCGCCCAGGAGAACGGGTTCCAGTTGGCGATGCCCTGCAGCCAGCCGGGTGCGAAGGTCAGCGGCAGCAGGATGCCGGAGAGCAGCAGCACCGGCTGCGCCACGGTGTTCATCAGCGGGGCCAGCGCGTCCTCACTCTTGACCTTGAGGGCGACGCCGTAGGAGACGGCCGAGGTCATGAGGGCGATCAGGGCGAGCATCAGGTACGCCAGCAGCAGGTCCCCGATGAACACCCGTAGGTCGAAGATGAGCGCCAAGAGCGTGATGATGACCGCCTGCACCAGGAGCGAGACCACGTCGCGCAGCGAGCGGCCGAGCAGCAGGGCGAGCCGGCTGATCGGGGTGACCCGGGAGCGTTCGATGACGCCGGCTCGCAGCTCGGCGATCAGGCCGAAGCCTTGGAACAGGCCACCGAAGATGGCCAGCAGCACCAGCAGACCCGGTACGAAGATCTTGTAGGCGGCGGCCTGGGTGGGCGCGTTCAGTGCGGGCTTGAGCAGCGGGGCGAAGAGCAGCAGGTACATGACCGGCTGGAACACGCCGACGAAGACCCAGACCGGGTTGCGTAGCAGGAGTTGGATCTGGCGCTGGAAGATCAGCCACGTGTCACGGGCGAATTTCATGAGAGTCGTCTCCGGTGGTCAGGACTCGCGCAGCGAGCGGCCGGTCTTGGTGAGGAAGACGTCGTCCAGGCTGGGTCGGTGCAGCTCGATCGAGCGCAGCTCCAGCCCGGCGTGGTCGAGTCGGCGCAGCACCTGCGGAATGGCGGTGGCCCCCTCGTCGACGTAGAGGCGCAGGCCGCCCTCGTCGACCGTCTCCAGCTTGTTGACGTACGGCTCGCCGTCGAGCGTCTGGGCGGCCTGCGGGGTGGCGGCCAGGTCGAGACCGACCAGCACCACGTCGCCGGAGATCTCCCGCTTGAGCTCGGTTGGTGTGCCCTCGGCCACCACCTCGCCGTTGTCCATGATCGCGATCCGGTCGCAGAGCGCGTCGGCCTCGTCCAGGTAGTGCGTGGTGATGAAGACGGTCATCCCGTCGGCGCGGAGCCGGCGGATCTCGTCCCACATGTGGGCGCGGCTCTGCGGGTCGAGGCCGGTGGTCGGCTCGTCCAGGAAGACGATCTTCGGCTCGTGGATGATGCCGAGGGCGATCTCCACCCGGCGACGCTGGCCGCCGGAGTAGGTCTTGCACTTGCGGTCCGCGTACTCGGTGAGCTGGAAGGCGTCCAGTGCGCGGGCGGCACGCCGCTGCGCGTCGGCCTTGCTGATGCCGTACATCCGGGCGTGCAGCACCAGCTCTTCGCGGGCGGTGGACTCGTCCCAGGTGCTGCCGCCCTGCGGGACGTACCCGATGCGGCGGCGCACCTCGGCCGGGTCCTTGCGCAGGTCGGCGCCCGCGATGGTGGCCTCGCCGCCGTCCGGCTCGATCAGCGTGGCGAGCATCCGCAGCGTGGTGGTCTTGCCGGCGCCGTTCGGGCCGAGGAAGCCGAAGATCTCGCCCTTGGCAACGTCAAGGTCGACGCCCCGCACGGCGTCCACCGTCTTCGTCTCTCGACCCGCGCGGGAGCGGAACGACTTCCGCAGCCCCCTGGTCTCGATCATTTCTGCTCCTGGTCGTTCGGGCCGGTCGGGCCGGCCGTCGAGTGGGACGACGCCGGACGGCGCACTCCCCCGCTGTGCCGCCAGCAGGCTAACGCGATATAGCTTTTTTAGTCAACGTTGATTATTCCGCGTTGGTGTCGGACGGCTCCAGACCGTCCCTCCACCCCGACCAACCCTGCGCTTCATCCAGCTCAGCAGGCAGGTACGACACTCCGGAATCGATCCGCTCCGCGATTCGCTCGCACCAGCTCATCTCCGCCTCCGCCCGCGCCGACCACAACTCGAACATCCAGCCCACGTGCGCCGGCTTGCGGTTGCGCACCCAGTCCGACTCCAGCGAGGCGCGCATGGACTCGACGCCAGCGCGCAGCAGGTTGGCCCGGTTACGCAGGGCGGCGGCCGCCTCGGCGCGTGGCATGGCCGGCAGGAAGGAGAAGGCCGCCACGAACGGGTCGACGGGCTCGCTGATGGTCCACCAGGAGTTGCGCAGCAGCGTCTCGAACTCGTCCTCCCCCTTGACCGTCACCTCGTACGTGGTCCGTGCCGGACGGGCCCCCACCTGCTCGGTCGCGACGGCGCGGAGCAGCCCTTCCTCGGTGAGCTTGCGCAGGGCGTGATAGATCGATCCGGGCTGTACGTTCGCCCACTTGTCGGCGCTCCAGCTCAGCAGCTCACGGCGTACGTCGTAGCCGTGCACGGGCTGCATCCACCGCACCAGACCGAGAATCATCATCCGAGTCGAAGACACCCGACAAGCGTAATAGCCAAGTTTGACTAAACCGTGGCCGGCTCAGTGCGGCATCCCACACTGAGCGATCGTTAGGGCCGCCGTGGGTGGCCGATACACTCCCCGTCAGTAACCTGCCCGGGAGGAGCCACGAAGGTGCGCAAGGTACTCATCGCCAACCGCGGCGAGATCGCCGTCCGGGTGATCCGCGCGTGCCGCGACGCCGGCCTGGGCAGCGTCGCCGTGTACGCGGACTCCGACCGCGACGCCCTGCACGCCACCCTCGCGGACGAGGCGTACGCGCTCGGCGGGGACAGCGCGACCGAGACCTACCTGCGCATCGACAAGCTGCTCGACGTCGCCGCTCGGGCCGGCGCCGACGCCGTACACCCGGGTTACGGCTTCCTCAGTGAGAACGCCGACTTCGCCCAGGCCGTCATCGACGCCGGGCTGACCTGGATCGGCCCCACCCCGCAGGCGATCCGCGACCTGGGCGACAAGGTCACCGCCCGGCACATCGCCCAGCGGGCCGGCGCACCGCTGGTCCCCGGCACCCCGGACCCGGTGGCCAGCCCGGACGAGGTGATGGCCTTCGCCGTCGACCACGGCCTGCCGGTCGCCATCAAGGCCGCCTTCGGTGGCGGCGGGCGCGGCCTCAAGGTCGCCCGCACGATGGAGGAGATCCCCCAGCTGTTCGAGTCGGCCACCCGGGAGGCGGTCGCGGCGTTCGGTCGGGGCGAGTGCTTCGTCGAGCGGTACCTCGACCAGCCCCGGCACGTCGAGGCGCAGGTCCTCGCCGACCAGCACGGCAACGTGATCGTGGTGGGCACCCGGGACTGCTCGTTGCAGCGGCGTCACCAGAAGCTCGTCGAGGAGGCGCCCGCGCCGTTCCTCACCGACGCCCAGCGCGCGCAGATCCACGAGAGCGCCAAGGCGATCTGCCGCGAGGCCGGCTACCACGGCGCCGGCACCGTGGAATACCTGGTCGGCGTCGACGGCACCATCTCCTTCCTGGAGGTCAACACCCGACTTCAGGTCGAGCACCCGGTCACCGAGGAGACCGCCGGCGTCGACCTGGTCCGCGAGCAGTTCCGGATCGCCGACGGCGAGAAACTGCGGATCACGGAGGACCCGACGCCGCGCGGGCACGCGATCGAGTTCCGGATCAACGGCGAGGACCCGGGCCGCAACTTCCTGCCCGCCCCCGGCACTGTCACCGCGCTACGCCTGCCCAGCGGGCCGGGTGTGCGGGTCGACACCGGCATCTCGGCCGGCGACGTGATCGGCGGCAACTTCGACTCACTGCTCGCCAAGGTGATCATCACGGGTGAGACGCGGACCGAGGCGCTGGAGCGCGCCCGCCGCGCGTTGGACGAGATGGTCCTCGACGGGATGGCCACCGCGCTGCCGTTCCACCGGCTCGTCGTGCGGGACGAGGCGTTCACCGCCGAGCCGTTCACAGTGCACACCCGGTGGATCGAGACCGAGTTCCACAACACCGTGCCGCCGTTCACCGCCGCCGCCGGCGCCGCCGACGCGCCGGCCGAACGCGACACCGTCGTGGTCGAGGTGGGCGGCAAGCGCATCGAGGTCAGCCTCCCCGCTGGCTTCGGCGGGAGTACGACCACCGCGGCACCCGCCGCCCGCAAGCCGACCCGGCGCGGCGGCGCCAAGGCCGGTGCCCCGGTCGGCGGCGACGCGCTCGCCTCGCCGATGCAGGGCACCATCGTCAAGATCGCGGTGGCGGACGGCGACACGGTGGCCGAGGGCGACCTGGTCGTGGTGCTGGAGGCGATGAAGATGGAGCAGCCGCTGCACGCGCACAAGGCGGGCACGGTCAGCGGTCTCAGCGCCGAGGTCGGCGCCGTGATCACGGCCGGTGCCCCCATCTGCACCATCGCCTGAGCGCCCGACTCTGCACCATCGCCTGAGCGCCCGGCGGGCGGTCAGCGCAGGGCTTCGGCGGCGACCGCGCGGACGGCGGCGGTCAGGGCGTTCAGCACGTCCGACTCCAGCCGCCAGTGCTGCCAGTACAGCGGAACGTCGAGGTGTCGGCCCGGCGCGAGGTCGACACAGCGACCGGTGGTCAGGTCGGCCTGGGCGATCTGTTCCGGTACCAGACCCCAACCCAACCCGAGACGGATCGCCTCGCTGAACGCCGGCACCGACGGCACGTAGTGCACCGGCGGGTCGAGCGGTCGGCCGACCACCGCCCGGATGAACCGGTGTTGCACCAGGTCCTTCCGGTCGAAGACCGCCAGCGGGGTGCTCGCCAGCGCGGCTGCGGTGAATCCCTCGCCGAAGTAAGACGCCGCGAATTCCGGGGTGGCCAACGCGCGGTAGCGCGTGACCCCGAGCCGCAGCACCCGGCAGCCCTGCACGGCCTCCCGCTGGGCGGTGACCGCCGCCGTCACTGAACCGTCGCGGAGCAGCTCGGCGGTGTGGTCCTGATCGTCCTGCCGCAGGTCGAACGAGAGCCCGGCCCGCTGCGGCAGCCGGGCCAGCGCGGCGGGAAACCAGGTGGCCAGCGAGTCCGCGTTGACCACCACGGCGACCCGGATCCGGCCACCGCCGGCCAGCGGGCCACGGGCATCGGTCAGCGCCTCCCGTTCGAGCAGCGCGAGCTGGCCGGCCAGGCGCAGCAGCGGGCGGCCGGCGTCGGTGGCCACGCACGGACGGGCGCGGCGGACCAGCACCTGGCCGACGGTTTCCTCCAGCGCCTTGATCCGTTGGCTCACCGCCGACGGCGTGACGTGCAGCAGCCGGGCCGCCGCGTCGAAGCTGCCCTCCGCCACCACCGCCGCGAGCGTCCGTAGCTGCGCCGAGTCGAGACCATCCATCAGCTCAGCTTAAGTTGCGTGAGAATCTTTAGTTGGACTGGTGGCCGTCCACGGTCCTAGCGTCGACTGCGTGCTCATCTCCGCCGTCGCCGGCTTCTCGATCTCCATCGCGCTCATCGTCGCCATCGGCGCCCAGAACGCCTTCGTCCTGCGCCAGGGCCTGCGACGCGAGCACGTCGTACCCGTGGTGCTGACCTGCGCCGCGTCGGACGCGCTGCTGATCATGGCGGGAGTGGCCGGGGTCGGTTCGCTGGTGACCGGCCGACCCGGCCTCATGATGGCGATCCGCTGGGGCGGTGCGGCCTTCCTGCTCTGCTACGCGGCGCTCGCCGCCCGCCGCGCCCTGCGTCAGGGCGCTCTGCTGCCCACCGAGCGGCCGCCGGCCACGTTGGGGGCGACCCTGCTCGCCTGCGCCGCCTTCACCTACCTGAACCCGCACGTCTACCTGGACACCGTGCTGCTCCTGGGCAGCGTGGCCCAACAACACCCGCACCGGTGGGTCTTCGGCGCCGGTGCGGCCCTGGCCAGCGTGGTCTGGTTCAGCGCGCTCGGCGTCGGCGCGCAGCGCCTCGCGCCGCTGCTCGCCCGCGCCGTCGCCTGGCGGGTGCTCGACGCTGTCATCGCCGTCGTGATGGCCGGGCTCGCCGTGGCACTTCTGCTGGGCTGACTGGTCTGCGCCCGGCCGGGCTCGCCGTGGCACTCCTGATGTGAGTGTTTTCCGCGACCACCGGCGGTGGAACCGGCCGCGAGCGGGAATGATTGTCGGGTGCGGTTCCTTCACGGCGCGGCTCCCGCGCACGACCTGACCTATACCGACGTCTTCATGGCGCCGGCCCGCTCCGACCTGGGCTCCCGACTCGACGTCGACCTCTCCACCGGCGACGGCACCGGCACCACCATTCCGTTGGTGGTGTCGAACATGACCGCGGTCGCCGGACGGCGGATGGCGGAGACGGTGGCCCGCCGGGGTGCCATCACGGTGATTCCGCAGGACATCCCGATCGAGGTGGTGGCGAACGTCGTCGCCTGGGTCAAGCAGCGGCACCTCGTCTACGACACCCCCATCACGCTGGGCCCGACCGAGACCGTGGGCGATGCCATCCATCTGCTGCCCAAGCGCTCGCACGGTGCGGTGATCGTGGTCGACGACGCCGGCCGGCCGATGGGTGTGGTCACCGAGGCGGACACCACGGGCGTGGACCGCTTCGCGCAACTGCGTCACGTGATGTCCACCGAGCTGCACACCGTCCCGGCGGACGCGGATCCTCGTACCGGTTTCGATCTGCTCTCGGCGGGCCGTCGCCGACTCGCCCCGGTGGTGGACGCCGAGGGCCGGCTGATCGGGGTGCTGACCCGACAGGGCGCGCTGCGCGCCACCCTCTACACACCGGCCGTGGACGACCGGGGTCGGCTTCGGATCGCGGCGGCCGTCGGGATCAACGGGGACGTGACCGGCAAGGCCGCGGCGCTGCTGGAAGCGGGGGTGGACACGTTGGTGGTGGACACCGCGCACGGCCACCAGGCACGGATGATCTCCGCACTTCAGGCGGTCCGGAAGCTCGACCCGGGGGTGCCGGTGGCGGCCGGCAACGTGGTCACCGCCGAGGGCGTACGCGACCTGGTGGAGGCGGGGGCGGACATCATCAAGGTCGGCGTCGGCCCAGGGGCGATGTGCACCACCCGGATGATGACCGGCGTGGGTCGACCGCAGTTCTCCGCCGTGCTCGACTGCGCGGCCGCCGCCCGCCAACTGGGCCGGCACGTGTGGGCCGACGGCGGGGTGCGACACCCCCGGGACGTGGCGCTCGCGCTCGCCGCCGGCGCGTCGAACGTGATGATCGGCTCCTGGTTCGCCGGCACCTACGAGTCCCCCGGCGACCTCTACACCGACGCGGACGGCCGGCGGTACAAGGAGAGCTTCGGAATGGCCTCGGCTCGGGCGGTCAGCGCCCGAACCGCCGACGACAGCCCGTACGACCGGGCCCGCAAGGCGGTCTTCGAGGAGGGCATCTCCTCGGCCCGGATGCACCTGGACCCGGCCCGCCCCGGTGTCGAGGACCTGATCGACGAGATCATCGCGGGGGTACGCAGCGCCTTCACCTACGCCGGCGCACGGGACCTGACCCAGTTCCACGAGCGGGCCATCGTCGGCGTGCAGAGCGCCGCCGGCTTCACCGAAGGAATGCCCCTCCCCACCAGCTGGTAACCCCACCACCCACCCACCCACCTCGTTGATCATGAAGTTATTGCCTTCCGCTTCGGCGTGTCATGGCAATAACTTCATGATCAACCGGGGTGGCCGGTGGGTGGGGTTAGGTGGAGAGTCGGCGTAGGACGGCGCGGGCTGCCTCGCGGGGGTTGTCGCCCACGCGGTCGGGCAGTGCGCCGGCCAGCCAGAGCGTGGCGAAGCCGTGCGCGATCGACCAGGCCGCGAGCGAGTCCCGGTCGGTGTCGGCGGGTGCGCCGCCGCCGGACAGCGCCGCCACCCCGGAGCGGAGCGCGGTGCCGGCCCGGCCCCGCGCCGCGATCAGCTCGGCGTCGTCAGCCCGGTAGAGCTCCGGCCGGAACATCACCTCGAAGTACGCCCGGCGAGTGACGGCGAAGTCGACGTACGCGACGCCGGCCTCCAACAGGTCGTCATCCGCCTCGGTCAACGTCTGGGCCAACAGGTCGAAGCCCTGCGCGGCGAGCGCGGTGAGCAGGCCCGCCTTGTCGCCGAAGTGGTGCGCGGGCGCGGCGTGCGAGACACCGGCCCGGCGGGCCAGATCGCGCAGGCTCAGCGCGGCCGGGCCGACCTCCTCGACGGCCTCCAGCGCCGCGGCGAGCAGGGCGCGGCGCAGATCGCCGTGATGGTAGGCGCGGGTGTCGGTCATGCACGAATCCTATCTTGCCATTGACAAGATGAAGCCTCGAAGCGCAATCTTGTCACTGACAAGTTTTACGGAGGAGGATTCCGATGGCACCCCTGATCGCCTTGATCGTCGGCACCGCGCTGGCCCGAATCGCCGGCCTTGCCGGCATCTCCGCACTGGACGGCTGGCATCCCGCGCTGCGCGTCGGGCTGGCCGTGATGTTCGCGCTCACCGCCGTCGCGCACTTCGTCGGCCAGCGCCGCGCCGACCTGATCGCGATGGTCCCGCCCCGACTGCCCCGGCCGGACCTGCTGGTCACCGTGACCGGCGTGCTGGAGCTGGTCGGCGCGGTCGGCCTCCTGGTGCCAGCGACCGCCCGGGTCGCGGCGGCCGGGCTCGGCCTGCTCATGCTCGCCATGTTCCCGGCCAACGTCTCGGCCGCCCGCCGCGAACTGACCCTCGCCGGCCGCCCGGTCACCCCGCTCGCCCAGCGAACCGCCCTGCAGATCGTGTTCGTTGCCACCGCTGCGGCAATTTCGTTTGGCCCCTGACTATCAGGAAGCTAACCTGCTTGTCGTGGAACTCGTGACCCTCCAGGACGTGCCGCTCGGCCGGCTGCTGGTGGTGGCCGGGCACCTGGTCGGGCAGCGGTGGAACCGCTACCTCGCCGAGGAGCACGGCCTCACCCAGGCCGGCATGATCACCCTGATGACGCTCGCCCGACACGGCGAGTTGCCGCATCGGGCGGTCGCCGAGAAGGGGTTCGTCCGCCCGGCGACCCTGACCGGCATCGTCGACACACTCGAGCGCGACGGTCTGGTCGAGCGGCGGCGCGACGACAACGACCGACGCAGCATCCGACTCGCCATCACCCCCACCGGGCGGGAACGGGTGGCCGCACTCGACGCGCTCATGCACTCCGGACGGCCCCTCACCTCGGTCGACGCCGACCCGGCGAAGGCCCAGGTGATCCGAGAGTTCCTGCTTGAGGTCATCGGCAGCGGAGACGACCCGCGGATGACCGGACGCCCCACCGAAACGAAGGACGCGGCGTGCTGATCCGACTCCTGCGCGGCCAACTGCGCACCTATCAGAGACCGTTGCTGGCGGTCGTGCTGCTCCAGTTCGTGGGCACCATGGCCTCGCTCTACCTGCCCAGCCTGAACGCGGACATCATCGACCAGGGGGTGGCCCGGGGCGACACCGACTACATCGTGCGCACCGGCGGCTGGATGCTGCTGGTCAGCCTGATCCAGATCGTCTGCTCGATCGCCGCCGTCTACCTGGGCGCCCGGGTCGCGATGGGCTTCGGCCGCGACGTACGCGCCGAGCTGTTCGGGCACGTCAACCGCTTCTCCGCCCGCGAGGTGGCCCGGTTCGGGGCACCGTCGCTGATCACCCGCAACACCAACGACGTGCAGCAGGTGCAGATGCTCGTGCTGATGAGCTGCACGATGCTCGTCGCCGCACCGATCATGAGCGTCGGCGGCGTGTTCATGGCGCTGCGTGAGGACGTCGGACTCTCCTGGCTGATGCTGGTCAGCGTGCCGGTGCTGGCCATCGCCCTCGGCGCGATCATCCGTCGGATGGTGCCGGGCTTCCGGCTGATGCAGACCCGCATCGACACTGTCAACCGGGTGCTGCGGGAGCAGATCACCGGCATCCGGGTGGTCCGCGCGTTCGTCCGCGAGCCGTACGAGACGGACCGCTTCGGCGTCGCCAACGCCGACCTGACCGCCACCGCGCTGCGTACCGGTCGGTTGCTGGCGTTGATCTTCCCGGTGGTCATGCTGGTGCTGAACGTCTCCAGCGTGGCGGTGCTCTGGTTCGGCGCGCAGCGGGTGGACGCCGGCGCGATCCAGGTCGGCGCGCTCACCGCGTTCCTGCAGTACCTGATGCAGATCCTGATGGCGGTCATGATGGCCACCTTCATGCTGATGATGGTGCCGAGGGCGGCGGTCTGCGCCGAGCGGATCGTCGAGGTGCTGGACACCGACTCCTCGGTGGTCCCGGCCGCCGCGCCGGTCACCGAGCTGCCCACCCGAGCCGAGTTGGAGCTGCGCGGGGTGCGCTTCCAGTACCCGGGCGCGGTGGAGCCGGTGCTGCGTGACATCTCCTTCCGGGCGACCCCGGGCACCACCACGGCGATCATCGGCAGCACCGGCGCGGGCAAGACGACGCTGCTGTCGCTGATCCCCCGCCTGGTCGACGTCACCGACGGCGCGGTGCTGGTCGACGGGGTGGACGTACGGGAGCTGGCGCCGGACGAGCTGTGGCGACGCATCGGCCTGGTGCCGCAGCGGCCGTACCTGTTCACCGGGACGGTCGCCAGCAACCTGCGCTACGGCAACCCGGACGCCACCGACGAGGAACTGTGGACGGCGCTGGAGATCGCCCAGGCCCGGGACTTCGTGGCCCAGATGCCCGGCGGGCTGGACGCCCCGATCGCCCAGGGCGGCACCACCGTATCCGGTGGGCAGCGGCAGCGCCTGGCCATCGCCCGGGCCCTGGTCCGGCAACCGGAGATCTACCTCTTCGACGACTCGTTCTCCGCGCTCGACCTGGGCACCGACGCGCGGCTGCGAGCGGCCCTGCGGCCGGTCACCGCGCAGGCGGCGGTGGTGATCGTGGCCCAGCGGGTCTCCACGATCATCGACGCCGATCAGATCATCGTCCTGGAAAACGGAGGGGTCGTCGGAGTGGGACGACATGCGGAGTTGTTGGACACCTGCCCGACGTACGCCGAGATCGTGGCCTCGCAGCAGACCTCGGAGGTGGCGGCATGAGCGAGCGTGACGAGCCGCGCACCGCGGCCGTACCCAGTCAGAAGCCGGCCGGCGACGGACGGACGTCGGATGAGCCGGCGCAGCAGCCCGGCGGGGAAACCGCGTCCGCGACCGGCAGCGGCGCGGCGACGCCGAAGCGGCTGCCGCCCGGCCGTCAGGGGGGCGGTCCGGGATGGATGAGCGCCGGAATGCCCGCCGAGAAGTCGATGAACTTCGGGCCGTCGGCCCGACGTCTGCTCGGCCGGCTGCGCTCGCACCGACTGCACCTGGCCGCGATCATCACGTTGGCAGTGGTGAGCGTCGGGTTCAGCGTGGCCGGGCCGAAGATCCTCGGCCACGCCACCGACCTGATCTTCAACGGGGTGATCGGCCGGCAACTGCCGGCCGGCAGCACCGCCGAACAGGCCGTCGCGGCGGCCCGGGCCAGCGGCAACGACAGCTTCGCCGACATGCTGGCCCGGATGGACGTGGTGCCCGGGGTGGGCATCGACTTCGGCGCCCTGAGTCGGGTGCTGCTGCTGGCGCTCGGGCTCTACCTGGCGGCGAGCCTGCTGTCCTGGTGGCAGGGTTGGCTGCTCAACGGGGTGGTCCAGCGCACGGTGCTGCGGCTGCGCGCCGAGGTGGAGGAGAAGCTCAACCGGCTGCCGCTGCCCTACTTCGACAGGCAGCCGCGCGGTGAGTTGCTCAGCCGGGTCACCAACGACATCGACAACATCTCCACCAGCCTCCAGCAGACCCTCAGCCAGTTGCTCACCTCGCTGCTGACCGTCGTCGGCGTGCTGGCCGTGATGTTCTGGATCTCGCCGGTGCTGGCCCTGGTGGCCCTGGTCGCGGTGCCGTTGTCGGTGCTGGTCACCCAGCGCATCGCCAAGCGCTCACAGAAGCAGTTCATCGCCCAGTGGACGCACACCGGCGAGTTGAACGGCCAGATCGAGGAGGCGTACACCGGTCATGAGCTGGTGAAGGTCTTCGGCCGGCAGCGTGAGGTGGAGGCCGCGTTCCACGCGAAGAACGAGGAGTTGTTCCGGGCCAGCTTCGGGGCACAGTTCATCTCCGGGATCATCATGCCGTCGATGATGTTCATCGGAAACCTGAGCTACGTGGCGATCGCCGTGGTCGGCGGGCTGCGGGTCGCCTCCGGCACGATGAGCCTCGGCGACGTGCAGGCGTTCATCCAGTACTCCCGCCAGTTCACCCAGCCGCTCACCCAACTCGCCTCGATGGCCAACCTGCTCCAGTCCGGGGTGGCCTCGGCCGAGCGGGTCTTCGCGGTGCTCGACGCGGACGAGCAGACCCCCGACCCGGTAGCGCCGGCCCGGGTCATCGACCCGCACGGTCGGGTCGAGTTCGAGCACGTCTCGTTCCGCTACGAGCCGGACAAGCCGCTGATCGACGACCTGTCGCTGGTCGCCGAGCCCGGACACACGGTGGCCATCGTCGGCCCGACCGGCGCCGGCAAGACCACCCTGGTCAACCTGGTGATGCGGTTCTACGAGCTGGACGCCGGCCGGATCACGCTCGACGGGGTGGACATCACCACGATGCGCCGCGACGACCTGCGCGGCCGGATCGGCATGGTGCTCCAGGACACCTGGCTGTTCGGCGGCACCATCCGGGACAACATCGCCTACGGGCGGCCGGACGCGACCGAGGAGGAGATCCTCGCCGCCGCCCGGGCCACCTTCGTGGACCGGTTCGTGCGCAGCCTGCCCGACGGCTACGACACCGTCATCGACGAGGAGGGCAGCAACGTCAGCGCCGGCGAGAAGCAGCTCATCACCATCGCGCGGGCGTTCCTCGCCGAGCCGTCACTGCTGATCCTCGACGAGGCCACCAGCTCGGTGGACACCCGCACCGAGGTGCTGCTGCAACGGGCGATGGCCGCGCTGCGCTCGGACCGGACCAGCTTCGTGATCGCGCACCGGCTCTCCACCATCCGCGACGCCGATCTGATCCTGATGATGGAGGACGGTCGGATCGTCGAGCAGGGCACCCACGAGCAGTTGCTCGCCGCCCAGGGCGCGTACCACCGGCTCTACCGCTCGCAGTTCACCGGCGCGGTGGTCGACGAGGAACCGGCCGCCCAACCGGCGTCGGTCTGAGGTCGGACGGCCGTGCGCGCGAGACGATCGGTGGGCGTGTCAGTCCGACGGCAGCAGGTCGGCCGCGCGGGCGGCGACCTGCCCGCCGATCAGGGCGAGAGCCGCGCCGGCGGGCATCGGCGCCAGGGCGCGGCCGCCGCGCAGGCGCAGCGCGAGGTGCCCGTCGGCCACCTCCCGGGCACCCAACACCCCGAGGTACGGGACGCGGCGGCGGGCCGCGTCCCGTACCCGGGCGCCCAGCGAACCGGCGGCGTCGACCTCGACCCGCAGGCCGGCGTCGCCCGCCCGCCGGGCCAGGTCGGCCGCCGCGTCGACCTGGCCGTCGTCGACCGGCAGCAGCACCAACTGGACGGGCGCGTACCAGGCCGGGAACGCCCCCTCGTGCACCTCGATGAGGTACGCGAACAGCCGCTCCATGCTGCCGACCAGGCTGCGGTGCACCATGACCGGCCGACGCCGGCTGCCGTCCGAGTCGGTGTACGACAGGTCGAACCGTTCCGGCTTGTCGAAGTCCAGTTGGATGGTGGAGATGGTCGACTCCCGACCGGCGGCGTCGACGATCTGAATGTCGATCTTCGGGCCGTAGAAGGCAGCCTCCCCCGGCGCCTCGACGTACTCCACCCCGGCCAGCGCCTCCCGGAGCAACTCCTCGGCGCGAGCCCACTGGACGTCGTCGCCGACGTACTTCTCGCCCGGCCCGCGCAGCGACAGCCGGAACCCGGCCGGCCGGACACCGAGCGCGGCGTGCGCGGCACGGATCAGCCCGAGGATCTCGACGACCTCCGCGCCGACCTGCTCGGGGGCGCAGAAGGTGTGCGCGTCGTTGAGCGAGATGGCGCGCACCCGGGACAGCCCGCCGAGCACACCGGAGCGCTCCGAGCGGTACATCCCGCCCAGCTCCGCGATCCGCAACGGCAACTCCCGGTAGGAACGGCCCCGCGCCCGGAAGACCAACGCGTGATGCGGGCAGAGCGCCGGCCGGAGCACGAACTCGTCGTCGGCGCTCAGCCGCATCGGCGGGAACATGTCGTCGGCGAAGTAGCCGAGATGGCCGGAGAGTTCGAAGAGTTCCCGCTTGCCAAGTGGCGGCGAGTAGACGTGCTGGTGGCCGGAGCGGCGCTCCAACTCCCGGACGTACTCCTCGACGGCGTGCCGGGCGGCGGCGCCGGCCGGCAGCCAGATCGGCAGGCCGGCGCCGGCCAGCGGGTCGGAGACGAAGAGGTCCAGCTCGCGGCCGAGCCTACGGTGGTCGATCATGTCGGGCTCCTGGATCGGGTACGACCCGGAGGCGACCTGAGCTCCGTTCGGCGCGCTGCCCTCGGGGGCGGATCGCCCCGGGGCCTGGTCGACGGTGGTTACGTCAGAGCGGCGCGCCGGGGACACCCGGCGTCGTGGTCATCACTACCGCGCTGCGCATACGGCGACCGTACCCGCGCGACGTTCGGGGACGCACCCGGATTTGCGGCGGAGGGGTGGGCCGCCGGCGCGGGACCCGCCGGCGGCCCTGGCGGCCGAATCGTCAGGAACGGGGGACCCGACGGGCATGGCCGCGCCGACAACGGTACGCCGACGAACGTCGTTCCGCCGCCCGCCTCGGACGGGTGGAACAGCCTCCGGACCCGTCACCCGGCAGCGACCGGCCTCGTTGTAGCCGGGTGGCCCAGTCGTGTCGACGGTCACGACGGGCTGGGGCCGTCCACCGTGACGCCGGACACGACGTCAGGCTCAAGACACCCAATCGGCCGCATTCGGCGAGGTGGCAGGCGTGCCCGAACTTCTGACTGACGTCGCGTCGCCGACGTGGGCGTACCTTGTGCTGCTCGCGCTGCTGATCGCGGACGCCTTCGTACCGGTGATCCCCACCCAGATCGTCATGATCACCAGTGGTGCGCTCACCGTCTACGGCGGGCTGAGCCTGCCGGTCACCATCGCCGTCGGCGCGCTCGGCGTATTCGTCGGCGACCTGGCGTGCTACCTGCTCGGGCGCAGCGCACCGGACCGGCGGCCACCCCGGCACGCCGAGCTGAGCCGCGCCCGACGGGTGGCCAGCCGGGTCACCCAGGGGCTGCGACAACCCGGGCCGCTGGTCATCCTGCTCTGCCGGTTCGTGCCCGGTGGCCGGATGGCAGCCTGCTTCTCGGCCGGGCGCAGCCGCTACCCGTACCGCCTGTTCGTGCTCTACGAGGCGGTCGCCGCGCTGGGCTGGGCCACCTACGGCGCGCTGGTCGGGCACCTGGGCGGCACCGCACTGACCGAGTCGGCCTGGCGGCTGGCCATCATCGCCACCGCCGCGGCGGCCGGCTTCGCCGCGGCCGGCTGGGCGATGACAGTGGTGAGCGCCCGCCACGCCCGCGCCACCGCCGCCGCGGTCGCGGTCGACGTCCCCATCGACTGAGTGTCGTTGAATCTGCGGGTATAAGCTGCACTTATATTGGCAGCATGTGGGACGTCAAACTTCATCCTGAGGTCGAGGAGTGGTTCCTCAACCTCTGCAAGACGGATCCCGCCAGCGCCGACCTCATCAGCGAGGCCATCGACCTCCTCGCCGAACACGGGCCGGCGCTCGGGCGTCCCCTGGTTGACCGCCTCAAAGGCAGCATCTTCCACCACATGAAGGAGTTGCGGCCTGGGTCGACAGGCTCCACGGAGGTCCGCATGATCTTCGCTTTTGATCCCGTTCGAGAAGCTGTTTTTCTGGTCGCTGGCGACAAGTCGGGCCAGTGGCAGACTTGGTACAAGACGGCGGTCCCGTTGGCGGACGACCGGTTTCAGGAGCACCTCTCCAGGCTGAGGGAAACACAGAGATGACCGATGGAGCTGACTGGCAGGACGTCAAGGCGAAGGCCCGTGCGCTCGATCCATCCTGGGCTGATCCGGACCGGGTCTCCCGGCGCGCTCAGCACCGTGAGCAGATGCTGGCAGCGGTCAGTGGGGCGCAGCTGGCGGAGATCCGCAAGCACCTGGGTATGACTCAGGTGCAACTGGCCGAGGCGGCGGGGCTGACGCAGGCGAGGATCAGCCAGATCGAGAATGGCGAGCACACCAGCCTGGAATCACTCCGCGCCTACGTCACCGGCCTGGGTGGTCATCTCGACGTCGTCGCCCGCATTGGGAACATCCAGCTGAACGTCGCCTGACCTGGCGAAAGTCTTCGCAACCATTCGGACGTTCACGGACGCGCGGAAGCACGTGACGGCCAATGGCGGAAGGCCTCTAGGGGTGGTCCCGGGGGGCGATTTCCGTGGGCATCCCGGATTCGGGTGGGGTGTCTGCGGCGACAGGCTGAGGCATGCCTGTTACCCGGAGTACCGGCCTGCTGGCCCTGGGCGGGATCGCCCTGGCGGCGCTGCTCACCGTGATCGGCCACCTCGAAGTCAACGACGACCTCAACCCGTGGGCGTTGACCATCAGCGACTTCGCGGTCTCCGACCGGGGCGGCGTCATCGACGTCGCCATGGTGGTGCTCGCGCTCGCCACCGTGGCGTTGCTGTACGGACTACGCCGCGCCAGCCCACCCCGACCGCGCTCCGGTCGAACGGCCGAGCTGCTGCTCGGCGCGTGGGTGGGTGGGCTGCTGCTGGCCGCCTTGGTGCCGACGAACGAGCCGGGCACCGCCATGACCACCGCGGCCTACCTGCACCGGTACGCGTCGGTGATCGCCTTCCTGGCGTTGCCGGCGGCCGGTTGGCTGCTCGCCCGCCGACCTGACCTGACGCCCGCCGCCCGGACGCTACGCACCCTGGTCCTGCTGAGCCTGGCCCTGGCGGCGGCGATGATCTGGTCCGCCTACCCCGGCGACCGGATGCTCATCGGCCTGGCCGAACGCCTCCTGATCCTCACCGAGGTAGCGGTCCTGGCCACCGTGGCGCTGATCCAAGCCCGGCCCGTCACTCCAGCTCGTGCAGCATGAGCTGACGGGCCGCCTCGGTGATGGAACCGGACAGCGACGGGTAGATGGTGATCGTCTGGGCCAGCTCGTTGACCGTGAGGTTGTTCTCCACCGCCATGGTGATGGGCAGGATCAGCTCGCTGGCCTTCGGAGCGACCACCACACCGCCGATCACCTGACCGCTGGCGGGACGGCAGAACAGCTTCACGAAACCGTCGGAGAGGTCGTCCATCTTGGCCCGGGCGTTGCCGGACAGCGGCAGCATCACCTGCCGGGCCGGCACCTTGCCCGCGTCCACCTCGTCCTGCGAGACACCCACCGTGGCCAGCTCCGGGTCGGTGAAGACGTTCGCCGCGACGGTACGCAGCCGCAGTGGGCGGACCGCCTCGCCGAGGGCGTGCCACATGGCGATCCGGCCCTGCATGGCGGCGACGCTGGCCAGCAGCAGCACGCCGGTGCAGTCGCCGGCGGCGTAGATGCCGGGCACGTTGGTCCGGGAGGCCCGGTCGACCGTCAGGTAGCCGCCCCGGCCCAGCTCCACCCCGTACTCGGTCAGACCCAGGTTGGCGGTGTTCGGGATCGAACCGACGGTGATCAGCGCGTGTGAGCCGGTCACCTTGCGGCCGTCGGAGAGCTCGACCTCGACGCCGTCGGCGGTACGCCGGACCGCGTCGGCCCGGGAGTTGTTGAGGATCTCCATGCCCCGGTTGCGGAACACCCGTTCGATGGCGGAGGCGGCGTCGGCGTCCTCGTGCGGCATCACCCGGTCCCGGCTGGAGACCAGCGTCACCTCGACGCCCATCGCCAGGTACGCGCTGGCGAACTCCGCGCCGGTCACGCCGGACCCGACCACGATCAGGTGCTCGGGCAGCTCCGGCAGGTCGTACACCTGTCGCCAGGTCAGGATGCGCTCACCGTCCGGTACGGCGGTGGGCAGCTGGCGGGGCGTCGAGCCGGTGGCCACCAGCACGGTGGACGCGTCGATGGAGTACTCCTCGCCGCCGTCGGCGGGGGTGACGACGACCCGGTGGGTGTGCCCGAGGGAGTCCTCGCCGAGCCGGGCGGTGCCGGCCACGAAGGTGACCCCCGCCTTCAGCAGCTTGGCGTGGATGTCCGCGGACTGCGCCAGGGCCAGCCGCTTGACCCGCCCGTGCACCGCCCGCGCGTCGACGGTGACCGTCTCCAGGCCGTCCGAGTGCACCCCGAACTCCTCGGTGTCCCGGTAGCCGGTGACCACCCCCGAGCTGGCGATGAAGGTCTTCGACGGTACGCAGTCGGAGAGCACGCAGGCACCGCCGGCACCGTCGGCCTCCACCACTGTGACATCGGCGTCCAGCTGGGCGGCGACCAGTGCCGCCTCGTACCCGGCCGGCCCCCCGCCGATGATCACGATCCGGCTCACAGCGTTCGCCCTTCGTCCATGGTCACAGTGACTTTCTTCTCCCGAGCGCATTCGACACGCACTGTCGTATTCTCCCCCACCCGTCGGCCGGGCTATCGTCATCGCCGTGCGTCATCACGCCGCCTACGGCTCAAATCTCGATCCCGCCCGGATGCGCGCCTACTGTCCGCATTCGCCGATGGTGGGCACCGGCTGGCTGGAGGGCTGGCGGCTGACCTTCGCCGGGGCCGACGTGATCGGCTGGGAGGGTGCGGTGAGCACCCTGGTCGAGTCTCCCGGTGACCGGGTCTTCGTGGCGCTCTACGACATCCACCCCTACGACGCGGGCCAGCTCGACGAGATCGAGGGGGTGACCGCCGGCACGTACCGCAAGCTGCACGTGCGGGTCTCCACCCTCGACGGCGACGTGACCGCGTGGATCTACGTCTTCAACGGGTACGAGGGTGGCCTGCCGACCTCGTGGTATCTGTCGGAGATCGCGAACGCCGCCGAGAAGGCGGGCGCCCCGGACGACTACGTCACCGAGTTGCGGGCCCGCCCCACCGGCACCGCCTCGGCGTAGCAGCGCGTATCGCACCCCTCCAGTGTGCTACCGCTGTCGAGCGGAGCGCCGGGCGGGCCGGGCCGGGGTCGTCAATCACACACCGGCCGCCGGAACGGAAAGCTCGTACATGTCGGCCCACAGGGTTTCCCGCAGGCCCACCGACTCGTACAGCGACAGCGGGGCGGTCGGGTTGGTGAGGTCGACGCCCAGGCCGACCGTCCGCCGCCCCTTCTCGGCGTAGCGGGCGAAGGCGCGGCGCAGCAACGCCGCACCCACACCCCTGCGCCGGTACGCGGACAGCACCGACAAACTCTTCACCCAGCCCTGCTGCTGGTCGACCGCCTGGTCCGAGGACCGCAACGCGCCGACCGGCACCCCGTCCACCTCGGCGACGAACCACTCGTCCCAGGCGGTCAGGTCACCGATCCGGGCCCGCCACCGCTCGTACGACAGCGGCTCGTGATCGGCGGTGTCGGCGAAGGCGGTATCGGTGATCCGGTGGAACTCCCGCAGGTCGGCCTCGTCGTCCGGGCGGACCTGCCGCACCGTCACTGCCGATGGACCGGCCGGCTCGTCGGGCAGGTCGTCCAGCGGCCCGCTCATCCGGACGTACCTCTTTACGAGAGTGAACCCGACCTCGCGCAGGGTTCGTTCCCAGTCGCGTTCCGGCGCGAAGACCGCGCAACGGACGGTGAGCGATGGCAGCCCTCGCTCGGCGGCGCGCTCGGCGACCCGGTCCAGTTGGCGGAGCAGCAACGGCGCGCGGACGACGGCGGCCCGTACCGGGTCGACGTAGACCTCCACGAACTCCCGGCCCACAGCGGTCGGGTTGTCCACGGTCGCCCAGCCGACCACCGTGTCGTCCGGGTCGATGGCCAGCCAGGAGTCCCGGGTCGGGTCGAAGTGAGGGGCGGTCAGCGACGCCACGACGTCCTCGGCGTCGAAGTCGGGATGGCCGAGGGCGAAGGTGTCGGCGGCGTGCACCACCGCGAGGATCGCCGGCACGTCGTCGAGGGTGGGTCGGCGCGTCGTCCAACCAGCGGGAAGGGTCACGGCAGGACATCCTGGCAGCCGATCCGCTCCGGCGCCGCCCATTTTTCCGGCCGACGGGAAGCTCAGCCGAGGTCGGCCCGGGTGCGGTGCAGCAACTCCACCAACTCCGCGCCGTCGGCGGGCCCGAGGGCAGTGAACGCCGGCGCGGCCAGCCGGTTGGTCACCGCCTCCGCCCAGAGTCGGCGGCGCACCAGCGGCCCGATCGGCGGGTACGGCGGCGACCAGCCACAGGCCACCGCCCCGGCCTCGCCCTCCGGCCCGGCCAGCACGGCCTCCAGCGGGGTCATCCCGGCGGCGCGTACCGCCAGCAGGTAGGCGCCGGTGAAGTGTTCGCGGAGCAGCCGCAGCCCGGCGGCGCTGCGAGCCCCGGGCGAGAGATCCGGAAGCGGCATGGCCCGCCACGCGGCGAAGAGCGGCATCCCACTGGCCTCCGCCGCCACCACGGCCCGCTCGACGAGCGCCGACAGGCGCTCGGTGCCGGGCAGGGGGCCGAGCTGCTGCGCCCCCCACCGGCAGCATTCGGCGAGGCTCGCGGCGGCCACCTCGAACGGCGGGACGACCCGAGCGGCGGCGTCCCAGCCGTCGGCGACCGCGTCCGGGGCGATGAACCCGAGGGCTGCGGCGGCCGTCTCGGCCCGCACACCGCCGAGCGCGCCGGCCCGGCCGCTGATGTAGAAGGCCCAGCCGGAGATGCCGAGCAGTCGGGCCCGGCGCAACGTGGTCGGGTCCCGGCTGAAGGCGTCGCCCAGGTCGAGCACGACGGGCTTACTGGCGGCCGCGACCTGCTCCGGGGTCACCGCAATGCCCCGCTCGGGCAACGGGACCCGCCGACCACGACCACGCCCCGCCCCGGGGCCACTCGCCGTGTACGGCCCGCACACTCGTCGTCGTCCATCGATGGTCAGTCTGCCGCGCCACCGCCCGCGTCCGCATTCCCCTCTTCGGCCGCCAGTGCCTCGACCGCCGCCTCGACCTCACCGGCGCGCCGCCGGGCCACTGTGACCGCCCGCTCGGCGGCACGCCGGGCCAGCTTGGCCCGGCTGAGGTCCTGTTCGGCGACCGCGCGCCGCCGCTCCAGCTCGGCCAGCTCGGCCTCAAGGCGATCGAGTACGGCCGCACCGTCGCGCTCCAGCCCGGTCGCCTCGGTCAGCTCGGTCTCGGCCCGCTCCTGGTCGGCCTGGGCCTTCGCCAACTCCCGGTCCAGGGCGCGGCGCTGTCGGGCCCGCTCGGCTCGGGCCGCCCGCTGTGCGGCTCGTTCGGCCTGCTCGGCACGCTCGGCCGCCCGGTCCGTACGGGGTGCCGCCTCGGGACGGCCCCGTTGGGGGCCGGGTCGGCGGGCCGGGCGCTCCTCTTCGCGCTCCTCGTCATCGTCGGTGACCAGCCGCAGTTGCGGCCGTGGCACCTCACCGAAGCCGGCGTAGCTGGCCGCCCGCAGCAGGCGGCCCGCCCGCACCTGCTCGGCGACTTCGACGTCGGAGAACGCCGCGTTCAGCGTCGCCTCCACCTCGGCCAGGGGCAGCCGGCTCGCCGGTGGCGCGTCCGGCTCGGCCGCGGCGAGCTTGCGAACCTCGGCGACCAGGGCGCCGACCACCGCCCGGCGCTGCGCGGACAGCTCCCGTAGTCGGGGCCCACGCAACTCCCGCTGGGCGACTCGCAGGGCGTCGGCGAGCTGCACCAGATCGGCGACCAGCTCCGGGCGTCGGATGGCGAGCAGGTTCACCAACCAGGCGGACAGTGTCGGGCGACGCAGCCGGGCCAGTTGCCGGGCGGTGGCCGGGTCGCCGGCCCGGCGGGCCTCGGCCACGGCGGCGTCCCGGGCGGCCACGAAACGGTCCGGTGGGGTGCGGTAGAGCTGCTGCACCAGCTCCGCGGAGAGGCCGGGCATCGGGTCAGACGTCCACCCGGCTACCGGGCTCCAGTCGCTGGTATTCGGTGCCGGACAGCGCTGCGTACTGCCGGTCGAGCATGTCCAGCCCGTTGTCGTTGAGCAACGCGTCGTGCAGGGCGTACGTGCGCCGCGGTGCGACCGCGCGGATGAAGTCGACCACCTGGGAGAACTTCGACCAGGGCGCGTGGATCGGCGCGAAGAGCGTGTCGACGGGTGTCTCGTCGGGCACCACGAGGGAGTCTCCCGGGTGGTAGACCACGTCGTTGATCAGGTAACCGAGGTTGTCGATCACCGGGATGTCCGGGTGGATCACGGCGTGCCGCCCGCCGTACGCGCGCACCGCGACCCCGGCGGCGGTGAACGACTCGCCGACGTCGACCGGGCGCAGCACGTCGGCCGCGTCGCCCAGGGGCTCGCCGAGCGAGGCGGGCCCGTGGATCGGGAACGGCTGTCGGTCGAGTTGGAGGCGCAGCGCTTCCAGATCGAGGTGGTCGGGGTGTTCGTGAGTGATCAGCACCGCGTCCGCACCATCCAGCGCCTCCGCGGCGTCACCGAACACCCCGGGGTCGACGACGAGCACGCCCCCGTCGTGTTCCACCCGGAGGCAGGAGTGGGCGTACTTGGTGAGCCGCATCGTGACTCCTCGATTATCGAATCGTGACGTCCTCAGCGCAGTCTGCCGGAACCAGCCGGTGTGCGCGTCGCGTCCGAGCTATCGCCACACGGTTGACGACGATGGGAGCGGGGATGGACGGACAGGTGGGACGACGCCGCAGTGCGCTGCTGGCGGCGACGACACTGGCGGCGGCCCTGGCGCTGACGGGGTGCGGTGCCGGCGACAGCGGGGCGCAGGACAGCGCGGGCACGGCGGCCGAGGCGCCAGCGGCCAACGGCGGCGAGGCGGGCCGGGACGCCGCCGCGGGCGCGCCGGAGGGGGCCGGTGCGGGCGCACCGGACCTACGGGTCGACCAGCGGGCGATCATCTACACCGGAAGGATGCGGGTGCAGGTGGACGATGTGGACTCCGCCGCCCGCGAGGCCACCGCCGTAGCCAGCCAGGCCGGCGGCTTCGTCGGCGGCGACCAGCGGCGTAGTGCCGACGCCGACGCGGTGGCGGAGTTGGAGCTGCGGGTGCCGGCGGCGAAGTTCACCGGCGTGGTGGAGGAGATTGCGAAGCTCGGTCGGCAGCAGAGCCGGCAGATCGACACTCAGGACGTCACCGAGGAGACAGTCGACCTGGAGGCCCGGATCACCAGTCAGCGGGCCCGGGTGGAGAGCGCCCGCCGATTGCTGTCCCGGGCCACCTCGATCACCGACCTGGTGTCGCTGGAGAACGAGTTGGGTCGCCGGGAGGCCGACCTGGCCTCGCTGGAGGCCAAGAAGCGGCGCCTGGCCGACCTGACCGCCCTCTCCACGATCACCGTGTCGCTGGCCGGGCCGGCGGCGAAGGACACCGAGGAAGAGGCCGAGACCGGCTTCCTGGTCGGGCTCAAGGGCGGCTGGAAGGCGTTCGTCGTCTCGATGACCGTCCTGCTCACGGTGCTGGGCGCGTTGCTGCCGTGGCTGGTGGCGCTGGGCGTACCGCTGGTGGCGCTGCTGGTAGTGCTGCGCCGACGGCGCAAGTCCCCGGCTCTGGTCGCGCCGGTCAGCGCGCCGCCGCCAGTGCCCGCAACGCGGTCTGCACCATGACGCGGACGCCGACCGCGATGGACCGCTCGTCCACGTCGAAGCTCGCCCGGTGCAGGTCGACGTTGGGGCCGGAGCGACCCACGCCGAGCCGGGCGAGGGCGCCGGGGACGTACTCCAGGTACCAGGAGAAGTCCTCGCCGCCCATGCTCTGCGGTGTCTCGGCGATCCCGTCCGGGCCGAGGGCGGCGGCGGTGGCGGCGGTCAGCACCTGGATGGCGCGGGCGTCGTTGCACACCGGCGGCCGGCCGCGCAGGTATTCCAGGTCGACAGTGGCACCGGTCGGCGCGATCACGTCCCGCACCACCTGAGCGACGATCTTGGGAGCCTGCTCCCAGGTGTCGCGGTCCATCACCCGGAGGGTGCCGGACGCGCTCGCCTCGGACGGGATGACGTTGTAGCGGGTGCCGGCCGAGGCGTGGCCGAAGACCAGCAGCAGGCCGCTGTTGGCCGGCACCCGGCGACTGACCAGGGCCGGCACCTCGGTGATCAGCCGACCGAGCGCGTCGACCATGTCGACGGTCAGGTGCGGGCGGGCGGTGTGCCCGCCCGGGCCGGAGAGTCGGACGGTCACGTTGTCGGCGGCTGCGGTGATCGGGCCGACCCGCAGGCCGACCTGGCCCACCGGCAGGTTCGGGTCGCAGTGCAGCGCGAAGATCTGCACCACGTCGTCCAGGCCGCCGGCCTCGATGACCTCCAGCGAACCGCAGGGCAGGATCTCCTCGGCCGGCTGGAAGATGAGCCGGACCCGACCGTCCAGCTCACCGAGGTCGGCGAGTTGGGCCAGCAGCATGCCGACGCCGAGCAGGACCGAGGTGTGCACGTCGTGCCCGCAGGCGTGGCAGACGCCCTCCACCGTCGACCGGTACGGGACGTCCTTGGGATCGTCCAGCGGCAAGGCGTCGATGTCGGCGCGCAGCGCCACGACCGGGCCGTCCGGCCTGCCGTTGACGTCGCAGATCACGCCGTTGCCCTTGGGCAGCAGGCGCGGGTTCAGCCCGGCCAGCGACAGCTCCCGGGCGATCAGCGCGGCCGTCTCGAACTCGTTGCCGGAAAGCTCCGGGTGCGAGTGGAGGTGACGGCGCGTAGCGATCAGCCCCGGTACCCGGAGCGCGAGAAGGTGGTCCAGCTCGCGGGGCAGGGGCTGGGATCCCGGTGGCGTCTCCGGCCAGGACGACGCCAGCTGGCCGCCTGTGGGCAGCGTCAACGCACTCGTCACGTCGAATTCTCGATCACTAGGAATGGATGGATCATCGGGGACAGCAGACAGCCTAGACCTCCGACGGTGACGCTGCGCAACCTCGTTACGGTAATGATCGGACCGCGCAGAGTCACGTATGCCCTGCTGGGGACGCTCGTCAAGGCGGGGGACAGCAGGTAGATCACGGTCAAACGCCGTCATCAGCCCCTCACCTCCTACAACGCGTAACCGATCGCGGCGGTCACGAATCCCGGCGCCAGTCGGAACCCGTTGCCAAATTGTCGCATTAGTCGGGGTGATGAACTGACACTCCGACAATTAGCCGACCACACACCGCAACGAGCCGGATAAGGACGCTCACACGCAGCCACCCACCGTGGGCGCACACGGTGTGCGTCCCGACTCAAGCGACCGGATACCCGCTGAGAGCACCGGACACACCGCGCTCCGAGGCCGCAGTGGCGGCCGGGCGCTCAGCCGCAGTCGCGGCCGGCGCTCAGAATCGGTCGGTGGGTCGGTACAACCCCCACACCTCACGCAACGTCCCACAGACCTCACCCACAGTCGCGTGGGCCCGCAACGCCTCCTTCATCGGGTACAACACGTTCTCCGTACCCTCGGCGGCGGCCCGAAGATCGGCGAGCGCCCGCGTGACCACGTCGGCGTCCCGCTCGGAGCGCAGCCGGGCCAGCCGGTCGGCCTGGGCCGCCTCGATCGTCGGGTCGACCCGCAGCGGCTCGTACGGCTCCTCCTCGTCCACGGTGAACCGGTTGAGCCCGACCACCACCCGTTCCCCCGAGTCGATCTCCTGGGCGATCCGGTACGCGGACTGCTCGATCTCCCGCTTCTGGAACCCGGCCTCGATCGCGTCCACCGCCGAGCCGTGGTCGGCCACCCGCTCCATCAACTCGACGGCGGCGGCCTCGATCTCGGCGGTCATCGCCTCCACCACGTACGACCCCGCGAACGGGTCGACGGTGGCGGTCAGGTCCGTCTCGTAGGCAAGCACCTGCTGGGTACGCAGCGCGAGCCGGGCGGCCTTCTCGGTGGGCAGCGCGATCGCCTCGTCGAAGCTGTTGGTGTGCAGCGACTGGGTGCCGCCGAGCACGGCACCCAGACCCTGCACCGCCACCCGAACCAGGTTCACCTCCGGCTGCTGGGCGGTGAGCTGCACGCCAGCGGTCTGGGTGTGGAACCGCAGCATCATCGACTTCGGATCCTTGGCGCCGAAGTCGTCCCGCATCAGCCGGGCCCAGATCCGCCGGGCGGCACGGAACTTCGCCACCTCCTCGAGCAGCGTGGTGCGGGCCACGAAGAAGAACGACAGCCGGGGCGCGAAGTCGTCGACGGCGAGCCCGGCGGCCAGCGCCGCCCGTACGTACTCCACCCCGTTGGCCAGCGTGAACGCGATCTCCTGCGCGGGCGTCGCGCCGGCCTCCGCCATGTGGTAGCCGGAGATGGAGATGGTGTTCCACTTCGGCACCTCGCTGCGGCAGTACGCGAACGTGTCGGCCACCAGGCGCAGCGACGGCTTCGGCGGGAAGATGTACGTCCCCCGGGCGATGTACTCCTTGAGGATGTCGTTCTGGATGGTGCCGTTGAGCGCCGTGCCCGGCACCCCGTTCTCCTCGGCGACGAGTTGGTAGAGCAACAGCAGCACCGAGCCGGGCGCGTTGATGGTCATCGAGGTGGACACCTTGTCCAGTGGGATGTCGGCGAAGAGCAGCCGCATGTCCTCGATGGAGTCGATGGCGACACCCACCTTGCCGACCTCGCCGTGCGCGATCGGCTCGTCCGAGTCGTAGCCCATCTGCGTCGGCAGGTCGAACGCGACCGAGAGGCCCATCGTGCCGGCCCGCAACAACTGGTGGTACCGCGCGTTGGACTCGGTGGCGGTGCCGAAGCCGGCGTACTGGCGCATGGTCCACGGGCGGGAGGTGTACATGGTGGGGTAGACACCCCGGGTGTACGGGAACTCGCCCGGGCTGCCGAGCCGGGAGTCCAGGTCCTCCGGAAGGTCGGCCTCCGTGTAGACGCCGTTGATCTGGAAACCGGACTCACTTGACCGCCGTTGGTTCATCCCCGGATGGTAGGACGCCTGGCCACGTGGTCGGGTGAGGGATACCGCACAGTGCGTCCCGACCGGTCGACACCACGTGAACGACAGGGCACGTTCTGTCGACTTCGATAAACGTCCGCCGCGTCGGCTTTCGCATCGGGCGTCGGAACCAGCAAGATAGGGGGGTTGTGTCCCAGCCCCCCTCGATTTCCCCCGGTGGCTTTTCTGTGACTCAGATCCCGACGTGGAGCGGCGGACCAGTTAGTCCCGCCAATGGACGAGCGGCGCCCGGCACCACCATTGGTGGCCGGTACTCGCTGCGGTCCTCGGTGGGCAACGGCGGCATGGGCACGGTGTGGCGCGCCACAGACACCCTGCTGCGCCGTGACGTGGCGGTGAAGGAGGTCGTCCTGCCCCCGGGGCTGGCCCCCAGTGACCGCGACGCGATGTACGAACGCACCCTGCGCGAGGCCCGCGCCGCCGCCGCCATCCAGCACCCCGCTGTGGTGCAGGTGTACGACGTGGTCACCGAGGCCGGCCGGCCGTGGATCGTGATGGAGCTGCTGGACGCCCGCAGCCTCGCCGACATGGTGATCGAGGACGGGCCGGTCGCGCCCCGCGCCGTCGCCAAGATCGGCATCGCACTGCTCGGCGCGTTGGAGGTCGCGCACGCGATCGGCGTGCTGCACCGCGACGTCAAGCCCGCAAACGTGCTGATCTGCACCGACGGGCGCTGCGTGCTGACCGACTTCGGGGTCGCCCGGATGCCCACCGACGTGCAGCTCACCACCCCCGGCATGGTGCTCGGGTCGCCGCACTTCATCTCACCCGAGCGGGCCATGGGCCAGGAGTTCGGCCCGCCCAGTGACCTCTTCTCGCTGGGTGTGACGCTCTACACCGCGGTCGAGGGGCGGCCCCCGTTCGACAAGGGCGACCCGATCGAGACCATGCACGCCGTGGTGGAGGACCCGCCCGCCCCACCGCAGCGCAGCGGCCCGCTGACCCGGGTGTTGATGGGTCTGCTCGAGAAGGACCCGGCGCGCCGACTCGACGTGCACACCTCCCGGGCCATGCTGCGCGAGTTGCTCGCCGGCCCGCTGGGCAGCACGGCGACGGCCGTGCACTCGGTCACCGACCCGTACGCCGTGGTGCCGGTGCAGCAGCGCCCCATTCCCGTCCTCCCGCCGGCTCAGCCGCAGCCGAAGCCGGACAGCCAGATCGGTGGCCCGGCGATGCTGGCCCCGGGTGAGTCCCTGACCGACCGGCTGGCCTCGCTGCGCCGGGGCGAGCGCCCGCCGGCAGCTCGCGCGGCCGGCACCACCGGTGGGCTCGACGAGACCAGCGCCGACGCGTTGGCCGGTCCGCTGCACACGCCGACCGGCGCGATGCCGCCTCCCGGCCGACCGGCGCCCGGGCGCACCTACGGCGGCAACGCGGACGCCACCCAGCGGGTGGACGCCGGCGGGCACCCCGACACCACCCAGCGGGTCAGCTACGGCAGCCCGGCCGACGCCACCCAGCAGGTCGGGTACGGCGCCGCGGCACCGGAGGCCACCCAGCGCGTCGGCGGCACCTACGGCGGCGGCAACCAGTGGTCGGTGCCGGGCACCGGCCAGCCCTGGGCCACCACGCCCGCCGCCTCGGGTGGCAGCGCGCTGGACAAGGTCCGGGCCACCGGTGGTCAGCTCGTCACCACTGTCAAGGGCTGGCCGCGCAAGGTGCAGCTCGCCGCGGCCGGCGGGCTGGTCGTCGTGCTGCTGATCACCGCGGTGGCGCTCTCCGGCGGCGAGGACGCCCCGCCGAGCACCCCGGCCGCGCAGCCCACCACGTCCGCCCCGGCGGCCCCCACTGTCGAGATGCAGGAGCACACGGCCCGCGGGATCCAGGTCATGGTGCCGAAGGGCTGGAAGAAGGCCACCGGCGGCTCGTACACCGACTACATCGACCCGGCGGACAGCGGCCGCAAGGTCCGCATCATCACCGAGAAGTGGAGCAGCAGCTCCGTCCGGTGGGCCGAGACGGCCGAGAACGGCCTCAAGACCCGGAGCACCTCCTGCGTCAAGCCGTACAACCAGGTCTCCTCCACCGAGACCGAACTGGCCAGCAAGCCGGCAGCCGAATTCGAGTACACCTGCGGCGCGGGTGACGCGATGCGGCACGGCGTCTGGCGGGGCGTCGCCCAGGACGGCAAGGCGTACTCGTTCTACCTCACCGCCACGGACGCCAAGTTCGCGGAGAGCAAGCCGATCTTCGACGAGATGACACGGACGTTCCAGCTCACCGGGAACGGCTGAGCCGGAGGGAACCCACAGGGATGATCCGTCGCCGTGCTATCAAGGGGCATGGCGGCGGACACCACTGACATCGACGACATTCGCGAGCAAGCCCGGCGTTGGCTGGCCGACGACCCCGACCCGGCCAGCCGGGACGAGCTGACGGCGGTGCTCGACGGGCTTCCGGCGAGCGCCCCGGAGCTGGCCGACCGGTTCGCCGGCCCGTTGACCTTCGGCACGGCGGGCCTACGCGGCCCGCTGCGCGCCGGCCCGAACGGCATGAACCTCGCAGTGGTCACCCAGGCCGCTGCCGGCCTGGTCACCTGGCTCGCGGCCCAGGGTGGCACCGGCCCGCTGGTGATCGGGTACGACGCCCGGCACGGCTCCCGACAGTTCGCCGAGCGCACCGCCCAGGTGGCCACCGGCGCTGGCCGACCGGCGCTGCTGCTGCCCAGCCCGCTGCCCACCCCGGTGCTGGCGTACGCCGTGCGACACCTCGGCGGTGTCGCCGGAGTGATGGTCACGGCCAGCCACAACCCGCCGCAGGACAACGGCTACAAGGTCTACCTCGGCGCGGAGCTGGGCGGCGAGTTGGGCGCCGGCGCGCAGATCGTGCCGCCCGCCGACGCCGGTATCGAGGCCGCCATCCGATCGGTCGGGCCGCTGGCCCAGGTGCCGTTGGGCGAGCCCGGTCAGGTGCTCGGCGACGACCTGGTCGCCTCATACGTCGAACGGGCCACCGCGGTGATCGACCCGGACGGGCCACGGGACCTGACGGTGGCGTACACCCCGCTGCACGGGGTGGGCGCGGCGGTGCTCACCGCCGCCTTCGCCCGCGCGGGCTTTCCGACCCCCGGGGTGGTGCCCGACCAGGCCGAGCCGGACCCGGCGTTCCCCACCGTGTCGTTCCCCAACCCGGAGGAGCCGGGAGCGGTGGACCGGCTGATCGCCCTGGCCGACTCCACCGGCGCGGACCTCGCCATCGCCAACGACCCGGACGCCGACCGTTGTGCCGTGGTCGTCCGCGACGTCAGCGAAGGCTGGCGAATGCTGCGGGGCGACGAGGTGGGTGTCCTGCTCGCCGATCACCTGATGCGCCGGGGGGTGACCGGGCTCTACGCCACCACCATCGTGTCGTCGTCACTGCTACGGGCGATGTGCGCGGCTCGGGGCCTGCCCTACGACGAGACGCTGACCGGCTTCAAGTGGATCGTGCGGGCCGGCGGCGGAAGCGCGCCGCTGGTCTTCGGCTACGAGGAGGCGCTCGGCTACTGCGTCGCCCCGGAACACGTCCGGGACAAGGACGGCATCACCGCCGCGCTGACAGTGGCCGAGTTGGCCGCCGGGCTGAAGGCGCGAGGTCGTACGCTGACCGACCGGCTGGACGAGCTGGCCGCCGAGTTCGGCGTACACCACACCGACCAACTTTCCGCCCGGGTGGACGACCTGCGGGTCATCTCCGACGCGATGGCCCGGATCCGGGCGGCCACCCCGGCCACACTGCTCGGGCAGCCGGTGGACAGCGTCCGGGACCTGCTGCCCGAGTCGGACGTGGTGATCCTGCGGACCGCGGTGGCCCGGGTGGTGATCCGCCCGTCCGGGACCGAGCCGAAGCTCAAGGCGTACCTCGAGGTGGTGGAACCGGTCGTGGAGGGTGACGTCCGGACGGCCCGCAGCAGGGCGGCGTCGGCCGTCGCCGCGCTCCGCGCCGAGGTCAGCGCAGCCCTTGGCATCTGAACCCCGCAGCACCCACCCACGACAGATCCGTCCTTTGCTCTGCACCCGCGGAAGCGCCATCCGGCTGTAGGCCGGTGGCGCCTGGGCGGGTGCAGAGCAAAGGGCGCGTCGAGCGGGGTCGACCCGACGGTCAGCGGCGCGGGCCGAGGGCCTGGTCGACGGCCTTGGCCAGGGCGGCGACGACCAGGCCGACCGACGGGCGGACCACCGAGTCGTCGGTGCTCACCTCGCCGGAGAATCCGGCGCCGGTGGCGATCTCCGTCAGTCGGCGGCGGGCGTCGGCGGCGGCCTCGCCGCTCACCCCGAGCGCGGACTCCATCCGGAGCACCACGACCAGGGTGGCCAGCGCGGCGGTCCGCTCGTCCGGGGCTGCCGCGCCGGTCAGCGCCTCGGCCAGCCGCTGGCGGGTCTCCGCCTCGACGGAGGTGTCCACGACCGGGTAACGGTGCACGTGGATGAAGCCCAGCTCGGTCTCGTCGATGTCCCGGACGACGCCCTGCCGGCACAGGTCGGCGAGGATCCGGTCGCGCAGGCCGTGCCGCAGACGCTGCACCCAGGACGCGGGGGTGTGCGGGGTGTCGGCGGCGATCCGGCTGAGGACATCGTCGCTGAACGGCTCGCCGGTCGGCGTCGGGTCGATCACCGTCAGGGACCCGTCGGCGTACGCGATCCGGCCGGCCAGAGCCAGCTCGACCAGCACCGCGGCGGCCATGCCCAGGTCCAGGCTGATCCGTGGCATGGTCGCCTTGCCGGTCGTGTCGTCGTAGGCGAGGAGCAGCAACTCCTCGGCGAGCGCAACACCAGTCATGGCCGGAGACGGTAGCGGGTCCACGCACCCCGCGCACGGACCCGCCGGACCCGGCACCGACCGGGTGTCCCCTCAGAAGCGGGGCATGCCACCGAACTGGCGGTCGCCGGCGTCGCCGAGGCCGGGAACGATGAACATGCTGTCGTTGAGCCCCTCGTCGATCGAGGCCGTGACCAGGCGCAACGGCAGGCCGGAGCGCTCCAGCCGCTCGATGCCGACCGGGGCGGCGAGCACACAGAGCACTGTGATGTCGGTGCAGCCCCGATCGGCCAGCAGCCGACAGGAGTGCTCCAGCGAACCACCGGTGGCCAGCATCGGGTCCAGCACCAGCACCGGCAGCCCGGCCAGGTCGCGGGGCAGCGACTCCATGTACGCGCGGGGCTCGTAGGTCTCCTCGTCGCGGGCCAGGCCCACGAAACCCATCGAGGACTCGGGCAGCAGGCCCAGCGCGGCGTCCGCCATGCCCAGCCCGGCGCGCAGCACCGGGACCAGCAGCGGCGGGTTGGCCAGCCGGGTGCCCTCGGTGCCGGTGACCGGCGTCTGCACCGGGTACCGCTCGACGGGGAAGGTGCGCGCCGCCTCGTACACCAGCATGGTGGTCAGTTCGTGCAGCGCCGCCCGGAACGTCGAGGAATCGGTGCGCGCGTCCCGCATGGCGGTCAGTCGAGACTGGGCCAGCGGGTGGTCAATGACGTGTACGTCCACGATCGCTCAACCTACCGGTCCGTACCGCGCGGCGGTGCGGGTGCGGTCGGACCAGGGACGCCGCTCACGTCGGCACGTCGTCGAGCGGTCGTGAGCAAGATCACTCGGCGGTCCGGTGCGTAGACTTCCCGGCATGACGGCGACAACGACGTCGGCCCGGTCGGAGCTCTCCGAGCTGGGACGATCCGAGACCGCTCTGCGGACCTTCCTGCACGGCCTGCCCGGCGTGGACCAGGTCGGCGCGGAGCAGCGGGCGGCACAGCTCGGCACCCGCTCCATCAAGACCACCGCCAAGGCCCAGGCGATCGACCTGGCGATCCGGATGGTCGACCTGACCACCCTGGAGGGGGCGGACACCCCGGGCAAGGTGCGCGCGCTCGCCGCGAAGGCCCTGCGTCCGGACCCGGCCGACCCGTCCTGCCCGCACGTCGGCGCGGTCTGCGTCTACCCGGCGATGGTCCCGCACGTGGCGGAGGTGCTGCGCGGAAGTGGCGTGCACCTGGCCAGCGTGGCGACGGCGTTCCCGTCGGGCCAGGCGCCGTTGGAGATCAAGCTGGCCGACACCCGGGCCGCCGTCGCGGCCGGCGCCGACGAGATCGACATGGTGATCAACCGGGGTGCGTTCCTGGCCGGGCGCTACAAGGAGGTCTACGACGAGATCGTGGCCACCAAGGAGGCCTCCGGGGACGCCCACCTCAAGGTGATCCTGGAGACCGGCGAACTGGCCACCTACGACAACGTCCGGCGGGCCTCCTGGCTGGCCATGCTGGCCGGCGGCGACTTCATCAAGACCTCCACCGGCAAGGTCCCGATCGCGGCGACGATGCCGGTGAGCCTGGTGATGCTGGAAGCGGTCCGCGACTTCCGCGAAGCGACCGGACGGCAGGTGGGCGTGAAGCCCGCCGGTGGCATCAAGACCACCAAGGACGCGATCAAGTACCTGGTGATGGTCAACGAGACCGTCGGCCCGGACTGGCTCGACCCGGACTGGTTCCGCTTCGGCGCGTCCAGCCTGCTCAACGACCTGCTGATGCAGCGCACCAAGCTGACGACCGGCACCTACTCCGGTCCCGACTACTTCACCCTGGACTGATAGCCGATGTTCGAATACGCCCCCGCCCCCGAGTCCCGCTCGGTGGTGGACCTCAAACCCTCGTACGGGCTGTTCATCGACGGCACGTTCGTCGACCCGACCGACGGTGGCAGCTTCAAGTCGATCAACCCCGCCTCCGAGGAGGTGCTGGCCGAGGTCGCCGAGGCCGGCGCCCAGGACGTGGAACGCGCGGTGCGCGCCGCCCGCAAGGCGTACGACAAGGTCTGGGGCCCGATGCCGGGCCGGGACCGGGCGAAGTACCTGTACCGGATCGCCCGGCTCATCCAGGAGCGCTCCCGCGAGCTGGCCGTCCTGGAATCGCTGGACAACGGTAAGCCGATCCGCGAGTCCCGCGACGTCGACCTGCCGCTGGTCGCCGCGCACTTCTTCTACTACGCGGGCTGGGCCGACAAGCTGGAGCACGCCGGGTTCGGCCAGAGGCCGGCGAGCCAGCACGGCGGGGCGATCCCGCAACCCCTTGGGGTTGCCGCGCAGGTCATCCCGTGGAACTTCCCGCTGCTCATGCTGGCCTGGAAGATCGCCCCGGCGCTCGCCGCGGGCAACACTGTGGTGCTGAAGCCGGCCGAGACCACCCCGCTGACCGCGCTGCTCTTCGCCGAGATCTGCCAGCAGGCCGACCTGCCGGCCGGTGTGGTCAACATCCTCACCGGTGCCGGCGACACCGGCCGCGCGCTGGTCGAGCACCCAGGCGTGGACAAGGTCGCCTTCACCGGCTCCACCGACGTGGGCCGTGCCATCGCCCGGTCGGTCGCCGGCACCAGCAAGAAGCTCACCCTGGAACTGGGCGGCAAGGCCGCCAACATCGTCTTCGACGACGCACCCATCGACCAGGCGGTCGAGGGCATCGTCAACGGCATCTTCTTCAACCAGGGGCACGTCTGCTGCGCCGGCTCCCGACTGCTGGTCCAGGAGAACGTGGCCGACCGGGTGCTGGAGTCGCTGAAGCGACGGATGGCTCAGCTCCGGGTCGGCGACCCGCTGGACAAGAACACCGACGTCGGCGCGATCAACTCGGCCGCCCAGCTGGAGCGGATCCGCGAACTGTCCGACGCCGGCTCGGCCGAGGGCGCCGAGCGTTGGTCACCGCCGTGCGACCTGCCCGACCGGGGCTTCTGGTTCGCGCCGACCATCTTCACCGGCGTCACCCAGGCACACCGGATCGCCCGCGAGGAGATCTTCGGCCCGGTGCTGTCGGTGCTCACCTTCCGCACCCCGGCCGAGGCCGTGGAGAAGGCCAACAACACGCCGTACGGGCTGTCGGCCGGGATCTGGACCGACAAGGGTTCCCGGATCCTGTGGATGGCCGACCGGCTGCGCGCCGGCGTGGTCTGGGCCAACACCTTCAACAAGTTCGACCCCACCTCGCCGTTCGGTGGTTACAAGGAGTCGGGCTACGGTCGCGAGGGCGGCCGGCACGGGCTGGAGGGCTACCTCAATGTCTGAGCGGGTCGCGGTACGCAAGACGTACAAGCTCTTCATCGGCGGGAAGTTCCCGCGCAGCGAGTCGGGACGGTCGTATCTCGTGCAGTCCTCGAATGTGTCACTGGCCTCCCGCAAGGACGCCCGGGACGCGGTGGTCGCCGCCCGCGCCGCCGTCAAGGGCTGGGCCGGCGCGACCGCGTACAACCGGGGTCAGATCCTCTACCGGGCCGCCGAGATGCTGGAGGGCCGCCGCGAACAGTTCGTCGCCCTGGGCATCCCCGGCGACGAGGTGGACGCCGCTGTCGACCGCTGGGTCTGGTACGCCGGCTGGGCCGACAAGCTGGCCCAGGTGTACGGCGGCGCCAACCCGGTCGCCGGCCCGTACTTCAACATCTCCGCGCCCGAGCCGACCGGCGTGGTCGCTGTGGTCGCCCCGGAGCGCCCGGCGCTGCTCGGCCTGGTCAGTGTGATCGCCCCGGCGATCGTCAGCGGCAACACGGTGGTGGTGGCGGCCTCCCCGAGCGAGCCGCTGGCGGCGGTGACGCTGGCCGAGGTGCTGGCCACCTCCGACCTGCCCGGCGGTGTGGTCAACATCCTCACCGGCGCGATCACCGAGACCGCGCCGACGCTGGCAGCGCACATGGACGTCAACGCGATCGACCTGACCGGGGTCGGCGACGCCGCGCTCGCCACCGACCTGGAGGTCAAGGCGGCGGAGAACCTCAAGCGGGTGCTCCGACCGGCCCCGGGGAACCACGACTGGACCGCTGACCCAGGGGTGGCGCCGATGACCGCGCTGTTGGAGACGAAGACGGTGTGGCACCCCAAGGGGGTGTGATCGTTTTTGCTCGGCCTTTTGGGTTTTCGGGGGAGGGGTTCGTCGGTCGGGTCAGCTTGCGGGTTCCGCCTCGGGTCGGGTCACCAGGATCCGGGTGGGCCCGGGTTGGGTGGCGCGGGTGGGTGGGGGGTCTACTACCGGGGGTAGGATTGGCTCGTGACTCGGTTGGGCGATCTTGAGCGTGCGGTGATGGACGTGCTGTGGGACGTGGTTCCCGGCACGTCGGACGGGGTGACCGTGCGCGAGGTGGCCGACGCGCTCGACGGCCGTGAGCTGGCGTACACCACTGTGATGACAGTGCTGGACCGGCTCGCCGGCAAGGGCATGGTGCAGCGGGAGCGGGAGGGTCGGGCCTGGCGGTACCGTCCGGCGGCCAGCCGCGAGGCGCACATCGCTCAACTCATGCTCGACGCCCTCGACCTGGGTGGCAGCCGGGACGCCGCGCTGGTGCGCTTCGCCCGCTCGGTGACCGGCACCGAGGCCGAGGTGCTGCGAGCGGCCCTGGGCAGCGAGGCCGGCCTGACCGGGCCGGGCTCCACCGGCGGCGACGCGGGCGGGGCCGACGCCCTGACCGACCGGGTGGACGGGCCGGCGGGCCGACGACCCGCCGGCGAGGCAGCGGAGCGGTAGGGCGCGCGCCATGGCCTACGCCGTGCACTTCGCCGCCACGATGCTGGCCTGCTATCTGACCGCCCAGGTGTTGGCCCGCTCCACCTGGACGTGGCGCAGCCCTCGGGTGGCGATCATCTGCTGGCAGGCGGTCGGGCTGGCATTGGGCCTCTCGGCGATGGGCCTGCCGATGGCCCTCGGGTTGAGCGCGTACGACCGGCCGACCGGCAGCGCACTGCTCGCCCTGACCAACGACCTCGCCCACGGCACCCTGCCGATCGGGGTGGGCACGTTCCACCTGGCCGGCGTCGGCGTGGGCTTCGGCATCGGGGCGGTGCTGGTCACGACGACAGTGCGCAGCATCCACGGCACCGTACGCGCCCAGCGCCGCCACCGGGACCTGCTCTCCCTCGTCGCCCGGAACGACCCGGCCGCGCCGGGCGCGCTGGTGCTGGATCATCCGAGCGCCGCCGCGTACTGCCTGCCGGGCGTGAAGCCGCAGGTGGTCGTCAGCGCCGGCACCCTGAGCCTGCTGGACCGGGCCGAGCTGGCCGCGGTTCTCAGCCACGAGCGTGCGCACGCCCACGAGCGCCACGACCTGGTTCTGCTGCCGTTCACCGCGCTGTGCCGGGCACTGCCGTGGTTCGGCTGGGTGCGCGACGCGCACGAGCGGGTCGCCCTGCTGGTCGAGATGCGCGCCGACGACAAGGCCCGCGAGCTGCACGCCGAGGCCCCGCTGGCGGGTGCGCTGCGCCGGTTCGCCGCCGCCGGGCACCGGATCACCCCGGCCGGCGCGCTCGGCATGGGCGACCGGGATCTCGACGTACGGGTGCAGCGCCTGCTGGTCAGCGACCGGCCGCCCCGGGTGCTCGGCGCCACCGCCCTCGCGGTCGCCACCACGCTGGTCGCCCTCCCGGTCACCCTCTTCCTGAGCTGACGACCACAAGGCACCGCTGAGCCCACGCGGCAGAACCGCGCGGAGGGCCGCTGCCCCGCGCCCCCGGCACCCCTCGCAAGATCGCACTCGATCCAGGATCGAGGGGCATCCCGGGGGTCGCGAGACCACTACATCCAGGATCGAGCGCGACCTTCCCCCATTTACTACGTGACGTAGTAGGGTTACCTACGACAGGGCGTAGTAGTTGCTACCAGTAGGCAAACTACGTGTAGGGTGGCTACGACAAGGGAGCCAACGCTATGGAGGGCTGTCATGGACACCCTGCTCCTCGCCCGCCTGCAGTTCGCCACCACCACCTCGATCCACTTTCTGTTCGTGGTGGTCACGCTCGGGCTGGTCACCCTGCTGGTCGGCATGCAGACCGCCTGGGTGCTCACCGGCAACCCGAAGTGGGAGCGGCTGACCCGCTACTGGGGTCAGCTCTACGTGATCAACTACGTGCTCGGCATCGCCACCGGCATCGTGATGGAGTTCCAGTTCGGGCTGAACTGGAGTGGCCTGTCGCGCTACGTCGGCAACGTCTTCGGCGCGCCTCTGGCCATCGAGACGCTCGTGGCGTTCTTCCTGGAGTCCACGTTCCTCGGGATGTGGATCTTCGGCTGGCACCGGCTCGGCAAGGGCGTCCACCTCGCGTTGCTCTGGGGCGTGGCGATCACCGCGTACGCCTCGGCGTTCTGGATCATGGTGGCCAACTCCTGGCTCCAGAACCCGGTCGGCTACGAGGTCCGCGACGGAATCGCCCACCTCACCGACTTCGGCGCGCTGCTCACCAACCCCAGCCTCGGCATGGCCTTCGGGCACGTGGTCTCGGCGGCGCTGCTGGTCGGCGGGATGCTGATGGCGGCGGTCAGCGCCGGGCACCTGATCCGGCGTACCCCGGACTTCGCGCTCTTCCGCACCTCGCTGCGGATCGGCCTGGTCACCGCGGCCCTGGCCATCACGATGGTGCAGGGCTTCGGTTTCGCCCAGTTCGGTCCGGTGGGCTCGGTACAGCCGACCAAGTTCGGCGGTGACGGCCCGGAGAGCCAGGCGCTGATCGCCGAGTGGACCACCCGGTTCGGCCCCGGCGACTACACCCCGCCGGCGCTGGCCAGCGTCGGGTTGGGCTTCATGGTCCTGATCGGCTTCACCCTCGGCTGCGTCTGGCTCCTGCTGCCCCTGCTCTTCCGGGACTGGGTCATCCGACTGCGCTTCCCGCTCTGGCTGATCGTGCTCGGCCTGCCGCTGCCGTTCATCGCGGTGATCCTCGGCTGGATCTCCCGGGAGGTCGGCCGTCAACCCTGGGTGGCGTACGGGTTGCTCCCCACCGAGCAGGCCGTCTCCCCGGTCAGCGCACCGCTGATGCTCGCCTCGCTGATCGGGTTCAGCCTGCTGCTGGGCACTCTCGCCGTCACCAACTGGGTGCTGCTCGCCCGGCACGCCAGGCGCGGCGCGGCCGACCCGGCGCTCGGCCGCCCACCGGCACCGCCCACCGAGCCGGCCCACCCCGAACCCGCCCTCCTCTGAGGAGTAGACAGTGGACCTCGCCTGGTACGCCCTGCTCGGCCTCTTCTTCGCCAGTTACCTGGTGCTCGCCGGCTACGACTACGGCGTCGGGCTGCTGCTCGCCCGCGGCGTCGGTCCGGCCGGGCGGCGGGAGGCGCTCACCGCGCTCGGCCCGTTCTTCCTCGGCAACGAGGTCTGGCTGGTGGCCGCCGTGGGCATTCTCTTCGGCGCGTTCCCCCTCCTGGAGGGCGAGTTGCTCGCGGGCTGCTATCCGGCCGTCGCCGGTGCCCTGGTCGGCGTCATCCTGGTCACCGTCGGGGTGCAACTGCGCAGCCGACCCGACGACGAGCGGGTCCGCGCCCGCTGGGACCGCGTCGTGGTGGTCGGCAGCGCACTCGCCGCGCTGGGCTGGGGTGTGCTGCTCGCGGCGCTGCTGCAGGGCGTACCCCTCCAGGCCGACGGGCACGTCGCCGGGGAGACACACCTGGCCACCCCGTTCGCGGCCGCCGCCGGGCTGGCCATGGTCACACTGGTCGCGGTGCACGGGGCGACCTTCCTCACAGTGCGACTGTCGGCCGAGGCCGCCGCCGTGGTCGGCCGTACGGCCCGCCGGCTGGTGCCGGTGGCGCTCACCGCGGTCGCCCTGGCCACCGTCGTGGGCCTGCTCTCCGCCCGGGTACGCGACGCCGTGCAGCGGCCGGCGGTGGCCGTACTCCTGCCGGTGCTGCTCGTGGCGGCGCTGCTGGCGGCCCGCGCGGCGCTGGCCCGGCGGCGGCCAGGGTGGGCTCTGGTCGCCACCGGTGCGGCCCTGGCGCTGCCGGTGCTGCTGGTCGGAGCCGCTCTCTGGCCCTACGTGCTGGTGTCCACGACCGACCCGGACGCCTCGCTGCGGGTGGCCGACGCCGCCGCCAGCGCGCCGACACTGCGGCTGCTGGGCTGGGTGGCGCTGCCGCTACTTCCGGCCCTACTAGGCTTCCAGGCGATGTGCTGGTGGGTTTTCCGAGGACGGACCGACGGTAGGGCACCGGTGTACTGGTGAGCCGCCGTCCGTTCGACCCGCGTCTGCTGCGCCGGGTCCCTGCGGCCCGGGGCGATCTTGCTGTGCTCGCGCTCCTGGGGGTGCTGGCCGCCGGGTTGATCGTGGCGCAGGCCACCGCGCTCGCGTCGCTGCTGGCCACCGCGATCGACGGTCGGCTGGATCGACCGGCGCTGGCCGGCTTCGTGGTCGCGGTCGCCGCCCGCTCGGCACTGGTCTGGGCGCAGGGCACGGTCTCGGCGCGGGTCGCCGCCACGGTCAAGGCCACGCTGCGGGCCGACCTGCTCGGCGCTGTGGGCCGGCACGGGCCCGGGTGGGTGGCCGGGCAGCGGGCCGGTGAGATCGCCACCCTGGCCGGGCGTGGGTTGGACGCGCTGGACGCGTACTTCACCGGGTATCTGCCGCAGCTGGTGCTCAGCGTGACGGTGCCCCTGGCGGTGCTGGCGCGGGTCGTCTTCGCCGACTGGAGTTCGGCGGTGATCATCGCGCTGACCCTGCCGCTCATCCCGGTCTTCGGAGCGCTGCTCGGCTGGCAGGCGCAGGCCGCCACCGAGCGACAGTGGCGGCGGCTCGCGCTGCTCGGCGGGCACTTCCTCGACATGGTCGCCGGGTTGCCCACGCTGCGCGCCTTCGGGCGGGCCCGGGCGCAGACCGACGTGGTACGCCGGATGGCCGACGGTCACCGCGTCGCCACCATGAAGACGCTGCGGATCGCGTTCCTCTCCGCGCTGGTCCTCGAACTGGTCGCCACCCTCTCGGTGGCGCTGGTCGCGGTGCCGGTCGGAATCCGGTTGCTCGGCGGCGGGTTGGCCCTGCAGACCGCGCTGCTGGTGCTGCTGCTGACCCCGGAGGCGTACCTGCCGCTGCGGGCCGCCGGCAGCCGCTTCCACGCCAGCATGGAAGGGCTGGCCGCGCTGGACGAGGCGTTGACAGTCTCCGCCGCACCCACCGCGCCCCGGGCCGCCGAGGGCGCCTCCGTCCCCGACGCACGGGCCGAGATCCGGTTCGAGGGGGTGACAGTGGCGTACGAGCGGACCACGGCGCTGCGCGACGTGACACTGACCATCCGGCCCGGTGAGCGGATCGCCATCATCGGGCCCAGTGGCGCCGGCAAGAGCACGCTGCTCGGCCTGCTGCTGGGTTTCGTGGTGCCGACCAGCGGCCGGGTCACGGTGGACGGGGTCGACCTCGCCACCGCCGACCCGGACGCCTGGCGCCGGCAGCTCGCCTGGGTGCCGCAGCGGGCCCACCTCTTCGCCGCCTCGCTGGCCGACAACATCCGCCTCGGCGCGCCCGACACCCCGGCCGACGCACTCACCGCCGCGGTGCACGACGCCGCACTGGACGACGTGGTGGCCGGCCTGCCCGACGGCCTGGACACCCTCCTCGGTGAACGCGGTCACGGGCTGTCCAGTGGGCAGCGGCAGCGGGTGGCACTGGCCCGGGCGTTCCTGCGCGCCGCCCCGGTGGTGCTGCTCGACGAACCCACCGCCCGACTCGACACGGCGGCCGAGGCGGTGGTGCTCGACGCCACCCGTCGCCTGGTCGCCGGGCGGACGGCGCTGCTTGTCGCGCACCGGCCGGCGTTGCTGGCCGACGCCGACCGGATCCTGCGCATCGAGGACGGTCGGGACACCGAGTTGACGCCCGAACCGACCGGGAAGGCCGCCCGATGACCGGAGAACACGGGCCGGCGGTGGTGGCCGACGCGGCACCGGCGGGGCGGGCCGCCGCCGAGCGGGCCGTGCTGCGACTGGCCCGGCCGTACCTGGGCCGCCTGGTGGGAGCCGGGCTGCTGGCGGCCGCCACCGAGTTCGCCGGCCTGGCCCTGATGGCCACCGCCACCTGGCTGCTGATGAGCGCCGCCGGTCAGCCTCCACTGGACCGCCTCACCGTGGCGATCGTCGCGGTCCGGGCGTTGGCGATCAGCCGGGGCGTGTTCCGCTACACCGAACGGCTCGCCGGACACGACGCGGTGCTCCGCATGATCACCGACGTCCGGGCCCGGGTCTTCGCCACCCTGGCGGCCCGCCGTGGCACGGCGCACCGCTCGGGGGACGTGCTGAGTCGACTGGTCTCCGACGTGGAGGCCGTCCAGGACCTGTTGCTGCGGGTGCTGGTGCCCGCCTCGGCGGCGGCAGTGGTCGGTGTGCTGGCGGTCGCCGTGGCGGCGCTGATCTCACCACCCGCCGCCGGCGCGCTCGCCCTCGGGCTGCTTGTCGCCGGGGTGGCGCTGCCCGCGTTGGCCACCGCGGTCACCCGCCGCAGCGCGGCCGAGGTGGCCCCCCTGCGGGGCGCGCTGGCCACCGACGCGATCGACCTCACCCACGGCGCGGCCGACCTGGCCGCGTTCGGGGCGACCGACGTCACGCTGCGCGCCGCCGAGCAACGCGCCGACCGGCTGGCCCGGCTGGAACGTCGGCTGGCCGCCACCGGGTTCGCGGTGGACGCGGCCGGCGTGCTGGCCGCCGGCCTGACCGCCGCAGCGGTGGTGCTGGTCGCGCTCGCCGCCGACGTGTCGGGGGTGCTGGTGGGCGTCCTGGCCGTCGGCACACTGGCCGCCGTCGAGGTGACGCTGGCGTTGGTGGCGGCGGCCCGGCAGTGGACGCAGCTGCGCCCCGGCCTGACCCGGGTGGCCGACCTGCTCGACGCCGACCCGCCGCCCGCGCCACCGGCGACCGGTCCAACGGACCTGACCGGCCCGCACGAGCTGCGCTTCGACGACGTGACGGTGCGGTACCGGGCCGGTGCGGCGCCCGCCCTGGACCGGTTCAGCCTGGACCTGCCGGCGGGACGCCGGATCGCTGTCGTCGGCCCGAGCGGCGCCGGCAAGAGCACACTGGCCGCCGTGCTGACCGGCACCGTCCGGCCCGCGTCCGGCCGGGTCACCCTGGACGGTCACGACCTCTCGACGTACGCCGAGGAGGCGCTGCCGCGCGCGGTCGGTGGGCTGCTGGCCGAGGCGTACGTCTTCCATGCCACGGTGCGGGAGAACCTGCTGCTCGGGCGGGCCGGGGCGGGCGAGGAGGAGCTGACCGCGGCCACCGCCGCCGCCGGCCTGCTGGACTGGGTCCGCGCTCAGCCGGCGGGCTGGGACACGCTGGTCGGCGAGGAGGGCGGGCAGCTCTCCGGCGGGCAGCGGCAGCGGCTGGCGCTGGCCCGGGCCCTGCTCGCCGCGCCGCCGGTACTGGTGCTCGACGAGCCCACCGAAGGTCTGGACCCGACCGCCGCGGACGCGGTGCTCGCGTCCGCCCTCGCCGCCACCCCCGCCGGGCACTCGGTGCTGCTGATCAGCCACCGGCTCAGCGGGCTGGCCGAGCTGGACGAGATCGTGGTCCTGGACGGCGGCCGGGTGATCCAGCGCGGTCGGCACGCCGAGTTGGTCGCGGCCCCGGGCTGGTACCGGGACCAGTGGCTGCTCCAGGCCGCAGCCGAACGGGGTTACCTGGCCCTCGCCCCCTGAGCCGACTCGGGGGCGGACCAGGGTTCTCCCGGACGTCGACCGGCGGAAGTCCGTGGCAGTGTGGTGCCATGGGGCGCGGTGAGGACGTGATGGTCGACGAGCACCTGCGGGAGCTGGCCGCTCGACTGCAGGGGCCGGCGCGGCTCAAGTCCGACCTGCTGACCGAGGCCCGGCACGGGTTGCTCGACGCCGTCGAGGCGTACCGCGAGAGCGGGGTGCCACCCACCGAGGCGCAACGCCGGGCGGTGG
>NZ_JAGPXY010000234.1 GCF_018070325.1 Micromonospora sp. H61
GGAGAAGAAGGCGCTCGAGTCTCGGTGGAAGGGCAAGGCCTTCAAGCCGGAAGGCACCTTCAAGGTCAGCAACGCGGGCGACGACAACCCCGACTGTGGTAACTCCTGCACACTCCGGGTGTCCACGCTCAAGTCCCTGAACGTGCCGTTCTACTACGTCACCGAGGAGATCGGCGCGGACAAGGTCGTCGACATGGCCAAGCAGGCCGGCGTCACCACCATGTGGCGCACGGACACCAACCCGGCCAAGGCCTACGACCTGACCAAGACCGACCCGAAGGACATCACGCCGGAGCCGTTCTTCAACGTCGTCGGCTACGGCCAGTACCCGATCACGGTGCTGGACCACGCCAACGGTGTTGCCACCTTCGCCAACGGGGGCGTCTACAACAAGGCGCACTTCCTCTACTCGGTGGAGAAGCAGAACCCGAACACCGGTAAGTGGGACAAGATCTACAGCGAGAAGCTCGACTCGAAGCGGAGAATCGACAAGGGCGTCGTGGACGACGTGACGTCCGTGCTGAAGGACTACCCGGCCGCCGTCAACCACCGGCTCGACGACGGTCGCAAGGCGGCCTCCAAGACCGGCACCTGGGAACTCAAGGACAACAGCAGGGACAACGGCGACGCCTGGATGATCGGTTACACGCCACAGTTGGCCACCGCGGTGTGGGTGGGCAACGTGCGAGACCGGAAGCCACTCATCCTCAAGGACGGCCGTAAGGTCAGTGGTGGAAATCTCCCGGGCGACATCTGGGAGCGGGTCATGGTCGAGGCGCTGTAGGGCGAACCGCAGGTCGACTTCCCGCCGGCCCAGAACGTCGGCGATCCGGAGTCCGGAAACGGTGATGCCCCGCCGC
>NZ_JAGPXY010000003.1 GCF_018070325.1 Micromonospora sp. H61
AGTCCGGTCCGGGCGTTGTCCCCGCCCGTTCCCCCGGCTTTCCGGCCGCCGACGCGCGCACCGGCGAGGCGGGGCCGGCGACGCCCGGCCTGCGTCCGCGCCAGCGCCCACCCTCGCCGGACCCGACGCCGTCGGCCAGCGCGCCCGCCCCGCCACCGCCGAAGCCCGGTTCGCCGGCGCTGACGGTGAGCCGGGGCGAGATGCCCGCCATCGTCGACCTCACCGCCGTGGGCGCCCGGGACTGGGTGCACTGGGGGGAGCGCGGCGGCAGGTCGACGAACCGCAAGCGTTCCGGCTCCGGCGAGATCGTCGACCGGGGTGGCCCGGGCCGGCGGGTCGGTTGGGACGGCAACCAGGAGTACGTGCGCTGGGCCGACGGCACGCCGGAGCGGTCGACGAACGGCAGCTCCAACGGCGTCTACGCCTGCGGTGCCGGGAACGGGTTCAGCCTCGCCGTCGCCGGCAGTGGTGAGCCGCGCACGGTCCAGCTCTACGGCGGCATCTGGATGGCGCGGGGGCGACTGGAAGCGCGGCTGTCCACCGGCGGGCCGGCCAGCACCGCCCGACTGGAAGACCCGTACACCAGTCAGAGCGCCCAGTTCACCATCCGCTTCACACTGCCGAAGGGTGCCCGGTTGCTGCTGAACTGGACCGTCGAGAAGGTCTTCACGCCGCACTGCGGCAACGTCGGCCTCCAGGCCGTGGCGGTGCGTTGACTGACTGACTGATCGCTGTGCGTTCGGACAGCGGGACAGTTTGTCCGTCGCGGACCGTCGAATGCGCCGTAACTTTCTGCTGTCCCCATCCGACCATCCAGTGTGGAGGCAGCGGAGATGAGTAGCAGCACCGCCCACCGCGTCCGTCGTGCCGCTTCGTCCGGCACCGGTGAAGCGTCCGGGGAGGTTCTTCGCGACATTCCCCTGCCGCCGTACGTGACGGGCGAGGACACCCAGTTCGCCGTACGGGCGGTGGTGGTGCACGCCCCCCGACGGTGGTCCGGGGGCGTGGTCTGCCGTAACGATGCCAGCCCGCACCCGTGCCGCCTGCACCGCTGGGGCACCCGGGTGCTGGCGCTGCGCGGGCTGCGGGCCGCTGAGATCGCCGCGCTCATCGAACGTGGTGACCCGACGGCGGTGGTCCCCCCACCGGACCGTCCGGCCTGAGCGCTCGCCGGGCCGGGAGGCGCGTTCGCGCCTCCCGGCCGTCGCTCAGCAGGTGATCGCTTTGACCCAGGAGCATTCGACGCCCTCCGGGGTGCGCGGCGTCTCCGGCACCGCCGGCGCGGCCACCCGAGCCGTCGACGCACCACCCTCGCGGAAGCCGGCCAGTGCCACGGCGATCTGGTCCTCCAACGACTTCACCGACGCCGTGAGGTAGTTGTTCAGCAGGATGGAGAACGCCAGCAGCCGACCATCGGCGCTGGTGACGTAGCCGGAGAGCCCGGAGACACCGGTCAGGCTGCCGGTCTTGGCGTGCACGTTGCCCGCGGCCGGCGTGCCGGCCATCCGGCTGCGCAGGGTGCCGCCGACGAACCGCTCGGGCTGACCGGCGATCGGCAGCGCCGCGTACCAGGTCGCGAACCACGGTTCGGCGCGGACGGCGCTCAGCAGGTCGACGAATTCCGCCGCCGGGATCAGGTTGCGCCGGGACAGTCCTGAGCCGTCACGCTGGCGCAGTCTCCCGGTGTCCATTCCGGTGTCGGCGACGTACTCGCTGATCGCTGTGAGACCGGCCGTCCAGGTGCCTGAACCGGAGAGCACCCGGCCGATCTCCTTGGTCAACACCTCGGCGTGCCCGTTGTTGGACAGCTTCAAGAACGGCGTCATCAGCTCGCCCAGACTCATCGAGTCGTGGCGCGCCACCGGGTCGGCCGTCTCCGGGGTGGGTTGACCGAGCACGGTCCGGCCGAGCACCCGGACGCCGTGTCGGTGCAGCGCCGCCCGGAACACGTCGGCCGCGTAGCCGGTGGGTTCCCAGACGGTGACCCAGTCGCTGGCGGGCTCGTCGCCGACGGCGATCTGACCGGTCACCACGACTGTGTTGTCGCCGTGCTCGCGCTCGATCGAGATCGAGGTGTCGCCGTCGCTGACCGTCTGGGCGCGGTTGTCGACGCGGACGTACCCGGTGGCGGGGGTGGTGGTGACCACCGGCGGTGCGCCGGCCCGGTCGGCCGGTGCGGCGTGCACGATTACGGTGCCCGCGTCGTAGTCGGTGTCCGGGGCGACGGTCAGCGCGGAGACCTGGGCGGCGTAGTAGTAGGGCTCGTCGTCCCAGGTCCAGTCGGGGCCGAGCCGGGTGCGGTCGTAGCGGGTGTCGTCGGCGACCAGGTTTCCGGTGACCACCCGTACGCCGTCGGCGGCGACCTGCGCGGCGAGCGCGTCGTAGTCGGCGGCGAGCATTGTCGGGTCGCCCCCGCCACGCAGGTAGAGGTTGCCGGAGAGCAGGCCCGCCCGGCGCTTGCCGCTGGCCCGTACGTCGGTGCTGAAGCGGTGGCCCGGGCCGAGCAGCTCAAGGGCGGCCGTCGAGGTCAGCAGCTTGGTGTTGGACGCCGGGACCAGCCGGCGGTCACCGTTGCGGTCGTAGAGCGGCTGTCCCGTGCTGGTGTCGACCACGACCACCGACGCCTGCGCGCCGGCCAAGCGGGCGTCGGCGAGGATCGTGTCGATGGTGGCACGCAGGTGGGTCGTCGCGGGGGTGGGCGATTCGGCCGTGGCACCGGGCGCAGCGGCGGTGGCCGCAGTGGCTACCAGCGCGAGCAGCGCGAGGGCCCGGGGAAAGTGACGGCGATGCATCCGCTGATGCTGTCACGGAGATATTCGCCGGAGAAGGCCCTCAGGCGAAAGAAAATGCCGTCTGGGCTACTTCGGCCCACCGACCGTTTTTTCGTGGCCACCCCAGTAGTGCCGCTGCGCCCCCATGACCAGCGGCGCCACCAGTGCGGCGAGTGCCCCACCGAGCAGCGGGAAGACGATGAACACCCAGAGCTGCCGCAGCGCCACGCCGCCCTCGAAGACCGCCGGACCGAACGCGCGGGCCGGATTGACCGCAGCGCCGGTCAGCGTCACGCCCACCAGTTGGGTCACGGCCAGGGCCAGCCCGATGGCCAGCCCGGCGGTGCCCGGATTCTCGCTCCGACTCGTCACCACCAGCACGACCAGCACGAAGAGGAAGGTCAGCACGACCTCCAGCACGGCCGCGCCGCCCCGGTTGATGTGCGCGCCGTAACCGTTCGTGCCCAGCGCCCCGGTCTGGTCCGCGACGTCACCCCATCGGGTCAGCGCCCAGAGCACGAAGCCCGCTACGGTCGCGCCGACGAACTGCGCGATCCAGTACGCCACCGCCCCGAGCACCGAGATCTTGCCGGAGAGCAGCACACCGAGCGTCACCGCCGGGTTGACGTGACTGCCGGAGAGTGGGCCGATCGTGTAGACGAGGGCCACCATCACGAACCCGAAGGCCAGCGCCACCACCACCACGCCGCCCTGGACCCGTGCGGCGACTGCACTGCCCACCCCGAAGAACACCAGCAGCAGGGTGCCGAGGAACTCGCCCGCGTACCGACGGAAGTCGCTCATTCACTCAGCGTAGGTGCAGGTCAGGTGGCCGAAGCCGGAATGGCCGGCTGTGATCGGCGCGACGGTCGAGGACGGGCACAGCGGTGACGGCCGGCGCGTTGTAGCCCACGTGGACACCCACTCCGCGGACGTCGCGGTGATCGGCGCCGGGCAGGCCGGCCTGAGCGCCGGCTACCACCTGCACCGCACCGGCTTCGCGCCCGGCAGCGGCTTCGTCATCCTCGACGCCGACAACGGGCCCGGTGGCGCCTGGCAGCACCGCTGGCCGACGCTGGTCTTCGATCGGGTGCACGGCTTCCACGACCTGCCCGGGCTGCCGCTCCCGCCCACCGAGCCGCATCGCCCCGCTTCCGAGCAGATCGCCGCCTATTTCGCCGCGTACGAGAGGGCCTTCGACCTGCCGGTGCGGCGGCCGGTGCGGGTCCGGGGGGTGCACTCCCGCCCGGACGGACGACTGGACGTGCACACCGACCGGGGCACCTGGACCGCCCGCGCCCTGATCAACGCCACCGGCACCTGGACCCGACCGTTCTGGCCGCACTACCCGGGCCGGTCCACGTTCCGGGGACGCCAGTTGCACACCGCCGACTATCGAGGGCCGGCCGAGTTCACCGGCCTGCGCGTGGTGGTGGTCGGCGGCGGCACCTCGGCCGTGCAACTGCTCGGCGAGGTCTCCACCGTCGCGGCGGCCACCACCTGGGTGACCCGCCGGCCGCCGACGTTCAACGACGAGGAGTTCGGCCCGGAACTGGGCCGCGCCGCTGTGGCTCGGGTGGACCAGGCGGTCCGCTCCGGCCGGCCGCCGGGCAGTGTGGTGGGCGTGACCGGGCTTCCGGTCACCCCGGAGGTACGCCGACTGCGCGAGCGCGGCGTCCTCGACCGGCTACCCATGTTCGACCGGATCACGCCCGACGGGGTGGCCTGGACGGACGGGAGGTTCGTGCCGGCGGACGTGATCCTGTGGTGCACCGGCTTCCGGGCGGCCATCGACCATCTCGCCCCGCTGGGGCTGCGCGCGCCCGGGGGCGGTATCACGATGGACGGCACCCGGGTGGTCGCCGATTCGCGGGTTCACCTGGTCGGGTACGGCCCCTCGGCCAGCACGATCGGTGCCAACCGGGCCGGCCGCGCGGCGGTCAACGAGATTCGCGCCTGGCTGGCGCCGGCCGCCGCTCTCCACTGACCTGGCTCTATTTGACGGATGGTCGGCCAGCGGGCACGGTGGGAGTGACGGGGCCGTCAGCTGCCCCGATTCGATGCGACGGTGATGACCGTTCGCCCCTCTGTCGCCTCCCACGTGTGCTCGTACGCGGGCCGACTGTCCGGTCCGCGCGGTTTCCGACCGCGAGCCGACAATTCACGAGGAGTTCCATAAATGCTCACCATGACCGATAACGCCGTGCTCGTCATCCGTGACCTCGCCAACCAACAGGACGTCGCCCAGGACGGCGGCGTGCGTATCGCCGCCGACACCGAGGCCGGCTCGCTCACCGTCGAGCTGGTGCCCGAACCGGTACAGGGCGATCGGGTGGTCGACAACCAGGGCGCCCGGATCTTCCTGGACGAGGACGCCGCCGAACTGCTCGGCGACGCGTCGGTGGACGCCACCGTCGACGACGAGGGCATCATCCAGTTCGGCTTCACCGAGAAGCAGTAGACCCGGCCTCACCGCAGCGATCGTCCCCGCTGCGGTGGCCCCTGCCCGGGGTGCCACCGCGGCGCGCCCTCCCCAGCCGGGTGCAACAGCGTGGTCAGCACGTGGGCCAGGTGGTGCGAGGTGCTCCACGCCGCCCAGTTGGCGGTCGAGCCGGCCCCGGCGCCCCGGCGGGCCCGGCGCAGCAGCTCATGGTCACCCCAGGAGAAGGCTGCCCCGGTGGTCGGCCAGTGCGGTGCCGACACCAGCGTGCGACACAGGTCGGCGAACCGGTCGTCGCCCCGGCCGCCGCGTCGCGCCCACCGGTAGACCCACCAGCTGCCGTCGTCGGTGTAGCGCACGGTCGGCAGCCGGTCGCCAGGGTCACCGGTGCCCGGCCCTGCCGGGTGGACGCCGTAGTCGCCGTAGTCGACCCCGGCGTCGGCCAGTCGTCGCCACAGTTGCCAGTCCCAGCGGTCCAGCCGGACCGGCTCGTCGGTGGGCAAGCGGGACAGCGTCGGCGGCATACCGCCTGCCGCCACCGTCACCGACCGCCAGGCGTGTCGGCGTGCCCAGTCCAGCAGGTGGCGTATCCGGGGCTCGGCGGTCCGTACGTCCGCCGGGCAGCAGACGTCCCCCGCGTCAACCAGCAGGTCGCACTCCTCCGGTGCGAGGCCGGTGAACCGCCAGATTCGTTCCACAGCTGTGGTGCTCGCGTCCGGCCCGGCCCGGTCCCGACCGGTCCGCAGCCGGACGAGCGCGCACCGGCCGTACGCCCGCGCCGCCGCGCCGTGCGCGACCAGCCGGTGGTCGCTCTCGGAGAGCCCGATCACCGGCACCACCGGTACGCCCCAACGGGTCAGCTCCGCCTCGGGGATGTCGGGCAGCGCGCTGACGTCGATGGCGGGCAGCAGGCCGGACGGCAACCGGCGAATGGCGTCCATCGTGGACCGACCGATCGCGCCGATCTCCAGGACCGGGGCGACCAGTGCGGCGTACGCGGGATCGAGGTGGCTCAGGGCCTCAAGCTCGCCTCGTCGGTTGGCGAGGATGGGGCGGTAGACCGGTGTCGCCGCCCGGCCCCCGTGGGCGGGCACCATACTTCAATCTAGCCAGGCATACGCACATGCCCCAGGAATGTAAGCCGGAATTCGGCTGCTCGACTGTCGGTTCGGCGACTACCATCCACCGGTGCCCACGCCGATTCGCCGTTACCAGTCCGACGAAGAGGACAGCGCGCGATGGACCGGTTTCCCGTTCCGCGACGGCGACCTCGTGATCAGCACCCGGTCCAAGAGCGGCACCACCTGGATGCAGATGATCTGCGCGCTCCTGGTGCTTCGTACCCCGGAGCTGCCGGCGCCGCTGACCGTCCTGTCCCCGTGGCTGGACTGGTTGGGCGAGCCGCAGGCCACTGTGTACGCCCGGCTGGCCGCCCAACCACACCGGCGGTTCATCAAGACGCACACCCCGCTGGACGGGGTGCCGCTCGACCCTCGGGCGCACTACGTGGTGGTGGCCCGGCACCCGCTGGACCTGGCGGTCTCCCTCTACCACCAGAGCGCCAACCTGGACCGGGCGCGCATCGCCGAGCTGACCGGCCAACCCGCCCCGGACGGGCCGCCCCGGGAGCGGCCCCCGGTGCGGGAGTGGTTGCTGAGCTGGGTCGACCGGGAGGTGGACCCCCGCGCCGAGCTGGATTCGCTGCCCGGGGTGCTGATGCACCTCAGTGACGGGTGGGCCCGCCGGCACGAGCCGAACGTCGAGCTGGTGCACTACGACGACCTGCTGGCGGATCTGGGCGGTGAGATGCGCCGGCTGGCCGACAGGTGGAGACTCCCCAGCCCGGGGCCGGAGTTGGTTGAGGCCGCCACCTTCGCTCGCATGCGGGAGCGCGCCGACCGGCTCGCACCGGACACGCTCGGCGTGCTGCGTGACCGACAGGCGTTCTTTCGCCGGGGAGGCTCAGGCCAGGGACGCGACCTGCTGGACGAGACCGGTCTGGCCCGCTACCAGCAACGGGTCGCGGCGCTGGCCCCATCCGATCTGCTCACCTGGCTGCACCGCTAGGCCCCAGGCCCACAAGAGCGCACGGCGCCGTTTCGACAGTGGTCGGAACGTCGCCGTGCTCTGGCCGTCTCCCACCACCGCAGCCGTTCGGCGGTACGTCGGCGGGGACCTGGCTCGACCGGCCGTTCGCGCCGGTCAGCGTTGTCGATCCCCGGTCCGGGAGGATCCAAACCCGCCAGCAGTGGGGAATTGCACCATTCGCCAGTCCCGGCGTGACGCGCCCCCGGACGGGGTATGAGCGTGGACATGGAGCATTTCACTATCGCGACTGTCGCCGAGAAGAGCCCGGATTTCCGGCGCGTGCTGTGGACCGGTGAGCACACCCAGCTGGTCATCATGACCATCCCCGCCGACGGCGAGATCGGCGAGGAGGTGCACGAGGACATCGACCAGATCCTCACCTTCGTGAGCGGCGTCGGCGAGGCGCGGGTCGCCGGGGCGAAGCGGAAGGTCGTCGCGGGCGACCTGGTAGTGGTGCCGGCGGGCACCAAGCACAACTTCGTCAACACCGGTCCCAACCCGCTGGTGCTCTACACGGTCTACGGGCCGCCGGAGCACGCCGACAAGGCCGTGCACAAGACCAAGGAAGAGGCCGACGCGGCCGAGGCGGCGGGCGAGGACGAGCCACCGACCGAGTGATCCGTCTGATCCGGGCCGATGCGGGTACCCCCGGCGGGTGGAGCAGCAGCCGCAGATCTCCGACTACGGGTTCCTCTCGGACTCTCGTTCGGGTGCCCTGGTCGGCAAGGACGGCTCGATCGACTGGTGGTGCCCGCACCGGTTCGACGGGTCGTCCGTGTTCGCGCGGTTGCTCGACCCGGGAGCCGGCCACTTCCGGCTGGCGCCGGTCGGGGTCGGCGGCCCGGGTCACCGGATGGAGCGCGCGTACCTGCCGGACACGTTGGTGCTGCGGACGGTGCACCACACCCCGCACGGCAGCGTGGCGGTCACCGACGCGCTGGCCGCCGAGGTCGGTGCCCGCGCCCACGAGCTGGGCAAGAACTCACCCGCCGTGCTGATCCGGGTGGTCGAGGGGCTCTCCGGGCGGGTACGGATGGCGTTGGACTTCGCGCCCCGCCCGGAGTACGGCCTGCTCACGCCGTACCTGCACGAGCAGCCGGACGGCGGCGTGCTGGCCGGCGCCGGCCCGGTGGTGCTGATGTTGCGCGCCGCCGGTCTGCACCTGCGGGCGGGCACCGACCGGGTGACCCACGAGTTCGAGGTCTCCGCCGGTCAGGTGATCGGGATGGACCTCGCGTTCGGCGAGGCGTACGGCGACCCGCCGGCCCGGGTGGACCCGCTGACCACCCTCGCCGAGACGACAGAGGCGTGGCAGGCGTTCCGGGAGACGCACGGGTACTCCGGCCGCTACCCCGAACTCGTCAAACACAGCTCGACGGTCCTGACCGGCCTCACGTACGCCCGCAGTGGCGCTGTCGCCGCCGCGTTGACCACCTCGTTGCCGGAGCAGATCGGCGGCGACCGGAACTACGACTACCGCTACTCCTGGTTGCGGGACTTCTCGTTGACCATGCGGGCTCTCTGGGTGGCGGCCTGCCCCGACGAGACGTCCCGCCTGTTCGCCTGGGCGACCCGCTCGATCGGCCGGTTCGGCGATGAGCCCGTGCCGGTGATCTTCGGGCTGGAGGGGGAGCGTGACCTCTCCGAGCACCACTGCGACCACCTGCGCGGCTATCGCGACAGTCGACCCGTGCGGGTGGGCAACGACGCCTGGCGGCAGCGGCAGCTCGACGTGCCGGGTGAGGTGATGTCGGCGGTGTGGCGGCTGCGCGACTATCTGGGCGCGCGGTTCGAGGAGGAGCTGCGGGAGATGGTGCTCGGGCTGACCGAGCAGGTGGCCGCGACGTGGCACCTGCCGGACCGGGGCATCTGGGAGACCCGCGACGAGGAGCGCCACTACGTCTCGTCCAAGGTGTCCTGCTGGTTGACGATGGACAGGGCGGTGGGGCTCGCCGACCGGCTCGGTGATCGGGCCGACCTCCATCGTTGGGCGCGGATACGCGACGAGATCCGCGACACGGTGCTGCGCGAGGGGTGGAACGAACGGATCGGGGCGTTCACCGGCGCGTTCGGATCGGCGGAGCTGGACGCCTCGGTGCTCGCGTTGCCGGTCACGCACTTCCTGCCGGCCACCGACCCGCGGATGCGCTCGACGATCGCGATGGTCGAGCGCGAGCTGGGCACCGAGGACGGCCTGCTGCGGCGCTGGACGACCGACCCGGCCGGATTCCTGCTGTGCTCGTTCTGGCTGGTGGAGTGCCTGGTGATGACGGGTGAGCCGCAGCGCGCCGAGGCGCTCTTCGAGCGGGTCGTCGGGTACGCCAACGACGTGGGGCTGTTCAGCGAGCAGATCGACCTCACCACCGGCGCGCAGCTCGGCAACACCCCGCAGGCGCTCTCGCACATCGGGCTGATCAACGCGGCCTGGCGGATCACCGAGCCGGAGAGCTACTGATCGGTCCGGGTTTCGTCCCGGCCGGAATCCTGCAACAGACCTGCAAGCGCCAGGCATTGACGCCTATGGTTGGGCAGTCCTAGCCTCGAAGGAGTGGGAAAGCCCTTTCCCCAGGGCTTTGATCCCACTTCGCTCCGCTTCGGATCCGGGCGTCCGGCGGGGCGCACACCGATCCCGTTCAGCGCAGCACGCCGTGCCGACACGTCTCGGTACGGCCGCCGAGGGATCGCCACCACATGCGTCAAGGAGGACACCTGTGCAGAAAAGACGACTCTCCGGCCGCCGACCACTCCTGCTGGCGGTCGGCGCCGGGGTGACCGCGGCGGCCCTCGCCGCCGGCATGACCTCGGCCTTCGCGGCCACCGTCTTCAGCGACGACTTCACCGACGGCGACACCTCCGGCTGGTCCAAGTCCGGCGGCACCTGGACCGTCGACGGCTCGGGCGTGCTCAACCAGTCCAACGCCGGCAGCGAGCTGGCCCGGCAGTTCGCCGGCCAGACCAGCTGGACCAACTACTCCGTGCAGGCCCGGGTCAGGCCGACGAGCTTCGGCTCGTCCAGTGCCCTGGTCGGGCTCGCCGCCCGCTCCACCAGCAGCACCAAGATGTACCGGCTGGCCCTGCTCGGCTCCGGACGCGCCGAGCTCCAGGCGGTCAACGGCAGCTCCGTCACGGCGATCGGTTCCGCCGCGCTGAGCATCGGCACCGGCACCTGGTACAACCTGCGCATCGAGACCAGCGGCAGCACCATCCGTGGCTTCGTCAACGGCACCCAGATCGCGTCCGGCAGCAACAGCCTGGCCGGCGCGGGCCGGATCGGCCTGGTCACCGCGTACGCCAGTGGCGGCTTCGACGACGTGCTGGTCGACTCGTCCGGCGGAGGCACCCCGACCACGCCGCCGCCGACCACCACTCCGCCACCCACCACGCCGCCGCCGACCACCACACCTCCGCCGGCTGGCTGGCCGACGCCCACCGGCAGCCAGAAGGTGGACGCCACGATCCCGGTCTCCGGCTCCTTCGACGGTGGGCTCAAGCGCTACTACGGCATCGGCGACGGCGGGCAGAGCGAGAGCCAGGACCCGATGTTCGAGCTGGCCGCGGGAGCCACCCTGCGCAACGTGATCATCGGTGCTCCGGCCGGCGACGGCGTGCACTGCGAGGGCAACTGCACCCTGATCAACGTCTGGTGGGAGGACGTCGGCGAGGACGCGGCGACCTTCCGCGGCGGCACGACGTACACCGTCGACGGCGGCGGGGCCCGCTCCGCCAGCGACAAGGTCTTCCAGCACAACGGCTCGGGCACCGTCCACATCAAGAACTTCCGGGTGGAGAACGCCGGCAAGCTCTACCGCGCCTGCGGCAACTGCTCCACGTCGTACCAGCGGCACGTGGTGATCGACAACGTGATCGTCCGGAACACCGACGCGATCGCCGGCATCAACACCAACTGGGGCGACACCGCCCGGTTCAGCCGGATCACCATCGTCGGCGACCCGGACCGGGAGACCTCGATCTGCGTGAAGTACAAGGGTGTGCCGAAGGGCAGCGAGCCGACCGAGATCGGCGAGGGCGCCGACGGCGTCAACTGCCTCTACTCACCCTCGGACATCACCTACCAGTAGAGCGGCACGACGGCGCCCCGCGTACCGCCCGGTCCGCGGGGCGCCGCCACCTCACCCCATCAGGGGTACGCCGGAGACGTCGACAGTGTCCGGATACTTCAGCCCGGCACCGGTGTTGAGCACCACCACCCGTTCGCCGGCCCGGATCCACCCGCCCGCGCGCAGTTGCCGGGCCGCCGTCAGGCAGGCCGCCCCCTCCGGGCAGAGCAGCAGCCCCTCCCGGGCGGCGAAGTCCCGCAGATCGGCCAGGATGTCCGCGTCGTCGACGGCGACCGCCGTGCCGGAGGACTCCCGCAGCGCCGCCAGGATCAGCTCGTCACCCAGCGGGGCCGGCACCGTGATGCCGAACGCCACAGTGTGCGCGCCCGCCCACGGCTGCGCCCGATCCTCGCCGGCGGCGAAGGCCCGCACGATCGGCGCGCAGCCGGTGGACTGCACCGCCACCAGCCGGGGCAGCTTGTCGCCGATCCAGCCCAGCTCGCGCAACTCGTGCAGCGCCTTGTGAATGCCGATCAGGCCGACCCCACCGCCGGTCGGATAGATGATCACGTCCGGCGTCTGCCAGCCGAGCTGCTCGACGATCTCGTACCCCATCGTCTTCTTGCCCTCCAGCCGGTAGGGCTCGCGCAGCGTGCCGGCGTCGAAGAACGCCCCGTTCGACTCCGCGATCAGCTCGGCCACCAGCCGACCGGCGTCGCCGATCAGCCCGTCGACCAGGCGCAGGTCGGCACCGGCGGCCACGCACTCGCGCCGGCAGATGCTCGGCGCCTCCAGCGGCATGACGATGGTCGCGCCGATTCCGGCCCGCGCGGCGTAGGTGGCCCAGGCCGACCCGGCGTTGCCGTTGGTGGGCATCGCGATCCGCTCGACGCCCAGCTCGCGGGCCCGGCTCACCCCGACCGCCGCGCCCCGGGCCTTGAACGAGCCGGTCGGGACCAGCCCCTCGTCCTTGACCATCAGGTCCGCGATGCCGATCTCGGTGCCGTACGCCGGAGTCCGCAACAGCGGCGTCCAGCCCTCACCCAGCGTGGTGACGTGCCGAGGGTCGGCGACCGGCAGCACCTCCCGGTAACGCCACAGGTCGGCCGGGCGCAGCGGAAAGCGTTCCGGGGTGACCGCCTTCGCCACGGCCGGCAGGTCGTAGCGGGCCAGCAGCGGCGACCCGCACTCGCAGAGATTCTGTAACCGGTCGGCGGCGTACTCCTTGCCGCAACGCGGGCAGTCCAGGTGAGTCAGGTACACGTCGCTCCTCGCCGTCACACCGCGTCGATGCTCAGCCAGTGCCGGCTGCGCCGCCCCGGCTGGTAGACCGAGTCCAGTCGCTTGGCGACCACGCCCGGCAGGCCCTGTTCCCGCCCGGCACGCAGGGCCTCGTCGCCCGCGCCCGGGAACCACGGCGGAGTCTGCCAGTGCGTACCGGACAAGACCAGCCCATCGAGCAGCTCCCGGCGTTGCGCGTACGGCACGTCTACGCTGCTCACGCCCTCCAACCAGAGCAGGTCGACGATCAGGTACTGGGCGCCGGCGGGGACCCGGCTGCCGGTGGCCGGCCGGACCGGGCGGACCCGCCCGGCGCCGTCGATGCGGACCAGCACACCGTCGAGCACCGCCTCGGTGGGCGCGAGCGCCTCGGCCATCGCGCGCAGCCACGGATACCCGCCGGTGATCTCCTCGTCGGTCTCGGAGAGCAGCCGCAGCCGCCCACCGGAGACGTACGCCATCGCCCGGACGCCGTCCCAGCGCAGCTCGTACCCCCAGGCGGCGCGGTCGCGGGGAAGCCCGGCGGCGGGCGTGGTGTGCATCGGTCGGACCACGTCCGGCATCGGCGTCCAGCCCGGCGGCGCGGGGTCGGTGCGGCGGACCATCCAGTCCCGTCCTCCGGTGGCGAAGAGGACGTAACGGCCGGCGGTCCGCTCTCCGGAGAGCCTCACGATCACCTCGTCGTCGCGCCACTTCTCGCAGCGGTAGGTGCCCCGGTCGTGAATCAGCATCCGGCCGCCGCCGTACTCACCGGCGGGGATCTCACCGGCGAAGTCGAGGTACTCCATCGGGTGGTCCTCGGTGTGCACGGCGAGGTGGTTGCGACCCGGATCGCGGGGCAGGCCGCGTGGCACCGCCCAGGACGCGAGCACCCCCTCGTGCTCCAGGCGCAGGTCCCAGTGCAGGCTGCGGGCGTGGTGCTGCTGGATGACGAAGCGTTCGGCGTCGGCGTCAGCGCCGGACGTCGACGGGCTCTCCGACGGCACCGGCTCGGGTGTGCGGGCCGCGTCCCGCCGTCGCCGGTACTCGTCCAGCCGGTCGGTCACACCCGCATTCTCCGGCAAACCGGACCGGTGCGCTGGACGCCGGAGTGTCCGGTTCGCTCGGCGGCCGGGGGCGCGGCGGGGTAGAACGGACCTCATGGACCTCACCGACCAGCCCACCGCACTGCTCCCCGGTGACGTGCGGATGCCCCTGCTCGGCTTCGGCACCTGGCAGGCCACCGGCCAGGCCGGTTACGACGCCGTGCTGGCCGCGCTCGACACCGGCTACCGGCACCTCGACACCGCCACCGTGTACGGCAACGAGCGGGAGGTCGGCCGGGCGGTACGGGAGAGCGGGCTGCGTCGGGAGGACCTCTTCATCACCACCAAGCTCCCGCCGGACCGGGTGGGCCGGGAGCGCGCGACGCTGGAGGCCAGCCTGGAGGCGCTCGGCGTCGAGCACGTGGACCTCTGGCTGATCCACTGGCCGCCGTCGTCGCCGGGGGACAGCATCCCACTCTGGCGCGAGCTGCTCGCCGCTCGCGACGAGAACCTGGCCCGGGCGGTCGGGGTGAGCAACTACAGCACCGCGGAGATCGACGAGCTGATCCAGTCCACCGAGGAGAACCCGGCGGTCAACCAGATCCGGTGGAGCCCGTCGCTGTACGACCGGCAGCGGCACGCCGAGCACCGGGACCGGGGCGTGGTGCTGGAGGGGTACAGCCCGTTCAAGACCAGCGACCTCAGTGACCCGGTGCTGACCAGGATCGCCGGCGCGCACGGCGTGTCCCCGGCGCAGGTGGTGCTGCGGTGGCACATCGACCACGAGATCGTGGTGATCCCGAAGTCGGTGACCCCGGAGCGGATCACCGCCAACTTCGACGTCTTCCACTTCTCGCTCACGGCGGAGGAGATGCGCGACATCGACGCGCTCGGCGAGGTCTGAATCGGCGAATTCCTTCAGCGCGTGACCCGGCAATGAAGGGTATCGACATCGACGCACGTGACGGTATAGCGTCCCGTCATCACGTTCGTCGATCCGTTCGTACCCGCCGTCGCTGGAGGATCGCCATGGCCCGAACCCCGTCCATCCGTCTGCCCCGCCGAGGGTTGCTCGGCATCCCCGCCCTGGTGGTCGCCGCGCTGACCGTCGTCACCCGACCCGCCTCCGCGAGCGCCGCGCCGAAGGCCGAGTGCCTCGCCGACCTGCTTCAGGACGCCTGATGGCGACCATTCCCTGGCTGGTGGACGTGCTGCGCGCCGCCGGGGTCCAGGTCGTGGTCGAGGGGGACTGGCTCAACCGGATGCGGCCCGGCTCGTTCGACCCGATCGGGGTGCTCTGGCACCACACCGCCTCGACCTCCAGCGCCAGCAACCCGCACCCGGCGCTCGGCATCTGCATCAACGGCCGGTCCGACCTGCCGGGCCCGCTGTGCCAGGCGCTCGTCGACTACAACGGCGTCTTCCACGTCATCTCCGCCGGCCGGTGCAACCACGCCGGGGTCAGCGGCGGCAGCGGGCCGATCCCGGCCGGGGACGGCAACACCCTGATGATCGGATGGGAGATCGACTACAACGGCGTCAACCAGGAGATGACGGCCGCGCAGTACAACGCGTCGCTCGCCGCCACCGCCGCCGTGCTCACCCGGCTCGGCCGGGACAGCAGCTACGCCCGGGGCCACCGGGAGACCAGCACCACCGGCAAGATCGACCCGTCCTTCATCGACCTGAACGTCATGCGCGCCGACGTGGCGGCGAGAATGGCCGGTGGCGGCACGGCCTGGTCTTCCACTGTGGACAACACCACCACCGGTCGATTCGCCGCCAGCGCCAACTGGGGCGTGTCGTCGTACTCCAGTCAGCGCTACGGCGCCGACTACCGCTACGCGGATCCGGTCGCCGCCAGCGACGTCGCGTGGTACAGGTTCAACGTCCCGGCCACCGCCAGCTACCGCGTCGAGGCATGGTGGCCGGCGAACTCCGGCTACAACAGCGCCGCCCCGTACATCGTCGCCACCAGCGCCGGCAACCAGACCGTCCGGGTCGACCAACGGGCCACCGGCGGGCAGTGGCGGGTCCTCGGCACGTTCACACTCCCGGCCGGTGACGCCAACCGGGTGGGCGTGAGCCGGTGGAGCAACACCGCCGGCCTGGTCATCGCCGACGCCGTACGCCTCACCCGGGTCTGACCCCGGCCTCGTGAGCGGTGGGGGCGCGCCGGGATGGGCGCGCCCCCACCGTCAGTTCACGAGCGGGAGCAGGTTGCCCCGTTGAGCGAGAAGCTGGTCGGCGACGAGTACGAGCCGCTCAGCGTCCCCTGGTAGCCGAAGCTGGCCGTGCCCCCGGGTGCGACCGACCCGTTGTGACCGACGTTCCGGGCGGTCACCGTCGACCCGCTCTGGCTCACCGTGGCGTTCCAGGCGTTGGTGACCTGCTGCCCGCCGGGCAGGCCGTAGGTGAGCGTCCAACCGTTGATCGCGCTGGACCCGGTGTTGGTGATCTGCACGTCGGCCGTGAAGCCGTTGTTCCACGAGTTCGCCGTGTACTTCACCGCGCAGCTCGCGCCACCGCCCGGCGGCGGGGTCGTCGGGTCGGTCGGCGGCTGGCCGCCCCCGTTGACGTTGGCCGAGAACGAGGTCACCGCGAGGCCGACGCCGCCCTGCCACGGCTCGAAGCCGGCCTGGATGCTGGTCAGGTACCAGGAGTTGGTGATCGCGCCCCGGTTGCGGGTGTCGTTGATGAAGTCCAGCACGCTGAAGTTCAGGCTGGAGATCGCCGACGACGCCACGTAGGAGATGACGTTGTTGGAGCCGTTGCTGCCCCGCCAGACCTCCCAGGTGCGGCCGGCCAGGTTCGTGGTGCCGACGACCGAGCCGATGGGCTGGATCGGACCCTGCCGGTTGAGCCAGATCATGATCTCCATCTGGTTCACCCCGTCCCGCTTCGGCGACGGGTCCAGCCAGATGTCGTACGACGCGTTGTAGGTGGCGCCGCTGACGTAGCGGTAGGAGATGCTGCTGGTGGCGCTGCTGATCTGACTGACCTGGATCGGCAGGTTCGTGCCGGGGGAGCAGTTGGTGTAGTGACAACCGAGGAACACCGAGGGGTACGCGGTGGGCGCCCCGTTGGTGGGGCTACTGCCGTTCTGAGTAATGATCTCGAAGCCGTTGTTGGTGGCGTTGATGCACTGCTGGGCGGTGGTGCCCCAGCGGTTGTTCTGCACCACGTAGCGGCCCTGGATGACTGTCGAGCCGTACTGTTCGCAGATCTGGGTGTCGGCGGAGGCGCTGCCGCCGAGGGCTACTGCCACCAGCGAACTGGCGACCAGCAACCCGGCGGCGGCCAGGGCCCGAAGTTGACGTTTCATGACACTCCTCGACTCGGCGCGTGCCGGGCGCCGGATGTGGTGGGGCAGTGCGGGAGCGCTCCCACGCTCAACGACACATTTACATGTCTGAAACTGCTGCGCAACCGTCCGCGTCGAACTGGTGAATTGTGAGGATTGCCATGCCCCGCCGGACGGCTGGCCACACACGGCCAGCCAAGCGGCGCGGGCCACCGACGAGCGGCGGGGTACGGGCCGATTGGGCCTGGTGTGCGCCGATCGCTCCGAGTAGCGTGTTGCCTCCAACGCGTGCCGCTCCCCCTCCGGAGGCGTACACCACCATGGGTGGCTCCCCCCTGCGCATCCTCGTCGTCGGCGCGGGCATCGCCGGCCTGGCCGTCGCCAGGGCACTGCGCCTGGCTGGCTTCCGGCCCGACGTCACCGACAAGCTGCCGCCGGGGGAGTCCACCGAGACCGGTCTCTACCTGCCCGGCAACGCCGCCCGCGCGCTACACCGGCTCGACCTGCACGACCCGGTCCGGCCGATCGGTCAGGTGATCCGCCGGCAGCGGTTCTTCGACGCCGCGGGCGCGCAACTCTGCGAGGTCGACCTCGACGCACTCTGGGCCGGCGTCGGCGAGTGCCGGGCGCTGCCCCGGGCCGACCTGTACCGGGTGCTGCTCAGCGGTGCCGGCGGCGCCGTCCGGCACGGCGCCGAGGTCCGCACCCTGGACCTGCTCCCGGGCGCTGTCGGCGTCACCTTCACCGACGGCACCACCACGGAGTACGACCTGGTCATCGGCGCCGACGGGCCACGTTCCTCGGTCCGTGCGCTGGCCGCGCTCGGTGGGCCGCCGCGCCCGGTCGGGCAGGTGGTCTACCGGGCCGTCCTGCGCGACGGCCCACCGGTCACCGAGTGGACCGCACTGCTCGGCCAGCGCTCCGGGTTCCTGATGGTGCCGATCGGTGCCGGGCGGCTGCACCTCTACGCCGACGAGGCCGGCACCGAGGAACCCGCCGACCCGCTGACCCGGCTGCGGGACCTCTTCGCCGACTACCGCGGCCCGGTACCCGAGGTGCTGGCGGCCCTCGACGAGGTGCACGTCGGGATCACCGACGAGGTGGAGTTGGGTCGCTGGCACCGGGGGCGGGTCCTGCTGGTCGGCGACGCGGCGCACGCCACCGCGCCGACGCTGTCGCAGGGTGCGGCCATGGCCCTGGAGGACGCCGTGGTGCTGGCCGAGTCGCTGCGGGCCGCCAACAGCGTGGAAGCGGCGCTCGTGGCGTACGAAAGTCGTCGCCGTCCGCGTACCCGATGGGTGCGGGACCGGACCCGGGACCGCAACCGCACCAGGGACGTCCCGCCGGCGCTGCGCGACCCGCTGCTGCGCGGACGCGGCGACCGGATCTTCGGGGAGCACTACCGGCTCCTGCTCGGCCCGCTGTAGGCCCGTAGTAGATCGTGTCACGCCACCCCACGCGGCGCTGCGACCTGCCGGGGACTATCCTCCTTGCGGATGACGGCCCGCCGATAACCAGCGTGTGCCGAGCGGGACAACCGAGAACCGGAGGCCACTCGTGACCACCGTCGCACCCAAGCCGGTCGTGACCCGGCCCTGGCCGGTCCGGGAGCCGGTCAAGGGGTCGGCCATCGCGCGGCTGCTGCGAACCACGGACGCGAAGCAAATCGGGATCATGTACATGATCACCGCGTTCGTGTTCTTCATGATCGGTGGCCTGATGGCTCTGGTCATGCGTGCTGAGCTGGCCCGACCCGGGCTGCAGTTCCTGTCGCCCGAGCAGTACAACCAGCTCTTCACGATGCACGGCACGATCATGTTGCTGTTCTTCGCGACGCCGATCGTGTTCGCGTTCGCGAACTACATCGTGCCGATCCAGATCGGCGCGCCCGACGTCTCCTTCCCCCGGCTGAACAGCTTCGCCTACTGGCTGTACCTGTTCGGCGGGACGATGGCGACCGCCGGATTCATCACCCCGGGTGGCGCCGCTGACTTCGGCTGGTTCGCGTACGCGCCGCTGAGCAGCGTCGAGCACTCGCCGGGCGTCGGCGCCAACATGTGGATCATGGGTCTGGCCATCTCCGGCCTGGGCACCATCCTCGGCGCCGTGAACATGATCACCACGGTGCTGACCCTGCGCGCGCCCGGCATGACCATGTTCCGGATGCCGATCTTCACGTGGAACATCCTGGTCACCAGCCTCCTGGTGATCCTGGTCTTCCCGCTGCTGGCCGCCGCGCTCTTCGCGCTCGCCGCGGACCGCATCCTCGGCGCGCACGTGTACGACCCGGCAACCGGTGGGCCGATGCTCTGGCAGCACCTGTTCTGGTTCTTCGGGCACCCCGAGGTCTACATCGTGGCGTTGCCGTTCTTCGGCATCATCAGCGAGGTCATCCCGGTCTTCTCCCGCAAGCCGATCTTCGGCTACAAGGGTCTGGTCGCCGCGACCGTCGCGATCGCCGCGCTCTCCATGAGCGTCTGGGCGCACCACATGTTCGCCACCGGTCAGGTGCTGCTGCCGTTCTTCAGCTTCCTGAGCTACCTGATCGCCGTGCCGACCGGTATGAAGTTCTTCAACTGGATCGGCACCATGTGGCGGGGCCAGATCAGCTTCGAGACGCCCATGCTCTGGGCGGTCGGCTTCCTGGTCACCTTCCTGTTTGGTGGTCTCACCGGTGTGCTGCTGGCCAGCCCGCCGATCGACTTCCACGTGTCGGACTCGTACTTCGTGGTGGCGCACTTCCACTACGTGCTCTTCGGCACCATCGTGTTCGCCGTCTTCGCGGGCATCTACTTCTGGTTCCCGAAGATGTTCGGCCGGATGCTCGACGAGCGCCTCGGCAAGGTGCACTTCTGGCTCACCATGATCGGCTTCCACACCACGTTCCTGGTGCAGCACTGGCTCGGCAACGAGGGCATGCCCCGTCGGTACGCCGACTACCTGCCCAGCGACGGCTTCACCACGCTGAACACGATCTCCACGATCGGTGCGTTCATCACCGGTATCTCCACGCTGCCGTTCATCTACAACTGCTGGAAGTCGTACAAGACCGGCCCGGTGGTCGAGGTGAACGACCCCTGGGGTCACGGCAACTCGCTGGAGTGGGCGACCAGCAGCCCGCCGCCGCTGCGCAACTTCGACCGGATGCCGCGGATCCGTTCCGAGCGGCCGGCGTTCGACGCGAAGTTCCCGGAGTTGGCGGCCGGTGGCCAGAGCCTGGCCGGCCCGCCGGAGGGTGGCGCCAAGCCCCTCACCAGCGAGTCGGACGGCGGAGCCAGCTACCGCGAGGACACCGCGAGCGACGTCGACCGGCACTGACGCGCAAAGCTCAGCAGTACGACGGGCGCCGCCCCCGGGACACCGGGAGCGGCGCCCGTCGCCATGTCCAGCCCGCTGTCACTCTCGCGTCTGGCCTCGTTCCCGCAGTTCCATCCCGTTGACCGGCGGCTGCCATCCACCACGCGGGCCCGGCCTGGTCCGCCTGTCCGGCTGCTTGAACCACCGCGACAGGCGCCGGTCGGCGATCACCTCGACCGCCGCCAGCCGGCACACATGCTCACAACGCATATACCTGTGAGTCATATTTATGCCTCACAGGTATATCGCTCGTCGGCACTACCGCCACCCGGAGATGCGCCCCGCAGGAGCGACGCCGGCTCCGTAAGCCAGGCGGGCCAAAGCAGGCCCAGCCGGACCAGGCGGAGGACAGCTTGCTGCGACGGTGGGGCCGTCAGCGGGCGGCGGGGGTCAGGTCGGCCTCGGCGGGCGGCGGGGTGGCCGCTTCGGCGATGCGGCGGCGGCGCAGCTCGATCGGGAGCACCACCACTGTGACCAGAGCGCCGAGCGCACCGGTCACCACGAAGCCCCAGAGTGGCGCGCTGGCGTCGATCACCGCGCCGGCGAGCGGCGCGCCGACCGCGATGCCGACGGTGACCGCGGAGCCGTGCAGACCCATCGCCTCACCGCGTACCTCGGCCGGAACCAGGCGGCTGACCGCGTCCGAGCCGGCCGCGATGGTCGGCGCGCAGAGCGCTCCGGCGGGGATCAGCGCCAGGCACAGCAGCCACCAGTGCGCACCGCCCAACCCCACCGGAATGGTGCACACTGCCAGTGCGGCGGTCAGCGTCAGCGGGGAGAACGAGCGGTGTACGGCCCCGTAGGCGAAACCGCCGGCCAGCGAGGCGACCGCCCAGATGGCCAGGACCACGCCGGTCCAGCCGACCTCGCCGCTGGCCCGCAGGACGGCGACCACCGCCACGTCGGTGCCCCCGAGCACCAGGGTCGCCGCCGCGCTGAGCGCCAGGACGGCGAGCAGTCGGGGGGTCAGCCACTCCCGGCGCGGCACCCGGCGTTGTGGGCCGGTGGGCTCGGTGGCCTCCCGGATCGGTGGGTTGACCACCCACAGGGCGATCCCGGCGGCGACGATGCCGCCACCGACCAGGTACATGGTGGTCTGCGCGGAGATCGCGGTGACCAGGGCCACCGCCAACGCCGGGCCGATCATGAAGGACAGCTCCACCGACATCGAGTCCAGTGCGTAGGCCGGTCGGCGTTGGTCCTCGGGGACCAGTGCGGCGATCGACTGACGGACCACGGAGAAGATGGGCAGGGCCAGGGAGCCGGCCACGAAGGCGGCCGGCAGGAGCACGGGGTACGCCAGCGTCGGCGCGGTGGACCAGAAGATCGCCTCGGCGATGGCGGTGAGCACCAGGACCGGGCGCAGTCCACGCCGGTCCACGAGTCGGCCGAGCAACGGCCCGCCGATCGCCGCGCCCACTGTGACCGCCGCACCCACCAGGCCGGCCGCCCCGTAGCCCCGATCAAGATCGAGCACCACGTGGAAGGTCAACGTCACCCCGGTCGCGGTGAGCGGGATGCGGGCGAGGACGGCAACCAGTAGCAGCGACCGCAGACCGGGCAGGGCGAGCGCCCGCCGGTAAGGCTTCATGTTCACGTGGGTCCGTACCTCCGGCGACATCTTCGACCGGTGGCGGCCCCTTGGCCAACCAATTAGCGCCTCATGCGGCCCTGATCACAGGCTGGCCGTGCATGATCACCCCGGCGCCCTCCATCGCGCGCAGGGCCACGTCGGTGGTTGCCGGGGCGACGGCGGCGGTCAGCTCCAGCAGCACGGTGGTGGCGAAACCCTCCCGGGCGGCGTCCAGCGCGGTCGCCCGGACGCAGTGGTCAGTGGCGATGCCGACCACGTCGACCCGGTCCACGTCGCGCCGACGCAGCCAGTCGGCCAGGCACTCGCCGTCGTCGGCATGGCCCTCGAAACCGGAGTACGCGGCCGCGTGCTCGCCCTTGTGAAAGATCGCCTCGACCCGGGCGGTGTCCAGTTCCGGGTGGAACTCCGAACCGGTGGTGCCGACCACGCAGTGCCGGGGCCAGGACTCCACGAAGTCCGGCGGATCGCCGAAGTGGGCACCCGGGTCGACGTGGTAGTCCTTGGTGGCGACCACGTGCGTCCACCGGTCCGGCTCGGCGGCCAGTAACCGGGAGATGCCGGCGGCCACCCCTGCGCCGCCGGCGACGGCAAGCGAGCCGCCCTCGCAGAAGTCGTTCTGCACGTCCACGATGATCAGCGCGTTGGCCATCGGGGGGTTTCCTCTCTCCGCACGTCGGTCGGTGGCGCTCGGGGATGACTCAGCCAGCGGGTACGACGGTGACCGGCACGGCCGGGTCGCCGGCCGAGAGCTTCAGTCCCTCCCACGGGATGGAGATCAGGCACTCCCGCAGGTGTTCCCGTGACTCGTCGAGGGTGGGCAGCGACACCGACTCACCGGCGACCACGTACGACTGCTGGAGCACGCGGTCGTTGGGCTGCCGGTCGGGGACGCCCTGCGGGACGATGACCTCCTCGGTGGCGGTGCCGGTCGGCTTGTGCCGGCGGACCGCGACCTTCCGGCCGCCGATGGTGGCCTTGTGCTCGGAGCGTTTCACCACCGGCCGTCCCTCGACCTCGACCAGTTTGTAGACCAGCCCGGCGGTCGGTGCCCCGGAGCCGGTGACCACTGCCGTGCCGGCGCCGTACATGTCCACCGGTTCGGCGGCCAGCGAGGCGATCGCGTACTCGTCCAGGTCACCGGAGACTATGATCTTGGTCTCGGTGGCGCCCAGCGAGTCGAGCAACTCCCGGGACTGCTGAGCGATCACCGCGAGGTCGCCGGAGTCGATCCGTACCGCCCGCAGGTCCGGCCCGGCCACCGCGATGGCGTTGCGGATGCCCTGGCTGATGTCGTATGTGTCGACCAGCAGCGTGGTGTCCTTGCCCAGCGTGGCGACCTGCGAGGCGAACGCCGCCCGCTCGTCGTCGTGCAGCAGGGTGAACGCGTGCGCCGCCGTGCCCGCCGTCGGGATGCCGTAGCGCGCGCCGGCGGCGAGGTTCGACGTGAACCGGAACCCGGCCAGGTACGCGGCCCGCGCCGCGGCCACCGCCGCCTCCTCGTGTGCCCGACGCGACCCCATCTCGATCAGCGTCCGGCCCCGCGCCGCTGTCACCATCCGGGCCGCCGCGGCGGCCACCGCGCAGTCGTGGTTGAGCACTGACAGCGCCAGCGTCTCCAGCACCACACACTCGGCGAAGCCGCCGGAGACGGTGAGGATCGGTGAACCGGGGAAGAACAGCTCACCCTCGGCGTACCCGTCGATGTCGCCGGTGAAGCGGTAGTCGGTGAGCCACGCCGCCGCCGTCTCGTCGACCACCCCGGTCCGCAACAGGAACTCCACCTCGGTGGGGTCGAACCGGAAGTCGCGGATCAGCTCGATCAGTCGGGCCGTCCCGGCGACCACGCCGTACCGGCGCCCGCTGGGCAGCCTGCGGCTGAACACCTCGAAGACACACCGGCGGTCGGCGGTGCCGTCCTTCAGTGCCGCGCTGACCATTGTCAGCTCGTAGTGGTCGGTCAGGAGCGCGGGGCGGTGGATGCTCACCGCCCCAGCCTAAGGTTCAGCTCGGGTCGCCGCCGTCGTGGCCCGGGATCGAGCGCAACGCCGCCCACAGCTCGGCCCGGCCGGTGACGCCGAGCTTGGCGTAGATCCGCTGGAGGTGGTTCTCCACGGTGCGCGCCGAGAGGTAGAGCCGTTCGGCGATGGCCCGGCTGGGAGCGCCGTGCGCAGCGAGTCGCGCCACCTGCCACTCCCGTTCGGTGAGCACTGGCGCGCCGGCCTGGAGCGCCGGCGTCCGGATCAGGTCACAGCGCCCGAGCAACCCGGCGAGGCGCTCCCGGGCGTCGTTGGCGGCAACCGAGTGCTGCCGGCGCAACCGCTGGACGGCCTGGGAGGTGGCCTCGGCGGCGTACACGGTCAACTCCAGGGCGGCATAGTCGTCGGCGACCGCGAGCAGATCGGTGGGAGAGTCGGTCACCGCGGCGCGGGCGTGCCGCGCCAGCAGCGGCGGGAGCACCCCGTCGACCCGCTCGGAGAGCTCGGCGAGGCGCTGCGCGACGGTGCGCCGACCACCGTCGGAGCAGGTGGGGCCGACCGCCATTCCTGCCTGGTCGAGTCGGACGAGGTCGTGCAGGACGTGCACCTCGTGCCCGGCGAAGCCGTCCGAGCGCAGCCGATCCACCAGGTCACCGAGGTGTTTGACAGCGCCCGGCAGGTCGCCCGAGGCGGCGAGCGACGCGCCCCGGGCCTGCTCCAGCCACGGGTAGAGCACCGACATGCCCGGCGCGTGGGTGCGGTCGGCTTCGGCCATCGCCGCAACCGCCTGCACGGCGTCACCACGCAGCGCCGCCGCCTGGGCGCGTTCGGCCTGGGCCAGACCGGCGTAGACCCGACTCGTGGCCAGCACCGCGCAGGCACCCAGGGAGGTCCGCATGGCCGCGTCGCTCTGCCCGCGCAGCCGAGCCGCGTACGCCTGGAGGATGGCCAGGTAGCCGGTGCCGAGGCGGAAGTCGCCGGCTCCGGCGAGATCGGCGAACTCGTCGGCCACTATCGAGTCGATCCCGGCGAGGTCGCCGGTGAGCATGAGCCGGGTGCCTCGGGCCAGCTCCAGGGCCAACTGGAGGTACGGCATGTCGGTGCGCCAGCTCGCCGCGGCCGAGTGCACCTGGGCGATCGCCGTACCGCTGCGGGTCAGCTCGCCCTGCGCGGCCTGGACGTACGCGATGGTGGAACGGGCCAGCTCGCGGGCGGCGACGCCGGCCGCCGGCCGGTCCAGTACTCGTCGGCTGAGCTGTACCGCGGTGGCCGTGTCCAGTCGGTGCAGACGCATGATCGCCTCGAACGCGTGCACCCGGGACCGGTCGGCGGAATCGCTGAGCTGCTCGACCCGGCTGGCGATCTCCTCCACCGTGGACTCCTGGCTCAGCCCCCAGTAGCTGACCATGCCACGTACGGTCAGCCAGCGGCAGAGCCGCCGCTCGTCGCCGGGCTCGGGGGTGACCGCGTCGAGGACGTCGATCGCCTCGTCGGGGCGGTCGGCGAACATCAGGATGGTGGCCAGCAGCTCAGCCGCGTCGTAGCCGCCGTCGGCGTGCAGCGCGGCCCGCGCCAGGCGGGTCGCCAGCGGCACGTCGTAGCGGGTGAACGCCTGCACCGCGGCGTCCAGCAGCAGAGCCGGATCCTGTGCCGTGCCCGAGTCGAGTCGCCAGACGGCCACCCGCAACAGGTCGTCGCGTCGGCGTTTGCCGACCTGCTCGAGCAGCTCGGCGAGGTGTGCCTGAAGTCGGCGGGTGCGGCTGACCGGGCAGCGACGGCGCATCACCTCGCCGTAGAGCGGGTGCGCCAGCCGGACGTTGGTGCGCCGGTCGTGCTGATCGACGGTGATCAGCCCGCGTTCCTCGGCGGTCTCCACGTCCGACTGCTCGGCGGCCTGTCTGAGGAGGTGCAGGCCCAGTGGTTCGCCGAACGCGACCAGCTCGACGACCGCGCGGACGCCGTCGGTGAGCTTGCCGACCCGGGTGTCGATGAGGTCGGTCAGGCTGGGCGCCAGTTCCAGTCGCCCGGTCCACTTCCAGATCCCGTACGTGCGCTTCAGCTCGGCGCTGCCGTTGGCGGCGTGCACCAGCTCGCGCAGCAGCAGGGGGTTGCCGGCCGACAGCTGGCCGAGCCGGTCGGCGGAGCCGGCGTCGACCGGGCCGCCCAGCATCGCCGCCAGCAGGTCGGTGGTCTCCTCCTGCGGCATCGGGGCCAGCTCGACGTGCTCGACCAGGTCGTCGGTCCAGAGTGCGCGGATCGGCAGCGGGATCTGCTCGCCGTCGCGCAGGGTGCCGACCACTGTGGCGTTCTCGGCGCGGGCGACCAGATGCACAAGTGCGGCCGAGGGGGGATCGAGCAGGTGGGCATCGTCGATGGCGAGCACGATCCGCCGGCCGGCCGCCTGCTGTTGCAGCACGTTGAGCGCCCAGCGCAGGATGCCGGCGGGGGAGAGGCCCTGGGGTTGCTCGGCGGGGAGGACCTGGACCAGCCCACCGAACGGCAGCGCCGCGGTGGTGGCGCTGGCGGCGATGGACCAGATCGCGAACCGGTCGGTGGGCAACGCGCCCACGCCCTCGCGCAGTAGGCGACTCTTGCCGATGCCAGCGCTGCCGCTGAAGAAGAGCCCTCGGCCGGCCTCACCGGTCACCGCCTCCAGCAGGCGGTTGAGCTCAACCGTGCGGCCGACGAACTCCCATCGACTCATTCGCGCAGCATATCGATCGGAATCCGTCCGCGCCCGTACCGTCACCGTGCGAAGTTGAGTAATCGCACAATTACCGGTGAGTATTCGAGGTGTTCCGCCCGGTTGCCAGCCCGCCCGTAGTCTTCCGACATCCGGGTTGACGTACCGGAATTTTCGCGACCGGATCCCCGGTCACCTGCAACGGGAGGCACCTGATGATGCAGGGCCCTCTCCCCTCGGTCGATTCGCCGGACGACATGACCGGCCCAGCCGACCTACCCACCTGCGGCCCTCTTCCCACCCGGGTCGGCGTGTCCGGCGCCGCCCCGGACGAGCCGCTCGGTGTGGTCGCCGTCGGCCCGGCCGGTGCCGAGCGGCGTGCCGTGCTCGCCACCCTGCTCGGGCTCGACCCGGTCATGCTGACCGTGCCGGCGGGCAGCTGGCTGGTGGTGCGCGACGCCAAGGTGCCCACCCGTGCGGCGTTCGTTCCCGGTTACCGCCAGCCGCACTCGTACGGCGCGGACCGGGACGCCGCCGGTCCGGCGTTGGCCCGCCCGCCCCGGCGTGTCGAGCTGAGCGTGCCCCAGCCGCTGCTGCGGCACTTCACCCTGGTCGACGTTCCGGACACCGCCACCCTCGGGGTGTCCGGCACCCGGGTGCTGCTCGAGGCGGCGGGCCGAGCCGGCGCGCTGCTCTTCGTGATCGCCGCCGACCAGGCCTTCACCGCCGCCGAGTTGAACCTGCTCGCCGAAGTCGCCCCGACCTCGGTGGAGGTCGTCTTCGCGGTCACCCCCGGCGCGGCGGGGTGGGCTCCGCTGTCCGACGGCACGGCGACTACGGAGGGCGCGGGGGCGTCCGTCCCGCCGGTCGGTGGTGCGGAGACCGAGGTGGATGCGGTCGCGGTGACGGTGGAGGCACATCGGGCGGCGCTCCTGGCCGCGGTGCCGGCGCTGGCCGGTGCGCGGTGGTTTCCGGTCGACGGTGCCGACACCGCCGCCGACCTGCGGCGGGCGCTGGTGGGTTGGGCGTCGCGTGAGGGGTTGCAGCGGGCCAGTGTCGACCCACCGGTCCTGCCGGGCCAGCAGGGCCGCGTCGCCGTGGCCGCCGATCCGGGTGACTGGTCCGAGCGGCTCGACCGCCAGGCCCGCTCGTGCGCCCAGCGGATCCGCCAGCACCTCGCCCTGGAGTTGGCGAACATCCACCTTCGGGCCGTTCAGGAGATCGTGTTCGGCGTCGGCTGTGCCGGCCTACCGGATCTCCTCGACCGGGAGATGGCGGCGTTGTCGCTGTTGGCCACCGCGCAGTGCGACCAGGCGGTGCGCGGCATCGTGATCGACGCTGCGTCCCGGGTGCTCGGCGCGCCGCCGTCCGAAGGCGTGCGACGTCGGATCGCCGCCGCCGTGCAGTACGGCCTGGCCGATCACCGGCCCGGCCACGAACTGGACAAGGTGCTGTTGATCACCAGCACGGCCGGCGTGGCCGAGTTGACCGGCCTGGAGGCGATCGACGCGGCCGCCAGCTATCCGGCGGCGTCCCGGGACGAGGTGCTCCCGCCGATCGCGGTGGCGCTCTCCGGCGGGTGCTGGCAGCAGTGGCGTACGCCCGGCAAGGACGACCACAGCGCGGCGCGGGCCTGGTCCCAACGGGCGGTGCGCGAGGTCGAGTTGGGGTTGTCCAGGGAGATCTCCCGACGGTTCGAGGTGATCCGCCTCTCGCTGGGCGTGGTGCTCTCCGATGCAGTCGATCACGGCATTCTGCTCGCCTGACGGCGCGCCCACCGGTCGGTCCGGGTCCGGGCCGGACCCCGCCTCCGATGGCGTCCGAGGCGGGTCGGGAGGGCCCGGGGTGGGTGATCCGCGCCGGGCCGGCGTTCCGGTTCCTCGGTTCCGGGAAACCGGTGGCACGATGGGGGGCATGGCGGCTCCGCAGGTTGCACCGGTCGAGACGCCGGACACTGACGAGGTGCCGGCGTCCGACCGGCAGTGGGTGACGATCGTGTGGGACGACCCGGTCAATCTGATGACGTACGTGACCTGGGTCTTCCAGAAGCTTTTCGGCTACAGCCGGGAGAGGGCCGAGCAGCTGATGCTGGACGTGCACCACAAGGGTCGCGCCGTGGTCTCCACCGGTGCCCGCGAACGGATGGAGCACGACGCGTCGCAGTTGCACGCGTACGGGCTGTGGGCGACGGTGGACAGGTCATGAGCATGTTCCATCGCCAGGCCGGTCACTACGTCGCCGTCTTCGCCGTCGACGAGGTGCGGGTGCTGCGCAAGGTCGCCTCCGAGGTGGTGGGTCTGCTCACCGACGGCTTCGACCACACCGACCCGGTGGTCGGTCGGCTCTTTCCGGCGGTCTACCCACAGGACGCTCCGGGCACCGCCGAATTTCGCCGCTACACCGAGGGCGACCTGAAGACCGCGAAGATCGATCAGGCGGGGGCGATCCTGGCCGCGTTGCCGGACGAGGCCGGTGGCGAGGTGCGGCTGGACGCCGAAGCCGCCGAGGCGTGGTTGCGGGCACTGAACGACGCCCGGCTCGCGATGGGCGTCCGCCTGGAGATCAAGGACGGCACGGATCTGGGCGAGGAGTTGGACGACGCGGTCGCTGAGGACCCGGGTTCCAGCCGGGTGTTCCAGCTTTCGGTCTACGCCTATCTCGGGTATCTACAGGAGTCGCTGCTCAACGCCTTGATCGACTAGGGGTGACCGGCACCACTTCGGCCCGTGCCCGGCAGGCGTTAGGCTGGTGCACGTGCTGAGCATCGACCGGTCGATCATTGACGCGATCGTCGCCCACGCGCGCCGGGATCACCCTGACGAGGCGTGCGGCGTGGTCGCCGGTCCCGTCGGCAGCGACACCCCGACCCGGCACATCCCGATGGACAATGCCGCGCGGTCGATGACCTTCTACGAGTTCGACTCGATGGAGCACCTGCGCGTGTGGCGGGAGATGGACGACCGGGACGAGGAGCCAGTCGTCATCTACCACTCGCACACCGCGACCGAGGCGTACCCGTCGCGGACGGATGTCTCCTTCGCCGGTGAGCCGGGGGCGCACTACCTGCTCGTCTCGACCCGCGAGACCGACTCGGAGGAGATCCGGTCGTTCCGGATCGTCGACGGCGTGGTCACCGAGGAGCCGGTCCGTGTCGTGGAGGCCGGTGTCGACCCGCACGCCGTCCAGTCCTACATGTTCGGGCAGAGCCCGGCGACGGTCGATTACGAGTGTTCCGGCCGCTGACCTGTCAGCGCCGCAGCCGTCTCGTCCCGTCACCGTAGGCACACCCGATCGAGGAGTTCCCCATCATGGCTATTGAGGTTCGCATCCCCACCATCCTGCGCAGCTACACCGGCGGCGCCAAGGTCGTCGACGGCACCGGCGACACGCTCGCCGACCTGCTCAACGACCTGGACTCCCGGCACGGCGGTCTGCGCGGCCGGCTGATCACCGACGCGGGCACGCTGCACCGCTTCGTCAACGTCTACGTGAACGACGAGGACGTCCGCTTCCTCGGCGCGCTCGACGCGAAGCTCTCCGACGGCGACAGCGTCACCATTCTGCCGGCGGTGGCGGGCGGCGCGTTCGGCTTCGCCGCCGCGGCGGCGATCAGCTCGCACAGCATCAGCTCGCAGGGTGCCGCCGCCGCGCTGGCCCGCGACGCCGTCGCGGCTCGCTGAGGTCGGCCGCCATGGCGCGGTACGACAGCCTGCTCGACGCCTGCGGGGGTACGCCGCTGGTCGGCCTGCCCCGACTCTCTCCGACGGTGCCCGAGGGGGCCCCTCCGGTGCGGCTCTGGGCCAAGCTGGAGGACCGTAACCCCACCGGCAGCATCAAGGACCGCGCGGCGCTGTTCATGGTCCGGGCGGCGGAGGAGGCTGGCCGGCTCCGCGCGGGTGACACCATCCTCGAGCCGACGAGCGGCAACACCGGCATCTCGTTGGCCATGGTGGCGAAGCTGCGCGGCTACCGGTTGGTCTGTGTGATGCCGGAGAACGTCTCCACCGAGCGGGTGCAGCTGCTCCGGATGTACGGGGCCGAGATCATTTTCTCGCCGGCGGCGGGTGGTTCCAACCAGGCGGTCGCCACGGCGAAGCAGATCGCCGTCGAGCACCCCGACTGGGTGATGCTCTACCAGTACGGCAACGAGGCGAACGCGCGGGCGCACTACGAGACGACCGGGCCGGAGCTGCTGCACGACCTGCCCAGCATCACCGACTTCGTGGCCGGGCTGGGCACCACCGGCACCCTGATGGGCACCGGGCGTTACCTGCGGGAAAAGGTCGAGGGTATTCAGATCGTGGCCGCCGAGCCGCGCTACGGCGAGTTGGTCTACGGCCTGCGCAACATCGACGAGGGGTACGTTCCGGAGCTCTACGACGCCTCGGTGCTCTCCCGGCGGTTCTCGGTCGGCACCCGGGACGCGGTGCTGCGCACCCGCCAGCTCGTGGAGGTGGAGGGCATCTTCGCCGGGTTCTCCACCGGTGCGATCCTGCACGCCGCGCTGGCGGTGGCGCACGAGGCGGTGCGCGACGGCCGGCGGGCCGATGTGGCCTTCGTGGTCTGTGACGGCGGGTGGAAGTACCTGTCCACCGGCGCGTACGGCGGCACACTCGCCGATGCCGAGGACGCCCTGGAGGGGCAGCTCTGGGCCTGACCGATCTGGTCTGCCGACTACGGGCCGTCGACATTCGTCGGCGGCCCGTACCCGTCCCGACGTACCGCGAGCGGGTGTCACGTTCGTGACAACTTCCGCTGGATGATTCTTGCTGCCGGGTGCGCCAGCGTAGGCTGCGCAGCGTGGCGTACGCGTCGGTAGAGATCATGGCCGGGACCATCGCCGGCGCGGGTGCTACTGATAGTGACAGCGAGACCACTCGATGCGACTGACCGTTCTGGGAAGCGCCGGCAGTTTCCCTGGCCCCGAGTCGCCCTGCTCGGCCTACCTCGTCGAGGCCGACGGCTTCCGGCTCCTTGTCGACTTCGGCTCGGGGTCGCTGTCCAGCCTCCAGCGGTACGCGGGGTTGCACGCCCCGGACGCCATCCTGCTGACCCACCTGCACTGCGACCACATGTTCGACGCAGTGCTGTACGTGGTGGTGCGCCGGTACGCCCCGGACGGCCCCTACCCGGCGCTGCCGGTGTACGCGCCCGCCGGCGCGCCGGACCGGCTCAGCGCCGCGTACGGCGATGACGGCTCGGTGGAGGACGTGTACCAGTTCTACGCGCTCCAGCCGGGCACCTTCCCGATCGGCCCGTTCGCCGTCACCGTCGACCGGGTCAACCACCCCGTCGAGACGTACGGTGTGCGGCTGGAGCACGACGGCCGTTCGCTGTGCTACTCGTCGGACACCGCGCCCTGTGAGGCGCTGCTGCGGCTGGCCCAGAACGCCGACGTGTTCCTCTGCGAGGCCAGTTACCTCGACGGCATGGACAATCCACCGGATCTGCACCTGACCGGTCGGGAGGCCGGCGAGGCGGCGACAAAGGCCGCTGTGGGTCGGCTGCTGCTCACCCACCTGGTGCCCGCCTGGGGCAGCGAGGCGCACACGTTGGAGTCGGCCGCCTCCGCGTACACCGGGCCGCTCGAGGTGGTCCGGCCCGGCGCCAGCTACGACGTCTGACGCACCGAGTCCCGGTTCGCGGGGCCGGGCCGCGGTGTTGTGCCGTACTGTTCGCCGGCCGGTCAGCGGACGGTCGTCTGGCGCACCAGTGGCACCCGCACGGTGTGGGCATGCGGATCGCCATCGTGACCGAGTCGTTCCCACCGGATGTGAACGGCGTCGCGCACTCAGTGGTGCGGACGGCGGAGCACCTGCTCGACAGTGGCCATCAGCCGGTGGTCATCGCGCCCGCCCCGCCCGGTGGCCGGCAGGACGTCGACCGGCTGCCGTACCCGGTGGTGCGCATTCCGAGCGTGCCGCTGCCCCGCTACCAGGGCTTCCGGCTGGGCGTACCGACCAACGCCCGACTGACCGGAGCGCTGCTCTCGGCCGAGCCGGACGTGGTGCACCTGGCCAGCCCGTTCGTCCTCGGCGCCCGGGCAGCCATGCTGGCCAGCCGGAACCGCCTGCCCACGGTGGCCGTCTACCAGACCGATGTGGCCGCGTACGCCCGGGCGTACCGGGTGAGTTGGGGTGAGGCGGCGGCCTGGCGGCGGATCCGCGAGATCCACAACTCGGCGCAGCGCACCCTCGCCCCCTCCACCCGGGCCGCCGCTGACCTGATCGCGAACGGTGTGCAGCGGATCTGGCTGTGGCGGCGCGGTGTCGACGCCGTTCGCTTCGACCCGGCCAAGCGGTGCGCGGCGCTGCGGGACCGGCTGGCGCCCGGCGGTGAGCTGCTGGTCGGCTACGTCGGGCGGCTCGCCCCGGAGAAGCGGGTCGAGTTGCTGGCGGCGACGTCCCGACTGCCCGGGGTGCGGGTGGTGGTGGCCGGCGACGGCCCGACCCGCCGCCAGTTGGCCCGCGAGCTGCCCGGGGTGACCTTCCTGGGCGTGCAGCAGGGCGAGGACCTGGCGCGGCTCTACGCCAGCCTCGACCTGTTCGTGCACACCGGACCGCACGAGACCTTCGGCCAGACCATCCAGGAGGCGCTGGCCTCCGGGGTGCCGGTCGTGGCGCCGGCCAGCGGCGGCCCGGTCGACCTGGTCGACGAGGGCGTGACCGGGCTGCTGGTGCCACCGAACGACGGCGACGCGCTCGCCGCGGCGGTGGCCGAACTGACCGCTGACGCCGACCGGCGGCGGGCCTACGGGCTGGCCGCCCGCGTCGCGGTCAGTCGCCGCAGCTGGGCGGCGGTCGGCGACGAGCTGATCGGGCACTACCACGCGGTACGCGCCGTCGCCGCCACCGTCGGCCTGCCGGCCGCCTCGTGACCGGGACCACCGGCGGGCTGCGGATCGTGCGGCTCGCCAACTTCGTCACGGAACGCTCTGGCGGCCTGCGTACCGCGCTGCGGCACCTCGGTGCCGGCTACCGGGCAGCCGGCCACGATCCGGTGCTGGTGATACCCGGTCAGCGGGCCGCCGACGAGACGCACCCGTGGGGGCGGGTGATCACAGTGCCCGGGCCGCGGCTGCCGGGCAGCGGTGGCTACCGGCTGCTGGCCGGCCGACGCCGGTTGGCCCAGCTCCTCGACGACCTGACACCGGATCGGTTGGAGGTCTCCGACCGGTCGACACTGCGGTGGACGGGCCGGTGGGCGCGAGCGCGCGGGGTGCCGTCGGTGATGGTGTCGCACGAGTCGCTGACCGGGCTGCTCGGCCAGTGGGGTGTGCCAGACACGCTGCGCCGGCCCATTGCCGACCGGCTCAACCGGGCGACGGCTCGGGCGTACGACCGGATCGTCTGCACGACCCGATGGGCTGCCGAGGAGTTCGACCGGATCGGCGTCGACAACCTGGACCTGGTGCCGCTCGGGGTGGACCTGGACACCTTCTCCCCGTGCCGGGCCGACCCGCTGGTGCGCGAGCGGTACGGCGACTCCAGCGAAATGCTGTTGGTGCACTGCGCCCGGCTGTCAGCGGAGAAGCGGCCGGAGTTGGCCGTGCAGGCCCTCGCCGAGCTGCGCCGCGAGGGCGTACCGGCGGTGCTGGTGATGGTCGGCGACGGCCCGTTGCGCGGCGCGCTGGCCCGGCGGGCGGCGGGGCTGCCGGTGACGTTCACCGGTTTCCTGCCGGACCGCAGCGCGGTGGCAGCATTGCTGGCCAGCGCGGACGTGGTGCTGGCGCCCGGCCCGGTGGAAACCTTCGGCCTCGCCGGCCTGGAGGCGCTGGCCTGTGGCACTCCGGTGGTGGTCAACGCGGCCAGCGCGCTGCCCGAGGTGGTCGGCGAGGCGGGGCTGGCCGCGTACGGCTCCGGGGTGTCGATGGCGGCGGCGGTTACCCGCCTGGCGGCCCGGCCGGAGGCGCAGCGGCGGCAGGCCGCCCGGGCGCGGGCCGAGGAGTTCGGCTGGCCGGCCGCGGTCGCCGGGTTCCTCGGTGTGCACGGCGCGGACGTTCCCCGGGGCACCGCGAGCGAGGTGGATCGCCGCACCGCATAGGGTGCAGGGATGGTGCGACCTGACGGGCGAGGGCCCTCTCAACTTCGACCGGTGACCCTGACCCGAGGCTGGAGCACCCATCCGGAGGGCTCGGTGCTCGTCGAGTTCGGCGGCACCCGGGTGCTCTGCACGGCGAGCGTCACCGAGGGGGTGCCCCGCTGGCGCAAGGGTTCAGGGCTCGGTTGGGTGACCGCCGAGTACGCCATGCTGCCCCGGGCCACCAACACCCGCTCCGACCGGGAAAGCGTCAAGGGCCGGGTCGGTGGCCGTACCCACGAGATCTCCCGGTTGATCGGCCGTAGTCTGCGGGCCAGCATCGACCTCAAGGCGCTCGGCGAGAACTCGATAGTGCTCGACTGCGACGTGCTCCAGGCCGACGGCGGCACCCGCACGGCCGCGATCACCGGCGCGTACGTCGCGTTGCACGACGCGGTGGGCTGGCTTGCCGCCCGCAAGTCGTTGGCCGGCAAGCCGGACAAGGTGATGCACCGCTCGGTGGCCGCGGTCAGCGTGGGGATCATCGCGGGGGAGGCCCGGCTCGACCTCTGCTACGAGGAGGACGTCGCCGCCGAGGTGGACATGAACGTGGTCTGCACCGGTGCGGGCGACTTCGTCGAGGTGCAGGGCACCGGCGAGGCGGGCGTGTTCGCCCGCGACCAGCTCGACGCCCTGCTCGACCTGGCCGTCGCCGGCTGCGCCGAGTTGGCCGAAGCCCAGCGGAAGGCACTCGCATGAACAAGGTCCTGCTCGCCACCCGTAACCGCAAGAAGCTGGTCGAGCTACAGCGGATCCTGGACGGCGCGCTCGGCGCGCACCGGATCGCCCTGCTCGGGCTGGACGACGTCGAGCAGTACGCGGAGCTGCCGGAGACCGGCCTGACCTTCGGCGAGAACGCGTTGATCAAGGCGCGGGAGGGCTGCCGGCAGAGCGGGCTGCCGACCATCGCCGACGACTCCGGGCTCGCGGTGGACGCGCTGAACGGGATGCCGGGCGTGTTCAGCGCCCGCTGGTCCGGCCAGCACGGCAACGACCGGGCCAACCTTCAGCTGGTGCTGGACCAGATCGGCGACGTCCCGGACGAGCAGCGGGCCGCCTCGTTCGTCTGCACCGTGGCGTTGGTGCTGCCGGGCGGCAAGGAGCACCTCGTCGACGGCCGGCAGTCCGGGCGGGTGCTGCGTGCCCCGCGCGGTGACGGCGGGTTCGGCTACGACCCGATCTTCCTGGGCGACGGACAGGACCGGACCAACGCGGAGCTGACCCCGGCGGAGAAGGACGCCATCAGTCACCGGGGCAAGGCGCTGCGCGAGCTGGCCAAACTGATCGCCAAGGTGCTGCCGCCCGTCGCCTGACGGCGCGAGGTGCTGTCGCCCGCCGCCTGACCCGCGGCGGACGACAGCGACCCGCTGGAGATCAGCCCAGCGGGCCGACCTCCCGTTCGATGGCGGCGCGCAACTCCGGCCCGGCGACGACGGCACGGGCCGCCTCCATCACCGGGGCGAGGAACACGTCCGGACCGGGTTCGCCGGCTGCCGCACCGAGCGCGGCGACGGCCGCCCGGCCGGCCGGGGACGGCTCCAGCGGGGCGCGCAGCTGGAGGCCGCGTACGCCGGCCAGCAGCTCCACCGCGAGCAGGCTGGTCAGGTTGTCCAGGACAGTACGCAGCTTCTTGGCCGCCGCCCAGCCCATCGAGACGTGGTCCTCCTGCATTCCGCTGGTGGGCAGCGAGTCCACCGAGGCGGGGGCGGCCAGTCGACGGTTCTCGGCGACGATCCCGGCCGCAGTGTACTGGGCGATCATCAGCCCGGAGTTGACCCCGGCGTCGGGGGAGAGGAACGCCGGCAACTCCCGGGAGCGGGTGACGTCGAGCAGCCGGTCGACCCGCCGCTCGGCGATCGCGCCCACCTCGGCGGCGGCGATGGCGAGGAAGTCCGCGGCGAATCCGAGCGGCGCACCGTGGAAGTTGCCTGTCGACTCGACCCGGCCGTCCGGCAGCACCACCGGGTTGTCCACAACGGACACCAGCTCCCGGCCGGCGACGGTGCGGACGAAGTCCAGGGTGTCGCGGGCCGCGCCGGCCACCTGCGGCGCGCAGCGCATCGAGTACGCGTCCTGCACGGCGTGCGCCAGGTCGTCGCGGTGCGAGTCCATCACCCGGGAGTCCTGCAACAGGCGGTGGATGTTCGCCGCCGACGCCGCCTGACCGGGGTGTGGCCGGATCGCGTGCAGCTCGGGCAGGAACGGCCGCTCCGAGCCGAGCATCGCCTCGATGGCCAGCGCTGCCGTCACGTCGGCCATGGCGAACAGGTGCGCCGCGTCGTGGATGGCCAGCAGCAGCATGCCGAGCATGCCGTCGGTGCCGTTGATCAGTGCCAGCCCCTCCTTGGCGGCCAGCTCGATCGGCTTGAGCCCGGCGGCGGTCAACGCGTCGGCCGCGTCCTGCCGCTCGCCGGCCGGGCCGAGCACCCAACCCTCGCCGAGCAGCACCAGCGCGCAGTGCGCCAGCGGCGCCAGGTCACCGGAGGCGCCCAGCGAGCCGTGCTCCGGCACCCACGGGGTGATGTCGTGGTTGAGCAGGTCGACAAGGGCCTCCGCGACCAGCGGCCGGACCCCGGATCGGCCCAGGGCGAGGGATCGGACCCGCAGCAGCATCATGGCCCGGACCACCTCGCGCGGCATCGGGGCACCCACCCCGGCGGCGTGCGAGCGGATCAGCGCGTGTTGCAGTTCGGCCCGCCGCTCCGGTGCGATGAAGGTGTTGGCCAACGCGCCGAACCCGGTGGAGACCCCGTAGACGGGACGGCCCGACGACTCGATGCCGTCCACGATGGCCCGGCTGGTCGCCATCGCGTCGACGGTGGCCGGGGCGAGGACGACAGTGGCGGTGCCGCGGGCCACCGCGAACACGTCGTCGGCGGTGATTCCGGTGGGCTGGATGGTCACGTGCGTCATTGCGGTGCTCCGTTGCGTATTACCTGGCGGATCAGGGGGACACCGGGCCGGTAGGCCAGGTGCAGGTACGACGGCGCGTCGAGGACGACGAGGTCGGCCCGCGCGCCGGGGGTGAGCACACCGATGTCGTCGCGGCGCAGCGCCCGAGCGCCACCGGCGGTGGCGGCCCAGACCGCCTCCGCCGGGGTCATCCGCATCTCGCGGACCGCGAGGGCCACGCAGAACGGCATCGACGAGGTGTACGACGAGCCGGGGTTGCAGTCCGTCGCCAGCGCCACCGTGACGCCGGCGTCGAGCAGCCGGCGGGCGTCCGGGTACGGCGAGCGGGTGGAGAACTCCGCTCCGGGCAGCAGTGTCGCCACCGTGCGGGTGCCCGACCCGTCGCTGTGGGCCGTGTCGGCCAGCGCGGCCACGTCGGCGTCGCTCAGGTGGGTGCAGTGGTCGACGCTGGCCGCGTCCAGCTCCACGCCCAGCTGCACCCCGGGGCCGGGGCCGAGCTGGTTGGCATGCAGCCGTACGCCCAGCCCGGCGGCCTGACCGCAGGCCAGGATGGCGCGGGCGTGGTCCACGTCGAAGGCGCCCCGCTCGCAGAACACATCGATCCACTTCGCGTGCGGGGCGGCGGCGGCCAGCATCGGCCCGCAGACCAACCCCACGTAGTCGTCGGGGCGGTCGGCGTACTCGGCGGGCACCACGTGCGCGCCCAGGAAGGTGGTCTCGGTGCTGGTCTCGGCGGCGATCCGCAGCGAGCGGGCCTCGTCGGCGACCGTCAGGCCGTACCCACTCTTGATCTCCATGGTCGTGGTGCCCTGGCGCAGCGCCTCCCCGCGCAGCCGGCGCACTGTGGCGCGCAGTTCGTCGTCGGTGGCGGCCCGGGTGGCACCGACAGTGGTCCGGATGCCGCCGCCGGTGTAGGGCTGACCGGCCATCCGGGCGGCGAACTCGGCGGCCCGATCCCCGGCGAAGACCAGGTGGGCGTGGCTGTCCACGAAACCGGGCAGCACGGCGGCCCCACCGGCGTCGACGTGATGGTCGGCGGCCGGCGCGTACGCGGACGCGCCGACCCAGACCACCCGGCCCTCCTCGACCAGCACCGCGGCGTTGCGGCGGATGCCGAGCGGGCCCTCGCCGGCACCGTTGGTGACCAACTCCCCGATGTTGTCGACCAGCAGGCTGCCGCTCATGCGGGCGTCACCGCCTCGATCGCGGACGACAGTTCGGTCGGCACGTCCACTGTCAGATGTCGGCCCTCGGCCACCACCACCCGGCCGTCCACCACCACCTGATCGACGTCCGCCGCGCCGGCGGCGAAGAACGCGCCCACCGGCGGCACCCCGGCGGTGCGGGCGCTGTCCAGGCGTACCGTCACCAGGTCGGCGCGGGCGCCCACCGCGATCCTTCCGGCGTCTGCCCAGCCGAGCGCGGCGTGCCCGGCGACGCTGGCCGCGTTCAGCAGGTCGAGCGGCGCGAAGTGACCACGCCGGCGGGTACGCAGCCGCTCGTCCAGCTCCACCGCCCGAGCCTCCTCGAACAGGTCGATCACGGCGTGGCTGTCGCTGCCGAGGCTCAACCGGATGCCCGCGTCGGCCATCAGCCGGGCCGGGCCGATGCCGTCGGCGAGGTCCCGCTCGGTGGTCGGGCAGAGGCACACACCGGTCCGGCTGTCGGCGAGCACTGACAGGTCCGCGCTGGTGGGGTGGGTGGCGTGGACGGCGGTGGTGTGCGGCCCGAGCACGCCGTGCTCGGCGAGCAGGGCGGTGGGCGAGCGCCCGTGCACGGCGCGGCACTCGTCGTTCGCGGCGGGCTGCTCGGAGAGGTGCACGTGCAGCGGCGCCTGCCGCTCCCCGGCCCAGTCGGCGACAGTACGCAACTGATCGGCCGGTACGGCCCGCACCGAGTGCACGGCCGCGCCGACCCGGACGTGCGGGTCCGTCGGTTGGAACGCCGCGGCCCGCTCGGCCCAGCGGGCCGCGTCGCCGTCGCCGAAGCGGCGCTGCGGCCCGGCGAGGGGTCGACCGTCCACGCTGGAGGTCAGGTAGCAGGTGTCCAGCACTGTGAGCCGGATCCCGGCGTGCGCGGCGGCCTCCACCAGCGCTGCACCCATCGCGTTCGGGTCGTCGTAGGCGCCGCCGTCCGGCCGGTGGTGCAGGTAGTGGAACTCGCCCACGCAGGTGATCCCGGCGAGCGCCATCTCGGCGTAGACGGCCCGGGCCAGCGCGAGGTAGGTGTCCGGGTCCAGCCGGTCCGCGACGGCGTACATCTGGTCCCGCCAGGTCCAGAAGTCACCCCGTCCACAGTGGGTACGCCCGCGCAGCGCCCGGTGGAACGCGTGCGAGTGCACATTGGCCAGCCCTGGCAGGGTCAGGCCGGGCAGCCGGGTGGCGTCGCCCAACACCTCCACGCCGGCGGCCGGGCCGCCAGCCCCCGCCAGCGGTGTGAGTGCGGCGATCCGCCCGTCCTCGACCTCGATGAGCACGTCGGGCGTGGGCTCGGCGTGCTCGGGCAGCCAGGCGTATTCAGCGAGCCAGCGGGCGGTGGTCATACTCCTCGCCTCCTTTGGAGCTGAATCGTCTGCGACATCAGCGGCCGGGGTGACACCGGCGGCCGCGGTGACGCCGACAGTTGGGGCGCTTCGGCTGATTCGTTTACGACATCAGCTCCAAAGGACGACAACAGGAGATGCCGCACCTCGCCACGCCGGAGACTCCGCACCCACCGACGCCGCAGCTCCGTGCCGTCCGCGGAGCGGCTCGCGACGTCGTTCACCGGCATGTCAGCTCCTCCAGCACCCGGGCCAGCGCCCGTACCCCGGCCGCGCAGTCGTCGTCGGTGGCGGCCTCGGCGGGGGAGTGCGAGACGCCGGTCGGGTTGCGGACGAAGAGCATCGCGGTGGGCAGGTACGCGGCGAGCACCCCGGCGTCGTGCCCCGCGCCGGTGGGCAGCACCGGCGCGTCGAGCAGTGTGGCCAGGCGGTTGGCCAGCCCGCCGTCGAAGGCGACCACCGGGGTGGCCGACTCCTCGGTGACGGTCACCGTCGTACCGTCGCGGCGGGCCCGCTCGGCGAGCTTGCCGCGTACCGCGTCGACCAGCCCGGTCAGCGTCTCCGGGTCGGCCGCCCGGGCGTCCAGCCAGCCGGTAACCTTCGACGGGATCGCGTTCGTGGCGTTGGGTTCGACGGCGACCCGGCCCACTGTGGCGTGCGCGCCGCGCAGCCGGGCCTCCTTGTTGGCCGCCAGGACCGTGAACGCGTAGGTCAGCATCGGGTCGCGGCGGTCGGCCATCCGGGTGGTGCCCGCGTGGTTGCCCTCGCCGACGACGTCGAAGCGCCACCGGCCGTGCGGCCAGATCGCGCTGGCCACCGCGACCGGCGCGTCCGTGTCGACGAGCGCGCGGCCCTGTTCGACGTGCAACTCGACGAAGGCGCCGAACCGGCCCAGCAACTCCGGGCGGGCGCCCGCCGGCCGGTCACCGAGCGCCTCGGCGAAGCTCACCCCGGCCGCGTCGCGCAGGACGGCCGCGCGTTCGGGCGGCAGCGCCCCGGTGAGCAGCCGCGACCCCAGACACGGTACGCCGAAGCGCGCTCCCTCCTCCTCGACGAAGGCACCCAGCACCAGCGGCCGGCCGGGGGTGACGCCCGCGGCGCGCAGCTCGTCCACGGCGAGGAACGCGCTCACGATGCCGAGTGGCCCGTCGTACGCCCCGCCGTGCGGCACCGAGTCGAAGTGGCTGCCGGTGAGCACCGCGTCGGACGCTTCCGGGTCACCCCAGTGGGCGAAGAGGTTGCCGTTGCCGTCCTCGGTGACCGGCATGGCACGGCGCTCGGCCTGCGCCCGGAACCAGGCGCGCAGCTCCCGCTCCGGCTCGGTCAACGCGTACCGCAGATAGCCGCCGCTGTCGGCGTCCCGTCCGACCGGCGCGATCTCGTCCCACAGCGCCCGGAACCGGGCGGAAAGGTCGTCGCTCATGCGGCTCCCTCGGTCATGGGGACCCGGACCCCGGTGCGGTCGGCGACCTCGCGGGCGCTCTCGTAGCCGGCGTCGACGTGCCGGATGACGCCCATCGCCGGGTCGTTGGTGAGCACCCGCTCGATCTTCTGACCGGCGAGGGCGGTGCCGTCGGCCACGCACACCTGCCCGGCGTGGATCGACCGGCCGATGCCCACCCCGCCGCCGTGGTGGATGGACACCCAGGAAGCCCCGCTGGCCGTGTTGACCAGGGCGTTGAGCAGCGGCCAGTCGGCGATGGCGTCGGAGCCGTCAGCCATCCCCTCGGTCTCCCGGTACGGGCTCGCGACGCTGCCGGTGTCCAGGTGGTCCCGGCCGATCACCACCGGGGCGGAGAGTTCGCCGGAGGCGACCATGTCGTTGAACCGCACGCCCGCCCTGTCCCGTTCGCCCTGACCGAGCCAGCAGATCCGAGCCGGCAGGCCCTGGAAGGCGACCCGCTCACCGGCCAGCTTGATCCAGCGGGCCAGCGACTCGTTCTCCGGGAACAGGTCGAGGATGGCCCGGTCGGTGGCCGCGATGTCGGCCGGGTCGCCGGAGAGCGCCGCCCACCGGAACGGACCCCTACCCTCACAGAACAACGGCCGGATGTACGCGGGCACGAAGCCCGGGAAGTCGAAGGCGCGCTGGTAGCCGCCGAGCTGCGCCTCACCCCGGATGGAGTTGCCGTAGTCGAAAACCTCGGCGCCGGCGTCGAGGAAGCCGACCATCGCCTCGACGTGCGTCGCCATCGACGCGCGGGCCCGGTCGGTGAACTCGGCCGGCTTCGCGGCGGCGTAGTCCCGGGCCTCGGCCAGTTCCACCCCCACCGGCAGGTACGCCAGTGGGTCGTGCGCGCTGGTCTGGTCGGTCACGATGTCGATCTCGACGCCCCGGTTGAGCAGCTCCGGGAAGACCTCGGCGGCGTTGCCGACCACACCCACGCTCAGGGCCCGGCGCTCCCGCTTCGCGGCGCGCACCCGAGCGATCGCGTCGTCCAGGGAGTCGGCGACCTCATCCAGGTAGCGGTCGTGCACCCGACGGTCGAGCCGGGTGCGGTCCACGTCAACGATCAGGCAGACGCCGCCGTTCATGGTGACCGCGAGTGGCTGCGCGCCGCCCATGCCGCCGCAGCCGGCGGTCAGCGTCAGCGTGCCGGCGAGGGTGCTGTCGCTCTGCCCCTGCCCGTCGCCCCGGGCGTCGGCGATCTTGGCGGCCACCGCCGCGAACGTCTCGTAGGTGCCCTGGAGGATGCCCTGGGTGCCGATGTAGATCCACGAACCGGCGGTCATCTGCCCGTACATGGTCAGGCCGAGTTGTTCGAGGCGGCGGAACTCCGGCCAGGTCGCCCAGTCGCCGACCAGGTTCGAGTTGGCCAGCAGCACCCGGGGCGCCCACTCGTGGGTGCGCATCACCCCGACCGGGCGGCCCGACTGCACCAGCATCGTCTCGTCCTCGCGCAGGTCGGTCAGCGTGCGGACCAACGCGTGGTACGACGGCCAGTCCCGCGCCGCCTTGCCGGTGCCGCCGTAGACCACCAGGTCGTCGGGGCGTTCGGCCACCTCGGGGTCGAGGTTGTTCATCAACATCCGCAGGGCGCCCTCCTGCTGCCACCCGCGGGTGGTGAGCTGGCTGCCCCGTGCGGCACGAATGGGTCGGGTCATCTCTGGTTCTCCTCCGGTCAACCGAGGAACAACTGTCGGCGGGCCGCGGAGGCTTCGAACGCCTCCAGTCGGCGCTGGGTGTCGGCCGGCGTGGCGTCGCAGATCGCCTGCAACAGCACCATGGCCAGGGTCATCGGGGCGGTGTGCAGGTCGAAGACGAGCTGCGCGCCGACCGCGGCGGCGAGCACCACGTCGGCGTGCTCGGTGGCCGGGCTGACCGGCGAGTCGGTGATCGCCACCACTGTCAACCCGGCGTGGCGGGCGTCGCGCAGCGCGTCAAGGGTCTCCCGGGGGTAGCGGGGCAGCACGAAGGCCAGAACGGCGGACGCCCCGGCCTCGGCCGCCTGCTCCAGGCGATCGGTGAGCAGGCTGCCGCCGTCGTCGAGGACCCGCACGTCCGGGTGCACCTTCGCCGCGAAGTAGGCGAAGTACGCGGCCAGCGGCGCGGCGGCGCGCAGGCCGAGCACCGGCAGTGGGCGACTCTCGGCGAGCAGGCGCCCGGTCTCGGCGATCCGGTCCCGGTCGGCGAGCTGACCGGCCAGTCGGTCCAGGTTGCCCATCTCCGCGCGTACCGCCTGCTGGAGTTCGTTGCCGGCGTCCGTCGATCCGCCCGGAGTCGAGCCGGTGAGGTCCCGCAGCCGGCGGCGCAGCGCCGGGTAGCCGTCGTGGCCGAGCGCGACGGCGAACCGGGTGACCGACGGCTGACTCACGCCGGCCAGCTCGGCGACCTCGGCGGCGGACAGGTATGCCACGCCGGGGGCGTGCTGCACCAGACAGTGCGCGATTCGGCGCTGGGTGGGGGTGAGCCGCACCCCTTGGAACAGGTCGAGCACCCGGTCAGCGGGTGCTGCGACAGCTCCTTCATTCATGAGCTGACTCTATGCATAGAAACTTTCATAGACAACCACCTCGGGTCACCCCCGCCCCCCGTTCAGCCGTCGCGACTCGTAACATGCGGGCGTCCAGCGCGAGCAGGATTCGCGTCGTCGAGAAGGAGCGCCGTGGTCGCAGTCGAGGACGCCCCGCCCATTCGCGCCTCTCGTCCGTCGCCTCCTCGACGCGTCCGGGCGGCGGTCGGGGAGACGCTGCCGGTCATCGCCCTTCTCGGGGCCTTCTTCGTCGTCAACGACATCCGGTCCTGGCTGACAGCCCAGTACTGGGGCGACGAGGCGTGGGTCGCGCTGTCGGTCCGTTTCCCCCTCGCCGACCTGCCGGTGACGACCTCGTCGAGCCCGATCGGGTGGAGTTTCCTGCTCCGCCTGGTCCCGGACATCGACCACCTCCGGGTCGTACCCCTGGGTTTCCAACTGCTGGCCGTCGTCGCGGCCTACCTTCTGGGCCGCTCGCTGGCGTCCGAGCGCGCTCGGGGCATCCTCATCGGTGTCGTCACCGGGATCGCCGTCCTGCTCCTGCCGGTCCAGCAGACCCGCCACGACCTGAAGCAGTACACAGCGGACGCCGCCGTGGCGGTCTGCCTGCTCGCCCTGGCCACCTGGACGGAACGCTCCTGGTCCCGGCGGCGACTCGCGGTGGTGGTGGCCGCTGTGGGCCTGGGCATGCTGCTGAGTCACACCACCGCCATCGTCGCGGTCTGCGTACTCGGCGGGCTGCTGCTCTCCGTCGCCGTGCGCCGGGAGTGGGCGAGGACGGTCGAGGCGACCGTCGCCGGTCTGGTCGCCGGCGCGCTGGTCGCCGCCGTCTACTTCGGAGTGTCCGCCCGGGGCAACAGCGATGCCATGCGCGACTACTGGGACGCTTTCCTGCCGAGCGTCTCCGAACTGCCCGCACACCTCGTGCGGCAGACCAAGGCCCTGTCGCCGATGCTCGGCGCACCCGTGTCGATCCTCGCCGTCCTCCTCGTGCTCGGCGTCCTCACGCTGTTCCGACGCGGACACGCCGCCCCGGCGATCGCCGTCCTCCTGCTGCCGGTGGCGGCCATCGGGCTGGGCGTCGCGGGGATCTACCCGCTGCTCGACCCGCGCACGTCCCACTTCCTGATCGTGGTGGCGGGCCTGGTGGCCGGCATCGGCATCATCGGTCTGGCCGACCTGACCGTCGCCCTGGTCCGCCGCGGGCTGCCCCGGCTACCACCGGGCGTGGTGGCCGCCGTCACCTGCGCCGTCCTGCTCGTCAGCTTCGCCGCCGTCAACCACCGCTGGTACCGCACGGACGGCAACGAACCCGGGGTCTGGCTGGCACACCAGGCCATCACCGACATCGGATCGTCGACCCGGTACGTCGCGGCGCACAAGGGGCCACACGACCTCGTCGTGGTCAGTGGGCCCGCCTGGTTCGGGTTCACGCTGTACTCCGACAAGGACCCGCTGAAGCTGGTCGCGCCGGTCACCGGCACCGTCGGTTGGACCCTCACCATGCCCACCCGCGCCGACGTGATCCTCCCGAAACCCGCCGCCGCCGACAAGCAGTCCATCAAGGACGTACTCGACGAGGTTCTGGCCCGGGCCGCGAAACGGCCGCCCGGCACCCGGGTCTGGCTGGTCCGCACGTACACCCACCCGAGTGAGCCGGTGTGGCAGGCGGCGCTCGCCGACTATCACGTGCAACGCGTCACGTCCGGACCGGAGCCAGTGGTCGTGATCAGCAAAAGGTGACGGCGGCGACGAGCTGACGGGTGACCGCCGGGCGACTGACTGTGGCACCGGTCGGTACCATGCGCCTGGCGGTCGAGCGGAGGAGTTGGCATGCAGCCGGAAGGCCCCTACAGGTTCACCCACTTGCTGGGCGGTTCACCGGTGGGCAAGGCCTGGGCCGCCATCGACGAGCAGGGCCGGTTCGTGAGCGTGGCCGTGCTGGACGCGACGGTTGCCGCCGCCCCCGGTTGGCGGGAGGCGTTCGCCGAGGTCGCGAACGCGCTCGCCCAGTCGCCCGACGGGCCCCCGATCACGTACGCCGACTTCTCGGCCGCCGCGCCCTGGGTGGCGTACGCCGCCGAGGCCGGACCCGCCCCGGAGAAGCTGTTCCGCGCGCTCGGCGTGGAGTACCAACCGGTGCCCGCCGCCCCCCGACCCGTCTCCGCCCCTCCCCAGCCGGTGTCCGGTGTGCCGCAGCCGGTGTCCGGTGTGCCGCAGCCGGTCTCTGGCGTGCCGCAACCCGTGTCCGGTGTGCCGCAGCCGGTCTCTGGCGCGCCGCAGCCGGTCGTCGACATGCCGCATGCCCCGTGGGCGGTGCAGTCGGCCGCGATCCCGAACCAACCGCCGGCCCATCCCGTCTCGGCCGCGCCGGCGTCGAGCGCACCCGCCTCGCCGGCCGGCCACGATGGCGCACCGACGCCGGCCACCGTGTCGGGCCCACCGGCCGACGTGCCTCCGTTCGACCCGTACGCCGCCCCGGTACGACGGATCAAGCCCTCGGCGCCGCCCAAGCGGCGTACCGGCCTCTGGGCCGGTGTGGCCGCGCTGGCCCTGGTGGCAGTGGTCGGTGGCGGCGCCGGCATCTACGCCCTCAGCTCGGATGAGCCCGACGAACCGGACACCCCGCCGACCGCCACCTCCAGCGGCTTTCCCGCCGCGACCCCGCTCGCCCCCGGCCTCAAGCCCTGGGCGCAGGCCGCCCTGCGCAGCCCCGAGGAGCGCGCACTGGCCGTCGCCGGTCCGTCAATGGTCTTCGTGGAGGTCATGTTCACCGGGTACGTCCGCAACAAGGCCGGTGGCGCCCTGCTGGACAAGGCCCCGGTGACCTTCAGCCGGCGCTGTAGTGGCGTGGTCGTTCAACACGAGGGGTACGTCCTCAGCAACAGCCAGTGCGTGCAGCCCACCCCGGACGTCCTGGTCGGGGGTGCCCTGAACGCCGTGGCGAACCGGCTCGTCGCCGAGGGCAGCCTGCAAGCCAAGGACATCAGCACCTACACCCGCAGCCGGTTGAGCACCTCGGTCCTGACCGGCGCGAATGCCGGCGATCAGCCGGAGACCCGGCTGTACGGGCAGCTCAACATCGCCAAGGGCGAGGTGACGGACAGCCCGGCGATTGCCGGCACCGTCGTCCGGGCCCTCCCGATCGAGGCGGGGAACGTCGCCCTGATCAAGCTGGAGCAGAAGAACCTGCCCACGTCGGAGCTGAACACGTCGGCCAGCGTCAGCCCCGATACGTCACTGCTCGTGCTGGGCTATGGCACCACCGACACCAGCTTCCGCGCCGCCACCTACACGGTGGTGTCGAAGACGGTGACAGTGACCGGGATCGACTCCTCGACTCCGCTGAACCCGTACCGGATCAATGAGGATCTCGGGCTCTATTCACGAGGCGGGATCGCCATCGACCCGAGCGGCCGGGTGGTCGGCATGCTGGACAACGACGTTCTGCGGCCCGACAAGGCGAACCGCCTCGTCGTGCCGGTCTCCGCCATGACCGCCCTACTCCAAGCTGCCGGCGTCACGAACGCGCTCGGCAAGGCCGACAACCAGTACCGCAGCGGCCTCGACGCGTACTTCGCCGGAGACGAGTCGACAGCCATCGCCCGATTCGACGAGGCCGCGCGGAACTCCCCGACCAACCTGCTGGCCCAGTCGTATCGACAGGCGGCCGTCGACAGCCGGGGGTCCGGCGATTCAGGCGGGTCGAGCTGGGCCGTGCCGGTGATCGCCGCAGCCGGAGGCGCGCTCGCGGTGGCCATCGTGGTGGCGGTGGCGATGCTCCTGGCGCGGCGGCGCAACAGCCGTTTCTAGTGCGTCTGCGCGGCGCCTGGCCGAGAAGCCACGCTGCTGGCGGCCCGCGCGGACCCGCCGATCCGGGTGCCGGTCAACCACGGCCCCAGCGGCGTGCTGATGACGATCCACGCGAACGCCCAGGGGACCACGAGAGCGGCGCCCAGGTCGACCACCCCACCGGACCTGGGCGTCTTCAGCACCCACAGGATGCCTGCGTGACTGAGCACGACGGCGATGCCGCAACCGGCCAGTCGACTGATCACCCCCGACGCCCGCGCGCCGATGCGCAGGTCGAGTTCCTCCGCGAGCCGGATGAGGCCGACGCTGATCAGGATCGCGGTCAGCACCCCCAGCACCGGGGAGCCGAAGTCGCCGGCCTTGAGGTCCAGGTCCCGGTTGAGGCCGAGCAGCACGAAGCCGACGCCGATCGAGAGTGACGCCGCACCGGCGCTGGCTGGAAGGCGCGGACGGAGTCGCCGCAGCAACCGCCCCGCCAGCACGAAGACCAGGCACGCCGGGACCAGGAAGAGCCCGAGCGGGCCGGCGGTGACAACGCCGGGCGCAAGGTACGCGGTGACCAGGCCGACCACCGCGACCGTCCAGGCCACCGCGGCGGGGAACCGCTCCAGCCACCGGAACGCGACCGCCGCGATGAAGAGCACCGAGACGAACCAGAAAGCGGAGAACGGTCGGACCGCAGCCGTGCCGCCGTAGAGCGCGTCACCGATGGTGCCCGGTGCGACCTGGCCTGTCGCGGCGTCCGCTGCGAGCAGTGCCGCTACCAGGATGAGGAACCACACCACGTAGGGCACGCCCAGGGTCGTCCACCGCTTGCGCAACTCCCCGCCGAGCGGTCGACCGGGCGACCAGAAGTAGCCGGTCAGGACGAAGAACACGGGCACGTGCCAGGTGTAGATGGACGCGCGGGTCAGGCTGTCGCTCCAGACGTGGCCCGCGACAACCGCGGCGATTCCGACAATCCGGAGGAGGTCGACACCGGCGGAGCGGTTACCCGCCGCCGTTGTCGTGCTCGTTGCGGCCATGGCGGGCATCATTTCAGACAGCGGGGCCGACCTACGCCCCGGATCGGCACCGGTTCGGCCGGAGGTCGTGCCGGCGTCGTCGGGTATGGCGCATCGCCTAATCTGGGCACGACACGCTGCCCACACTGTGGAGGTTTCCCGGGTGTCTCGTCCCCACCCTCCGTGGGCCCGCCTCCGATCGGTGCCCCGACCGGCCTGGATCGGCTTCGGGGTGGTCGTCCTGCTCCTGGCGGCCGTCCCCCTGCTCGGCTGGTCGCCGTCGAGGACCGGCGCACCGGACGCGGCCTGGTCGGCCGCCGACGTGGACACCCCGCCGCCCGTCGCGCCGATAGACGGCACCACCTGTGCCGCCAACGCGCACGGTATGGCCGGCTTCACCCCGGTCAGCGCCCTCGACCTGCCCGAGCGGAACGACCCCAAGAGGCCGCTTGCCCTCTCGTTCGACAGGGCCGGCACTGTGGCCCGCGGGTTCGACCGGATCGGCTACTGCCTGGAGTTGACCAGCCCCACCGGTACGCAGTGGGTGTGGACCGCCATGTCGCCGTTCACGACCGACGCCCGACGCCTCGGCCCACCGACCCGGGCCGGTCAGATCGTCCGGCAACGGATCGCCGATCTGGAGGTCGCCACCAACGCGCCGGGCCTGGCCACCGGCACCGGTCTCACCGGCTATCTGGAGATGTGGCCGAACAAGTACGGGCCGGTCAACTCCGGCCAGGTCCCCGGTGCCGCCGCCGACCGGTTCGACGCCGACGACGACGTTTACTCGTCGATCGGGTACGGCTCTTTCCAGGTCCACACGATCGCGGCCACCCGCCCGGCCACGGCGGCTCCGCAGACGGTTCTCGCGGTCAATGGCTTCACCTCGGACGTCCAGCCGCTGTCGGTGGGCATCGGGACCGCCCCCACCGGTCAGCCCGACTGGACGGCCGCCGGTAACGCCGGCACGTACACCCAGCGTCGGCTGACGGTCTACGCCCGCGCCTCGGTCCTCACCGTCGGCCAACACCCTCGGGATCGGCAGTTGTACCCCCGGGACGCGGCCGGCGGCGCGGTCGTGCCGGTGGCCGGCAAGGCGACCGACCCACGGGTCAAGGCCGTACGCCTCAAGGTCGTCAGCGGGGCTGACGCCTGGGACGAGACGGTGCCCGTCGGGGCCGGCGGGGACTTCGCGTTCCGGCAGCGGATCACCGCCGCGCTGCGGGAGTACCGATTCGAGTTGCACGTGCTCGGCGACGGCGTTGCCCGACGGGCCGCCCTGTGGGAGGGCGTGGTGTCCGGTGACGTGTACGTCATCCAGGGCCAGTCCAACGCGGTGGCGGCCAGTTACCGGGGATCGTCGATCGGCGAGGAGTCCCCGTACGTCCGCAGTTTCGGCTCGACGACCGGGGACCGGGTCCTCTCCGGCGCGGACCGTACCTGGAACTACGCCGTCTCGGGTACGGTCCGGCAGCCCGGCTCCGTCGGCCAGTGGGGGATTCGCGCGGCCCACCGACTCATGGACACCTACCAGGTGCCGGTAGCCGTGATCAACGGCGCGGAAAACAGCAAGGTCGTGTCGTTCTTCCAACGCAACGACGGCAACCCCGGTGACCTGCGCACCAACTACGGCCGCTTGCGGCAACGACTCACCGCCGCCAACGTCATCGGCGAGGTCCGGGCGGTGTTCTGGTACCAGGGCGAGGCCGACAACAACGACGCCACCGGGCATGTCGCCGGGTTCACCGCGCTGTTGACCGACTGGCGCCGGGAGGTGGGCTTCCGGGTCGACGGAGGCACCCGGTACTACGTCGTCCAGGTCGGCAGCTCACCGTGCGGAAACACCTCCGCCGGCCCGCTGCGTGAGGCGCAACGGCGGATGGCCGACACTCTCAAGGTGACGCTGCTGTCCACCAGCGCTCTGACCGGCCGGGAGGCGTGCCACTTCGCCTGGGAAGAGGGCTACCGCGAGTTGGGCGATCAGGCGTTCGCCGTGTTGGCCCGCGACATCCACCGCGGCCCCGGCGGGGGCGTGTCTGCCCCGAACCCTCGGTCGGCCGCCTTCACCGACGCTCGGCGTACCCAGGTGGTGGTTCAGCTCCGTAGCGTTGACCCGCTGACCGTCCGGGCTGGCGCGGGCACCGACTTCACGATCGACGGCAGCACCGCCACCGTCACCGGCGTCGAGTACCGCGAGGGCGGGCGGCTCGTGCTGAGCCTGTCCGGCCCGGCCGACGGCGCAACCGGGCTGAGTTACCGGGGCGACGCCGGGCCCTGGTGCGTCAACGCCACCGGGGTCGGTCTGCTGGCCTTCAAGGGCCTGCCGATCGGTGCCGCCTAGTCACCACGGCGCGACGGCGGCGGCGTCGTGCCGTCCCGTCAACCTTTTGAGGGTGGCGAACCGAACTGGACGCTCCGCCAAATCCACCGGTCCCGGTGCCGGGGTGCGGGCCGGGGCGGCGGACGCCGACACGGTGAGGGCCAGCAGCACGACGATCCAGGTCAGCCCGTCCACCGACAGCGGGTTCCAGACGACCTCGGTGAACGAGTAGACGACGAGGAGCACCACCGGTGCCTTGGCGGTGAAGGCGTGCCCGTCCTCGACACTGCGGTGCAGCAGGGTGGCCATCCACAGACCGAACAGGGTCAGCGCGATCAGCCCGCCGGAGAAGATGACCAGAACGTACCCGGAGTGGAAGAAGTGGGTCGGTGCCTTCTCGATGTCCTGCAGGTAGTACCACTTCGAGACGCCCACGCCGACGGCCTCCCGGCCGCTGAGGTACTCGCGGGCGGCAACCCAGATGTTGCCGCGGTTGCTCAGCGTGGTCTTCGACGCGCTCCACATCAAATATGTGGCGGCTGTCAGTGCGCCGACGACGAGCGCCACGCAGAGCGCGAAGGGGATCCGCGGGCTCGGTCGCAGACGCTGCACGAGCAGTGCGCCCAGCATCCAGACGGCTACCGCGCCGACAGCCAGGTAGCTGGTGCGGGAGCCGGTGGCGACGATCACCAGCAGGCAGAACGACGCCGTCGCCACCAGTTCGACGCGGCGCATCGCGCAGAACGCGGCGACCAGGGTGAACGACGCCAGCATCGCCGCGTAGTTCTCGGAGTTGTAGAAGCTCTTGAACAGCGCACCGGCCAGAGAGCACTTCTCCAGCTTCCCGCCGGTGCACGCCCGCCACGCCTGCCCGTACACAGCGGTCGGAATGGTCAGCAGCGCCAGGACCGCCAGCCCGGTGTAGGCCATCGCCCGCACGCTGACGGTGGTGCGGGCGGCCATCATCCAGAGGGCGATCAGCAGGAGCCCGGCTGCCCCGTACGCCGGCAACCGCGACCCGTAGATCCCGGTGCCGGTGACGACGTCGATGAAGGCGCACCAGACGAGCAGGCCGCCGGCCATCGCCAGCGAGATCCGGAGCCACAGGTCGGACGGGCCGCGGAGGACACCACGGCCAGAGAGCACCAGCCAGCCCAGCAGGGCGACCACCAGCACGCCGATCAGCATCGAGCTGTGGCTGCCGGCGAGCGCCGGGGCCGCGTTGGTGAGCACCGCGAATCCGACCAGGGCGACCGCCGATGCGGGGTCGCCGAATGCGGTGGCGACGGACCGCCGTGTTCGGATCAACCACAGAGCCACCGCTACGCCACCGACGGTCAGTAGGACACCGAAGATGGTGGTCACGTCAGACCCTTTCTCGGTCAGGTACCGCTGCCGGTTCGACGACGGCATCGCGGTGCGGGTGTCGCCGCAGGGCGATGACGAGGCACCCCCACAGCAGCATGCCGAGCAGAGCGTCGCACAGGAGGCTCGACACGACCGCGCCCTGCCATCCGTAAGCGGGGATGAGCCACACGTTGAGCCCCGCGTTGACGACGCCCACCGCGATCTGGCACACCGTACGACGGCCCTGGAGTCGGCTTCCAGAGAGGGCGTCCGCGGCCAGGTAGTGGATCGACTTCAGCACCAGGATCGCGCTGAGGCCCTGCAGCGCCAGGGTCGCCGCCTCGTACTCGGGTCCGAAGATCAGCGGCATGGTCCAGGCCATCGCGACCAGCAGCAGGCTGCTCGGCACGCTGAACATCAGGAAGCGAGGCAGAAGGCGACGGGCGAGCCCGAGCGCCGCCCGGGGTCCCTCGCGGCCGACCTCGAAGAAGCGGGGGTAGGCGACCGCCGACATCGACCGGGCCGGCGTGTACGCGAAGTCCACCACCCGGTAGGCCGCCGCGTAGATCGCCGCCGCCTCGGTGGTGCCGATCCGGGACAGCATGACCTTGTCGATGTCGTTGTAGACCGTCTGGGCGGAGAGGCCGACGGCGAACAGCAGTCCGCTGCGGGCCTGGTTGAGCGCCGGCCCGACGGACCAGGAACCGCCTCCGCCGCCGCGCAATCCGTACCAGGTAGTCAGCAGGCAGACCACGACGGAGACCGCCAGCGCGGTGAGAGCCCAGTTCCGAAGGGAGATCGGCTCGTCCGCCGCGGCGAGGACCAGTGCGCCGACCAGCCGGAACACGTGCAGCAGGGCGGGGATGACCGACGCGACGAAGACCTTGCCCCGGGCCTGCACCGACGCGGCCACGGCCTCGATGAGCCGCCAGGCCACCAGGTCGGCGGCAGCGAGGCAGAGCATGTCGACAGCACCGATCTCGCTACCCCAGATCGCCACCCCGGCCGCGCTCACCACCACGGTCGCGCCCACACCGAAGACGACGGTCAGGACCAGGCCCCGCGTGAGGTGGCGGGCCCACTCGCCGGGGGCCTCGGCGTAGCTCTGGAAGATCAGACTCGGTGCGCCGGCGGACGCGAACGGGGAGACCACGGCGACGAGGGCGGTGACGCCGACGAAGAGCCCGTAGGTGTCGATCGACATCTCTCGGGCCAGCAGGACGAAGAGCACGCCCTGCGCGAGGGTCCGTAGCAGTGTGCCGGTGAAGAACTTCCCGGACCGCTTCAGGAAGGTGTCGCGTCCGCTCGGGGGACGCCGATGCGACCGTGGCCGCGGTGCGGTCGGCTCTACGGAGCCGACCGCGCCGGAGGGCGTACTCACCGGTTCAACGCCTCCACCCACTGGCGGCCGACCTCGGCGGGATCCAGTGCCGCGCAGCGGGCGTGCCAGGACTTCTCGAAGTCGGCCAGTGTCGGCCGCTGGGCACCGGTCAGCCGGAGCACCGCGTCCGCGAGGGCGGCCGGCGACGTGTCCGCCGCCAACGCGCCAGGCACGAAGGTCGGGATCATCTCGTCCAGCGCGGGCACCGGGAGGGCCGCCACCGGCAGGCCCGCCTCGGCGGCCTCGACCAGGCTGAACCCGAAGGTCTCCGCACGAGACGGGTGGACCAGGAGATCCGCTTCGGCAAGTAGCTGGGCGACACCCGGCACCCGTCCGAGGAACGAGGTCCGGTGTTGCACACCCAGTTCCTGGGCCTTCGCGTGCAGCAGATCCCGCTCCTCGCCGTCGCCGGCGAGCGTGAGGTGGTACGCCTCCGGCAGCAGGGCCAGCGCGGAGATGGCGCAGGAGTGGTTCTTGTACGGGCGGAAGGCGGCCGTGGTGAGGAGGTTGATCCGCCGGTGGTCCACCACCTCGCGCGGTGCGACGAAGGGCCGAGGTGGCATCGGGTTGGTGATGGTGACCACCGGCTGCCCCGGCGCCAACTGCTGGACCGTGCGGGCGACACCGTTGGAGACGGCGACGACGAGCCGTGGACGCAGACCCTTGAGCCGCGAGAACCGGGCGAGCGTGCGCACCCGTCGGTCGATCCGCAGACGTTCCGGCAGCAGGGAGTGCTCCCAGGCGACGTAGCTGCGGCCGGACCCGGCGAGAGCGGCACCGACGGGCACGCTGCCCCACAGACCGCTGGCCACGATCTGGACGTCCGGTGCCAGGTTCTGCAGGCGCCGCCGCAGCGGCGGGACAGACTCCATCAACCGGGTGATCCGGGAACCGAGGCCCAGGGTGTCGACGGCCAGGTCGGCCAGTTCGGCGGGAACCCCCCGGGAGACGACGGTTGCCGAGACCTCGACGCCCCGGGCCTGGAGGCCACGGATCAGCAGCGCCGCCGCCAGTTCCATGCCGTAGAGCGGTTCGAGCTGCGGCAGTACGAAGTGCAGACGCATCAGTGTGGCCGTTCGGTCTCAAGCGGTCGAGTGGGGCTGCTGGGGGCCTTCGACTTGCGCATGGCGACCCGTTCCAGGGTCGACCGGGGTACCAGCCCGAGCGCCGCCAGCACCGCGTTCCGGGCGGACGGAGGTGAGTTGCGGCGGATCGCCCGCACCATCTCCCGCACGCCCTCCCGGTCTCGGGCCTGCAGAGCGTAGCGGAGGGTCTGGGCCGCGATGAAGTCCGAGAAGGTCCCCGGCGCCCACACTCCCTCCCAGCGCTGGGCCCAGTGCCACGAGGTACGCCAGTCCGCGCCGGCCGAGATCGACCCGGGGCTGCCCACCGTGTAGACGGCCGTCGCCTCCTCCACCTGGACGATCTTCACCCGGGGCAGCCGGGCGACCCGGACCAGCCAGTCCCAGTCCTGGTGCCGGGGGAGCGTCTCGTCCCAGCGGCACTCGGTCGCCAACTCGTACGTGGTCAGGAGCGTCGACGTGGGCAGCGACTGCCGACCGATGCCGAGGTGACGGCGGCGGAACAGGTAGTCCTCCGGCAGCATGCCGTCGGGGATCACCTCGGCGGGGGCCGGTGTCGGCAGCGGCTCGGCGCCGTCCTTGCGTTGCAGGATCCGGGATGACACGACGGGGCGGAACCCGGCCGCCGCGACCCGCTCGAGCGCGGGCACCTGTGCCGCCAGCTTGGTCGGCAGCCAGGTGTCGTCGTCGTCGAGGAACGCGACGTGGCTGCCCGGGATGGCGTGGGTGACGCCGAGGTTGCGGGCGTACGACCCGCGTCGGCCGCCGCCGGTGCAGACCACCCGGTCGATGTGCTGTCCCAGGTTCCGCACCGTCTGCGGCACCTCCGGGGTGTCACAGACGACCACGATGTGTACGGATGCGCCCTGCTGGGATCGGGCGGAGAGCACCGCGTCGGCGATGCTGGGGCGGCCCGTGGTGGGGATCACGACGGATACGTTCGGCATTGCGTTCTCCATGCGTTGGGGGTACGCCCGGCACACCGCCGCCGGGTACGGCCGTGGCCGTACCCGGCGGAGTGCCGGTGCGTGGGCGGATCAGCGGCCGCCGGCGCGGAACACCTCGGTCACCGTACGGAGCACCACCTTGACGTCGAGCCAGAGGGACCAGTTCTCGATGTAGAAGTTGTCGAAGCGGGCCCGGTCGGAAATCGGGGTGTCGCCGCGCAACCCGCTGACCTGCGCCAAGCCGGTGAGCCCGACCGGGACGCGGTGGCGCATCGCGTACTGGGGGTATTCGGCCGAGAACTTCTCGACGAAGTAGGGACGCTCGGGTCGGGGGCCGACCACGCTCATGTCGCCACGGAGGATGTTCCAGAGCTGCGGAAGCTCGTCGAGGGAGGTCCTGCGCATGATCCGACCGATCGGCCCCACCCGCCGGTCGTTGGCGATGGACCAGTTGGTCTGCGACTCGTGCTCGTCGACGGGGCGCATGGACCGGAACTTGATGATGTTGAAAGGTCGGCCGTGCCGACCGATGCGCTCCTGGTAGAAGAAGATGCCGGGGCCACCGTCGATGAGCGTGGCGACCGCGCAGATGAGGAGCACCGGGCTCAGCAGGAGCAGCGCCACCGAGGCGAACGCGATGTCCGACGCGCGCTTGAGCGCGGACTGTGGGCCGGAGAGGGTGATGTCGCCGATGCTGACGACCGGAACCGCGCCGATGTGGTCGCCGTGCGAACGGGACCCCCAGAGGGGGGTGGCAGCCCACAGGTCGCACTCCGCCGTCCGCGGCCGGGCCAGGATCTCCATGAGTGAGGTCTCGGAGCAGCTCGCGTCCGCGACGATCACCACGTCGCACTCGCGCAGCCGTACGAGACTGTCGAGGTCGTCGAGGGATCCGATCAGCGGCAGCGCCGACGGGCCGTCCGGGGTGTCGACACAACCCACGAAGCGCAGGCCGTACTGGGGGTAGCGGCGCAGGAGCCGGGCCAGTTCCACTGCGGTGGGGCCACTGCCGACGATGATGGTGTTGTGCTCGACCCACCGGCGCTTGCGGGCGACGATGGCGAATTCGCGGGTGACAGCCCGCCCGAGGATGACCAGCCCCGCCGACGCGGCGACACCGCGGGTGAAGCTGAAGACGTACTCGGCGGATTCGTGACGCATCGCCGCGACGATGGCCACCGCGGACGCCGCGGCCAGCAGGCGCCCGCAGAGGCTCGGCACCTCGTCGAGGAAGCTCACGTGCCGTCGCGCCCGGTAGAGGCCGCCGCTGGCAAAGATGATGACGGTCAGGACCGTCATGGCCAGGGTGCCGCGCCAGTACTGCTGAGTGACAAGCAGGGGCGTGAGCAGTGCCAGGACGTCGACCGGCGCGGTCATCATCCAGGCCCGCAGCCACCGGGTCCGGGTCGAGGCGCGCGAGCCGGCGTACGGCAGGACAGCGGTCGTGTCCAGGCCGGCGCGAGGCTCGTGCTCTGCAGGCGCAGGCGCAGGCGCAGGCGCCGGTGCTGGCGGGGTCGAGCGCCGGTCGGCGGGCGACGGGACGGCCGGGGTCTGGTAACCGGAAGTCTGGTAGCCGGCAGGCTGGTAACCGGGGAATTGGTAGGCGGGAGGGCGACTCCCGCCGCGGCTCCCCTCGTCGTCCCCCTCACCGTCGCCCGGGGCATCGGTGGCATTGCCGTCGCGGTCATCGACCGGTACAGGTCGATGCCACATGGCGGGCTGATTGGACATGGTGGACCTCCCCGTGAGGGCCGGCTGACCTGGCCGGTCCGTAACTCGAGACAAGGCAGCGGCCGGTAACAGCCACCGGCCCGGGTGTTACTTGGCGCTGGCGAGAATCTCGTCGACGGAGTCCCGGCGCACGGCATCGTAGAAGGTCTTTGCCTTCTCGGTGTTCGCGAAGACGACGCTCTCGCTGCCCACTCGACCGGTGCCCTTCGTCGGGCTGGTGACGAAGGTGAGATTACGGCCGCGGAGGCCCCGCAGGTCTGTCGCCATACTGACGAGCGACATCTTCTCGTCCACCGACACTGCGCTCGAGGTCGCCTTGACGAAGGAGTTGAGCCGCCCGGGGTTGGTGACGATGCCGCCGGACACGGCCTTGTCGAGGATGGCCTTGATGACCTGCTGTTGGTGACGGATGCGGGCGAAGTCGCCGTCGGCGAACTGTTTGCGCTGGCGGGAGTAGTCCAGGGCCGTCTCACCGTCCATCCGCTGCATGCCCTGCTCGAACTTGCGGAACGGCGGGTGGATCGACGTGAACGACTTCTCCGCGTTGATGTTGACGCCGTCCAGGGCGTCGATGATTTCCTTGAAGCCGGCGAAGTCGACAATCATGACGTGGTCGATTCGCACCGTGGTGAACGATTCGACTGTTTGCACCATCAGCGGAATGCCACCCCAGGCGTACGCTGCGTTGATCTTCGCATCGCGGCCGCCGTTCTGACCGTTCTTGGCCTTCGGCACGTTCACCCAGGTGTCCCGAGGGATCGAGACGAGTTGCGCGCTGGCCCGGTCCTTCGGGATGTGCGCGACGATGATGGTGTCCGTGCGCGAGCCGCCCGTGCTCTCCGGGTCGCGGGAATCGCTTCCCAGGATCAGGATGTTCATCGCACCGTTTGCCACCGCCTGCGGACGCCCCTCCTCGGGCACGTCGGCGAAGGCGTCCACCCGGTCGATGTCCTTCTCGACCGAGCGGAGATAGAGGGCACCACCGATCATGCTGCCGCCGCCCAGGATCGCTGCGACTACCAGGCAGATGACGAGGACGCGACGCCAGCGAGGGCCACGACGTCGCCGCTTGCCCCCGGCCGGGACATCCTCGTGCGGATCGACTGAATGTGGATCGACGAACTCGGTGTCGGCATCGGTGTACCGCTGAGCACCAGACATGCCGGCGATGCTACTGATTGCGTGCGCCTGACGTGCACCCTCGTCCTTTCGGGTATCGCATGCCTGCCGACCGGCGTGGCGAACCCGCCCCTGCGTTCGGACGGACTGCCGGTAACGCCGGCCCGGGAGCGCTTTCAAGGCCCTATTCTGCTGCCCCGGCATGAGGGCGGAAACACCGTGACCATCGGCTTTCGCGAGGACCCTCCCGCTGCCGCCCGAACCCTGCTACAACGGCACCCGTGGATCGAATCAAGCTCCGACGGGCCGTCGCGCGTACCCCACTCGCCCCGATTGCCGCCTTTCCCAAGAGGCTTCGCACGATCGCACGGCACGACGCGAAGGTGCTGCGCCGCTCGGCGCGCTGGCTGCTGACCTCCCGCGAGCACCACAACTACACGTACGACCTCACCTCGTTGAGCCGCAACCACCTCTCCTGGTTCGTCAGCGTCGTCTGCGACATCCCGGTCAAACAGGTACGGGCGTACCTCGGTGAGATCGAGTCGGACGACAGCCTGCGCCAGCACCTCCTGGCGGCGATCGCCGCCTCCGACCGGCGCGGCCTCGCCGACAAGGAGATCCGCTACGCCCGGCGGATCGGCTGGTACGCCATCGTCCGTGCCACCCGCCCCACCCACGTCGTCGAGACCGGTGTCGACAAGGGACTCGGCAGCGTCGTCCTGGCGTCCGCCCTGCTGCGCAACGCCCAGGAGGGACACCCGGGCCGGGTCACCTCCCTGGACATCAACCCCGAGGCCGGCTACCTCGCCCGGGTCGCGCCATGGTCGGAGGTCGTCGACCTGGTGATCGGCGACTCGATCGCCTCGATCGGCGCGCTGGACCGCCCGGTCGACCTGTTCCTGCACGACAGCGACCACAGCCGCGCCCACGAGAAGCGTGAGTTCGACGCCGTGGAGCCGAAGCTCGCCCCCGGCGCGATCCTGCTCACCGACAACGTCACCAGCACCAACGTGCTCGCCGAGCACGCCGAACGCACCGGCCGGCGGTTCCTCGCCTACCGGGAGAGCCCGGCCAACCACTGGTACCCGGGCGACGGGATCGGCGTGGCATGGTAGCCGGGTGCGGCTGACCTCGATTCACACGTACCCCATCAAGGGCTGTCACCGGCTCGACCACGACGGCGCGTTCGTGCACCAGTGGGGCCTGGCCGGCGACCGGCGTTGGATGGTCGTGGACGCCGACGGCGTCGGCGTCACCCAGCGGGACACGGCCCGGCTCGTCACCCTGCGCGCCGCCGTGCGCCCCGGGGGTCTGTCGCTGCGCGCCGACGGGCAACCCGACCTCGACGTGCCCGAGCCGGCCGGCGGCGAACCGGTCGCGGTCCGTACCTTCCGCAGCCGCACCTTCCCGGTCCCCGCGCTGCCGGCCGGTCAGGCGGCCGACGACTGGCTCGGCGTCCTGCTCGGCCGACTGGTCCGACTGGTCTGGCTGGCCCAGCCGACCCGCCACCTGGCCGCCGGGACCCGCGAACACGACACCGGTGACCAGGTCAGTTTCGCCGACGCCTACCCGGTGCTGCTGGCGAACGCCGCCTCCCTCGACGCCCTCAACGACTGGCTGGCCGAGGCGGGCGAGGAACCGGTGCCGATGACCCGCTTCCGACCCAACCTGGTCGTCGACGGTGCGCCGGCCTGGGCCGAGGACGACTGGGTGGGTCGGCGGCTGCGCATCGGCGACCGGAATTTCCAGGCCGCCGGGCCGTGCGACCGCTGCGTGGTGACCACCACCGACCAGGAGACCGGGGTACGCACCAAAGAGCCGCTGCGCACCCTCGGGCGGCACCGCAACGTCAAGCAGAAACTCCTCTTCGGACTGAACCTGGTGCCGCTCGACAGCGGACCGCTGGCGGTGCACGCCCCGATCGTCGTCGCGCCCTGACCGGGCCGCCGACCAGCAATCGGCACCCCACGGTCACCGTCCGTCGATGCTGTCTTAGCTTTGGCTTAGCCCGCTTGTCGGTACCCGACCGGGTCCGGCAGCATCGCCGTCGTGACGGACGGAAGCGCTGTCGACATCAACATCGACCTGGACCATCCTCCAGAGGACCGGCCCGCGCCGTCGTCCGGCGCGAAACCCTGGCTGGTCGCCACCGGCGTCACAGTCCTCGCGGCGACGCTCGGACTCACCCTCACCCTGCGCTCCGGCTCCACCCCGGCCTGCGCCGCCGGCCGGACGCTGGCCGCCGCGCCACCCACCGGCAACGCCACGCACACCGGCAAGGCCACCTTCTACGACTCCAAGGGCGCCGGCGGCAACTGCTCGAACCCGGCTGCCCCCGCCAACCGGCTCTACGTCGCACTCGGCCCGACGGAATACTCCGCCGGTGCCGCCTGCGGCGGATTCCTCGACGTCGTCGGCCCCAAGGGCACCGTCCGGGTGCTCATCATGGACCAGTGCCCGGAGTGCGAGCCCGGCCACCTCGACCTGTCCCGCGAGGCGTTCGCCCGGATCGCCGACCCGGTCCAGGGTCTCGTTCCGGTCACCTACCGTGCGGTGGTCAACCCGCCGCTGCCCGGACCACTCACCTTCCGGATCAAGGAGGGCGCGTCACAGTGGTGGTTCGCCGTCCGCGTCGGCAACCACGGCAACCCGCTGCGGTCCGTCGAGGTCCGGCAGCGTGACAGCGACCCCTGGCAGTCGGCCGCCCGGCAGGACTACAACTACTGGCTGATCGCCTCCGGCGCCGGGCCGGGCCCGTTCAACGTCCGGGTCACCGACGTTTACGGCAACCGGGTCACCGTCGGGGGCATCCGGATGGCGCCGGGCCAGGTACAGAACAGCACGGTCCGGATGTACGCACCCGGAGCCGCCACACGTCGTCCGTCCGCGTCGGCCCGACCGTCGAGCAGCCGACCCGCCGTCACGCCGACGCCGACCCGTCGCTCGGTCGAGGTGGCGAGGACGAGCGCTCCGGCCACCGACGCGCCGACCACCAGCTCGGCCCGCGCCAACGCCCGCTGGTGCGAGGGCTGACCGCTCAGTCGGCCACCGTCAGATCGAGCCACATCAGAATCTCGTCCCGGTCGTCATCGGGGGCCACCCGCAACGCGCCCGGCAGCCGGCCGATCTCCCGGTACCCGAGGCGGCCGTAGAACTTGTCCAACCCCAGGCCGTCGCGCACCGTGACGTGCAGCGCCTCATGGCCCAACGCCCTGCCCAGCCGGGCGGCCTCCACCATCAGCGCCGAGCCGTAGCCGGTGCCCTGGGTGTCCGGGTGGACCATCACCCGCTTCAGCACACACCAGTGCGCCGTGAGCGGGAAGCGGTTGTCACTGAAGATCAGCATTGCCGCCAACCGGTCCCCGGAGTAGCCGACCAGCAGCCGGTCCGGTCCGTCGGCGATGCCGGCGAAGGTCGGATCGGCGGTGACGTGCACGTCGGTGGCGGTGACCGGTGGCACGAAACCGACAGCGCCGCCGGCGTTGCTGACGTCCACCCAGAGGTCGACGATCTCGGCACGCAGCTGCGGGGTCAGGTCAGGGTCGAGGACGAAGCGCAGACTCACGCTCGCCATCCTGACCCAACGACCAGGCCCACGACCCGCGACAGTGACGCGCCCGACAGCCGATCCTGGCTCCGACCGAGCCAGGATCCGTCGCGACTCAATGGCGATGTGGGGCCGACGGGATTCGAACCCGCACTGGTGCGGACCTAAACCGCATGCCTCCTGCCGTTGGGCTACGGCCCCTTGAAGCTGTACTCCACCAGCGTCCACGGCGACTCCAGCCGACGCGGCAGTCGCCTGCCTATTGGAAAGCCGGTCGGAGTAACCGCATCAGGATCGTAGACCACCTCGGGCTCCACGAGTGCAGGCCGTCGCTGACCAGCGTATGTAGAGGTCTGGCTGTGGCAATTGGGGCAGAGTAGGCGAAGGTTGCGCGGCCGGTTGTCGAGAAAATCGCCATTGATGTGATCCACGTGCAGCGTCAATCTGGCACCTTGCCACGTTGACCCGGTGCCGCACACCTCGCAGGTCTCGGGCAGGCCGATTGTCGCCAAGGCGCGTTTGAGGCGGATCCCCGGGATTCGGCGGGAACCGGCCGGCAGCACTACCAGCAACTCGGTGGGGGACATGCGCCGCCAACGCACGCCTCGATTGTGTGCCTGGCCAGTGAAGTGCGACGTGTCGATGCCGAACCTCTTGAGCTGCCGGCTGATGTGCGCGTGCGAGCCACCGCTGACGCGTACGCCGAGCAACCGCATCACCTCGGTGATGTTGCGGGCGACGGCGGCAGCGGCGGCCAGCGCTTCGGGCGTGTACTTGTATCGAACCACTGACGGACCGTAGCGATCCGGTACGACAGGTCAGTCCAGGCCGAGGTCGCGGCGGAGCTTGGCGACGTGCCCGGTGGCCTTGACGTTGTAGAGCGCCCGCTCGACCTTGCCGTCGGCGTCGATCACGAACGTCGAGCGGATCACGCCGGTGACGGTCTTGCCGTAGAGCCGCTTCTCGCCGTACGCGCCGTAGGCGGTCAGCACCGACTTGTCCGGGTCCGACACCAGCGGGAAGGTGATGGCGTCGCGCTCGCGGAACTTCGCCAGCTTCTCCGGCTTGTCCGGGGAGATGCCGACGACCTCGTAGCCGGCGGCCTGGAGCGAGGCGAGCGAGTCGCGGAAGTCGCAGGCCTGCTTGGTGCAGCCGGGGGTCATCGCGGCCGGGTAGGCGTACAGGACGACCTTGCGACCTCGCAGGTCGGCGAGGGAGAGCTGGTCGCCGGTGTCGGTGGCGAGGGTGAACTCGGGCGCGGGGTCACCGGGGGAGAGGCGGTCGGGCGAGGTCATGGCCTCGACCCTACCGCCGTGCCGGCGAGCGCCGCCGTCGGCGCGACGCGTCGGCCGGTGGGGGCACGGCGCGGGCCGGCGGGGTCTGACCTGGAGTGATCAAGCCCATGCGTTGTTGCCAGAGTCTGGCAACAACGATGGTTGGGAAATAGGCTGACCCACGCCGGCCCGGTCGGGCCCGCTGACGCGTGGGAGGTCGCGTGGAGACACTGGCGATGCACATCTCGAACGGGATCATCGACGGTCCCGTGGCAGCGATCTTCGCTGCGCTCGCTCTTGCCGCGCTCACCGCCTGCGTGCTGCGCGGCCGGCGCGACCTGGACGACCGGCTGGCCCCGATGGCCGGCCTGGTGGCGGCGTTCATCTTCGCCGTCCAGATGCTCAACTTCCCGATCTTCACGGCCGGTGTCAGCGGTCACCTGCTCGGTGGCGCGCTCGCCGCCATGCTGGTCGGCCCGTGGGTCGGCGCGCTCTGCGTGGCGGTGGTGCTTGTCGTACAGGCACTGATCTTCGGTGACGGCGGCGTGGCGATGCTCGGCCTCAACATCACGAACATGGCGTTGCTCGGCACCGCCGCGGCGTACGCGCTGATCGCGCTGCTGCTGCGGGTGCTGCCCCGCACGCGGGCCGGTCTGGCCGTTACCGCTTTCGTCGCCGCGACGCTCAGCGTGGTGGTGGCGTCGCAGGGCTTCGTCCTGGAGTACTGGCTGGGTGGCACCACCGACCTGGGCAACAACCTGGGTGGCCTGGCCGGCACGATGGCCGGCGTCCACCTGCTGATCGGCATCGGCGAGGGCCTGATCACCGCGACAACGGTGCTCACCGTCGCGAAGGTACGCCCCGACCTGGTGTACGCGCTGCGTTCGCTGCGCGCGCCCGCCGCCCCCGCCGTCCCGGTCGCCGGAGGTGCCCGATGAAGAACCGCTCCTGGGCCTTCCTGGCCGGCGGCCTGCTGGTCGCCCTGCTGCTCGCCGGCGTGGTGAGCAACTACGCCTCCTCCCACCCGGACGGGCTGGACTCGTCCCTGCTCAAGGGCTGCACCGTCGACGCCGACGACAACATCGTCGGGGGGACCTGCCCGGCCCAGCAGGCCCGTGACCACGAGTTGGCCGACAGTCCGCTCGCCGACTACGGCGTACGGGGCGTGCGGAACAGCTTCGTCTCCACCGGCCTCTCCGGGGTGCTCGGGGTGCTGGTCACCTTCGCGATCGGAGCCGGCGGGTTCTGGCTGTTGCGCCGTCGAGGCGGCACGCCGACCGACGCTGACGCGGCGACGCCCACCGAGGGCGACCCCGCGACGTCCGGCGACGTCCGGCGCCGCGCCGACGCGGCCAGCTGAGCAGGGGTACGCGGATGGGGGCCGGTCACGGGCACGTGCTGTACCGCGAGTCGGACTCGCCGGTGCACCGGCTCCCGCCCGAGGTCAAGATCGTGGCGATGGTGGTCTTCACCCTCGCCGTGGTGGCCACTCCACGCGAGGCGTTCTGGGCCTTCGGCGCGTACGCCGTGCTGGTGGCGGCGGTGGCGGCGCTGGCCCGGGTGGGCCCACGGTGGTTGCTCAGCCGAGCGTTGATCGAGCTGCCGTTCGTGCTGTTCGCTGTCGCCCTGCCGTTCCTCGGTAGCGGCGACCGGGTCGAGGTGCTGGGCCTGCGGCTGTCCGAGGACGGGCTGCACGGCGCGTGGAACATCCTGGCCAAGGGCACCCTGGGGGTGCTCGCCTCGCTGCTGCTCGCCGCGACCACCACCACCCGGGACCTGATCGTGGGGCTGGACCGGCTGCACTGCCCGCAGGTGCTCACCCAGATCGCCACGTTCATGCTGCGTTACCTCGACGTGCTGGTCGGTGAGGCGCGGCGGATGCGGGTGGCCCGGATCTCCCGGGGCGACGACCCGCGCTTCCTGTGGCAGCTGCGCGGTTTCGCCGCCGGGATCGGGGCGTTGTTCCTGCGCGCCTTCGAGCGTGGCGAGCGGGTCTATCTGGCGATGCTGTCCCGGGGCTACACCGGGCGGATGCCCGCCGTGTGGCAGGGCGAGGGTGCGGCGAGCGCCGGTCAGTGGCTGGTCGCGGCGACCGTGCCGGTGTTGGCGGCCTCCATCGCCGCCACCGCCGTCGTGCTGTCATGATCGGTGTCGTGCAGACCGCTGTCTCGCTGGACGTTCGGGGCGTTCGTTACGCGTACCCGGACGGGCACGTCGCCCTTCAGGGGGTCGACCTGAACGTGCCGCGTGGCGAGCGGGTGGCGCTGCTCGGGCCCAACGGCGCCGGCAAGACCACGTTGGTGCTGCACCTCAACGGCATTCTCACCCCGACCGAGGGCAGCGTGAGCGTCGGCGGGCTGACGGTCACCCCGGATCGGGCCACCCTGGCCGAGGTGCGCCGCCGGGTGGGCATCGTCTTCCAGGACCCGGACGACCAGTTGTTCCTGCCCACTGTGGCGGAGGACGTGGCGTTCGGGCCGGCGAACCTGGGTCTGCGCGGGGCCGAGTTGGCCGCCCGGGTGGACGAGGCGCTCGCCGCGGTGGGGATGAGTGAGCACCGGGACCGGTCCCCGCAGCACCTGTCGTTCGGGCAGCGCCGCCGGGTGGCGGTGGCCACAGTGCTCGCCATGCACCCGGAGATCCTGGTGCTCGACGAGCCGTCGTCGAACCTGGACCCGGCGGCCCGCCGGGAGCTCGCCGAGATCCTGCGCGGCCTGCCGGTGACCCTGCTGATGGTCACGCACGACCTGCCGTACGCGGCGGAGCTGTGCGAGCGCTCGGTGATCCTGGACAACGGCCGGATAGTCGCCGACGCCCCCACCAACACCCTGCTCAACGACGCTCCCCTGCTGGCAAGACACCGCCTGGAACTCCCCCGAGGCTTCACCCCGCACCCGTAGACCCACTCTCGGCGGTCTCCACTCGAGGTGCTGCTGCGGTGGCGCGGGAGGTGGCGTGTAGGCGCAGGATGCCGGCGGCTGTCGCACCGGCGCCGGTGATCAGGAAGAGCGCCACCATCACCCGGGCGGCAGCGGGTGACCAGGGCACCGGGGCGATGGCGCGGGCGAAGACGGCGGCGTTCGACGCTCCGGCGAAGAGCGCCAGGCAGGCTCCGGCCAGCGCGACCACGAAGTCGGCGGCCGGGCGGCGGCTCAGCGCGTACCAACCGGCGGCGATCGCGCCGAGGCCGGTGAGCAGGGACCAGATCTGCCCGGAGAGCAGCCCGACCAGTACCCCGCCCACGCCCTGGGCGCCCGCGTCCAATTCCCGTCCCACCGGGTACCCGACGGCCAGCACGCCGCCGACGATCAGCAACACGCCGAGCGCGGACAGTGCGCGGCCGCCGGCCGGGGCGGTGGCGGCGAACAGGCCGAGGGCGCCCACCGCGAGCAGCCCCACGATGGTCACGGCCCACCAGGTGTACGCGTCCGGCGGCGGCACCCAGTCCAGCGTGCCGCCGATCACCACCGGGTCGGTGCCGTCACGCAGTGGGATGGTCCAGTTCCGGACCCGGTGTTCGCGGTCCGGTGCGGCGCGTACCGCGGCCGGTGGTGCCGACTCCTGCCACAGCGCGCGTTGGTCGTGCCAGCGCGCGGTGGTGCCGTCGTCGATCCGTTGCCAGGAGGGTGCGGCGGCCGGGTCCGCCTCGGCCGGGAGTGCGGTGTCCCCGGCGATGGTGCGGTTCAGGTACGTGGCGGGGGAGTGGCTGTTCTCGAAGACCCCGTCCGGGCCGACGCGCAGGTACGGCTCACCGGAGTAGCCGATGACCTCGATGGTGCGGCCGGTGCGGTTGGTCAGCTCCAGTCGGGCGCCCGCCTCGATGACGCGTACCTCGAGCCCTGGCCGCGCCGGTGCGACCCCGGTGGTCCGGGTGCGGTAGTCGGTGCCGTCAGGTGCGTCCGCGCCGTGGGCGGCGGCGGGCGCCGCGCTGATCAGCGTCACGAGGCCGGCTGCGGCGGCGACCAGGCCGGTGCGGCCCAGCAGGGTACGGATCACTTGCCGGCCGCCGCCACGGCTGCGGTGAGAGCGTCCGGGGTGGGGTTCTCGATGGGCTGACCGTTGACCTTGACGGTCGGCGTGCCGGTGACGTTGCTCTGGCTGGCGTCCTCGGTGACGTGTTCGGTCCAGGTCCGGTACGTCTCGTCCTTCACGCAGCTTCCGAAGGAGCCCCGGTCGAGGCCCACGCTGGTGCCGATGTCGATGAGCTTGTCGTCGGTGAGCCCGGCGCTGCCCTCCGGCGGCTGCTGGGCGAAGAGCGCCTTCGCGTACTCGTGGTACTTGCCGCCCGCCGCCGCGCAGCCGGAGGCGGCCGAGGAGCGGGTGGAGTAGTCGGTGGTGGAGAAACGGTTGAGGAACGCGACCGGGTGGTAGACCACCTTCGCCTTGTTCTCGGCCACCAACTGTTCGAGCGTTGACCCGCTGGTCTGCTCGAACTGTTTGCAGGCCGGGCAGAGGAAGTCCTCGTAGACGTCGACGGTGACCGGCCCGCCGCCGGTGACGATGCCGGTGCCCTCCGCGTTGGCGCCGGGCGGGGTGGTGAAGCTGTCGGAGCGCTGGCTGGACCAGACGGCCCAGCCGATGCCGCCGGCGATGACCAGGACGAGGACCGCGGCGGCGGAGACCCAGATCGTGCGGCGGCGGCGCCGCTCGCGGGCCAACTGCTCGCGGACCACCCGGGCGGCGTCCCGCTGCCCCTTGCGACTACTCATCCTCGTCCTCCACAACGGGTTCGCCGGACAACCATCCGTCCACCGATACCGGCGTACGCGGCCAGATCAGCAGAAATCCGGCCAGAACCAAGAATCCCAGGTCCCGGAGGATCTCCGGGAGGTAACTGGGTGCCTGCCCCGCGGCCAACTGCCCGCCGCTGCCGAAGCAGCCGCAGTCGATGGCCAGCCCACGCGCCCACGCCGAGACGATCCCCACGATGAAGACCACCAGCAGCGCGGCGGACACCCCGGCGACGAGCCGGGTGGCCAGCCCGAGGAGCAGCAGCACGCCCAACGCCAGCTCGACGAAGGGCAGCGCCGCGCCGATCACGGTCGCCAGTTCGTACGGCATCACCTGGTACGCGTTGACCGCCCGCCCGGAGGCGGCGAGGTCGCTGACCTTCGACGCGCCGGCGACCAGCCAGACGGCGGCGAGGCCGAGTCGGGCCGCGATGCCGAGCCACGGGCGGACCACTGGCCAACGGCCGAAGCGGGTGGAAGGTGCTGTCACGCTCATTTGTCGTCCCGTCCGCACCGGAAGTTCCGGGTTCAGCCGGTCAGGGCGTCGCCGACCGCCTCGACCAGGTCGTCTCGGGCCCGGGCGACCCGGGACCGGATGGTGCCCACCGGCACCCCTTCGACGGCCGCGGCCTCGGCGTACGACAGGCCGAGCAGTTGGGTGAGCACGAAAGCGGAGCGCCGCTCGGGGCCGAGGCGACGAACGAGGTCGGCGGCGCCGAACTGGCCGGCCGGGTCCGGGTGCGGTCGGTCGGTGTACGCGTTCGCCGCCAGGCGTTCGTCGAGCCGCCGCCGCCTGATGACAGTGCGCAGGTGGTCGGCGCAGGCCCGCCGGGCGATGCCGAGCAGCCAGGTGCGGGCGCTGGAGCGTCCCTCGAAGGCGGGGAGTGCCCGGAACGCCCGCAGGTAGGTTTCCTGGGTCAGATCGTCGGCGCTGTCCGGGTCGACCAGGGCGGCGGCGAACCGCCAGACCTCGGCCTGGGTCAGCCGGACGAACGCCGCCTGGGCGGTGGGGTCACCGTCGCGGGCGGTCAGCGCCCACCCGGTGGCCGGGTCCCGGGCGACCTCGTCGACCGGCTCCGCCGGACCGGCGGCACCGGAGTCACGCGGGACAGGGATCACGACACATCAGGTTACGCGGCGGTCGGCGGCGCGTCAGGGTCGTTCGGCCCTTGGATGGTCTGCGCCACGTCGGGAACTTTTTTCCGACCCGGGCCGACTACCAGTTCATGACGTGCGACCACAGAAGCGACCACCCCCCTCGGGTCGCCGAATGGGACACCCATCGGCGACCATGGCCGGCATGACTGTCGCCCCCCACCGCTGGGCCGCCAGGCTGGCCGCAGCCGCCGGCCTCCTGGTCACCGTCGTCGCCTTGTTGATCGCGCCGGCCACCTCCGCCAGCGCCCACGCGGTGCTGGAGAGCAGCAGCCCGGCCGCCGCCTCCATCGTGCCGAGCGGGCCGTCCGAGGTGGTCCTCACGTTCAGCGAGTCGGTCCGCAAGGTGCCCGGCAAGATCCGGGTCATCGCTCCGGACGGTTCCCGGGCCGACCGGGGTGAAGCGGCGTTCAGCGGCGGTGTGGTGACCATCCCGGTGGACCCGGCTGGTGCCCGCGGCACCTATCTGGTCAGCTTCCGGGTGATCTCCGCCGACAGCCATCCGGTCTCCGGGGCGTACACCTACTCGGTCGGCGCACCCTCGACCCCACCCGTCGACTCCGGCACGGACAGCCGCGCGAACCCGGTGGTGGAGACGGCGGTGAAGGTGGCCCGCTTCCTCGGCTACGCCGGCCTGGTGCTGCTGGTGGGACCGGCGCTGGTGCTCGCCGCGCTCTGGCCACGGCGGCTCTCCCGGCGGGGGCCGACCCGGCTGGCCTGGACCGGCCTGGCTCTGGTGGCCGTCGCCACCCTCGCCGACCTGTGGTTGCAGGTGCCCTACACGGCCGGTGGTGGTCTCTTCGACGTCACCGGCGAGGGGTTCGGCAGTGTGTTCGGCAGCACCTTCGGTGCCGCCCACCTGGTCCGACTCGGCCTGCTGGCGGCATCCGTCTTCCTGCTCCGCCCGCTGCTGGCCCGGCCCGCCGGGCGCGCGGACGCGATCATCCTGGCCGTGCTCGGCGGCGCCGCCCTGCTGACCTGGCCGCTGGCCGGGCACGCGGCGGCGTCCCCGGCGCCGGCGGTCTCCGTGGTGGTCGACGCGGTCCACCTGGGCAGCATGGCGGTCTGGCTGGGCGGTCTACTCATGCTCGCCGTCTTCCTGCTGCGTCAGGCCGACGAGCGGGAGTTGGGCGCGATCCTGCCGATCTGGTCGCGCTGGGCGGCGCTCGCCGTCTCGGCGCTGCTGCTGGCCGGCACCGTCCAGGCGCTGATCGAGGTGGCCACCCCGCAGGCGCTCTTCGACACCACGTACGGGCGCTTGCTGCTCGCCAAGATCGGGTTGTTCGCGCTGGTCATCGCCGTTGCCGCGTACTCCCGGAAGTTGGTGCGCAGCCGCGTCGCGGCGCAACGCCCGGTGCCGGTGCGCCGGGCGGTCCTGGTGGAGTTGGCCGTCACAGTGGTGGTGCTGGCCGTGTCCGCCACACTCGTGCAGACCACGCCCGCGCGCACCGCCGCGGCCGGCCCGTCCGCCGGGGCCGAGGCCGGCCTCTTCAGCACCAGGCTCTCCAGCCCGCTCCTGTCCGTCGAGGTCGAGGTGAGCCCGGCCGAGCGGGGCAACAACTCGGTGCACCTGTACGCGTACGACAAGGCCAACCAGCCACTGCTGGTCGCGGAGTGGAAGGCGACCGTCGCGCTGCCCTCGGCCGGGATCGAGCCGATCGAGGTGCCGTTGCTGCGGTTGACGGACAGTCACGCCTACGGCGACATCAGCCTGCCGACCCCCGGCGAGTGGCAACTGAAGATCACCGCCCGAACGACCGACATCGACCAGGCCATGGTGACCGCCACCGTGCCCATCCGTTAGAGAGGTTCGCGAAACCCATGACCCGATTCCGGCGTACCGCAACCGCCGCTGCCGCCCTGGCGTTCACCGCCGCCGCCACCGCTGTGCTCGGCTTCGCCGGACCGGCGTCGGCACACGTCACGGTGAACCCGAAGGAGGCGACCCAGGGTGGCTACGCCCGGGTGGCGTTCCGGGTGCCCAACGAGAGCGACACCGCGTCGACCACCAAGCTTGAGGTGGTACTGCCGGAGAACGCCCCGGTCGGCTCGGTGTCGACGATGCCGGTGCCCGGCTGGACGGTCACCACGGAGAAGCGCAAGGTGGACCCGCCGATCGAGGTGCATGGCAGTCAGCTCACCGAAGCGGTCTCCAAGATCACCTGGACGGCCTCCGGCGACGCGGGGGTGAAGCCGGGTCAGTTCCAGGAGTTCCCCGTCTCGATGGGGCCGCTGCCGCAGGTCGACTCGATGGTCTTCAAGACCCTGCAGACCTACTCGGACGGCAACATCTCGCGGTGGATCGACGACCCGGCGCCGGGTGCCGAGGAGCCGGAGCACCCGGCTCCGGTGCTCACCCTGGCCGCCGCCGCGGCGCCGTCGGGTTCGGCCTCGTCGGCCGCAGCCGTCGCCTCGCCCGACGACGATGACGACGACGACGGCAACGGGCTCGCGGTCGGCCTCGGTGTGGCCGGTCTCGTCGCCGGGCTGGCCGGTCTGGTGCTGGGCGGTCTCGCGTTCACGCGTACCCGCCGGGAGCCGGTCGCCAAGGCCTGACCATGTTCCACCCGCTGGCCCGCCGGATCTTCCGGCGGGCCAGCGTGCCTTCCGGAGTCGATGCCGACCGTGCCGTGGATATCCCCTGATCAGACGGTGTACGTCGGTAAGGTCGGCCGGGTATTTGGCTACGGAGGGGGACGGTGCGGATGCGGTTCGTGCGGATGATCGCCGGAGTGCTGCTGTTGGTAGTGGGAATTCCGGCGCTGTTCGCCGGTGGCGGGCTGTGGCTGGTGACCCGACACGCCGACCCCGGCGGGTCCTTCGCCGCCCGTTTCGAAACGGTCCGCACGCCCGGTCACGCGATCGTCGTCACCGACCTCGACCGGTTGCTGCGGCAGGAGGCGCCCTTCGCGCGTACCGCGCAGACCCGGCTGCGCCTGGACGCCCGCACCACGGGCGGGCCGGCCTTCGTCGGACTGGCGCCCACCGCCGAGGTGCGTGGCTGGCTGGAGGCGGTGCCGCACGCCACGGTCCGCCGGGTGGCGCTGGCCCGGGGTCCGCTGCCGGTCCGGCTCGATCCGGCCGGACCGGCCGCCGACACCCCGGGCGTCGGGACGACCGACGGGCCGGTCACGCCGCTGGGCCGGCCCTTCTGGGTACGCGAGGGGATCGGCTCGGTGGAGTGGAGCGCGGACGACCTGGCCGGCGAACCCATGAGCCTGGTGGTGATGCGCCCCGACGGCGAGAACGACCTGGCCCTGGACCTGCGCGCGGAGTTGCGGGCCGGGTGGACCGCCCCGGCCACCTGGGGTCTGCTGACCGTCGGCGTGCTGCTGGTGGTGTGCGCGGCGCTGCTCCTGCTACGGCCACTACGGCCACGCGAGGTGATCTTCGTGGTCGAGCCGGACCAGGTGCCGGTGCTCGCCGGCCGGCTCGGGGTCACCTCGCTGAGTGGCCTGGGCGCTCGCCAGCTCCATCCGACCCCACCGTTGCCGGCACGACAACTCGCCCCGGTCGGCTCCGCAGTCCCGGAACCCGCGCGCTCGGCGATCGGCGCGGCACGCGCGGCCACCCTCGCCGACCTGGACGAACCGGTCCGGCTGCCACGCCGGCCGGAGGTGACGCTGAGTCTCGCCTGGCCGCCGGCCGACGTGGACGAGCCCACGGCCCGACCGGTGGCGGCCGCACCGGATGACGGCCCGGTCGGATGACGGCCCGGCCGGTGGCGGTGGGTGAGACGGCGAGTGGCCCTCCGCGCTGCCGACGCGGAGGGCCACCCTCACCGGGGGATCGGTGCTACCCGAGCGGCGCTTGAGGTAGATGAGGACAGATTAGCGCCGAACATGGTTACTCGGGAGGTCTGTCCAATTGGTGCGATTTTCCGCCGCGAGCCCCGAGCGCACCGGCAGCGCCACCAACAGCAGCAGGCTGAGCAGCACGTAGGTGTTCTGCACGACGAAGTCCACCGGATCGTGAGTGCGGACCGCTCCCGCGCCCCAGGCCTGGAACGTCACCACGCCGTAGATGGTCACGGCGGTGATGCCCAGCGCGAGCCCGGCCAGCCACCGACGCCGGCGTGCCTCCTCCGGGCGGTCCGCGCTCAACGCCGCGTCGGCGAGCAGCACCACCGCCGGCACGAACCAGTAGATGTGATGGGTCCAGGTGATCGGGCTCGCCAGGGAACCGACCAACCCGGTCAACGTCAGGCCGGTCAGCGGGTCACCGGCCCGCGCCGCGCGGGCGGCCCGCCACAGCCCGTAGCCGGCGACCGCGGCCACCAGCAACAGCCAGAGCAGCCGGTCCGGCTTCTGCGGCTCGGTGAACCGGCTGAGCAGGCCGAACAGCGACTGGTTGCCGACGATGTCGGTGCGTCCCACCCGCTCGGTGGTCCACAGCTCGTGCGTCCAGAAACGCCACGAGTCGCGAGGGGCGATCGCCGCCGCGAGCAGGGTCGCCGCCGCCGCGGTCGCGCTCGCCACCGCCGCCGCCCGCCACCGCCGGGTGGCCAGCAGGTACACGATGAAGATGCCGGGAAAGAGCTTGAGCGCCGTCGCCAGCCCCACGCCCACCCCGGCCCAGCGTCGCGCCTGCGGTACCGCGAACAGCAGATCGGCCAGGATCAGCACGATCAGCAGCATGTTGATCTGGCCGAAGGTGATCGTCTCGCGGATGCTCTCCACCGCCAGCACAAGCAGTACGGCGGCGACCAGGGTGAACGTCCGGGGCAGGTCGTGTCGGGCGATCACCGGCGCCACCAGCCACCGGGTGGTCAGCACCACGGCCAGCACTGTGAGCGCCGTGAAGATCGCCACGGTGGCGCCGAGCCGCAGCAGACCGAACGGCCACAGCAGCAGCGCGCTGAATGGTGGGTAGGTGAAGTACAACTCGCCCTGCACCCGGTCGGGCTGGACGTAGTCGTAGAGCGGGTGGCCGACGCGCCACCAGTCCATCGCGGACATGTAGATCTTGAGATCGAAAAAGTTGTGCACGAGGCCGGGCAGGTACAGCGCTGGCAGCACAGCGCCGAGGGCCACCACCGCGACCAGACGACGGACCGTACGGCCGCCGGGATCGTCTTCGGTGACGGCGGGCGGTGCGACGGGTTCTGCTGGCACCCCGAAACCCTAGCGGTCCGGTCCGCCGAGAGCGCGCAGCCGCCGGGCGTGGGCTGCGCGTAGGCTGTCCCGGTGGCTGATCTCCTCGTCTGGATCGACTGTGAGATGACTGGGTTGGACCTCGGCAGGGACAAACTGATCGAGGTTGCGGCACTGGTCACCGATCCCGACCTCAACGTGCTGGGTGACGGTGTCGACGTGGTCATCCACGCCGACGAGGCGGCGCTGGAGGGGATGCCGGAGATCGTGCAGACCATGCACGCCAAGTCCGGCCTCACCGAGGAGGTCCGTCGTTCGGCGGTCACCCTCGCCGAGGCCGAAGACCTGGTCCTGGACTACGTCCGCACGTTCGTCAAGGATCCGCGTACCGCTCCGCTCTGCGGCAACTCGATCGCCACCGACCGGAGCTTCATCGCCAGGGACATGCCCCGCCTCGACGCCCACCTGCACTACCGGATGATCGACGTGTCGTCGATCAAGGAACTCTGCCGCCGCTGGTACCCCCGGGTGTACTTCGGCCAGCCGCAGAAGGGTCTCGCGCACCGGGCGCTGGCCGACATCCGGGAAAGCATCCGGGAGTTGGAGTACTACCGGCGCACCGTCTTCGTTCCGCTGCCCGGCCCGGATGTCGAGACCGCCAAGGCCATCGCCGCCGAACTCTGACCGCGCCGCCTCGTCCCGGGGAGCAGGGAACCCGCTGGACGAGGTGCGTCGCGGTGTGGCTATTATTGGTCCGCACCCCGCCCGGAGCGATCGACCGGGCGACGGCGGCATGGTGGCTGTAGCTCAGTTGGCAGAGCACCGGGTTGTGGTCCCGGTTGTCGTGGGTTCAATTCCCATCAGTCACCCAGCGGTTCCACTGCTCAGGCCCCCTCCTCGGAGGGGGCCTGAGTCGTTGTGGGGGCGAAACAGGGGGACCACGCGAAAGCCCCCTCCGAAGAGGGGGCTTTCGTCGGCTGGCTCAGGCGGTCGGCGTGGGGGACGGGGTGACCGTCCCGTCCGGGGTCGGGGTGGTGGCGTCCGGGTCGGCCGGAGGCTCGTACGGAAGGGCGCTGCCCTTGACGTACTCGTCCCAGCTCATGTTCCAGTCGGTCCAGCCGTTGCCGTTCTGGAGCTTGCGCTCGGTGCCCTTGACCGTGATCGGGTCGCCGATCTGGGTGTTCTTGAAGAGCCAGTCGCCGTTGGCCATCGACACGTTGACGCAGCCGTGCGACACGTTCGTGGTGCCCTGCTGCCCCTCGGACCAGGGTGCCGCGTGGATGAACTCCCCGCCCCAGGTGAGGCGCTGCGCGAAGTCGATCTTGGTGCGGTAGCCCTCCTCCGGGCCCAGCTCCTCGAACGTGTCGAAGACCGTCTTGCGCAGCTTCTCGATCACGACCATCGTGCCGCTGGACGACGGGGTGCTCTTCTTGCCCAGGCTGACCGGGATGGTCTTGATCACGGAGCCGTTGCGGGTCACCGTCATCCGCTTGGTCTTGTTGTCCACCGTCATGACCACCGCCGCGCCGATCTTGACGTCCACCGAGAGGTCGGCGCGGCCGTACCAGCCCGCACCCATCGGCAGACCACCGGCCTGCACCCGGTAGGAGACCTTGCTGTTCGACTTCCAGAACTCCTTCGGCCGGTACCGGATCTCGGTGGGGCTGACCCAGTGCCAGATCCCCTCCTGCGCCGGGGTCGAGGTGACTGTCATCCGGCGCTGCACGTCGTCGCGGTAGTCCTCCGGGATGGCGCGGCTGAACTTCACGATCAGCGGCATGCCCACCCCGACCACCTGGTTGTCACCGAGGAAGCTGCTCACCCGTACCTGATTGCCGGGCTTGGCCATCGTGGTGAAGGTGCTCGTCGCGGTGGCCGGGCGTCCGTCGTCGCCCTTGGCGGTCACGGTGGCCGTGTAGCTCGTGCCGTAGGCCAGCGCGCCGGTCGGCAGCCACGACTTGCCGTCCTTGGCGAGGGCGCCCTCGACCGCCTTGCCGGCGGCGTCCTTCAGCTCGACAGCGGTCTCCACGGCGTCCTTCGTGGTGAAGGTGATGCCGGTGGACGCGGGCACGTCCTTGGCGTCGGCCGCCGGCTCACTGATCGTCGCGGCGGCCTTCGGTGCCGGGTTCTCGCCGCCGCCGTGCCACGAGGACGGCTTGCCGCCGTCGCCGTCGGTGCAGGCCGAGGTGAAGGCCAGCGCCACGGCGAGAAGCCCCGCCGCGAACACGCGGCGTCGCCCACCGGGCCTGATCAGCTGGTCCTGGCTAGCTCGCATGAATTCCCTCACAGTTGTGGTCGCTGCCCCATCGTCTCTTACTGACGCGCCAGAGCCGACCCCGGTTGCCGAGGGTGAACCGAAACACGCCATCAATTGTGCCCGAATCCTGCTACTATCCGGCGTTTCGTGAGCCTGGTTCGTCTCCGTGTCGGGAGCGCGGGGGTCGCCGCGCCGTCATCGAGCGGCGGGAGTGCAAGGGTACGCCGGCCCGGCCAACGGCCGAGCCGGCGCAACGAGGCCGACGGCTCAGACCGCCGGGCCGGCCCCACCACTGGGCACCGGCAACGCGCTGCCCTTGATGAACTCCGACCAGCTCAGGCTCCACGCCGTCCAACCGTTACCGGCGGCGATCCTGCGCTCGGTGCCCTTGATCGTGATCGGGTCACCGATCCGGGTCTTGCCGAACAACCACCTGGCGTTCGCCATCGACACGTTCACGCAGCCGTGCGAGACGTTCTGCCGCCCCTGCACGTGCTCCGACCAGGGCGCGGCGTGGATGTACTCGCCACCCCAGGTGAGCCGCTGGGCGAACTGGATGTCGGTCACGTAGCGGTTGGCCGGATCCGGGTCGTCGCGGGTGTCGAAGACAGTGGCTTCCTTCTTCTCCATCACCACCATCGTGCCGCTCGACGACGGTGTGCTCTTCTTGCCCAGGCTCACCGGAATGGTGCGTACCGGCGCGCCGTTCTCGTACACCGTCATCTTCTTGTTGGCGTTGTCGACCTTCATCTCGAACGACCGGCCGATCTTGGCGGTGGCCTTGCGGTCGATGTCGCCGTACTTGCCGTTGCTCAGCGGCACCCCCGCCAGCGCGATCCGCACGGTGATGGTGGTGCCCGGCTTCCAGTACTCCGGGGCCCGGTAGTAGGCCTGCGTGCCATTGCTGACCCAGTGCCACGCGCCCGGCTGCGGCGGGTCGGTCCGGACGAACATCCGCTTCTGCACCGCCGCCCGGTCCTTCTTCGGGATACCCGGGTGGAACTCGGTGACCACCGGCATGGCCACCCCGTAACTCTTGTCGTCGAAGAGGTACAGGCCCGAACCGATTGTCGACTTCGGCTTGGCCATCGTGGTGAAGCTGCTGGTGCCCTGGCTGCTCGTGCCGTCCGACGCGCTCGCCGTCACCGTGGCCGTGTAGCGGGTGCCCCATTTCAGCGGAGCGGATGGCACCCAGGACGAACCATCGGTACGCAGCTTGCCCTCGATCGAGCCGCCGCCGTCCGCCGTCAGGGTGACTGCGGACACCTTCCCGCCGTCCGGGAGCTTCGCGCTGATCTCCGTGCTCACCGGCCGATTCTTCGTGCCGTTCGCCGGGCTCAGCGTGAGCGCCGGCCCACTCGGTGTGCTCGGCGTCGAAGGTGCGGCTGAGCCAGGGGTGGCGCTCACGTCCGAGGACGCCCCGCCAACGAATTCCGGCTTCTTCTCGTCGCCGCCGCATCCGGTCAGTGCCAGCGACGCCGCCAGAGTCAGGGCGCCCACCACCGCCCCGGCTCGCGTGAACCGTGCCATGCCCACCTCTGTTCTCGCGTACCTGGCGGACATCGTGCCGCATCACCGCCGCAACCCACGCCCCGATCTTGGTGGCGGTGGCCGGTTTGGGGCTTTTTGCCGGCAAAGCTCGACCGAAGGGGGGACCCGGGGAACCGAATTGGAGCCCGCGTTCCAGGGGTGCTAATGTTCTCTCCGTTGCCGACGAGCGCCGCTAGCTCAACTGGCAGAGCAGCGGACTCTTAATCCGCGGGTTCGGGGTTCGAGTCCCTGGCGGCGCACCAACGATCAAGGCCCTGACCTGGTGGTTCACACTGGGTTAGGGCCTTTTTCGCGTACGTCGATGGTGGGTGGATGCTCGGGAGCCGTTGGACCCGGCGACCCGGCGGCGAGCACGACACCACCGCTGCGCGTACCCATCCGGAGACCCTCCCGGCGCTGCGAGCCGCCGCCGACGACCTGCGCGCCATCGGTGAACGCGGAAACTCGCTGCTCAAGACCACATTCAAGGCACTCCGGAACGTCAGCCTCAACCCATGGCGCATCGGCGAGATCGTGGCAGCCGCCCTCGCCCTGCTGCACTTCGACCATGCCCGAACCACATGATCACCACCCGTGATCAAGTCCTTGCACGGAATGGCTCAGTAGCCTCGGTCTTTCAAAGCTCATCGACACCATTGCATGAAATCCGGCGACTCGGCCGGAATGGTTGCGAAACCGTGGCCTCCACGCCTCCACGCCTTCGCGCCGAGGAACCGGACCTGCGTGCCGCGGGTCGAGGTGGAGTCCGGTCAAAGTGGGCAGAGTTGTGGATGTGCCGACAAATTCAAGGCATTGACAATGATCACGGCTCGCGGCACACTTTTCGCAGCCGCCGGGCGCAGGCGTCGGGTTCCTTTATTGCAAGTTTGTTTCCGAGTAGTAAACGTAGATTGGTCCGCGTCCCCACAGCGATGGTGGGGAATGCGTAGATCCTCGTAAGAGTATCTGGACGTTGATGGTTACTTCGCCCTGCCGGGCGTTCTCGCGTGCCTGCGGGCGGATTTCTGCCGCTCGTGCCTCGCGGTCTCGACTCGTCACTGAAGGCCGGGTGTCGTAATCGTGGACGATGCAGTTGACCCCGGCCCAAATCCTGAGTTGGCCTGTTCGTTTCCCTTGGATCGGAGATCTAGTGCGCATCGCCTTCCTCACCACAACTCAGCATGGTCACCTCAACCCGTACATTCCGGTGGTCAATGCGCTCCAAGCCGCCGGCAATGAGGTTGTGCTGCTGTTGTTGTCTGCGGACGGTGGCGCGCTCGGCGAGCAGCGTCGCCAGGCCCTGGGTGCGGCGGAGGTCCACCTGGTCGGCCAGGTCGAGATGGCCCCGTGGAGCGACGATCCGGCAAAGATCGGTCCGATGCTCGAATCGTCACCGGTGGCGGACCAGGTGGCTGATGCGCTGCGGGCGACGGCACCGGACTTCGCGCTGCTCGATTCGCTGCCGGTATTGGCGGCAGCGATGGCCGGGGCGCAGGCATCGGGTGTGCCGTACGGGATGATCTGGGCAAACCTGGGCGGGGTATGCCCGAAGGAGCGTCGCCAAGGTCGCTGGCTGTATGACGAACAGGTTGGCGACTATCTGACCAGGCGCGGGGTGTTGTGGTCGACCCGGACTCATTCGGCGCGTTCGCCGCTTCTCAATCTGATGCCGACGATTCCCTCGCTCGTCGGGGATGAGGCGGTCACCGACGACGGTGTGCAGCTGGTCGGGTTGCCGGGTGCGGCAGGCAAGCGCGGTGACGAGGTCGCCTTTCCCGGCCTGGAGGAGATCGGCCCCGGTCGCCCGCTGGTGTTCGTCTCCTTCGGCACGATCTTCTTCAGGCGGCCCGACCTCCTACGCACGGTGATCATGGGAGCGGTGAAGACCGGTGCGCAGGTGGTCGCCGCGGTGGGAGATCTCGCTGAGGAACTCGCGCTGCCCGCCGACGTGCTTACCGCCCCGTACGTGCCACAACGTGAGGTGCTTGAGCGCGCCGACGTGTTCATCACCCATGGCGGCTACAACTCGGTGGCGGAGTCGATCCGGGCGGCGACACCGATGCTGGTGATCCCGCTAGCTGTGGATCAGCCAATCCAGGCGTACTTCGTGGAAACCGCGGGCTTCGGGACGGCATTGGAGCCGGCCGACGTCTCAGAACAGGCGGTCGCTGACGCTGTCACCGATCTGCTTGATCCCGACCGGAGCTACCGGGCGCGGCTGCGCGCGGCGCAGCCCGAGTGCGGCGATTCCGCCGCGCGCACGGCAGAGATGGTCATCAGCACGGCCGAGAAGCTACAGCGAGAGGGGGAGCAGTGACGATAGAACTGCAGCGGCCGGTGGCCGACCAGATCGTGTTCGATGATCTTGAGAGCTTCTCATTCCGGGTGGACCGCCGGGCCTACACCGACGACGACGTGGCCGCACAGGAGATGACCAAGATCTTCGATCGCTGCTGGTTGTACGTCGGGCACGAATCCGAGGTGCCCGCGCTGGGCTCCTACGTGTCACGTGATGTCGGAGGGCGCCCGGTGGTCATGGCGCGCGGCTCCGACGGGGTGATTCGAGTGTTCGCCAACAGCTGCCCGCACCGCGGGGCTCTGATCTGCTCGCAGTCAGCCGGGCAGGCCAGATCTTTCCGGTGCCCGTACCACGACTGGACATTCTCCAACCAAGGCGACCTGGTCGGAGTTCCGCTTCCGGACGGGTACGGCCCAGGCTTCCGCAAGTCCGACTTCGACCTGGCACGGCACCGTAGCGACAGTTACCGGGGTTTCGTGTTCGCGACCTTCGATCCTGAGCAGCCACGCACCTTGACCGGATATTTGGCGGGCGCGACGGAGTACCTCGATCTGGTCGCCGACCAGTCCGAAGTTGGAATGGAGGTGATCCAAGGTGCGCAATTGCACGGGGCTCGGGCCAACTGGAAGCTCATGATGGAGAACAGTGTCGACATCTACCACTTCCGCGCCCTGCACAAGCGTTACGTGAGCTACATCGAGTCGCTCGGGACAATGGCGCCGCGACGACGTGGCGGGTTCGCCCGCGCTCTCGGCCGGGGGCATGGCGCCAATGAGTTGGTACCGGCGGCAGCTCGACCGCTCGCCTATTGGACGCCGATGTTTCCCCCTGAGGTCAGGTCGCGGATGGAGGCGACGGCCGCACGGTTCGTCGAACGGTTCGGCGCCGAACGCGCCCAACGGATCACCGGCGCCAACAGGGCGTTGATGATCTTCCCCAATCTGATGATCATCGACGCGATCGGGATAACCATCCGCAAGATCGACCCGGTCGGCGCCGGCCAGATGTCGATCACCTCTGTCGCGCTGGCCCCCAAGGACGAGGATCCGGACATACGGGAACTGCGGAAGAGTCACTACCTGACCTTCCTCGGTCCCGCCGGCTTCGCCACCCCCGACGACATCGAGATCATCGAGTCATGTCAACGGGGCTACCTCAATCGCACGCTCCGCTACTCGGACCTGTCACGCGGTATGGCCAAGGAGGTCCCCGAGACCACCGACGAGCTCCCAGCCCGCGAGTTCTGGCGGCAGTGGGACCGGCTGATGTACGACGGCGACGACCACGAGGAAGCTCACCACGTCACTCAGCGGGCCGAGAGGCAAGGGGCGCAACGGCGATGACCACCGACACGATCAACACCGAACTGGTGGTTGACGAGACGGCCCAGATGCGGTTGTGGCACCGGGTGAGCCAGTTCCTCTTCCGTGAGGCGCGGCTGCTCGACGAGTGGCGCCTGCGCGAGTGGTACGACGAGATGTTGACCGACGACATCCGCTACCTGGTGCCGGCCACCGACGTTCGGGGCGAGTCGGCCGATGCGCTCGGGCTCATCGACGACAACGCCGCCCGGCTGCGCCAGCGGATCGAGCAACTCCTCAACGGCGAGGTGTGGTGCGAGAACCCCCTGTCGCGGACAAATCGGATGATCAGCAACGTGGAGGTTCTGGCTGATCGGGGCACGCACCTCGATGTGGCGGCGAATGTCGTCGTGTACCGGTTCGGGCACGGGCGCTCTGACTCTTACGTCGGAAAATGTCGGCTCGAACTCGCCGTCGAGGGCGAGTCGTTCCGGGTCCGGCGACGTCTCGTGGTGCTCGACCACGAGAGTCTTCGCGAACACGGAAAGCTCAGCATCATCCTCTGAGATCTGACAGAGACACGGCCCTGCTCGCAGCTTTGGCGCAGGGGTGGGTCTAGTTCAGGCTGCGCCGCACCTGCCGCGCTGATCGGTGACGTCGGTGGCGGCGCGGGCCGGCTGGTCGCTGCCTTCTCGATGGGTACTGACATCTGCGCCCGCGCTGCTGCTCGTCGTCTCCGTGGCGTCGTAGGAATCCACCACTGTCCGACAGGCCACCTGGCATCACGAAGGAGTGATCGATGAACCAGCCGCTTGCCCGACATGAGCGGGGTGAGGCCATGTTCAAGCACGTCTTCGGCCGCGAACCCCGCCCAGGCTCCTACCCCGATTTCCTGCAGCTCACCATCGACCACTTGTTCGGTGAGATCTGGACCCGCCCGCACCTGAGCGTCGAGGAACGCGAATTGATCGCGCTGACCGCGGTCACCCTGGCCCGGACCGACTGGGAGTTGCGCGGCCACATCGGCGCCGCCCTGCACCTCGGGATGCCACCAGAGAAGATCATCGAGATCATCATCCAGCTCGCCTACTACGGGGGCTGGCCGGTAGCCAACAACGGGCTGCGGATCGCCCAAGAGGTATTCGCCGAGCTCGCCCCTGGCAAGGACACCGACCATGACCAGTGACCCTGCTTCCCTCGACGCCGCAGTCAAGGTCGATCTCTGGCGCCAGCGGTTCTTCGAGGCCCAGGCGGCCGCCGAAGAGTTCATTCTAGGCGTGCACGGCGATGAGGGTGTGTCCGCGTGGATCCAGGCGAACTCCCGCATCACCGCCGACCTCCTGCAGTCGCAGCGGCCCGCCGGAGAGTCTGCCACCGTCCACTTCATGAACCGGCTGCAGCGCCAACTGCTGCTCTACGACTCGGCAGTGACCAGCGAGCCCCAGCCTTCTGGCACCGTCCTGCGCAACGCCGAATGTGGGATCCTGCGGTACCGCAAACAGGCCGCCGCTGCCGGCGTCAAACTGACTTTCGCATCACCATGCCCGTACTGTCAGGAACTCAACACCGCCATCGCCGCCCGTTACGTCGAATCGGACGTCACAGTGTCGTGCGAACAGGCAGGCGACGGATGCACCTGGCGCGCGGAATCCCTTCACGCTTCAGGGGGGCGGCGCGGCCGAGTCACCTGACCGGGGCGGCATCTCAGATTAAAACGACAGCAGCGCCGCCGGTCGTCGGCTGTCGGCCGGCGGTTCGACATCGAATCTTGGAGAACCCGCTGCTCGGCTTCCCACGTTGGGAATCCGGTTTCTGCTCTGGAATGGAGACCGCCGATGAAGGCATCAGTGGTTGTGCCGACATTCAACTCGTCCGTGTTGCTGGACAGATGCCTTCGCACGTTTCGTGCACAAACTCTGACTGTCTCCGATTCCTTCGAAGTGCTCATCGTCGATGATGGATCAACCGACCTGACTGCGGAGACGGCGCAGCGTCACGTGACAGCGGACTCCCGGTTCCGCTACCTGCATCTGCCTCGTTCGGCAACGTCGTCCAGAAGTGCCGCAAGAAATCGTGGTGCAGAAGAGGCGACCGGCGACATCCTGATTTTCGTGGACGGCGATCAACTGGTTCCACCCACCTTCGTCGATTGGCATCTTCGTCACTACCGAGTCATTGGCGCCAAGAAGGCCGTCATCGGCTTCAGAAAGTACCTGCGGACTCCGGAAGCGTTCGACGATCGCTTTATGAGAGACGGCGGTGAGGAATTCCTTGGCGGCATAATCAAGAGCGACATCAGGCTGGACGTGCTGAGTCGCCTGAGTGATATCGGTGTCGGCGATCTGAAGACCTCGTGGCATCTGTTCTTCACCTGCAACGTCTCTGTTCCACGCGTCGACTACAAGCGCGTCGGTGGATTTAACGAGGGATTTCGAGGATGGGGCCTGGAGGATTCCGAGTTGGGGTACAGGCTGGGCCGCTCCGGCACCCAGCTCGTCTTCGACGAAGAAAGCTTCGCCTACCATCAAGGGCCACCGCTGAGCCCCAACATGTCTGTATATGAGGGCTGGCTGAAGAACTTGAGCCTATTCATCGCGCTGCACAAGGAAGTTCCCGAGGTGATCCTGCAGGCCATGCTTGCGCCAATCTTCAACCCTGCGGTCGGCGCCAACTGGATCGATCTTTACGAGCAGTTCGAACTTTGCGCAAGGTCGACCCCAGCGGCCTTTCCTGGTTCACGGGTTGAGGTTAAGGAAGGTGAATTTTCTGTTCCTGTCGCGTAGGCAGGGTTGGGGTACGGGTCCGGGGCGAATCCATCAACGTCTGCGCCTACATGTCCCTACGTCATTCAAGAGTGATGAAGTACAAGTTGGACCCACAGTCGTCGATGTTGCCGGCCCCGGTCAGCGCGTCGCGTGCAGGGCTCTGCCATGCGCCGATAGGGTTCACAGCCGCACGGGAGGCGCCTGGTGGTGACGATGCACGAAAGGTCTGTGTGGGCGGAACTTGTCCACGGCCACAGATCGCGCCTCGGCGGGCGAATGAGAATCTTGCACCTGGTGCCCAAAGCCGGCTCGTCGCTGGTCTCGTCCGCCGTGATGATCCAGATTGCCGCAGGGATCCTGCCGGTCGCGTTCATCCTCGCCACCTCGGCCGTGGTCGCCCGAGTGCCGGACGCAGTAGCCGGCGGGCTCGGCTCAGCGGCCTGGAGCGATCTTCGGACCAGATTGATTCTGGCGGCGGCCGCGTTCTTCGGAGTGCAGTTGCTGCTGCCGGTACAGGAACTGCTCGGCAACCTGATCCGCCGTCGCCTTGACGATCTCGTCCGTGACCGGTTGATGGCGGCCTCCCAGGCGAGCGGTGGCGTGGCCGTCATGGAGGATCCGGAGCTGCTCGATCACGTCGCTGACGCCACGGACCGGCTGCGGACCGAGATGTGGTCGCCGGGTGCCGCGGGTGCCGGTCAGATCGCGCTGATCTCGCGGTACCTGCAGACCGTGCTCGCCGCCGGGGTCACGTCGGTCGCCTTCGTGTGGTGGGCCGGGCCGGCTCTGCTCGTCGCGGCCCTGACGATCCGCTTCGGCTACCGGCTCGGCCTGTCGGTGTTCACCGAGGTCTTTCGGAGCACCGCCCGGCTGCGGCGCCGCGGCGAATATCTCCGAACCATGCTGCTCCAGCCCGCGGCGGCGAAGGAGTTGCGGGTCTTCGGCCTTCTACCTTGGTTGAAGCAGGAGTACACGACGGCCGCCATGGACGCCGTGCTCCCCGTCTGGCGGGCCCGGCGCCGGCTGTTCTACGGCCCCTACATACTCTACGTTCTTGTCGCCTTCGTACTGCTGGGCGTGCTGCTGACGGGAGCGGCTCAGGCAACGGCGGCCGGACTGCTCGGCTTGGGCGGGTTAATACTCGTGTTCCAGGCGTCCCTGGCCGCCATGAGGATCGGCGGGTTCATCGCCGAGTCCGATGTGGCGACCGAGCAGGGCCTCAATGCCTACCGGTCGGTGGAGCGGATCGAGAGGATGAGCGAGGCCGACGCCCGCACCACCGAGAGCGGCAGGGGCGATCCGGCTGGACTGCCCAGGACGGTGCTGCGATTCGACAAGGTGTCCTTCGCCTACCCGGGCGGGCCGCCGGTGCTGAACGGCCTCGACCTCACCATCGAGGCGGGCCGATCGCTGGCGATCGTCGGCCTCAACGGCGCAGGCAAGACAACCCTCGTGAAACTTCTGGCCCGGCTCTACGAACCGACGGCCGGGGCGATCACCGCTGACGGCGTCGACATTCGGACCTTCCCGGCAACGGCGTGGCAGCGCCGGGTTGCCGCGATCTTCCAGGACTTCACCCACTTCGAGTTGCCGGTGCGCGACAACATCGCTTTCGGCGCGATCGAGATGCTCGCGGAGCCGGAGCGTGCCGACAAGGTGGTCCGGGCTGCCCTGGAAAAGGCCGGCGCGGCGGATTTCGTCAACCATCTCCCCCGCGGCCTGGAGACTCCACTGTCGCGGCGATACGCCGGCGGCGCCGAACTGTCCGGCGGGCAGTGGCAGCGCATCGCCATCGCCCGTGCTCTCGTCGCCGTCGACGGTGGCGCCAGCATTCTCGTCCTCGACGAGCCGACCGCCAACCTGGACGTGCGGTCGGAGGTGGCGTTCTTCGAGCGATTCCTCGACCTGACCCAGGGCGTCACCAGCGTAGTCATCTCGCACCGGTTCTCCACGGTGCGTCGAGCCGACCGGATCGTCGTGCTGGAACACGGTCGCGTCGTCGAGGAGGGCACCCACGAAGAGCTGCTCGCCCTCGACGGTCGCTATGCGGAGCTGTTTCGGCTGCAGGCTGCGCGGTTCACCGAGGAGGAGGTCGAAGGCTGTGAATAGAATACTGCGCAGTGCCGGCGCGACGCTGGCCTCGGCGTGGCGACTCAGCCCGGGAAGGCTGATCACCGCCGCCCTGTTGATGATGCTCGGCGCCGTGAGTGGACCGCTGCTGGCGCTTTTTCTGGGTGTGGCGGTCGACGCGGCCCTCGACCGGCGGACCGATGTCGCGGTCTGGACGGCAGCGGCCGCCGCCGTGAGTGTCCTGCTCAGCCTGACGATGGAGCACTTCGCCCACATCTTCTTCTTCGAGCTCGGTGATCTGCACAGGCAGGACACCGAACGTCAGCTCGGCGACCTGGCGCACGGGCCGGTCGGGCTGGCGCTGCACGAACGGCGGGACGCCGCAGATCGCTTCGAGCTGCTCCGACAGCAGTCGTGGACGCTGGGTCAGAGCGTGCAGACCGTCCTGACGATCGGGGTGCTACTCACCCAGATCACGCTGACCGCCGTGCTCCTCGCCCGCATCGAGCCGTGGCTGCTCCTCCTGCCGATCTTCGGTGTCCCCCCGCTGATCGCCGGGCGGCTGGCCGAGAAGCGGCTGGGACGCGCCGAACTCGTGACCGCCGAGTCGACCCGCATGAGCTGGCACCTGTTCGATTTGGCCCTCAGCTCGATCGCCGCCAAGGAGATTCGGCTCTTCGGGCTCGGCGGAGAGCTCCGCCGCCGCCATGGGGTGGTCCGCCGCGAGGTGGACAGCCGCCTGCGCCGGGCTGAATTTGCCGGCGCGGCCCTGCGGTTCACCGGTCAGCTGATCTTCGCGCTCGGGTACATCGGCTCCATCGTCCTGGTCGTCCGCGCCGCTATCGGCGGCGAGCGCACCGTCGGCGACGTGGTCCTCGCCATCACGCTGGCCGTGCAAACCAACGCGCAGGCTGCCGGCGCTGTCGCGCTTGCCCAGGCGCTGCAACGCAACGCCCGCGCCTTCGGCTGGTTGAGCTGGATCCGCGATGCCACGCCGCCGGAACCCGGCCCGCCGGCTGACCAGACACCGCCCGCCGTCCTCACCGACGGCATCGAGTTGCGTGACGTCGCGTTCCGCTACCCGGGCACCGACACCGACGTGCTGCAGGGCCTCAGCCTGCGCATACCTTCCGGCACTATCGTCGCCATCGTCGGCGACAACGGTTCCGGCAAGTCCACCCTGGTCAAGCTGCTCTGCCAGTTCTACCGGCCGACCGCAGGCGAGATCACCATAGATGGCGTCGACCTGCGGCGGCTCAACCCGCTGGGATGGCGCCAGCGGATCTCCGCCAGCTTCCAGGACTACCTCCGGCTGGAGCTGCGGGCCAGAAGCAGCATCGGCCTCGGTGACCTGCCTCGACTCGACGAACCGGGGGCGGTGGAGCGGGCGATTCGGCGAGCAGACGCCGGGGAGGTGATCGACCGGCTGCCGATCGGCCTGGAGACCTATCTTGGCAAGTCCTACGACAACGGCGCTGAACTGTCGGGCGGGCAGTGGCAGCGCATCGCGTTGAGCCGGTCGATGATGCGCGACGATCCGCTGCTGCTGTTGCTCGACGAGCCCGCCGCCGCCTTGGACCCGCTGACCGAACACGCCTTGTTCGACAGGTACTCCGACGCGGCGCGTGACGTGGGAATCCGTACCGGCGGCGTCACCGTCTTCGTGTCACACCGGCTCTCGACCGTCCGGATGGCGGACTTGATCCTGGTCGTGTCGGACGGGCGGATCGCAGAGTCCGGCAGCCACAACGAACTTCTGGCGCTCAACGGGATGTACGCGGAGTTCTTCAGCCTGCAGGCGGCCGCATACCGCTGATCACCACGGCTTCGCAGATGTCGCCGTACACGGAGAGTGGTCGCACTCTGTCGGGAGGCGAACGCCGCGACGCTCACCCGCAGTGACCCGTCCATGGTGCGGCTGGTCGGCACGTTGGAGGACCGGGTGCGCCGCGACGTGCCGCACTGTGCCTTGTCAGCGCTGGGCATCCGGGTGGTTGTCGCGACGGGTGGTGCCTGGTCGGGCTTGCCGGGTCGTCCCGCAAGCCTGCCCAGGTCACCGGAGCCAGCGGATGCGTTCTTCGACTCCGCGCAGCGCTCGCCGCCATACGGTGCAGGCCTTGCTCCCGACAGGGACACCAGTTGGCGACGTGCGCCCCGCCCGGCCGCAGCGTCGCGCCGGCACGTTGGTGTGGCGGCGGGTGTCGGGTCGAACGGGGTGGACCCGGCCGGCCGGGTCCACCCCACGTGTCATGTGCCGGCGGGCCGGCGGCCGGCCCGCCGCTCCACTACTCGGACTTGCCGAACGCGTCGACGTCGGTCAACTCGGCCGACAGGGCCCAAAGCCGCTCGGCCGCCTCGCGGTCGGCGGGGCCATCGAAGGTCTTGACCACCGCGCACGCCTGGCAGTAGCCGCCGCCCGCATCCGCCAGTCGCGGTGCCGTCGCGGCCCAGACCTGGGTCGCGGCGCCCTGCTCGGGTGCCCGGAACTCGGGCAGCAGTGGGGCGCCGTTCTCGTCGATCCAGCCGGCACCGACCATCTCCTCCTTGGAGAGGTGCCGCTGCAACGGGGTGAGGATGTAGCCGGGGTTCACCGAGAAGGCCCGCACCCCGGCTGCCCGGCCCAGCCTGTCGAGTTCGGCGGCGAAGAGGATGTTGGCCGACTTCGACTGGCTGTATGCCGCCCACTTGTCGTAGCCGTTCTCGAAGTGCACGTCGTCCCAGTTGATGCGCGGGGTCTCCCCGGCGCCCGAGGCGACGACGACGACGCGCGCGCCGCCTGCCGCGGTCAGCGCCGGCCAGAGCCGGTTGACCAGGGCGTAGTGCCCCAGGTGGTTGGTCGCGAACTGGGCCTCCCAGCCCTCGCCCACCCGGGTCAGCGGGGCAGCCATGATGCCCGCGTTGTTGATCAGGATGTCGATGGGGCGGCCCGCGTCGAGGACGCGGTCGGCGAAGCGCTGGACGCTGCCGAGGTCGGCGAGGTCGAGTTCGTCGACCTCCACGCCGGCGATCCCTGCGACCGCCTCCCGCGCGACGTCCGTGCGGCGGGCCGGAACGAGGACCCGGGCGCCGGCGGCCGCGAGGGCGCGGGTGGTCGCCAGGCCCAGGCCGGAGTATCCGCCGGTGACGATGGCGAACCTACCGGAGAGGTCGATGCCGGCGAGTACCTCGGTCGCTGTGCTGTCGATCCCGAAACCCAGGTCGTCAGGCTGATCAGAAAGGGTCATGTTCAACTTTCCGGTCGGGCACCGCTACTGCTGGCGCGTGGGTCAGGCGGGGTTTTCGACGCGGTAGAGCCGCTGCGTCATGCGTGGGAACAGCAGTCCTTGCAGAATGCCGATGCCGGCCGCCACCGCCGAGGTGAGCGTCACCAATAGGTGAAGCACCGTGAATTGTAGTCCAAAAAGGATCCCGTGGTGACGATAGGCGTAGCCGTAGGTGCGCTTGTCGAGCCCGATGCTGATCCCGGTCAGCACCGCGGCGGCGAGGAGAGCCCACGGGCCGAGGACCACCGACGAGACCAGCGCGATCACCGCGGCGAGAAGGAAGGCACTGCCCAGTGCCCGATATCCGGTGCCGGCACCCCCCGGAAGCTTGTTCAGCCGCAGCCAGTTCGGCGCGCCGAGCCGGGTGCGGTTGAACACCTTGGTCAGCATCACCCGCAGCGTGCCGTCGTGGTCGTGCCGTCCCCGGATGGTGGGTACGGCCTTGACCTCGTACCGGGCGTTGAGCCGGAAGCCGTAGTCCTGCTCCTCGGTCCACCGGAGTCGGTCGTTGAACTCGCCGATCTCCAGGAACGTCTCCTTCTTTATCGCGAACAGAGCCGAGTGCAGACCCGGGATGGCGCCCTCGACCTCGCAGAACCAGACGTACTGCTGGATGGCGCGGTAGCGCTTGACCAGGCTGTCGGGAAACATCGGCTCGGCCCGGTACATGCCGCAGATCGCGCCGAGTCGCGGCTCCTCCCGCAGGTGGTCCACCGCCCGCTCGACCGCGTCGGGATCGAGCGCGACGTCCGAGTCGACAAAGAACAGCACCTCACCCTTGGCGTGCCGGGCGCCCAGGTTCCGCGCCGTGGAGACCCCACTGTTGACCGGCACCTGCGACACCGTGACGTCGAGCGCCCGCGCGATCGCCACCGAGTCGTCTGTGCTTGCGTCGTCGGCCACGATCACCTCGACGGCCGGGTACGTCTGGTTCTTCGCCGCTCTGATGCACTCGCCGATGGTGCTGGCGTAGTTGTAGTTCGGAATGATCACGGAGACGAGTGGCTGCTCGTTCATCGGGCTCCAACCTTTCTTTCTTCTCATCGGTGTTGCCGTGCCGCAGTGCGCCCGCGAAGGGTGGTGAAGAGAACCTCGTACGCGTCCAGCGACGCCGCCATCGAGAAACGCGCCCGTGCCGCCCGGGCCTTCTGCTCCTTCCAATGCCGCGGCACCGCCGCCAGTTCGGAGATGGCCCGTTCCAGCGCTTGTGGATCCCGAGGCGGGACCACTCGGCCGAATCCGGTCGCGGCCACGGGGTAACGGTTGCCGGGAAGATCGGTCGTCACCGACGGGATGCCGCTCATCATCGCCTCGGCCAGTACGGTGCCGAACGAACTGGCGACCGCCGGCAGCGCGAACACGTCGACCGAGGCGTAGAAATCGTTGACCTCCCGGCCGCGCAGCTCGCCGAGGATCCGTACCCGGCTGTCCCGGTCGATCTCGGACTGCACCGCCGTGAGATCGCCACCGGTCACCTCGTGGTAGTTGCCCGCGATCAACAGCCGGGCGTCGGGGTCGGCGATCCGCTGGAACGCCCGGACCAGATAGCCGATCCCTTTGTCCGCCACGATCCGGCCCAGGAAGCCGACGTGCAGGCGGCCGGTCTCGCGGTATCGGGGCTCACCGCCCCGCCGGTCCAGGCACGGCGGCGCGATCGGGGTGAAGTTGCGGTTGCGGATGACCGGCCAGAATCGCGAGGCGTGTGCCTGGTCGTGGCTGCTGGCCACCACGGCGGCGGAGCGGCGGATGGCCGCTCGGGAGGCGACGTCCGAGGCGCGTGCGAGGGCCCGGCCCGACCAGCCCGCCGGCTGGTGCGGGTCGCTGTGCAGCATGCTCACCACCGGTACGCGGCGGGCCAGTGGCATCAGCAGGGCCGCCTCCGGCATCGGCAGGTTGAGGTGCAGCAGCGACGAGCTGCGTGCCAGCTGGCCGGCCAGGATCGGGTAGCGAGGGGCGAAGATCGCCTGCCTCGCCCGCATCAGCACCGGGGAGCGGTAGATGTCCACCCCGCCGACAGTGTCCCGCAGCGGCAGTTCGGGATCGTGCTGGGCGGTGACGACGGCGACCCGCCAACCCCGATTGGCCATTCCCTCGGCGATGCTGCGTGCGGTCTGCGTGAATCCACTGACGTACGGCTCGTAGTGGGTGGCCGCTAGCGTCAGATCGTATTTCCTGTCCGGCATGGGTACCGCATTCTCTGAGGTATCGCTACGGCCGATTACCTAATCCCTGAGCACATTAGTGGTTCGCCTGTGACCAGCTTCTTGGCGATTTCTTGGGGGCCGGTGAGTCGGCATTCGTGGGCTCCGGACCCGTCGCCGCCACCGCGGGCAGGGCGGGAGCTGCCGCGGCCGGGTGCCGCCGGATGACCGCCGCGGTCACCAGCAGGCCGACCCCGGCGGTGGCGAGTTCGCTCAGCGTCACCACGACCCGGCTGATCAGCGCCACCACCCCGGCCACCGGAATCGGCAGGATGACACTGAGCGCGGCCGTCACCACCACCTCTCGGACGCCGATGCCGTCAGGGGCGAAGACGGCGATCACCCCGGCGACCGCGCCGAGGCCGAACGCGCCCAGGCAGAGCGGCAGCGCACGCAGCGGCGGCGCCCCCATCGCCACGGCGAGGACCCACAGGTGGGCGCCCCCGATCACCCACGCCAGCAGTTGGGCGACGACCGCCTGCCGGATGCCGGTGCCGCAGATCGCCGTCGGCGGCTCCGGGCGGCGGCGCAGCCGGCCGAGCAGGGACGCCGCCCCGCCCACCAGACCGGGGCGGATCAGGACCGCGGCCACCGGCAGGACGGCCAGCAGGAGCCAGCCGGACGACGCGCCGAAGACCTCCGGCCCGGCGGCCAGCCCCACGGTGGCGCCGGTCAGCAGGCTCACCACCAGGGCCAGCAGCCAGGCCGCGCTCATCCGGCCCGCCGGTACGCCGATGGCCCTGCCCATCTCGACGCTGACCAGGAAACCCATCACCTTGCCGGGCACGTACTTGACAAGCTGTCCGAAGTAGAAGATCCGGGCCGCGTCCACGGCGGAGACCCGCTCGCCGACGCCGGCGAGCATGGCCCGCCAGGAGACCATCGTGGCGACCAGACCGGCGGCATTGGCCAGGACGGCCAGCGCCGCCATCGTCACGACGAAGCCGGGCCGCTGCCCGCGTAGCGTGCCCGCGACCGTGGACCAGTCCTGACCGCGCAGCGCGAGCACGATGAAGACCACGGTCACCGCCAGCAACAAGCCGATGAGCACCCGCCGGGCCGCCGAACGCCAACGCTTCCGGGGCACGGCGGTCACTGTCACGTTGATTCCGGGGAAGGCCTGCGGTGCGTCCAGTTCTTTTGTTGACAAGCGACACCTTCTCCGATCGTGGAAAGGAATCGAGCTGGTGGCTCACGCTAACCGCGAACCGCTTGCTTCTTCCTTGTCCGACGGTTCGCCGGTCATTTCTCCCTCGGGCCCGGCAAAGCGTTCCCGGGCGTACAGCCGCAGCAGTTCACCCATTCGGTAACTGCCCGGCGTCGAGGTCTCCAACAGCTGCGCGTCGACCAGACGCTCCAGGATGCGTTCGGCGTGTGCCTCCGAGCGGGCGAGCACCTGAGCGGCGGTCGACCGGCTGAGCTCCGTCATAGGCGACGTGCCCAGCAGCTTGAATGCCTCGGCGATGGCGCGCTCGGAGCGGTCCGAGCTGCCGGAGAGACGGTCGTAGGAGCCGGCCATGCTGGTCCGCAGGCCGACCCCGTCGAACTCGAGATTGTCCAGCCGGCGGCGCTCGTCGGCGAGCCGGTCGCGCAGCTCGGCGAGCGGCCATCCGGGGCGGGCCACGAGGCGGGCACCGACGATACGTAGCGCCAGCGGCAGGCACTCGCACCACTCGGCGATCGCGGTCGCGGCCTCGGGCTCCGCCGCCACCCGTTCCGCCCCGACCCAGTGGCTCAGCAGCGCGATGGCGTCCGGGACGGTGAGCGGTCCGACGCGTAGCTGGCGCACGTCGCTGAGCCCCGCCAGCGGCTGTCGGCTGGTCACCAGCGTCCCGCAACCGGCGCCGCTGGGCAGCAGCGGGCGCACCTGGGCGGCGTCGACGGCGTTGTCGAGCACCAGTAACAGCCGCCGCCCGGCGACGACAGAGCGGAACAGGGCCGCGGCCTCGTCGACCTGCTCCTGGTCGTAGCTCATGCTGACCCCGAGGGTGCGCAGCAGCCGGGCGAGCGCGTCGACCGGCGTCAGTGGCTTCGCGTCCACGCTGGTGCCGCGCAGCGCGATGTACAACTGGCCGTCCGGGTACCGGCCGCTGAGCTTGTGCGCGGCGTGGATTGCCAGGGTGGACTTCCCCACCCCGGCGGTCCCGTAGATCGACACCACCGGGGCCGAGTCCCCCGTGCTGGCGAGGTTCAGCCAGTTCAGGATCGGCGCGAGGTCGTCGTGCCGGCCGGAGAATCGGGCGATGTCGGCGGGTAGCTGCCGCGGCACGTGCCGGATCGGCGTGGCGACCGGGCCGACGTTGCCCGGGTACGGCTCGTCGAGTTCGCCGCGGAGGATGGCGACGTGAAGGTTGCGCAGCTCGGGGCCGGGCTCGGCGCCGAACTGCTCGACGACCTGCGCGCGGGTGTCGACGTAGTACTGCAACGCCTCGGGGGTACGTCCCATCGCGCAGAGCGCCCGCATCTGCAGCGACACGAGCGGTTCGGCGAGCGGATACGAGCCGAGGATCCGGGCCAGCCGCTCGGCGACCGCCTCCGGGCTGCCGAGCCGTAGCTCCTCGGTGCCCCAGGCGCCGGCCAAGCTGATCAATTGCGATGCCACGCTGCGCCTGACCCGGTTGGCCCAGTCGCTGGCCAGGGTGGTGAGTGGATCCCCCCGCCACAGGTCCATCGCCTCGCGCAGCGCGGCGATCCGCTCTTCGTCGCTGATCCGAGTCGCCGCGCGGCCGGTGTCGATGAGGCTGTTCAACCGGTGCAGGTCCACCTGTTGGCGCTCGACGTTCAGCACGTAGCCGTCCCCGTGGCGACTCAGGCCGATGGGTTTGCCGGAGCCGTCGTCCACCTGCGCCAGGGCCCGGCGGAGCCGGGCGACGTGGGCGTAGAGGGCGCTGCGGGGCGCCTCGGGCGCCGCCGGCCCCCACACCCGTTCGGTCAGGGTGTCGATCGACACGGGTGTGCCGGCGTCCACGGCAAGGGCCGCCAGGACCGCACGACGCTGACGTGGACCCACGTCCAGCGGGCCCCCCGCTGACTCCACCTCGATGGGTCCCAGTAGTCGGATCCTCACATGCTCTCCCCGGTCATCACGTCTGACGACGGCCGGCGTACTAATGGACGCCGGCCGGTGTCCGGTACCTCTGTCGGAAGCGCGCGTCGAGTACGTAGCGCAGGCCACCACTCAACGCGCCCGCGGAAATCGCGAGACTGTACAGAAAACTGAGTAGCGCGCTCGGCGGCACCATCCGCCAGCCCGCGGTGCGTCGGACGTAGTTCAACAGGGGGAGGTCGACGCCGATGAACCACGTCAGGAAGGCGACCGGAACGGCTGCCAGGTAGGGGGAGAGCAGCGCCAGGGGGAGGCTGATGGTGGCCAGGAAGGCGGCCGCGACCTCGGCGGGCCGGTGGGTGGCCTCTCGCTCGGGCTTCAGCTCGCGTTGCTTCAGGACGAGGGGAACCAGTGAGCCGGCCCGCCGGTACAGCTTCCGCAGGATCGAGGACAGCTGGTCGTCGTCGTCGTGGTACCCGACCACGGACAGGGTGCGGATGACCGGGTGGTGCTCCGCGATCCGGAGGCTGAACTCGTGGTCCTCGTTGGCGTACTGGCCGAGCAGCCGCTCGTCGAACGCCCCGATCTCGTCGATGACCCAGCGGGGCACGGCGCCGCTGGCGAAGTGGCCGGTCCGGGCCGGCCCGAGCTTGCGGGTGGCGCGGTAGTGGCCGTAGAGCACCTGCACCCACTCCACCACGCCGTCGTCGATCAGGGGGCGGTCGCCGTAGACGCCCCAGACGGCTCCGTAGGACGGGTTCTCCTCGAAGATCTTCACGGCGTTGGCGACCGCGTCGGGGGCAAGGGCGACATCGGAGTCGAGGAAGAAGAGGATGTCGCCGCTACTCGCGGCGATGCCGCGGTTGCGGGCGGGGCCGGCGCCGACGTTGTCGGTCAGTTCGATGAGTGTGCAACCGAGTTTTCCGACGATCTCCGGCGTCTCGTCGGTGCTGGCGTCGTCGACGACGATGACCTCGACCGACGGGTGGGTCTGGTGCAATGCCGAGAGCACGCTCAGGGCGATGGTCTTTCGGCCGTTGTGGCAGGGGATTACCACTGACACCAGTGGCGTCTTGGCGGGCTTCATTGATGCTCCTCGGGCAGGAATTCGGCTGCGCTGGGAGGTGGACGATCGCACCTACTCGCCGGTTTCTCGTCGTCGAGAAGACCCGTCGACCACCTTAGTGCCTGATCGACACCGGTAGACAGCTATCGATTGATTTCATGCTCGTTAAATGCTCGGGTTGTCCCGCCACCGCATGTTTCGCGCGGATGTGACGCTCATCTCGGTCAGGGTGCCGAGATGACGAACTGCTGGGCCTTGTGGTCGGACAGGCCCTTGGGGAGGGTCAGGTCGTAACTGTGCACCTTGATGTCCGGAGTGGTGAAGAGCCAATCGATACGCCACATTAGTGGCTTGTCGCCCACCGGCCAGGTAGCCGGATAGAGAGACGAGAGTGCCCTGCTCTGGTCGACCAGCCGGTCGGAGACCATGTCGAGGAGATTCATCGACGGTGAGGTGTTGAGGTCGCCGGCCATCACCGCCCGGTTCGGGTTCTTCTCCAGGTCGGCGGCGATGGCCTGGTAGCTGGCCTGCCGGATCTCGAAGTTGAACCGATCGATCTCGAACATGTTCCGGTCGTCGTCGCTACGCAACAACAGGATCCGGACCGGCGGCTGGAAGATGTGCGAGTTGTAGAACGACACGACCTGGCCGTTGACCCGGATGTCGGTACGCAGCGCCTGTGACGTGTAGAACAGCGGTCGGTCGACGAGGGCCGGCGGCACCGGCTTCAGATCGTCCGGCAGGTACGGCTGGGAGTCGAGCCACGCGTGCCCGACCACCGGCAGCCGGGTGAGCGTGACGTTGCGCCCCTCGCGGACGATCGTGTAGCCGGGGAACGCGGCCGTCAACTGCGCCGTCTGGTCGATCTCGTACGCCTGCGCGAAGATGTCGACCAGCGAGTCGTCGACGTTGGCGTACTCGTGCAGCATGTAGACGTCGGCGTCCATCTCCCGCAGGAAGTCGTAGAACTGCCCCGTGGTGGTGCGCTGCTCCCCGCCGTTGCGCCGGTCCTGGTCCCAGTACTCGGTGTTCCAGGTCACCACTTTGACGGCGTCGGCGGGCGCCGGCGGCGGGGTGTAGAGCACCGTCGCGAAGTTGATCCCGCTGTAGCCGAGACCGAGCACCAGTGCGAGCAGTGCCGCCCCGACCAGCCGCCCGCGTATCGGCCGCGCCAGCCAGGCGACGGGCAGCAGCAACACCGGGACCGCCGCCCAGGCGATCGGCGGGAGCAGGTCCACCGGTCCCCATACGTAAGTCCGGGCACTGAGCAGGTGGTGCAGCACGACGAGGACCAGCCAACCCACGCAGGCCACGGCCGCGAGACGCACCCCCCAGCGGGCCCTCCGGGACCGGGCAGAAGGATCCGGCGACAACTCCGGATCCTTTTCGTCCATTATTGCGGTCGTTCTCGCCGCCGCTTCCGTCATGGCAACTCCTTTACGTGGCTCCGGTTCCCGCCGAGGTCGGTGCCGGCCGGGAAAAAGGTATCGATCGACACCTTGCTCGAAGCTTGTTCCCGACACCAAGGAGGGGGCAATCGTCGCTCACTAGCGTCACGAGCGCCAATACCGGATTCACCACCGAGGAAGGAGCCGCCGAATGGATCAGGCGCAGCATTTCGACGCTCGCCCGGAGTTGGCGTCGGCGGGCGGGGCGGGGCTGGTCGGTCCGACATGCGACTTGCCCGGCATTTGGCGGGCCGGCCCGACTGGTCGGTAACTGTGGCCGGTGGACGGTCAGTCGGTATATATCCGATAACGGCGAATGCCGGAAACGTGGCCGCCTTGCAGTCGTGACACTGCCGTCGAGAGCGCGGCATCTTTTCGAAACGGGAGGTGGAAGTGCACGTTGTGGTGACCGGAGCCGCCGGCATGTTGGGCACCGCGCTGTTGGCGCGCCCCTGGCCGGGAGTGACATGGACCGGAGTGGACATCCGTCCACTCGCGCCTCGGGTGCGAGAGCGGGCGACCTTCGTCCGCGCCGACGTCCGGGACGTCGAAGCGATGACCCGCGCCTTCCGCTCCGCCGACGTGGTCATCCATTCCGCCGCCGCGTTGCCCAGCCACCGGGCGGCGGAGATCCGATCGGTGGACGTGGACGGCACCGGTTCGGCGCTGGCCGCGGCGCGGCGGGCCGGTGTGGACCGGTTCGTGCACATCTCGTCCACCGCCGTCTACGGACTGCCCCGGGACTGCCCCACGCCGGAGGACTACCCGTGTGAACCGGTGGACCCCTACTCGGCCGCGAAGCTCGGCGCCGAGACCGCCGTGCTCCGGCAACGCTCACGGGGCCTCTGCGCCCCGATCCTGCGGCCCAAGACCTTCCTCGGCGAGGAGCGGCTCGGTCTCTTCGCCATGCTCTTCGAGTGGGCCGAGGAGGGCCGGCACTTCCCGCTGATCGGCGGCGGCGAGGTCGCCACCCAGATGCTCGACGTCGAGGACCTCTGCGCGGCGATTCAGCTGATCTGCGAGGCGCCCGACGACAGGGCCAACGACACGTTCAACATCGGCGCGCGCGAGTTCCGCACGCTACGGGAGGACTTCCAGGCGGTCCTGGACGCCGCCGGCCACGGCAGGCGGGTCCTGGCCATGCCGGTGGGGCCCGCCGTCGCCGCGCTGCGCGTGCTCGCCGCGACGCGCCTCTCTCCGGTCTACAAACGACTCGTACACAAGCTCACCCGAGACTCGTACGTCTCGATCGACCGGGCGACCCAGCGGCTCGGGTTCAATCCGCGGTTCAGCAACGAACAGGCGTTGTTGAAGACGTACTCGTGGTGGCGGGCGAACGCCGCCGGGGCGCGACGCAGCGCCGGACGTACCCACCGCGACCCCTGGAAGCAGGGCGCCCTTCGCCTGGCGAAGGCGCTGTTCTGACACTCCACGGAGCAAGGAGAGGTCCGCCATGAATCACGCCCTGGAAGTCCCGAACCCCACCTCGTCGGACCTGCCCCTGGTCTCCGTCGACCCGGCCGTCGCCGTGCAGGCGCTGAAACCGCTGGCCCGCGTCACCGGACTGTTCGTCCTGCTGCGGTCCCGTCAGTGGGTCAAGGGCGGCCTGGTGCTGGCGGCGCCGCTGGTGGCGGCCCCCGGCGCCGCGGTGACCCATATCGTGCCGCTGCTCGGCACGCTGCTGAGCTTCCTGGCCGCCGCCTCGGCCGTGTACGTCTTCAACGACCTGAGAGACCGGGAGCGCGACCGGCTACACCCGGTCAAACGAAACCGTCCGCTGGCGAGTGGGCGGGTGAGTACGACCGCCGCGGTCATCCTCCTCGTCGGCCTGCTCGCCGGCACCGCCGCCCTGGCCACCCTGCTACCCGCCCTGACCGGCGTCGTCGTCGCCGGCTATCTCGCCCTCAACCTCTGGTACTGCCTGGCGCTCAAGCACCAGCCCCTGGTCGACGTGTCGGTCGTCTCCATCGGCTTCGTCCTGCGGGTGCTGGCCGGCACCGTCGCCGTCGGCGCGGCCGTTCATCCGGCGCTGCTGATCGGGGTCTACTGCGCGTGCCTCGCGCTCTCCCTCGGCAAGCGACGCCACGAACTCGCCGCCCTGTCGGCCGCGGGCGGCGAGGCCGGCGATCACCGGCCGGCGCTGCGCGCGTACTCGGTCCACTTCCTGGACCAGGTCGTGGTGGTGAACCTGGTGGCGGCGCTGATCGGCTACGTCGGCTTCGTCTGGACCCAGACACCGCCGTACGGGCCGGTCACCGCGGGGCTGACCTTTCCGTTCGCCGCGTTCGCGGTACACCGCTACCTGCAGATGATCACCATGGGTGGATCCGGTGGTGATCCGGTCGAGGACCTCGTCCGGGACCGCGCGATGCTGGTCAATCTCGGCCTCTGGGCCGCGGTGCTGGCGCAGGCGATGGTGGCCAGCGCCTGGCCCGTCTGGTAACCGATCGACACCCCTTGGAGATGCCCGTGAGCAGCAAAGACTCCTACGAATACGACCTCTGCGTCGCGGTCAACTACTACTCGCCCTACGTCAGCGGGCTGACCGAGGTGGCCCGGGTGCTCGCCGAGGGCCTCGCCGGGCGGGGCTGGCGGGTGGCGGTGGTCGCCGTCCGGCACGATCCGGCGCTTCCGCTGAGGGAGATCCGCAACGGCGTCGACGTCTACCGCAGCCCGGTGGTCGCCTCGGTCGGCCGTGGCCCGGTCAGTCCCGGCTTCCCGTCGCTGGTGCGCCGGGTCGCCCGGCGTTCGCGGGTGGTCAACCTGCACCTGCCGATGCTGGAGGGAGCGCTGATCACCGCCCTGCCGCTGCGGGTGCCGGTGGTGACGACGTACCACATCGACCTCTGGCTGCCGCCCACCCTGGTGACCCGGGCGGCGATGGCCGCGGTACGGGTGTCGTCGCGGGTCACGCTGCGCCGCTCGGACGCCGTCGTCGTCAACAGCGACGACCAGGCGCAGTACTCGGAGCTCTGGTCGATCCTGCGGTCCAGCCAGCGGTCCGCGATCCCGGCGCCCTGCCTCGACCGGCGCGGCGGGGAGGCCGCATACCGGGAGACCGGCGGCCCGCATATCGGCTTCCTCGGCCGGATCGTGCCGGACAAGGGTCTGGACTACCTGGTCGCCGCGTTCGCCGAGATCCCGGATCGTGAGGCGCGGCTGCTGATCGGCGGCGACTATCTGACCGTCGAGGGCGGTAGCGTGATCGCCCGGATCCGGGCGGCCGCCGAACGGGATCCCCGGATCCGGATCCTCGGGCTGCTCCGCGGCCGGCAGATCAGTGATTTCTACGCGTCCATCGACGCCTTCGCCCTGCCCTCAGTCGCCGAGTCCTTCGGTATCGCGCAGGCTGAGGCGATGATGTGCGGTATCCCGTCGGTCACCACCGACCTGCCCGGCGGCCGGTATCCGGTCCTGGCAACCGGGATGGGGAGGGTCGTCCAGCCGCGGGACCCGGCCGGACTGCGCGTGGCCCTGCTGGACGTGCTCGGCTGGGCCGCCGACACCCGACGCGAGGGTGCCAAGCGGGCCCTTGAGGAGTTCAGTGTGGACGGATGTCTGGACCGGTACGCGGCGCTGTTCCGGGTCCACGGGGCGCGAGCCGGCGCATTGATGTGAGTGCTCATCCGGTCAGTAGGATGGCGGCAACGTTCCGTCACGGAGGTGCAGATGCATAGCAGGGATTTCGGTCGTCTCGGCACTGTCAGCGCGCTCACCCTGGGCGGTGGCGGGATCGGCGGTGTCTGGGGGGCGACCGACCGCGCCGAGGCGGTGGCGACCGTGCGGGCGGCGGTCGACGGTGGCATCACGATGCTCGACCTGGCCCCGACCTACGGTGACGGCTACGCGGCCGAGAACGTCGCCGGTGCCGCCCTGCGCGCCATTCCGGCCTCGGACGTCCTCGTCACCAGTAAGATCGAATTGCCCGAGCAGGATGGTGGTGATCTCCCGGAGAAGATGATCCGCAGCCTGCACGCCACCCTGAAGCGTCTCGGCCGCGAGCAACTGGATCTCTTCCTGCTCCACTCCCAACTACACCCGCGTGGCTGGACCGGTCCCACTCCCCGGACTCTCGGTTGGGACCTGTACCGCGACCAGGTGGTGCCGACCTTCGAACGGCTGCGGGACGAGGGCAAGATCCGGGCCTGGGGGTTGACCGGTGTAGGCCACCCGCAGACCGTGATCGACGCCATGCACCAGCAACCGCGCCCGGATGCGGTCCAGGCGGTGGTGAACGCCCTTGACCTCAGTGGCGACATGTGGCTGCTCGGCGCGTCGGCCGCGCCTCGGAATGACGAGATCCGCCGAGCCGCGGTCGACGACGGCGTCTGCGTGATCGCGATCCGTGCCGTGGCGGCGGGAGCGCTCACTGGGGAGATCGACCGGTCCGTGGCGGACGACGCCCCGGTCGCGGTCGACTTCGCCCGGGCGGAGCGGTTCCGCGCGCTCGCCGCCGAGTTCGGCGAGTCGCCCGCCTCGTTGGCCCACCGGTCCGCGCTGAGCGTCCCGGGCGTGGCGACCGTGGTGCTCGGCGTGAAGAACCGCACCGAGTTGGCCGAGTGCCTCGCCGCCGAGGCCCGTGGGCCGCTGACCGAGGTCGAACGGAAGGCACTCCTCGACCTGCGGAGCTGAGCGGACGGTGGGCCGGAGCGACGCGTGATGCTCCCGAGGCGGCCCCGGCCCGCCATCGTGCCGAGCCGGGAAACATATCGGACCGATGCACGTCGGGGGTAGCCCCGGTCGTCGAGGGGTGGGGGCGAACCAGTACGGTCCTCCCGTTGCCGACGAGCGCCGCTAGCTCAACTGGCAGAGCAGCGGACTCTTAATCCGCGGGTTCGGGGTTCGAGTCCCTGGCGGCGCACCAGCGATACCCAGGGGACATAGCTAACTAGCTATGTCCCCTTGGGTCATGCGTGGGGCGCGGGTGGGGATCCCCTGCTGCCCCACGTCATCCGGATCGAATCCCAGCTCAGACCTGCGGAAGGCCGCCGGTCTGGGGGTCGGCGGGTGCGGCGTCGAGGACGAGCAGGCTCACGGGTGCGGCGAGTAGGCCGCCGGAGATGCCGGTGGCCAGGCCCCGGCCGGAGGCATGGGCGGCCGGTGCCGGCCCGCAGCAGCTGTCGGCGTTGGCGGACTCGTCCGGGTTGCTGTTGCACACCCCGGTCTCGGGTAGGTCGAGTTGGACGTCGCGGGCGGCGGCCCAGTCGCCGGCGAGGGCGGCGACGACGGAGCGGACCTGCTCGTAGCCGGTGGCCATGAGGAAGGTCGGCGCTCGCCCGTAGGACTTCATCCCGACGGCGTAGTAGCCCGACTCGGGGTGGGTGAGCTCGGTGACGCCGTGCGGGGGCACGGTGCCGCAGGAGTGCTCGTTGGGGTCGATCAGCGGGGCCAGGGCGCGGGTGGCGCCCATGACCGGGTCAAGGTCGAGGCGCAGTTCGGCGGCGATGGAGTGGTCGGGGCGGAAGCCGGTGGCCGCGACGATGCGGTCCACTGTGGTCTGCTCTTCGCCGCCGTCGGCGTGGCGCACGACCACGTTGACCCGACCGTCGGTGGGGGTGAGGGCGTGCACGGCGAACCCGGTGAGCAGGCGGATCTGGCCGGCGTCGACGTGCGCGCGTAGCCGGGAGCCGAGCGCGCCGCGGGCGGGCAGGGCGTCGGCGTCGCCGCCGCCGTAGGTGCGTGCCGGTGAGCTGGTGCGGATCGCCCAGGTCACCTCGGTGCCCGGGGCGGATTCGGCCAACTCGGCGAGGGAGAGCAGGGTGTTGGCGGCGGAGTGGCCGGCGCCGACGACGAGGGTGTGCCGGCCGGCGAAGCGGTCCCGGTCGACGCCGAGGACGTCGGGCAGGGCGTGCTCGAGGTGCGCTGCGACGGCGGTCTCACCTCGGGCGGGCAGTCCGGAGGAGCCGAGGACGTTCGGGGTGCCCCAGGTGCCGGAGGCGTCGATGACCGTGCGGGCGAGCACCTCCTGGCCGTCGGTGAGGCGGATCAGGAACGGCGTGCTGTCGCGGCCGACGGTGCGTAGGCGGTCGAGGCCGAGGCGGCTGATCGCCTCGACGCGGGCGCCGTAGCGCAGGTGCGGCTTGAGCTGCGGCACCATCGCCAGGGGTTGGAGGTAGTCGTCGGCCAACTCGGCGCCGGTGGGCAGGGCTTCCAGGTCGGGGGCGACCCACCCGGCCTCGTCGAGCAGGCGGCGGGCGGCGGGGTCGATGTTGTACCGCCAGGGAGAGAAGACCCGGACGTGGCCCCACTGCCGCACCGCGGCGGCGGGGGTGTCACCGGCTTCCAGGACCAGGAACGGTAGGTCACGCTCGTGCAGGTGCGCGGCGGCGGCCAAGCCGACCGGTCCGGCGCCGATCACCACGACGGGCAGATCGTTCAGGGTGCTCATCAGCTATCTCCTCTGTGTCGAGAATTGTCGAATCAAGCAGGTGGACAGCAGCCGTGCGTCGGGGCCGAGGGTTGGTCAGGTGATGACGGGGCTGCGGCGCTCCAGCAGGATCACGTCGCGCCACCGGCCGTGGTGGCGGGCGACCCGCTCGCGTACGCCGATGACCCGGAAACCGGCGCGCTGATGCAGGCGGAGGCTGGCGGTGTTCTCGCCGAAGACACCCGACTGGATGGTCCAGACGCCGGCTGCTTCGGTGGAGGCGATCAGGGCGTCCAGCAGGAGGCGGGCGACGCCGCGGCCTCGGGCGGCGGGGTCGACGTAGACGGAGTGCTCGACCACGCCGGCGTAGACCGCGCGGGTTGAGGTGGGCGAGACGGCGACCCACCCGATCACCGTGCGGTCGACGGCGACGAGGCGGTGCTCGGGCAGTTTGCCGGCGTCAAACTGCGCCCAGGTCGGTGCCGTGGTCTCGAAGCTGGCGTCGCCGCCGTCGAGGCCGGCCTGGTAGATGGCGAGCACCCGGGCGGCGTCGTCGGCCGTCATGGGGCGAACGGTGATGTCGACCATCAGCACGCTCCGTTCGGGTGGGGGGCAGGTCGGCCCATGACGACGTCGGCGGCGGAGGGGAGGCAGTCGACGCAGGCGTCGTTGGTCCGGTAGTGCCGGGCGGTGCCGACCGCCTCGACGAGGACGAACCGCACGTCGGTGAGGATCTTCAGATGTTGGGAGACGGTGGACTGGGCCAGGCCGACGGCGGCGACGATCTCGCCGACGCTCATCGGTCGGGCGTGACGGGCGAGGTACTCGACGATCTGAACCCGGGTCGGGTCCGCGAGGGCCCGGAACCACGACGCGTACTGCTGCGCGGTGCTCCGGTCGAGCAACTCGTCCACGACTTCACCTCTTCTATCGTTCATCGCCGATCGGCGATGAAACTGTAGCGGGTGCGGAGGCGGCCAGGCCGACGGTGGCGACAACGAGGCGGGCGATCGCGTCGAGGGTGTGCGGGTTGACGCGGTCCGGGGTGTCGGCGGGGCTGTGGTAGCCGGCCATGCCGGCGCCGATGCCCACCGCCGCGAGCCCCGCGGCGGCGTAGCGGCGGTTGTCGGAGGCGACCGGCCCGGCGGCGAGCGGAAGGCCGGTGTGCCGCCCGGCCTGATCGAGCAGCGCGAGCAGCGCGTGGGCCGGCCCGCCAGCCTCGACCGCGGCGGCCCGGTCGAGCAGCCCGGCACCGTCGACGTTGATGACCAGCGGCCGAATGTCGCCCGCCTGCAACTGCTGGCTGTGGTGGGCCGAGCCCAGCGCACCAACCTCCTCGGCGTCGAGCAACGCGACCGCCACCGCGACCCCCGCAGGGCGGGCGGCGGCAAGGATTCGGGCGGCTTCCAGCACCACCGCGACGCCGCTGGCGTTGTCCGACGCGCCGGGTTGACGCAGGCCGGGATGGTCGCCGACGCCGTCGTAGTGCGCGGTCAGCAACACCTCGGTCCCGCCCGGCGCAACCGCCGGGAACCTTGCGTGGATGTTGGCGCCGGTAACGTCGCGGCGGCGCAGCGGGGTGTTCGCGCTCCACCAACCCGCACCGGTGGCGGCGGCCAGGACGGAGCGGTGGGTGCCCGCGTCGAGGGTCAGCATGGGCAACGGGCCCGGGTCCGGGCCGGCGAGGACGGTGTACTGCCAGCCGCCGGCGTCGACAGCCCGGCTCACCAGCAGACCCGCGGCGCCCGAGGCGTCGCGGGCGGCGTCGAGAGGGTTCCCGCCCGCGGGCACCACCAGCCACCGGCCGGTCGGGTCCCCGCTGCCGGTCACACCCAACGGGCCACGCCTGACCTCAGAGGTGTCGGCCGAGGCGGAGTGGACCGCGACCTCGCGGCCGAACGTCAGCCGCGTCGAGGTGTCGCCGTCGCCCCAGACGACGGTCGGCGCCGCGTACAGCTCGGGCACGTTGCGGACCCGGAAGTCGTCGGTGTCGACCGCCGCGCCGAGGTCGGCGAGGTGCGCGACGAGCCAGGCGCGGGCGGCGGCGCCGCCGGCCGTGCCGACCCGCCGGCCGGTGAATTCAGCCGAGGCGAGAGCGGAGATCGTGGCGGCCATCCGCTCGGCCGAGACCAGGCGAAGTGTCGCGTCGAGGTGGGCGACCGATCCCGATCCGGCGGTCATCCGCAGCACCCATGACCCGTCGTGACGGCTTCGGTCTTCGCCTCGGTGCCGCAGCAGGAGCCGGCCGCTTCGGCGGCCTGCTGGCTGCCGCAGCACGGTCCCGCCGTCGGCGATTGCCCGGCGGGCGGGAGGACCGAGCCGACCGCCTGCGCGGGGCTGCCGCAGCAGGAACCGGAGCCCGTCACGGCCAGGGCAGCCCCCGGATCACCGGCGAACCCGTCTCCCGTCGCGGGGTTGGTCTGGGTGTTCTCGCTCATCACACAACCTTTCGATCAGGGGTTATCGGACGCCGATCAGGGCAGGGGCCGTGTCACGGACCTGGTCGTAGCGCCGCTGCGCCCGCTGTGCCGCGGTGGACACCCGGGCGCAGGAGTCACAGAACCGCGCTGCCGCCTGAGCCTGCGCTGAACGCCGTGTCGTGCCGAACATGCCGACTCCTTCCCCGCGACGTCTGTCTTGACGTTCGTCGAATCAGAGAGTTGCACGCTGCTTAGACACCTGTCAACCTAGAGGCATGTCAAAGCAAGCCGGGCTGCTTCCCGTCATCGACCTCACCGCCGACACGCCGTGCTGCCCGCCGCTGGCGCAGAGCCCGGTGCCGGCGCAGACCGCCGCGGTGCTCGCGCCGGCGTTCAAGGCGCTCGGCGACCCGGTGCGGCTGCGGCTGATGTCGATGATCGCCTCGGCGAAGAGCGGGGAGGCGTGCGTCTGTGACCTGACCCCGGCGTTCGACCTGACCGGGCCGACGATCTCGCACCACCTCAAGACGCTGCGCGAGGCCGGCCTCGTCGACGCCGAACGCCGCGGCACCTGGGTGTACTACCGGGCCCGGCCGGCCATCCTGCGCCAGCTCGCCGGGCTGCTCAGCGTCGAACCGGCCGCCGTGGCCTGAGGTCTGGCCGTCGACCCGGGTCGGCCAGGGTGGTTGCGACGTGGGTGGCTCAGGCAGCGCTGGCCGAACTACAGTCCTACCTCAAGACCTGCCGCTGCACCGACCCCCGCCCCGAGGGGGCTGCGGACCGCCCCGCGCCGCCACCCAACCGTCGTTTGACACTCCCACGATCGCTCAGTAATCATTGAGTCAATGATGACTGAGCTTGTTTCCTTGCGGGGGCGCGCCCGGATCCACGCCGCGCTGGGCGACCCGGCGCGCCTGGCGATCGTGGACGCGCTCACCCTCGGCGACGCCTCGCCCGGAGAAATCGCCCACGACCTGCAGATACCGACGAACCTCGTCGCCCACCACGTCAAAGTCCTCACCGACGCGGGCCTCGTCGTGCGTGGCCGCTCCGAGGGTGACCGGCGCCGCACCTACCTGCGGCTGCGTCCCGAAGCCCTCACCGCACTGCGCCCCACGCCCCTGACCGGCGTGGGACGGGTGGTGTTCGTGTGCACCCGCAACTCCGCCCGCTCGCAACTGGCCGCCGCTCTCTGGTCCGAGCGCACCCATACCCCGGCCGCGTCCGCGGGGACACAGCCCGCCGAGCGGGTCCACCCCCGTGCCGTCGCCGTCGCCCACCGGCACGGTCTGGCCCTCGACCCGAGCAGCACCAACCGTGTCGCGGACATCGTGCGCGACGACGACCTGGTCATCGCCGTCTGCGACAACGCCCACGAGGAACTCACCGCCCCAGCCCAGCCCCGGCTGCACTGGTCGGTGCCCGACCCCGTCCGCCTGGACACCGACGACGCCTTCGAGGCGGCGTTCGCCGACCTCGCAGCCCGCGTCGACCGGGTCGCCCCCGTCATCACCCCCGCCATGAGCTCGCGAGGACCCCATGACTGACACTCACGCCCATCCGCAGCTGTCCATCGACCAACAGCTCGCCCTGCGCACCGCCGCCACCCGCCTCGCCGAGGAGTTCACCGGCGTCTACGGCACCGAGACCATCGAGCGGTTCCTGCACACCAGCTACGACCAGTTCGCCACCGCCGGCAGCATCCCCCACTACCTGCCGCTGCTCGCCGAACGCTTCGCCCGCCAGCGCCTGCAGGCCCTCGCCCGCGTCGAGGGCCACCACCGCGACGGCCGCCCCGTCGCCCTGTTCCTGTGCACCCACAACGCCGGCCGCTCGCAGATGGCGTTGGGGTTCTTCACCCACCTCGCCGGCGACCAGGCGGTCGCGTGGTCCGGCGGCAGCGAACCCGGCGCCGAGGTCAACCCCGCCGCCATCGCCGCGATGGCCGAGCGCGGCATCGACATCGCCGCGGAGTTCCCCAAGCCGTGGACCGACGAGGTCATCCGCGCCGCCGACGTCGTCATCACCATGGGCTGCGGCGACGCCTGCCCGGTCTTCCCCGGCACCCGCTACGAGAACTGGGACCTCGACGACCCCGCCGGGCGCGACCTCGCCGACGTCCGGCCGATCCGCGACGACATCGAACGCCGCGTCCGGCGCCTCCTCGACGACCTCCACGTCGCCCACCCGGCATGACAGACCCGATCCACACCACCAGCGACCGAGAACCGACGGGAGTGCCCGTGAGCACCCGCACCGCCCCTGACATCGACTCCGGCGAGAACGCCGTCGTCGGCCGCCTCTCCCGACTCGACCAGTTCCTCCCCGTGTGGATCGGGCTGGCGATGGTCGCCGGCCTGCTCCTCGGTCGGCTGATCCCCGGGTTGAACAGCGCCCTGGACGCGGTGCAGATCGGCGGGATCTCGCTACCGATCGCGGCCGGTCTGCTGATCATGATGTACCCGGTGCTGGCGAAGGTCCGCTACGACCGGCTCGACACCGTCACCGGCGACCGCCGGCTGCTTATCTCCTCGCTGGTCCTCAACTGGGTCGTCGGCCCCGCCGTGATGTTCGCCCTGGCCTGGCTGTTCCTGGCCGACCAACCCGCGTACCGCACCGGCCTGATCATCGTCGGCCTGGCCCGTTGCATCGCCATGGTCATCATCTGGAACGACCTCGCCTGCGGTGACCGGGAAGCCGCCGCCGTCCTGGTCGCGCTCAACTCGGTCTTCCAGGTCATCGCCTTCGGCCTGCTCGGCTGGTTCTACCTCGCCGTGCTTCCCCAGTGGCTGGGGCTCTCCGGCGCCGAGTTGACGGTTTCGGCCTGGGACATCGCCGCTAACGTGCTCATCTTCCTCGGCATCCCACTGCTCGCCGGCTACCTCACCCGCCGCCTCGGCGAACGCGCCAAGGGCCGCACCTGGTACGAGGCCCGCTTCCTGCCCCGCATCGGCCCGGCCGCCCTCTACGGGCTGCTGTTCACGATCGTGATCCTGTTCGCCCTGCAAGGCGACGCCATCACCAGCCGACCCCTGGACGTCGTCCGCATCGCCCTGCCCCTGCTGGTGTACTTCGCACTCATGTGGGCCGGCTCCTACGCCCTCGGTCGGGCCATCGGCCTCGGCTACCAGCGCACCACCACGCTGGCGTTCACCGCCGCCGGCAACAACTTCGAACTCGCCATCGCCGTCGCGATCGGCACCTTCGGCGTCACCTCCGGCCAAGCCCTCGCCGGCGTCGTCGGCCCCCTGATCGAAGTGCCCGTCCTCGTCGGCCTCGTCTACGTCTCGCTGTGGGCACGCCGCCGCTTCTTCACGTCTACGCCTTCCGCCACGACAGCCGCCTAACCGGTAAGGGAAACACCGTGAGTGACAAGCCCAGCGTCCTGTTCGTCTGCGTCCACAACGCCGGCCGCTCCCAGATGGCCGCCGGCTGGCTGCGCCACCTCGCCGGCGACACCGTCGAAGTCCGCTCCGCCGGCTCCGCCCCCGCCGACACCGTCAACCCCGCCGCCGTGCAGGCCATGCGCGAGGTCGGCATCGACATCACCGACCAGACCCCGAAACTTCTGGAGTACGAGACCGCGGAGTCCTCCGACGTCATAGTCACCATGGGCTGCGGGGACGCCTGCCCGGTCTTCCCCGGCAAGCGCTACGAGGACTGGAAACTCGACGACCCCGCCGGCAGGGGCGTCGACGCCGTCCGCCCGATCCGCGACGACATCCGGGGGCGGGTGGAGAAGCTCCTCACCGAGCTGCGCCCAAGCGCCTGACGCCGCCCTCGTCGCCGCCCGCCGGGCCACCCACGACCCAGGCCACGACACACGGGCCGCGGTTTTCCTCCCGGGTTACCCGGCGAGTCGGGCGCTGATGTCGGCGACCGTGGCCTTGGCCGTGCGCCCCGCGTCCACCAGCGTCGCTCACGCCGACCCGGTGAGGTGGGCGGCTCGGATGCGCCGCTGATCGTGCGGGCGGCCATGTTGGGGTGCTGCCACCCCGCCACGCTACGGCGCGGTGCCAGGCGTGCGCCTCGACGAGGCGCCTGAGCGTGCAGGATCGGCTCCGTGACGATCAGGAGCCGCCTGCCGAACGCGGCGCGTACATGATCAGGGCGACGCCGATCAGGCAGATGCCGGCGCCGATGACGTCCCACCGGTCGGGTCGGAACTTGTCGACGATCACCCCCCAGGCGAGGGATCCGGCCACGAACACGCCGCCGTAGGCGGCGAGGATGCGTCCGAAGTTCGGGTCGGGCTGGAAGGTGGCGACGAATCCGTACGCGCCGAGGGCGATGACGCCGGCGGCGATCCACCACAGGCCGCGGTGCTCGCGCCAGCCCTGCCAGATCAGCCACGCCCCGCCGATCTCGAACAGGGCGGCGACGATGAACAGCAGGATCGAGCGGACGACGGTCATCCGTGGACCGTACCGATGTGCCCGCGGACCCCGATCATGCCGGTGACCCGGTCGAACAGGCACCTCCTGGAGCGATGGTGGGGAAGGGGATGGGACAGCACGGCTGGCCGGCGCACTCGACGAGGTCGTCGCAGCCGGCCTTCACTGCGGCGCGCAGTGTGCCGGCGATGACCTGCAAATCAGCGATCTTCGCCTCGACCTCGGCGAGCTTCGCTTGGGCGCGGACCCGCAGGCCGGCATCGGTGTGGCGGCCGTGACGGTGCCGGCCCGCGTCGAGCAGCTCGGCGACCTCGTCGAGGGTGAACCCGAGCCGCTGCGCCGCCTTGATCACCCTCAGCACGGTGACCGCTTCGGCTGGGTAGAGGCGGTGCCCGCCCAGGCTTCGGTCCGGTTCGGCGAGCAGTCCGCGACGTTCGTAGTAGCGCAGTGTCTGCGGGTGCACCCCGGCTGCGGCGGCGACCTGGCCGCTGCGCAATCCGCTCACGCCGTCATCCCGGCGGCGGCTCGCAGCGCGAGCGCGTCGAGGACGTCGACGTGTTCGGCCGGCACCCGCACGTCGAGACGCAGCGTGCCGGTGTCGGCGGCGAGGGTGAACGAGAAGAACGAGCAGCAGGAGCTCTCCCGGCCGATCAGGTCCCGTGTGGTGGCCTCGGCGGTCGGGTCGAGACGCCACCGCATCTCGGTGGGGGACAGCCGCTGCTGCGCCAACAGGGCGGTGGCGAACAGGTAGTCGAATTCGGCCAGCCGCAGCGGCCGTTGCCCGCTCGGCAGGGTGCACGACTCGGGCACCCACGGCTGGGAGTCAGTGGTCATACCAACGACGGTAAGCGTGTACCTGAGTACCGGATGCAAGCCCAACGCTCAGCAAGCTTGTCGACCGGTCACCGCCGTTCGGGTGCCACCCATGCGGGGCCGTTCAGACAGTTGGGCCTTGGTGGTGGTCGAGTTCGGCGCGGAGCGTGTCGGCGAAGCCTTCGGCCATGGCGAGTTGGTCGCGCAGGGCGGTGACGCGGGTGGTGGCGGCGGTGTGGAACATGGCGAGCCGGTCGAGCAGGGCTGCGCGGTCGGCGCCGGTGGCGGTGTCGAGGGCGTCGAGGACGGTGAGGAGGTCCCGCATCTCGTCGAGGGTGAAGCCGAGGGGTTTCATGCGCTTGACGACGGCGAGGCGGTCGAGGTCGGGCTCGGTGTAGAGGCGGAAGCCGCCCTCGCTGCGGGCGGAGGGCACGATCAGGCCGGCTTCCTCGTAGTGGCGGATGGTGCGGATGCTCAGCCCGACCCGTTCGGCGGCCTCGCCGATCTGCATGAGCCGGCCGGTGGCCGAGCCGGAGCCGTGCTGCTCCGGCCCGGTCTCCCGGGTGGTGGTGGTGGCCATATCAGTGGCCGACGCCGAGCTGGCCGGCGAGGGTGTCGTGGATGCGGGCACTGGGCTTGTTCAGTTCGATGATCTCGACGGTCTTGCCGCGGGTGGCGTACTTCTGCGTGATGGCGTCGAGGGCGGCGACGGATGAGGCGTCCCAGACGTGGGCGTAAGTCATGTCGATGACCACCGTCTCGGGGTCGTTCGCGTAGTCGAACTGGCCCACCAGGTCGTTGCTGGAGGCGAAGAACAACTCGCCGCGCACCGAGTAGATCCGTGTGGTGCCGTCCGGGTCCAGGACGCTGGTGACCTCGACCAGGTGGGCCACCCGCCGGGCGAAGATCACCATGGCGGTGAGGACGCCGACCACGACGCCGATGGCGAGGTTGTGGGTGGCCAGGGTGGTGGCGACGGTGGCGACCATGACGGTGGTCTCGCCGTACGGCATCCGCTTCAGCGTGGCCGGGGCGACGGAGTGCCAGTCGAAGGTCGACACCGCCACGATGATCATCACGGCGACCAGGGCAGCCATCGGAATCACCGCCACGACGTCGCCGAGCGCGACGACCAGGACCAGCAGGAACACGCCGGCCAGGAACGTCGACAGCCGGGTACGGGCGCCGGATGCCTTCACGTTGATCATCGTTTGGCCGATCATGGCGCAGCCACCCATGCCGCCGAAGAAACCGGTGACGATGTTGGCCACGCCCTGGCCCCAGGACTCGCGCGTCTTGCTGGACGGGGTGTCGGTGATGTCGTCGACCAGCTTGGCGGTCATCAGCGACTCCATCAGCCCGACCAGCGCGATCCCCAGGGCGTAGGGGGCTACGAGGGTGAGGGTGTTCATGGTCCAGGGGATCTGCGGAAGGCCGAGGGTGGGCAGGCTGTCCGGCAGGGCGCCCTCGTCGCCGACGGTCGGCACCGCCACGCTGGCGAAGACGGTGACCAGCGTCAGGACCACGATGGCGACCAGCGGTGCCGGGATGGCGCGGGTGAGCCGGGGGAGCCCCACCATGATCGCCAGGGCGACGGCGACGAGCGGGTAGACCAGCCACGGCACGCCGAGCAGGTGCGGGACCTGGGCGGCGAAGATGAGGATGGCCAGGGCGTTGACGAAACCCACCATGACGCTGCGCGGGATGAACCGCATTAGCTTCGCCACGCCGAGCACGGCGAGCAGGATCTGGATCGCGCCGCCGAGGATCACCGCCGCGATCAGGTAGTCCAGCCCGTGTTCCTTCGCCAGCGGCCCGACGACGAGGGCGATGGCTCCGGTCGCGGCGGAGATCATCGCCGGACGCCCACCGCAGATCGCGATGGTGACTGCCATCGTGAACGAGGCGAACAGCCCCACGCGGGGGTCGACACCGGCGAGGATCGAGAACGAGATCGCCTCCGGGATCAACGCCAGGGCGACGACCAGACCGGCGAGGACCTCGGTGCGGAACACCTTCGGCGACAACCAGGACGGACGGGACAGACGCGGCCGGTTGACCGCGGACAGCACAGAAGACATACAGCCATTTCCACTCGGGCGTCCCGTGGACGCGCTCAGCTCCGCCCTGGATCGGGGCAGCTACCCGACGATCAGCGACAGCCGGTCGAGCGGCCTCAGGGCGCCATTGCCCGGACACGTCACGGTCGCCGGGGGAGCCATCCGGCCTCGCCCTGATAGCCGACAGCGAACCTACCCTTCCGTCAGAGGAGAGTTCACCGAAGGTGGTGATCATCACTCGGCCGTTGCGGGTACTTCCCCGTTCGCGCCCGGACGGCCAGCGCCAGAGCTAGCGGGCGGCCCTGTCACCGGTGGGTCGCGAGTGCCGGAAGGCGCTCAGCAGGGCCGAGGCCACCGCAGCCACCAGCAGGACCATCACCACGTTGAACAGCACCGTGTCGCCGGTGGAGCGGGGCGGGAAGATGTCCTTGGCGAGCCAGCCGACGCCCGTCCCCAGCCCCAGGCAGACGTGCATCATGGCCCGCAGGCGCGGCTGGGGCTGAGGGCGGCCGAAGATCCGGGGCGCCGTCGTGCCGCCACGGCTCTTGTGGAACAGCACAGTGGCGAAAGCCACGTTGGCTGCGGCGGCGATGACCGCCAAGACCACGTCCACGGATCCCATGACCCGAACGCTATCTGAACCTGACACCAGGCGTTGCCGGCGCCCGCAGACGCCGGCAACGCCCCTGGTTCAGTTGGCGTGGGTCAGGCGGGTGGTGATGCGCAGGCCCAGAAGGGTGTCGTTCATCCACGGCACCCGCTCGCGGTGCAGACCGGCGGTCATCTGGTCGGCCCAGACCTCGTACCGCTGCATCAGCGTGTTGGCGCGGGACCGCGCGCTGGTGATCAGGCAGTCGCCCAGTGGGTCACCGGGCAGGTTGGACGAGTCGACAGCGGGCTCGCAGGGCACCTTGAGGCTGACCTGGTCGCGCAGTGGGCGGCTGGAGTCGGGCGGGCACGGCGTGGGCCCGCACTGGGCGTAGTTTCCGCTCGCCGTGGCGTAGGCATTTCCGATCTTGGCGTCCGTCGGCATGTTCACCGGAATCTGGTACTGCCCGAACAGGTTCGCGGACAACACGTCGTCCGAGTCGAGGGCGTTGGGCAGACCCAACCGGGTGTACGCCTGGAGCAGCCGCGCCGCCGTGTTCACCTTCTTCAGGGCGGTGGGCACCGCCCCGCTGACCTGGGTGCTCTGGTCCCGTACCCGGTCGTACATGGACTTCTGCCGGGCCTGGAGGAAACCGCGCAGGGTCGGCGTCAGCGTGGCGTCCAGTGCCGTGTTGTTCACGGCCGTCGCGCCGCTCGCGAAGGCGTACCGGCCGGACGGCCACTTCTGGGTCAGGGCCTGTTCGGGCGTGGTCTGGCTGCTACAGCTGAAGAACTCGCAGTAGACCTGGTAGACCTGCTCGTCCGGCCAGGTGAAGTCGGCGGTGCGCGAGTTCTGCCAGGCCACGGACGAGTTCAGCCGGAACCGGCTGTGGACCTGCAACCGCAGCTTGCCGTAGGAGCGGATCACTCCGCTCCCGTTGCCGGTCGTCCGGGTGTGGACCCAGCTCGGCGTGTAGCAGTGGCCGACCTCGGGCAACTCCCGTACCCCGGCCGGCGGCTCGTCGTGGCGCGGTGTGTACGCGTACTGGAGTGCCCGCACCATGTTCGACATCAGCTCGTAGCGAACGTTGCTGGGCCGGTCGATCTGCCTGCTGCCCTCGCACGCGGGCACCGTCGCCTCGTCGGCCTTCGCCGGCGCCTGGGCGAGCGGCTTGTCGGTGTCCCAGAACAGGTCGTAGTTCTTGGGCGTCTTGACCTGTACGCCGTTGGCGTCCGGCTCGTAGCGGACCTGGACCTCGTTGGTCCGGAAGGCGGCCAGCGCGGTCGACAGTTCGTTGGTGGCGGCGACGTACTCGTTGACCAGCCCGGTGATAAGCCCGTTGGCGTGGCCGTCGACCGGTCGGCCGAAGCTGGCCGCGAGGTCGGCGATACGGGTGCCCTCCGCCTCGATCTGCGCGGCCCGGCCGGCGCTGACCTGGGCGGCGTACGTCGGGTTCTGCAGCATCAACATGGCGTACGACTGCGCGCCGAGGTTCCACACCGTCGGGTTGCCGACCGGTGTCGACGGTTCGACCATCGAGGGGTCACGTCCGCTGGCGACCCGAGCCAGGTAGTTGATCGACCGGGCCTCGCCGAAGCTGTTCAGCACTGTGGTCGGGTCGAGCGCCGGGTTGTCGGCGTCGGTCCTGGGCACCACGAAGGCGGCGCCGCTGGCCAGCTGTGTCGAGGTCAGGTGGAATTCGTTCTCCGGGTCGACGAACTCGCCGTACGTCGGGATCGGTTGACCGAAGTTCTCCAGATAGCCGACGTACTTGTTGATGTCGGCGCGGGCGTCGTGCAGGGTGGCGTCGCCGATCGCGGCCAGCACTGTGGCGGCGATGTCCTCCAGGCGCAGGCCGAGCTGGGCGACCTGCTGCTGGACGAGGGTGATCTGCGCGGTGTTGCCGGCGATCGCGGCGTTCAACTTGTCGAACTGGGCCATCATGTTCGCGTACACCGTGTTGATCTGGGCCTCGACCCGCGCGAAGCTGGCCCGCATCTCGTCGCCGAGGGCCCGCACCTCGTCGCGCAATGCTTTCACCTGGGCCAGGATCTGTGCGTCCAGCGACGGTCCGCTGCTGCCGAAGAGACCGACGATCGACATCACGGCACCGAAGACGTTGCCGGTCATCGCCAACGTCGCGGTGCTGAAGATCGAGCCCGCGGGGCCGCGGCCGGTGATCGCCGCCGCGTACTTGGAGATCGCGCTGATCGTGGTGAGGACCGCCTCCCCGATCACCTTGGACTTCTTGCCGGCGGCCGGGTCGGCGAACCCGATGATGGTGGAGACCATGCCGACCCCGGCCTTGATGTCGGAGATCGTCTGCTGCCGAGCCTTGTCCCGGTCCTCCGCCGCCTTCTTGGCCGCCGCGGTGCACGCGGCGCTCGGCGGCCCTTCCGGCGGACACTTGCTGTTGTTCTCGCCGATCTCGAGACGGATCTCCAGGCTCAGGCCGAGCAGCTCCGCGTGCAGGGAGGCAAGCTGCTGCTTGGCCGCCGCGACGTACGCCGTCGAGTCGTCCCGCAGCGCCAGGATCGCGTCGAGGTCGACATGTGAAAGTCCGGGATCCTGCTGGAGCTCCTCGTAGGTGCTGGTGATGTCCACCCCGACCGGCTCACCGAGGACGGCGTTCCAGGCGGTGGCGACGGGCACGCTGGCGGCCCCCGCCTGTCGGGTCGCGGACCACACCGCGGCGAGGGCGTCGTCGCGGCCGCGCAGCCACTGGGCGGTCCGCAGCGCGCCGGAGGCGAGTTCCTCGCGGGTGTCCCACGGCTCGACCGTCTTGCCGATCACGGCCCCGACCAGGCCGGTGATCTCCGGCGAGGTCCGGGTGTCGCCGCCGGGAGCGCCGAGCAGGATGTCGACGGACTTGAGCAGCAGGTCCTGTTCGGGCAGCAGGAGGTCGAACGCGGTCAGCGAGCCGTCGAGCAGCTGCTGGCGTGCGGTGAGCTGGGTCTGTGCCTGTTCGGCAGTGGCGTTCGGGTGCAGCCGGTGCCACTGGACGAACTCGGCCGACAGCACGACGGTGGTGATCCGAGCGGCGCCCTGGAGATGGATCTCGGCGACCTGGCCGAAGGCCCGGTCGGTGAGCGCTGCCTGAGGGACGGGGACGGGATCGGCCGACGCGGGCTCGCCGAAGAGCACGCTTGCCGCGGTGACCGCGATCATCGCCAGCGCGGCAGTCCCGCGCCTGGTGCGCGTGGAACGTTTGAATGTCATGGCGCGAACGTATTGAGCGGCCGGAAAGGGCGCTGAAACCGTGCTGATCCGGGCTGGCTGCCCGGTCCGCGCCTCAGCCGTCCAGGCTGGTGAGGCGCCCGTCCCGCATCTGGACGGCTCGGTCGCAACGCGCGGCGATAGCGGCGTCATGGGTGGCCATGATGAGAGTCGTGCCCTGCTCGTCGCGCAGCCTCAGCAACAGGTCGACGATCGCGGTGCCGGTCTGACTGTCGAGATTGCCGGTGGGTTCGTCGGCCAGCAACAGGGCAGGTTGGTTGATCAGCGCGCGGGCGATGGCGACCCGTTGCTGCTGCCCCCCGGAGAGCCGCGACGGCAGGGCGGCGGCCCGGTCGGCGAGCCCCACCATCGCCAGCAGTTCGTGGGCACGAGCGACCTTGTCGAAGTCGGTGCGGAACGGAATCAGGGGTGCCACGACGTTGTCCAGGACGGTGAGCGTGGGCAGCAGGTGGAACCGTTGGAACACGAAGCCGACCCGTCGCCGGTAGGCGGCCAACCCCCGGCCGGCCAAGCCGGTCACCTCCTGGCCGCCGACCTCGATGGTGCCACCGTCACTTCGTTCGATGGCACCGATGAGGTGCAGGAGCGTCGACTTGCCCGAGCCGCTCGGCCCGGTCAACGCGATCGCGGTGCCGGCGTCGATCTCCAGGCTGACGTCGTTCACCGCGACCAGCGGTGCGCCGTCGGGCAGCGGAAAGGACTTCCGTACCCGGGTGAGACACACCAGGGGCACGGTGACGGTGCTCGACGGCGCAGCTGACGTCCGTTCCATCGGACCTACTCCTTTGCCGCTCACCCCTCGGCGAGCAGGTGGGCGGTGGGCAGTCGGCGGAGCACGGCGATCGGCACCACCACGGACAGGGCGGAGACGGCGACGCCGAACACCAGGGCGGCTCCGGAACACCAGAGGATTCCAGCGGTGACGCCCCCGGCGAAGGTCGCCGCCGCGCCGAGGCCGGCAGCGGCGCCGAGCGTGCCACCGATGGCACCCATGCCAATGGCCTCGATGATGACCAGCCGGTTCAGCATGGCGTCGGTCCAGCCGACGGCTGCGAACAGGGCGAACTCGGCGGCGCGCTCGGAGATGTTGAGATAGAGCACGTCAGCGACCGACACGATGCCCAGCACGATCGTGACCGCCACGGCGATGTGATCGACGGTGCGGGCCTGGATGGTGACGGCATCACCGAGCAGGGTGCCGGTGATCGCACCACGGAACGCGAACGTGATCGCCAACAACATGGTCAGCGCGGCCACCCCGATCGTCAGACTCAGCGCGCCGAGCGCGGTCCGACCGGGGGTGCGGGCAAGGTTGGCCAGCGCGAGGGTGCCCAGCCGGCGCGGCGCCTGCCGGCGGAGGGCGAAACCCGAGACGGCGGGCCTGATGATCTCGCCGGGATCCGGCCGGGCGGCCCGCCAGGCCGGCCAGCCGCCGGCGAGCAGGGCCAGGGCCACCGCTGCGGGTACGGCGAGCACTGTGTGGCTCCACGCGATGTTCAGCCCGAGACCGAACGCGATCCCGAGCGCCAGCCCGGTGCCGGCGATGCCTGCGGCGAGGCCGATGCCGACGATCTCGATGAACATCAGCTGGAGGAGGTGCCGGCGGCCCCAGCCGAGGCAGGTGAGGATGCCGAACTCGGTGCGTCTGGCGCGGATGGCGGCGGTGTTGGCGTTGAGCACTGCCAGCGCGCACACCGCGAGCACCAGGACGGACAGCAGTACGCTCTTGCGGTCGGCCGCGCGGACCAGCACGGACGCGACGCCCTTCTGGACCCAGGGCTCGGCCACGGCGAGGTCGGGCCGGCCGTAGTTGCCCGCCGGGTAGTGCACAGTCATCGCGGTGGGCGACGACCCCAGGGTTATGTCGACCTGGAGGCCGGTGCGTTGCGCGATCTCCTCGGCGATCACCCGTACCCGCTCCCGGGAGACCGGGTCGATGCCGACGTCTCCGGCCAGTCGGACTCGTACCACGCTGATCGGTGCGGTGGTGTTGAGCTGGTACTCCGGGTAGCTGGGCTCGGTGCTGTACGCGCCGGGGTCGAAGATGGCGGGCAGGGCCGCCATGGTGGTGAGCATCAGCGGAGGTTGGCTGAGCAGGCCGGTGACGTTCGAATTCGGGGTCAGTCGTCGGCCGCCCAGTGCCCGCCGTGACGCTTCGTCGGCACCCTCGGCGCCCGGGTTGAAGTACGTGTCCATGGGCACCGCTGACAGCGCGCTGCCCAGCGAAACCTTGGCGGGGTCGAAGGTGCCCACCGCGCCCAGCGCGGCGTCGGGCATGCTCACGTCCCCCGGCTGCTCCTGGTAACCGTGCGCCAGGTTCCGATGGACGGCCACCTCGCTGCGCACGCTGGTGTCGGCGAACTCCATCGGCACGTGCCGGGACGACCCGCCGTCGTCGGCGCCCTGACCCCAGATCTTCAGGTCGTACGGATCTGGCTGGGCCCGCAGACCGTCCCCGGCCCGTACCCTCTTCGGCGGTCCGACGGTCCAGAACTGGTCGAGCCACCTGGTGTTCGACGTTGCCAGGTCGTACTCGACACCGAGGTCGTCGGGGCGGAGCATCCGGTCGAGCAGGTTCTGGTACGGCTCTTCGAACGACATCGCCCGTTGGGCGACCGGCGTGCCGGACTCGTTGACCAGAGCGGCGCGGAGCCGCTGGTCGTCGGCGGATCTCCGGACCAGCTCGGGCGCGTCGGAGTTCAGGCGCTGCACTGTGACGTTGAGCGTCCTGTCGACCTGGGGTCGGTCCGCGACGAGGATCGGGAGCACCGAGTAGGGGTACGGCATTCCGTCCAGCCGCCGTGAGGTCGGCGCTTCGGCCGAGGTGAAGTATCGGCCCGAGGTGACGGCCTGGTCCAGCCCGGCCAGCGTGGCCTCCGACTCCGGGTCGACCGCGGCCATCAGGAACGGCACCGTCCACGCCAACGTGACTGTCGGCCGCGTCGCCTTTCCCTCGCGATCCGTCGAGCCCATGCCGCCGACGCACGTCAACGACGATCGGGCTCGGAGGTCGGTCGGTGCGAGCCAGTCCTCAGCGGTGATGGCCGGAGCCGCTGGGCAGATCTTTACCCGCTGGCCGTCGGCGTCGACCTCCTCCGGCGGCGGCAGGCCCCCGCCGCTCTTCAGTTCGCTGTTCGGCACCACGTCCAGCCGGTTCCGCGTCGCGTAGAGGAACGCCGGCCCGTCCGGGATCTGGCTCAGCCCCGCGTCCGTCGCCCAGGTCGGCTGGACCCGCAACACCTGACGCTCGGCGGTCGGGTCAAGGTGTTCCGACAGGTCGACCGTCACGGGCACTGTGCGCATCACGTACCCGATCATCGCGACCGGTGCCGCCACCGACACCCCGCGCACCGCCTGGATCTCGCGCCACTGATCGTGGGTGATGCCGCCACGCATGCCCGCCAACTGGCCCGACTGGACCAGATTGCGCTCCTGCTCCAGCGGCAGCACCGCGTCCCGGGGGCGTACCAGGAGGTCGTAGACCGGGCGGTAGTTGGCGCTGACCGCGCCGACCGCTTCCAGCCGGGAGGTCACAGCGGCCCCGGTGAGCACTGTGAACCCGGCTACCGCGACGGCGATCATCGAGAGCAGGGCCAGTGACCGGCGTAGTCGCACCCGCCACTGCGACGCGGCTATCCCCAGCATCGACGCACCGTGCCCCGCATCGTTGGTCCTCCAGCATGAGGCCGTCGGTCGGATGGTGACATCCGACCGACGGCCGCGAATCGACGATCAGCAGCAGCCCGTGGAGTAGCTCACGTAGGACGCGTTGCAGTCTCTCGCCGTGTTGGCGTAACAGCGGACCTGCCCCGCGACCACCTTGTTGTAGTAGTAGTAGCAGAAGGGCCCTCCACACCCGACATAGGCGAGAGAGCAGACGTTGCACGCGGACGCCGTGGCCTTCGGCAGCAGCGTGGCCAGTAGCTTGTCGGCCAGCTTGTTGATAATCATACGACCTCTCTCCTTCTCCGTCGGTACGACGGTTTGTCGACAGAGGCCACGATGTCATCGACCGCTTACGATTCGCTAACGGTGCGCTAATGCCCCCGGCGAGCGACTGCGGATCGGCATTCGCACTGGTCACGACCGCCCGACGCACGACGATGGCGGCCATGCCGCCGCCTCGTGCGGTGGTCGTCGGTGGCAGGTGGGCGGCGGTGCTACCGCTGGCCGCTCGCGCGGATGATGCCGACCAACCGGCCGATTCGTTGACCGGGCGCGACGCCGAGGTCCCCGGCCAGGATCTCGCACAACTGGTCGTGAGCGGCCAGGGCGGACGCGACGTCACCACGCCTCATGTGTGCCTCGATGAGGTGCTCCCAGGCCCGTTCCCGGTACGGCCACCGGCGTACGAGTGGCTCCATCGCGTCGATGACGGAGTTGTGGTCGCCGAGGACGAGTTGCGCCTCGGCGAGGTCCTCCATCGCCCGCCACCGTCGCTCGTCCAGTGACGCCGCCACGACCGCCACCCCAGCTGACCGGGCATCGACGCAGGCGTCCCCCCGCCACAGCCGCAGTGCCGCGGAGAGGGCGGCGACCCGGCGTTCGGCACCTTCGGGGAGCCGAGCGCCGGCACCCCGTTGCGTCAGGTCGTCGAAACGGGCGAGGTCTGTCGACGCGAGGCGGGCGCACAACAGGTAACCCGGCGGACGGGTCTGCAGGATGTTCACGGCGTCCGGCCCGCCGAGTCGCACCAGGCTTCGCCGCAGGGCCCAGACGTGGCCCTGTAGTTTCGTCGTCGCCGTCGCCGGCGGGTGGTCGTCCCAGATCACCTCGATGAGACGGTTGACGGCGACCACAGTGCCCAGGTTGAAGGCGAGCGCCGCCAGCAGTGCTCGCCGGCCCAGGCCGCCGACGGCCATCGGCTGCCCGCCGACGGTTGCCTCGATCGGACCCAACAGTGACACTCTGAGCAGGGTGTTAGCGTTCACATCGAGGTCCGAGTGGTGATCGCGTCGTCGTAACCGGATGCCTGGAGTTGGAACAACTCGGCATAGCGCCCTCCCGATGCCATCAGCTCGTCGTGGCTGCCCTGTTCGAGGATGCGGCCGGCGGCCAGCACGGCGATGCTGTCCGCCTCCCGGACGGTGTTGAGCCGGTGCGAGATGAGCAGGCTGGTGTGTGTGCGGCGCAGCGACATCAGCCGCTGGTTGATCTCGTGCTCGGTCGCCACGTCGAGACCTGACGACGGTTCGTCGAGGATCAACACGTCCGCGCCCTCCCTGAGCAGGGCTCTGGCCAGCGCCAGTCGCTGCCACTGCCCCCCGGACAGCACCACCCCCACCCCGGGCAGATCCCCGTCGCTGAAGGTTCGCGTCAGCATGGTGTCGTACCCGTTCGGAAGCGCAACCAGGGTGGCGTCCATGTCCGCCGTCGCGGCTGCTGCCCGTACGCGGGCCCGGTCGTCCAACGCGCTGATGTCGCCGACCGCGATGTTGTCGTGGGCGGAGAACTCGTAGGTCATGAAGTCCTGGAATGTCGCCCCGAGACGGGCGCGGAGCGAGGCCGGGTCGATGGTGGTGATGTCGACGCCATCCCACCGAATGACGCCCTTGTTCGGGACGTGGAAGCCGCAGAGAAGTTTGACCACTGTCGACTTTCCGGCGCCGTTGTCGCCCACCAGGGCGAGGGACGAGCCGCAGGGGATCCGTAACGTGAGACCGCGCAGGACCCAGTCGTGCTCGGGGGCGTACCGGAACCAGACGTCGTCGAACTCCAGACCTCGCCTCAGTGGCGGCAGGGCGGGCAGCGGAACGGCACGTCGGGCCTCGCGGATCACCGCGGTGATGTCGACGTAGTGGCCGAACACGATCAATGTCTCGCCGAGCATCGCGATCTGTCGGACCAGGCTCGACGCGGACATCTGCAACGCGGTCAGTGCCGCGATCACGAGCACGAGGTCGCCGACGGTGCCATGTCCGTCGACCACCCGTGCGACGAAGACGGCCAGAGCGACAAGCGAGACGATGCCGGTCAGCGTCGCGAGGGCGCTGTCGACCCACAGGGCCAGCCGGTCCTGGTGACGTTCCTGTCCCTGTGCCGCGCGCAGCTCGCGCAGCAGGCGACCCTGGAAGAACTGGCCGAGCCCGAACAGCCGGATCTCCTTCGCGGCGCGCATGTCGAGCAGGAGTGCCGCGTAGAACGTCTGCCGGCGGAACATCGGCACGGTGCGTTCCAACATCGCCCCGCGCATCCGAGCCAACCGGATCTGGGCCACGAGAGTGGGCAGCACCGCCAGCATGACCAACGCGCTCACCAGGGGAGACCAGCGCACCAGCGTCACGCCGAAGGCGACGATGGTGATCATCTCCTGCCCGATGCCCAGGACCATGCTGTTGAGCTGGGTCGGCGCGAAGCGACTCGCCTCGTGGGCGAGCCGGAGCCGATCATGAAACTTGCTGTCCTCCAACTCCGTCAGCCGAGGATGCGCCGACACCGCGGTGAACAGTTCCTGCTGCGTGCGTATCGTCACCCGGCGTTCCGCGTCCCGCTGTACGTACTGCGAGACGTGCAGGATGACCGGCGACACGATGGCCAGCGCGCCGAAACCGACGACACCGAGCCAGATCGTCGACGTGGCGTCGGCGGAGAGACCGTCGATGAGGGCTCGGGTGAACCATGCGGTGGCTACCGCGGTCAGACCACCCACCACCATGATCACGACGCTCACCGCCGCCGCCCAGGGCGCGGCGCCGAAGTAGATCCCGAACGCGCGACGCATCAACGCTGCCGACCGCCTCATCGGCTGCCCAATACCTCGCTCAGGTCATGCCCGCGTGCCGCCAGTCGTCCGTCCGCGCCGAAGAGCACAAACGATGGGGTGCCCTGCACCTGGAAGGCGGCCATCACCGCGCTCGGGCTGTCGTCAATGACGAGGAGGCCGGCCTTCCGCAGCGTCGGGCCAAGCTCGTCGGTCATGCCCTCACCCACCGTGAGGAAGCTGACCACCCGTACGCCCGTGCCGCCGAACTCCTCGGCCCGGTCGGCCAACTTCTCCGCCTGCGTGGGGCAGTGTCGGCATCCGGCGGAGAAGAACCCGATGAGGGTCGGGCTGCCCGCGAGGTCGGCGCTGGAGACCTGGCCGTCCGGTGACACGAACTCCGGCAGGGTGGCGCCGACCGGCAGCCCCGAGGCGGGCGGCGAGTTCATCTCGATGAGTTTCGCCTCCGTCTCGCGTAGCCGCCTGATGACCGCGGCGCTCAGCGCGAGATCGACGAGAACGAGCGCCGCGAGTATGCCGACGGCGGTGGACAGAAATAGCACTGTGGGCTCCTTGGATCGGGGCGTCGAAGCGCAGCGCACGAGAAGTGCGCGATCGATTGGAGAGATTCAGCGCGCGTGAGACGCTCCACGAAGGAGCCAGGTGAGGTCGTCAAGCCTGACCAGCGTCGTGACGATGAATCCCGCTAGGGAAAGAGCCAATATGAGGTGCGGCGGCTCTAGACTTCTGAGCGATATGGCGGGCAGGGTGATCGCGCCAAGAAGGGCGCCGGCGGCCGTGCTGGCGAGGAAACCACTGCGAGCGACGTGCCGCCACGCAACGGGCGTGTCCGTCGGGCCGAAACAGTGGCACCCCGCCGTGGACCCTTGTCGGACGGCCCGCGCGAGCACGACGGTGAACGCGCCGAAGAGCAGCACGGCCGCGGTCAGGCCGATGACAGTGCCCTTGGGCCACAGGACGAGCGCCAGTACGGCTACCTCGGACCCGATCGATGCCACCGCCACCGGGCGGGACCAGCGCACGGGGGCGACCCGCAGTTGGGCAATGGCGTCGGCGAACGCGCGATAACTCATTCGACTACGCACTTTTCCGATGACAGATATCGCAAGAACGCCGGCCAGCGTCAAAATGGACGCGACAACAGCGACACCCACATAGTCCCCCATTCCCCGTGGTGCCCATGTGCCGAGGTGCGAGTCGCACAGACCTCAAGAACCCCGGCTGGGAAACCCGAGATTATCGGCGTGCTTCGATGCTGTCAACGGGTTGATTTGCCGACGGAAAGATGAGAGTAATACCCCTCGAAGGGGGTCTTATGACCGACGAGTCACAATTCCTGCTCACCGTCCTGGGTGGGTTTGCCGCGCTTGCGGCACCCGTCGTCGGCGTTGCCCTGGCACGTCAGCGACTGATGATAGTCGATGTGATGGGTGACAGCATGGCCCCCACCCTGGCGCACGGCGACCGCCTCGTGGTGCGCCGAACGCGCCGACTCCGGGCCGGCGGCATCGTCGTCGCGCGCCATCAGGAGGGTGGTCCCCGGGATGTCGTCGCGGGCTCTCCCGCGTCCGGCTGGCTGGTCAAACGCCTCGTGGCGCTGCCGGGCGACGCCGTCCCGGACGTGGTCGCCCCGGCCGTCGGTGCCGGGGTGCGGCAGGTGCCGGCCGGCATGGCGGTGCTGCTCGGCGAGCATCCGGGCAGCGTTGACTCGCGTCGGTGGGGATTCGTGCCGCTGAAAGACATCGAGGGCGTTCTGGTCAAGCGGCTGGGGTCTACCGGCCGGTAGGGCAGGCGACTATTGCCCGGTCATTGGCGCGCATCTATAGTTGCGCGGATCACAACAATCATGGCCGTGGTGACGCGGCCGGGTCGTCGAAGCGCTTCGACGATTCGTCGTTCAGGCCCGTCAGCCGCGTGTCGAGCCTGGTCACGCCGGTCTCGGCGCCCCGCTGGGCGTCTGTCGTACGACATGAGGAGAAACGCATGCGGAACTGGCGCCTTCGGCGCGGAATCACCGCGCTCGCGCTCGCACTGCTAGCCCTACCGGCCGTCCCCGGCACCGCGCTCGCCGAGCCAACCTACCCGTTCCGAGATCCCCACCTGCCCGTGAACGCCCGGGTCGACGACCTACTCGGCCGCCTCACCCAGGACGAGAAGATCTCCTGGTTGCACCAGTACCAGCCGGCCATTCCCCGGCTGGGCATCGGCCTGTTCAAGGCCGGCACCGAGGCGCTGCACGGGGTGGCCTGGTCCACCGACATCGACAACAACGGCGCGGTGGTCAAGGCTCGTGGCACCGTCTTCCCCCAGCCGGTGGGCATGGCGAGCACCTGGAACACGGACCTGATCCGGCAGGTCGGTTCGGCCGTCGGCGACGAGGCGCGCGGCTACCACGCGCAGAATCCCCGGGTCTGGGGGCTCAACCTCTGGGCGCCGGTGGTCAACCTGCTGCGCGACCCCCGGTGGGGCCGCAACGAGGAGGGCTACTCCGAGGACCCGCTGCTCACCGCCGCGATCTCCACCGCGTACGGGTCGGGAATGACCGGCGGGGACCCGAACCACCTGAAGAGCGCACCGACCCTCAAGCACTACCTGGCCTACAACAACGAGGTCCGGCGCGACGTGACCTCGTCGAACGTGCCGCCCCGGGTGCTCAACGAGTACGACCGTGCCGCCTTCAAGCCGGCCATCGCCGCCGACGCGGCGACCGGAATGATGGCCGCGTACAACCTGGTCAACGGCCGTCCCGCCACTGTGGACCCGGATCTGGCCACCGTGGTCCGCGACTGGACCGACCAGCCGCTGATGAACGTCACGGACGCCTGGGCGCCGAACAACCTCGTCGCCTCCCAGGGGTACTACGCCACCCAGGCCGAGGGAAACGCCGCGATCATCAAGGCCGGCCTGAACAGCTTCATCACCGACGACACGAACGCGCAGCCGACCATCACCGCCATCAAGGAGGCGCTGGCGACCGGCCTGCTCACCGAGGGGGACATCGACGCCCGGATCCGCGAGATCCTGAACGTCCGGTTCCGGCTGGGTGAGTTCGACCCGGGCGGCGGCCGGTACGGCGGCATCACCCCGGACGTCATCAACAGCCCCGAACACCAGCGACTCGCTCGGCAGGCCGCCGGGGAGGCGATGGTGCTGCTGAAGAACGAGCGGCAGGCGCTGCCGCTGGACCCGGCCCGGACCCGCAAGGTGGCGGTGCTCGGCCCGCTGGCCGACACCCTCTACTCGGACTGGTACGGCGGCGACCTGCCCTACCAGGTGACGGCGCTCGACGGCATCCGCGAGCGGCTCGGCGGCTCGGCCAGTGTGAGCGGGCTCGACGGGGCGGACCGGATCGCCCTGAAGGACGAGGCGACCGGCCGGTACGTCACGGCCACCGGCACCACCGACTCCAACCCGGTCACCGCTACCGGCGCCACCGCCTCGCTCGACGCCCAGTTCGACGTGGTCGACTGGGGGCAGGACGTGGTGACGCTGCGCAACGCCGCCAACGGCCGCTACCTCGGCTACAACTGGGGGCCGTTCCTCACCCGCGACGAACAGCCGAACGGCTGGTACGTCCAGCAGCAGTTCAAGCTGGAGCCGCAGGCCGACGGGACAGTGGTGCTGCGCTACGTCGGCTACGAGACCAAGGAGAGCTGGTTCGGCGCCGACACGTACGTGACCATCGGTGACGACGGCGGCCTCAAGCTCGGCGCATCGACCCCGGCCGCCGCGACCCACTTCAGTCGCGAGGTGATCAGCAGCGGAATCGACCGGGCGGTGGCGGCAGCGAAGGCGGCCGACACCGCCGTGCTTGTGGTCGGCAGCAACCCGTTCATCAACGGCCGCGAGGCGCACGACCGGACCTCCACCGCGCTGAGCGCCGGCCAGGAGGCGTTGGTCAAGGCCGTGGCCAGGGCCAACCCACGGACCGTCCTCGTGCTCCAGACCAGCTACCCGGTCACCATCCGGTGGGAGCAGGAGCACGTACCGGCAATCGTCTGGACCACCCACGCGGGCGCGGAGACCGGTCACGCGGTCGCCGACGTCCTCTTCGGCGATCGCAACCCGTCCGGCCGGCTCACCCAGACCTGGTACCGCTCGGACTCGCAACTACCGCCGGACCTGCTGGAGTACGACATCATCTCGTCCGGGCAGACCTACCTGTACAGCCGCGCGAAGCCGCTCTACCCGTTCGGCCACGGGCTGTCGTACACCCGCTTCCGGTACGGCCAACTGCGTACCGGTGCGCAGTCGGTGGCGGCCGACGGCACCATCACGGCCAGCGTCGACGTGACGAACGTCGGCAGCCGGACCGGGACCGAGGTCGTTCAGCTCTACACCCACCAGCGCACCTCGCGGGACACCACTCCGATCCGCCAGCTCAAGGCATTTGAGCAGGTGAAGCTCGCGCCTGGGCAGACCCGTACGGTGACCCTGCGCCTGCCCGCCGCGGACCTGGCGCACTGGGACGTCACCCGCAGCCGGTGGGTGGTCGAGTCGTCCGTCCACGACCTGATGGTCGGGGCGTCCGCCGAGGACATCCGGGCCCGCGCCGCGGTCCGGGTCCGCGGCGAGACGATCCCGGCCCGTGACCTGTCCCGTCCGACCAGGGCGGAGAACTTCGACAGGTACGCGGGGGTCCGGCTCGTCGACGAGTCGAAGCCCAGCGGTACGGCGGTCGGTGCCACCGCGCCCGGTCAGTGGATCTCCTTCGACGGTTCCGCGCTGCGAGCCGGCGCGCGCACCTTCACCGCGACTGTCGCCAAGGCCGGTGCGGGCGTCGGCACGGTCCAGATCCGGTTGGGGTCGCCCACCGGCCGGCTGCTCGGCACCGCCACAGTGCCCAGCACCGGCGACGACTACCGGTACGTCAGCACCAGCACCGAGTTGGCCCGGGCCGTCGGCACCCACGACGTGTACCTGGTGTTCGACTCCCCGCTGCGGTTGGCTGACTTCTCGGTCAGCTGACCGTAAGCCGGGGCCGGGTCGATCGACGACCGGGCCCGGGCCGGTTGTTGGTCAGCTCGCCGTGCAGGTCAGCGTCGGTGTACTGGGAGTGCCGGTGGACGAGCCGAGGAACCCGAACGCGGTGCTCGCGCCGGCGCCGAGTGCCCCGTTGTAGGCGACGTTACGGGCGGTGACCGCCGACCCCTGGCTCGTGACTGTCGCGTTCCAGGCCTGGGCGACGCTCTGGCCACCGGCGAAGGTCCACGTCACTGTCCAGTTGCTGATCGCCGAGGTTCCCGCGGTGACCCGTACCTCGCCCTGGAAGCCTCCGGTCCACTGGCTGGTCACCGCGTACGTCGCGGTGCAGCCGGCCGACGGCGGTGGCGTGGTGGGCGGTGGCGTGGTGGGCGGTGGCGTGGTGGGCGGCGGTGTGGTGACGGGACCCCCCCAGCCGGCGGTGGAGTCCAGCCAGGCGGCCCGGCGCAGCATCCAGTCCCGCATCACCTGGACCTGCCCCTGCCAGGTGGGCGAGGTCGGGGTGCGGAAGAAGCTGACCGTCGGTGCCGTCAGGTTGGGCCAGCGTTGGAAGTTGCGCTGGGCCGCGTTGGTCAGCGGGGTCGTGAGAGCATTGATCCGGGTCTGGAGCGCGGCGTCGGAGAGCAGACCCCGTCGCAGCGTCTGCCAGCGCGATCGGGCCTGGTTGACGAACGCGGGGTCGCGTAGCAACTGGGCGAACCAGTCGTTGGCCGACGGCTGCCGGGTCTGCTGGTGCTGCCAGCCCGACACCTGGTCGTTGGCGAAGAATCCACCGACACCGAAGCTGAGGTCGAAGTCCCACAGCGGACCCGCGAAGATCTTGCTGTCCCGGTCCTTGTAGAAGTGCGAGCTGCGGACGTAGGCGTCCATCTCCCGACTCAGCTCGTTGACGATCATGAGGTTGACGAAGGAGTCGACGTCGATGTACTTGCGGTATCCGGTGGTCGGGTCAGCGAAGTTCGACGAGTGCAGCACGTCGTTGAACTCCTGGAGGTGACCGCGCAGCCAGTCCCGTTGCTGCGGTTGCAGGGGCGACGGGTCGGCGACCTCAAGGTAGTTCCAGCAGGTGGCCGCCGGCCCGGTGCACGGCAACGTCGGCTCCTCGGCCGCCATCCACTCGAATTTCCAGATGTACCCGCCCTGGATCTTCGGCAGGGTCACGTCGTCGGAGTCCAACTGCTTGAGGTCGAGGCGGTCCTTGGAGTTCTTGATCGTCTCCATGAACATGTAGACGCCCATGTAGTCGCTGGCACCCACCGGTGCCGCGTCCGTGTTGAGGTAGAACTCGGCGAACGCGTAGCGCGGGGCGGGCAGCCCCATCTCGCGCCCGAGGTCGTAGACGAGCGCCTCACGGATCAACGCCTTGTCGGGGAACGGGCCGCGCAACACCCAGTCGGAGTCGGCGGGCATGCCCAGCACCGGGTGGTCGGCGTCGTCGTTCTCGTTGTCCCAGAACTCGACGCGGAACGGCGTCTTCTCGAACGTCGCCGACGAGTTGCCGCGCAGCCGGAATCCCGCCCGGGTGCTGAGCGTCGGGGCGGCCGCCAACGATGTGGTGCCGCCGCCCGCCGGTTCGAAGATCATGGTGGTGGCGTCGAAGTACTCCCGGTCGGGCCGGCCGGCACCGTACGAGTCGATGAGTACCACCGGCAGGTCGTGGGCGGTGGTGACGTTCTGGGCGGCGTACATGGCGGTGCCGGGCGCACCCGTCGGTGTCTGGCCGACGAACGCCTGTGCCCGTAACTGGGTGGTGCGGGTGAAGCGCAGCGCCGAGCCCGAATAGAGCGACGACTGGGCGGTGGGCGGCTGCCCGTTGGTGGTGTAGCGGATCTGAGCGCCGCTGACCGCGCTGCTCAGCGTCACCGCCACCTCCCCCTGGAAGGTGCCGCTGGGCACCGAGAAGGTGATGTCGCCGACCAGGTCGTCGTCCGCGGCGGCCGGTGCGGCGGCGGCCTGGTTGCCGGCGAGGAGTTCGGTGACCGGTTGCGCGGCCTGGACGGCGGCGACGGGTTCGGCACCGGCCGGTGGCGAGGACACCACGAGGAGGCCTGCGACGAACACGGCGGTGGCGGCGATCCCGGTGGCACGAAGGGCCGCCACCGGAAGACCGGTGTTTCGGGTGGTCATGCGCACGATGCCTCCTGTTCTGATCGGGTGGGGACTGTCAACTCCAGGAGCGCCGAGGACGGGTCGGCGCGGAAATGGCGGCGTAGCGTCCGTCGCCACGGCACATCTGGAAGGTCCAGGCGGAGAGCCGCGAGACCGGTGGCGTACTTCGAGATACGTACGGGCCGGGTCCCGCGCTGCCACAGCGCGCGGTCGACCAGCGAAGGGGCCGAGCTGGTCTTGGTCTCGACCACGGCGATGCCGGGCAGCCGCAGTGCGCGGTCACCGTCCTGCCAGGTGAGCCCGGTGTCGATGGTGACCCGGCTCGCCGTCGCCGGCAGCAGCAGAGTGGAGCGACGGTAGCTGGTGACCAGTACCGGCTCGAGCGGACTGCCGGTGAGATTGGACAGAATCGACTCCCGGTCGAGCACATCGTCGACGAACCCGCGCCCGGACCGGACGGTGCGGCGCTCCTCGGCCAGATACGGCAGTCGGTGTTTGGTGACCCGTCCGCGTGCTCCGCTGATCTTCACTTCCAGCCAGCACTGGGCGGAGTCGAGGTAGGTCCGGGTCCGTACCTTGAAGCGCCTGCGCCGCCGGTACGCGGCGCAGTGGTAGCTGGCCAGGCAGGGCGTGTCGAAGTACACCGACTCGTATCGGAAGCTGCGCTCACCGTCGATGTCCAGCACCCGGGCGTACGGGGTGAGCTGGTCCAGCAGGTGCGGCAACGCGTCCACCGTGATGACGTACTTGCGGTCAACCCTGCACTGCAGCGCCGCCCGGTCGATGACCTCGGCGAGTGCGATCGGCGTCAACGTCGCCAGCGGTGCCGTGCTCATCGGAGCGCCCCGGCCCGTACCGACTTGCTGGTGCCGGCCGCCGCGCTGCGCCGGGCGACCGAGTATCGGACGTCGACCACTGTGGTCTCGTTGACCATGTCGAGCCGCTGGACGATGGCGTTGTGCACCCGGGCGTTGAGCAGCTGCTCCAGTTGGGCGACGAGAGCGACGTGATCGGTGACGGCGGAGTCGAGCACCATGATCTGGTGCCGGTAGTGCCGGAGCAGGCGTCGGTGATCGCCGACGAACATCACCGCGACGATGAGTGCCATCAGGCCGCCGCTGAGCCAGACCGAGGTGGTGCTGAGTGCGCCGAGAATGCCCAGCGCGAGAGCGGAGAAGTAGTACGCGACCTCGTGCTGGTCGAGCTCCGTCGACCGGAGTCGGATGATGGAGAGCACTCCGAACAGCGCCAGCCCCAGCCCGAGCCCGGCGCCGACGTCGCTGGCGCTCAGCGCGCTCGCCACCGCGAGGACGCCGACGTTGACCCCCAGGTAGGCGACGACCAGGTCGCGCCGGCGGTGCCGGGGGAAGTAGAGCCCGAAGACGAGCAGCGCCACCGCGCAGATGTCGATCGCGAACAGGACGAGCTGCGACATCGCTGGGGTTCCTCCTGGTTCACGCCGGAGCGGACCGACGCCAGGCCGCCGTCGCTGCGTGGCGACCTGCGGAAGGTGGCCGGACCTCCGGGCTACTTTTCGGTAAACTTTCGGTATTTCGTTGGTGACTGTAAGCAGAACATCAATGGAAGTCAATGTGTGATCCGTGCTCCCATGCGGGTCGCAGGGCCGGCTGGCGAGGGTTCTGGGTGCCTGACGTGGGCATGCCCGGGACGCTGCCTCGGCTGGTGAATCCGCCGAAACTTTCGGAGTCTTTCGGACCCCGAAGCCTCTCGATGATCGGGTCCTGGTCGCGGGTTGATCGTTGGTCCGGCCCGGGGTCGCTGAGCCCTCTCGGGACCCGCCCGGATGGGTGGGCTCAGCATCTGCGGCGCCTATGGAGCTGATGCCGCAAACGAATCAGGCAAGGGGGTCGGCTGTCGGTGATGTCGTAGGCGATTCAGCTCCAAAGGAGGGTCGGGCCACCGGCACTCCCTGGCCCGGCACCCGCTGGGTCGCCCTGATTGCTCGCGAAGTTCAGCGCCCCGGCACTGCGGGCTAGCCCCATGCCACCGCCCGGTTGCCGATCGCCGAGGGGTGTGCGAGTGGTCGCGGGCCTGCACGACGAGCCCCGCGGCGTCGTCGCTGCGGATTCGTCGGACGACGTATGCGGGGGTCCGCAGCCGGCATGGTTGATCTGCCCGATCCGAGGGCATTTCGGCATAGACGCCCTCCAATTGCCGGTTGCATTGGTCAGACGTGTGACCTACGCTCCCAGTAAGAATTTCGGGGCGGTTAACAAAGAGTGCGGTCGGGGCGACGGAAGTCCCCGCCGGCCCTTAGTGGCGTCGCTGTTCCGTACTCGTCGCTCGATACGCACTTTGGGCACCACATCGACGACCAGTGAGAGGAACAGACGTGAAGTCAGCCATATCCACCGCGCGAATGTCAGTGTTGGCGGTGGCGGCGCTTGTCGCCGCCACACTGCCGGCAGTGTTGACAAACCAACTACCGGCCTCGGCCGCAGTACAGGCGACCTACTATGTCGCCCCGGACGGTAACGACGCCAACCCGGGGACGATTCAATCGCCGTTCAAGACGGTTGAACGCGCGCGGGACGTGGTTCGTACGATAAATTCGACCATGAGTGGTGACATCAACGTGTATCTCCGCGGCGGGAGATACCCGGTCACCAGCACCGTCGAGTTCGGTGCCAGCGACTCCGGAAACAACGGGTTCCGGGTCGCCTACGCCGCCTATCCCGGCGAGACACCGGTCCTCGACGGCGGCGTCCCGGTGACCGGATGGTCCCAGCACAGCGGCAATATCTGGAAGGCGCCACTGGACCGCGCCAACAAACTCCGGGCGCTCTACGTCAACGACAAGCGCGCGTACATGGCGTCGAAGACGATCGGCTCGGCGGGCTGTTACGGCACGTACAACATCACGGCCAACCAGGCCGCGTGGGCCTGGGAGTCGGGGTCGCAGTGTGACGGCGCGAAATACAGCCTGAACGATTTCCCTGCCGTCGCCCGCAACCAGGACGACATCGAGATCGAGACCGGAACGACCTGGACCACTGCCATCGTCGGCGTCCGCCAGGTGACCACGAGTTCCGACGGCGCCAACCGGGTGGCGCTCTTCCAGCAACCGGGCGCGGCCATCGCGCAGGGCGCGTTCAACGGCAACGCCCAGGTGGGTGGCACGCACAAGCTCATGAACGCCTACGAGTTCCTGGACGCCCCCGGTGAGTTCTACTTCGACAAGGGCAGTCGGACGCTCTACTACTACAAGGCCAGCGCCGAGAACATGTCGACCGCGACGGTCTACGCGCCGAACAACGTCTCCACAGTGCTGCGGGTGGCCGGCACCTCGACGAGCAGCCACGCGCGCAACATCACGTTCTCCGGCCTGACGGTGCAGCACTCCGACTGGAACCTGGTCAACGTCGCCGGCTCGTCCTTCAAGCAGGCGCAGCAGGGCAATCTGAGCGCGAACGTGTACGCCAAGGGCAACTTCCACGTCTACCACTACCGCAACGTGGACGTGGTTCCCGGCATCGTCCAGGTGCAGAACGCCGACGGGATCCTCCTGCAACGTAACCGGATCCAACACACCGGTGCCGACGGGATCAGCATGGTGAACGACGTGCAGGGCACACAGTTGATCGGCAACCACACCAACGACATCGCCGGGTCCGCGATCCTCGTGGGCCATCCGCAGCACGTCTACATCGGGGACGGCACGTCGACCAACCGCGAGAAGTACTCCGCGTCGGTCGAGGGGCTACCGAAGAACATCGACATCAAGAACAACTACCTCTACGACAGCGCGGTCCTGTTCAACGGGCACAGCCCCATCTCCGCGTACTTCGCCGACACCCTCACCATCCAGCGCAACCGGATCGAGAAGACCCCGTGGTCGGGCATCACGCTCGGCTGGGGCTGGTGGAACTTCGACGGATCGTCGGGCTCGATCGTGCCGAACCGGCCGACCACCACGGCGAGAAACAACACCATCAGCTACAACCACATCATCGACACGGTGCAGCGCCTCAGCGACACGGCCCCCATCTACACACTCGGGAGCCAGCCCGGGACCACCATTACCAACAACTACCTCCAGGGCGTGCCGTCGGGCCACAAGTACGGACTGCACCCGGACGAGGGATCGGCCTTCATCACGTTCCGCGACAATGTCCTGAGTATCGACAAGAACGTCACCTGGATGATCAACTCGGACGACTTCGGGCGGAAGCACGATCTGAGCATCACGCAGATCTACGGCCCGATCAACAAGGTCTCGAACAAGAATCTGCCGAACAGCACGGTCGCCGACATCCTCGTCTCCTCCGACTATGTCTGGCCCGCGGCGGCGTACGGCATCGCCGCGAACTCCGGCCTTGAGGACGCGTACCGGGACATCATTCCGGCGAGCAATTTCTCCGCACCGAACTATGTGCTGCCGGCCAGCACCTTCGTCACCAGTGCCACCGCGACGATCCCGATCCGGAGCATCGGCGACGCCACCAGGTCGGTCTGGTTGGCGCCGTCCGGCACGACCACCTTCACCGCCGGGCCGACGATGACCAGGGCCGCCGGCACTGCCACGTCCATCGCCGTGCCGGCTACTCAGGGCGAGTACCGGCTGTACGTCGTCGACGCACAGGGCAACCGGTCGGCCGAGTCGACAGCGATCGTCCGGCAGCAGCAGGGCGGCGGCAGTACGGGGAGCGGACAACTCGTGGGTGGCCAGTCCGGCCGCTGTGTCGAGGTGCCCAACTCCTCGACCACCAACGGCACTCAGACCCAACTCTGGGACTGCTCCACGGGCACCAACCAGCGGTGGACCCAGACCGCCAGCAAGCAGCTGACCGTGTACGGCAACAAGTGCCTGGACGCCTCCGGGGCGGGCACTGCGAACGGCACTGCGGTCATCATCTGGGACTGCCATGGCGGGCTCAACCAGCAGTGGAACGTCAACAGCAACGGCACCGTGACGAACGCCCAGTCGGGGCTCTGCCTCGACGCCAACGGCGCCGCCACTGCCAACGGCACCAAGCTCATCCTCTGGTCCTGCAACGGCGGCACGAACCAGCGGTGGACGCTGCGTAGCTGACCCGATCAGACCCCGGGGCCAGGCCGACACGGGCCTGGCCCCGGCTACTTCTGGTAGCCGTAGTTGTCGCAGGTCCGGCGTCCCTGCACGCAGTTCTTCGTGCGCTTGTTCATGGTGTCGACGTCCCACATCACGAACGCGTCGCCGTGCATCGACGAGGCGCTCTTGCCCTCCTTGTCCGAGGACAGGTAGTAGCCGGCCGGGGTGCCCTTGGCCGGGTACTGGATGTCGAAGGTGATCGCCGGGATCCGGACCGGGTGACTGGTCGGGCAGGAGTTGCCGCTGCCGTACGCCACGTGGTCCTTGTGGTTGGGGCTGTCCAGGTGCTTGCCGTCCCAGCAGTCGGGGAACTGCATCATGAAGTGCAGCGTCGCGTCGCCCCCGCAGATGGGCCAGTTGCCGTTGGTGCTGCGGGCGATGCCGTCGAGGTCACCGGGACCGTAGAAGGCGCAGTAGAACTGGCCGGTCGCGCCGCGCGGGGTCGGCTTCTTCTTCCTGGCGTCGCCGGAGATCATGCGCAGGCCGTTGGGCATCGGCATCTGGCCTGTCGAGTTCTTGGCGAGCGAGCGGTAGTAGACCCGGAACCCGGTGGTCTCGACCGGCTTTCCCGTCGCGTTGTCGTAGAGCGTGGGCACCCAGTAGGCGGAGTGGTCCTGGACGGGCTTGCAGGAGGTGGCAGTGAACTTCGTCAGGTCGCCGGCGACGGTGTTCGCGTCGACGGCCTTGTTGCCGACGAACGAGTGCATGTGTGACGCGCCCGGTAGGCCGGGGGCGACGATCGGGTCGTCCGGTAGCCGGTGGCTGTACTGGCAGTCCGCCCGGAACTCCGGGAGGTTACCCACTCCGGACGGGACGGGGTCGGTCTTCAACGCCCGGTACGCGTCGGCCTGCGCCTTCCAGGTCGCCCGGTCGACCGGAATCCAGCCGGTTGCCGGGACCTTCGGCGCGGCAGCGGTCGACGGTGTCGCGCCGGCCGACGGGGTAGTGGCGGCCGACGGCGTCGCGGAGATCGACACCGCCACGCCGGGCGCCGCCGGCTGCCCGGCCGGTGATGACGGGTATTCGAGGGCGTTGGCCGCGTTCGACGCCTCGGGCTGCGCCGCGCCGTTGCCCAGGTACACGCCCCCGGCCGTGATGACGAGTACGGCCGCCGCGCCGACGGCCACGCCGAGCCTGTTGCGGCCGAGCCAGCCCGGAACGCGATGACGGGGCGGCGGCGGGCTCTCGTACGACACGGGTCACTCCCAACGAGTAGACGCCAGGATGACCCGAACGGCCACGGCGGCCGAATGGTAGGCGCTTACGGCCCGCGCTCGGAAGGTCTTTAAACCTTCCTTAAAGTACGCGGGCTGGCCGCGTCCGTGAGTACCGTCCGCCGGATCCGACGGACGGTGCCCACGCTCGATCTCGGGTCGACGACGTCGCTAGGAGGCGGCCGGCGGCGTGGTGTCGGTCGGCTCGTCGGCCTCGTCGTCCGTCGAGGGCTCCTCCTCGTCCGCCACCGTGACGCGCGCGGGCTCGGTCCAGGAGAACTCGATCTCGACGGACACCTCCGTCTCGCTCTCCCGCTCGATCTCCAGCTCGCACCGCACCGTGTCCGCGACCGTCACCGCACCCGCCGCGCCATAGAAGAGCCGCCCGTCAGACTCCAACTGGTTCGCCAGTTGGCGCAGCCAGGCAGCCAGGTCGGAGCGTGAAACCGTACGGGAGTCCTCATAGATATCCATGCCGGCCATGCTCGCACTCCACAAAGGACGACGTGTGCGGGGCTTCGGCCTCGCCCGGCCGGGTCGGCATGATATGGATCTTGCCGGTGGTGGTGGTCCGGAAAATGTCGGCTTCGGAGGTGCTGCCGGACGGTGCACGGGTAATGCTGGGCGATGACATCAACCTGGAAGCCCCACGAGAAGCACGGCGGCCTGTCGGACAAGGACAAGCGCGAGCTGCCGGAGACCGTCTTCGCGTTCCCCGGCAAACGCAAGGAACCGATGACCGATGCGAGCCACGTCCGCAATGCCGTCGCCCGGTTCGATCAGGTGCAGGGCGTCACCGACAAGGACCGCGACCTGGCCTTCCAGAACATCCTCGCCGCCGCCAAGCACTACGGTGTCGACGTCGCCGAGACGAACTGGCGCCAACTCGGCAAACTTCCGCACACGCCGAACCCCGCCCACTGACGGGGCACCCGCACGATTCGGCTGGTTCACCGGATAGGTTCGCCTCCGCTGGGTAAGCGGCGCGGATGCCCGCCAAACAGGAGCCGGCAGCCGACAACGACCCGCCCTCGCGCGGGGTGTCAGGGGCCGACCGAACCTGGGCCGGCCTGCCCGAGCGGGTGCGGCACGGGTTGCGCTCCCGCGCCTGGCGGTTCCGCCTCTTCGGGCTGCTCGCCGTGCAGGCCGGCGTCGCGGCGACGATCGCCTGGTTCGTGGGAGCCCAGGTCCTGGACAATCCCACCCCGGTCCTCGCGCCCACCACAGCTGTCGGCATCGTGGCCGCCGCGATGGGCACACGCCTGCGGCGCACCATCGAGCTGCTGGTCGGGGTCGTTCTCGGGCTCGCCGTCGGTGACGCGCTCATGCCACTGTTCGGCATCGGGGCCTGGCAGACCGGCCTGGTCGTCGTACTGGCGATCATCGTCGCCATCCTGCTCAAGGGCGGTGGCTCCCTGCTCACCCAGGCCGGTGGCACAGCGGTGCTCATCGCCACCCTGGAACCGCCAGTGCGTGACCTGTCCGTTCCTCGCTTCGTCGATGCCGCGGTGGGCGGACTGGTCGGGTTGGCGGTCGGTCTGCTGGTGGTGCCCATCCACCCGCAGCGGACGGTGCGGCGGCTGGCCGAACCGGTTCTCGACCCGGCCATCGCCGCCCTGCACAACCTGGGCGCGGCGCTGCGCCGTCGGGACCTTGACGGCACCGAGCAGAGTCTGACCGGCCTGCGGATCCTCGGGTCGCGGGTGACCGCGCTGGACGAGGGGCTGGGGGCAGCCCAGGAGGTGGTGCGACTGGCGCCGTTACGGTGGCACCAACGCAGGTCCCTGGTCCGCTACACCCAGGCCGTCCGACATCTCGAGCGCAGCCTCTACGGTTGTCGGGCCGTCGCGCGGAGACTCACCAAGGCTCTCCGGGAGGATGAGCCGATACCGGAGGAGTTCGCGGCCGCCATCGAGCTGCTGGCCACCAGCGTGCATACGCTGAGACGTACCACCACTCCTGAGCGGGCGGATCCGCAGGAGGCGCGCCGGCAGATCCTGACCGCTCTCGAGCTGGTCGGAGAGGCGCAGGGGGAGGCCGCGCCGGATCCCACCCGTCCACACTCCCACCGGTTGGGCTACTCCGGGATGATCGCCGCGGCTGAGTTCCGCATGGCCGCCCAGGACCTGCTCATCGCCAGTGGGTTGGACACCGACGAGGCGGCAGCGCTGGTGCGGCAGACGTCGGGTCGGGACGAGTGGGACTGAACCGCGCAGCACCTCCGCCACTGTCGCTGAGCCGCCCGTCGGGAACGTCGGGCGCGCCCACCTCAGGTCGCCTTCAGCGACGCGAGGACGTCGAGGTAGTGCGGGTTCTTCATGACCCCCAACACGTTGCCGAACGGGTCGACCACCGCCGCGGTGATGAACCCCTCGTCCCCGTGCGGAGTGATCGGCTGGTACTCCGTGGCACCCAACGCCAGCAGCCGCTCGACTGTCGCGTCGAGGTCGTCGACGCACCAGTGCATGACCACGCCGCCGGGCCCGGTCGCCGCGCCGGCCGGTGCGTACCTACTGTCGATGATGCCCAGCTCGGCCTGGTAGTCCCCGATGCGGAACTCGGTGTAGGCCGGGCGTCCGTCGGGGCCGGGGCGCATGAAGTACGCCTCGATGCCGAGGAAGTCCGCGTACCAGGCGGTGGCTGCCGTCACGTCGTCCGCCCAGATGTTCAGGGTGGCGAATCCTCGCAGGCTCATCAGGTGTCCTCTCGTCGATGTCGTCGGTGTTGACGCTATCGACGATTGCGGAAGGTTAGCTTCCGCAATCGGCCGCGCGTCTCGACGGTGTCGAGCCACGGGCCGCATTTTTCCCCTGCACCCGGGTAGTCGCCGCCATTGCCAGTACGAGTGGCGGGGGACAGCGTGGACAGCTACCCGGCAGTCGAGGACCACGGTCTGATCGGTGATCTACAGACCGCGGCACTGATCAGCACGGACGGTACGGTCGACTGGTTCTGCGCGCCCCGCTTCGACTCGCCGAGCGTCTTCGGCGCGCTGCTGGACCGCCGCAACGGCGGCCACTTCCAGCTCTCGCCCGACGGCGTCGACTACACGAGCAAGCAGCTCTACCTGCCCGGTACGCCGATCCTGATCACCCGCTTCCACAGCGCCGACGGTGTCGGTGAGCTGTTGGACTTCATGCCGGTCACCGGTGCCGAGGCCACCGACCGACACCGGTTGATCCGGCTGGTCCGGATGGTCCGGGGGAGCATGCGGTTCCGCTTCCACTGCCACCCACGGTTCAACTACGGGCGCGATCCGTACGAACTGGAGGTGCACCCCGAGGGCGACGTCTTCCGGAGCCCGACGATGGCCCTCACCCTGGCCGCCTTCAAGAACTCGCTTCGCGAGTTCGACGCGAGGGACATCAAACGGGACACCGATGGCGTGTCCGCGTCGTTCACCCTGCACGCCGGTGACATCGGCGGGGTGGTCCTGGAGACTGCCTGTCCGCACGCGCCTCGCGCACTCAGCACCGACGAGGCGTGCGATCTGCTCGCCGAGACCCGCGACTACTGGCGGCGGTGGGTGGGCGGTTCCCGGTACAAGGGGCGCTGGAGGGAGGTGGTCGAGCGGTCGGCGATGACCCTCAAGCTGATGACGTACGCACCCACCGGCGCCCTGGTCGCCGCGCCCACCGCAGGACTGCCCGAACAGGTCGGCGGGCAGCGGAACTGGGACTACCGCTACACCTGGATCCGGGACGCGTCCTTCTCCGTACACGCGCTGCTGCGCCTGGGCTTCACCGAAGAGGCCGAGAAGTATCTGCTCTGGCTCGACGCGCGCATCCGTGAGGCACGGGACGGCAACCTTCCCCTGCAGATCATGTACCGCATCGACGGCTCACCGGACCTCCCCGAGGAGGTGCTGGGTCACCTGGAGGGGTACCGCGGCTCCGCGCCGGTGCGGATCGGCAACGGCGCCGCGGGCCAACTCCAGCTCGACATCTACGGCGAGGCGCTCGTCTCGTTGGAACTCGCGGACCGCAACGGGCTGATCGCGCCGTACGAGGGGTGGCGAAAGACGGCCGGGCTGATGGACTGGCTCTGTGCGCACTGGGACCAGCCCGAGGACGGCATCTGGGAGACCCGTTCCGGCCGGCAGGACTTCACCTACGGTCGAGTGTTGTCCTGGGTCGCGCTGGACCGGGCCATCCGCATCGCGCGTCGCCGGGGCCGTCCCGGCGACATCGCCCGCTGGTCCGCCGAACGTGACGCCATCTACGAGCAGGTGATGACCCGAGGGTTCAACCAGGAACGTGGCGCGTTCGTGCAGCACTACGGGTCCGACATCCTGGACGCGTCGCTGCTGGCGATGCCGGGGCTGAACTTCATCTCGCCGACCGACCCGATGTGGGAGTCGACGCTGCGGGCGATGGACACCGGCCTGGTCTCCGACAGCCTGGTCTACCGCTACGACCCGAGGGCCTCGCCGGACGGTCTCGCCGGCACCGAGGGCACCTTCAACATGTGCACCTTCTGGTACGTGCAGGCGCTCGCCCTGGCCGGCCGGATCGACGACGCCCGGTTGACCTTCGAGAAGATGCTCACCTACAGCAACCCGCTCGGCCTCTACTCCGAGGAGATCGCGCCGACCGGTGAGCAGATCGGCAACTTCCCGCAGGCGTTCAGCCACCTCTCGCTGATCAGTACGGCGGCCCACCTCGACGACCTGCTCGACCAGCAGGGTTGACCCGTCGGGTCAGAACAGCGTCAGCGGCTCGACCGGGATCGGCTCGGGCAACGCGTCGAGCCCGGGTACGCGTGCTCGTACCTCGTCGTGGAACCGGCGGGCGAGCGCCGGCGCGTCGGCGTTGTCCGGGGTGTGGATGAACATCGTCGGCGAGCGCCCCTCGCGAAGCCAGGTGACCGTCACGTCGATCCAGCGCTGCCACCCGTCGACAGTGCGCGTCGAGTCGTCGCGACCGAGGTAGCGGACGATCGGCCGGTCGGTCAGCGCGACGGACCTGAGCGGCACGCGGGGCTTCTTGGTCCAGGCGTCCCGCTCCGGGTCGCTGGTCGGCGGGCTCGCGAAGAAGGCGGTCGTGTCGAAGGGGATCCACTCGGCCCGGGTGGCGGCGAGTGTCGCCCCGAGCAGTCGGGTCGCGTGGGCGTCGGTGAAGAACGCGGGATGGCGGACCTCCACCGCGTACCGGTGGGACCGCGGGAGCTGCTCCAGGAAACGGCCCAGGGCCGGGACGTCGGCGGGCGCGAACGAGCCGGGCAGTTGGATCCAGAGGGCGTGGGCGCGCGGGCCGAGCGGTTCGATGGCGTCCAGAAAGACGCGCAGCGGTTCGTCGACGTTGGTGAGGCGGCGTTCGTGCGTGATGACCTTGGGAAGTTTGAGGACGAACCGAAAGTCGGGACCCGTCTGGGCGGCCCACGAGGCCACGGTGTCCCGGGCCGGGGTCGCGTAGAACGTGGTGTTGCCCTCCACGGCGTCGCACCAACTGGCGTAGTGCCGCAGGCGCTCGGTGGGCGGCAGTCGGTGGCCCGGCCACGACCGGTGACTCCACATCGCGCACCCCACGTGCAGACGCATGACCGCCCTTCCCACTGGTGACCGCGCTCGACCGGAGCCCACCGTATACGGGCCGGCGGACCCGGCCGGGCCCACGGTGCGGCAGGTAGGGTCCGACGCCATGCGTGTGCTGTTCGCCAGTCTTGCGTCCGTCGGTCACACCTATCCGCTGATCCCGCTGGCGATCGCCGCCCGAGAGGCCGGGCACGAGGTCCACTTCGCCGCCGGGACGGAGGTGCACCCGCCGCTCGCCGCGCACGGCCTGCGACCGTTCCGGCCCGGCGACGCCTTCTACGAGGTGTACGCCGAGGATCTCGCGCCGGAGCTGGCGCGGCTGCGGCCCGACCTGGTGGTGCACGAGTGGGGGCTGCCGGGGGCGGCCGTGGCGGCTCACCGGGCCGGGATCCCGGGCCTGTGGCACGGGTTCGGCCGGATGTTCCCCGAGGGCATCGGCCTGGAACTGCCCACCAGGAACGCCGAGGTCGTCGGCCGGCCGCACCTGGACATCTGGCCGCCCTCGCTGCAGGACACGAACTTCCTCGCCACCGAACGTCGGATCGAGCTGCGACCTGTCGCCTTCTCCACACCGGCCCCGCTGCCTGAACGGGTGAGCCGTCGCACGTTCCGGCCGTTGATCTATCTGAGCCTCGGCACCGCGTTCGGCACGCCGGAGCTGCTGCGCACCGCCATCGCCGGCCTGGCGGCGCTGGACACCGAGGTGGTGGTCGCGGCCGGCCGGGTGCCTCTGGAACAACTGGGCGAGTTCCCCGACCACGTCAGCGTGCACCAGTGGGTGTCGCAGGCGGAGTTGCTGCCGCTCGTCGACCTGGTGGTGCACCACGGAGGTAGCGGCACCACCCTCGGCGCGCTCGCGGCCGGCGTACCGCAGTTGCTGCTGCCGCAGGGCGCCGACCAGTTTGCCAACGCCGACACGCTCGCCGCCGCCGGTGTCGCGGTGCGGCTCCTTCCCGGCGAGGTGGACCCGAGCGCCATCGCCGAGCAGGCGCACCGCCTGCTGCCGCGGCGGGGCCAGGTCGAGCAGCACGACGCGGCCCGCCTGATCGCCGAGGAGATCGCCGGCATGCCCTCGCCGGCGGCCGTCGCCCGACTCCTGCCGGAGTACGCCGCCTGATCGGACGCAACATCGTCAACTCAGGGTTGACGATACGCATGCGTCAACCTATGGTTGACGCATGACAGATCCTCTCCAGATGAGTAACACCGTCAAGCTCGACGACCTGATCCAGGCGATCAAGACGGCGCACACCGACGCGCTCGACCAACTCACCGACGCGGTCATCGCCGCCGATCACCTCGGCGAGGTCGCCGACCACCTGATCGGCCACTTCGTCGACCAGGCCCGGCGCTCCGGCGCCTCCTGGACCGACATCGGCCGCAGCATGGGGGTCACCAAGCAGGCCGCCCAGAAGCGCTTCGTGCCGAAGGCGACCGAGGCGGCAGCGCTCGACCCCAACGCCGGCTTCGGTCGGTTCACCCCGCGTGCCCGCAACGTGGTGATGGCCTCGCAGGAGGAGGCCCGGGCCAGCGGCAACGCCGAGATCGCCCCCGAGCACCTGGTGCTGGGCCTGCTGGCCGAGCCGGAAGGGTTGGCCGCCAGGGTGATGGCTGGTCGTGGCGCCACCCCCGAGGTGGTACGGGAGGCGGTCGGTGCCGTCCTCCCACCACGGGCCGAGCAGGTTCCGGACCTCATTCCGTACGACGCGCGCGGCAAGAAGGCGCTGGAGCTGACCTTCCGGGAGGCGCTGCGCCTCGGGCACAACTACATCGGCACCGAGCACATGCTGCTCGCGCTGCTGGAGCAGGAGGACGGCGCAGGGGTGCTCACCAACCTCGGCCTGGACAAGGCGACGGTCGAGGCAGACCTGGCCGCCGCCCTCGCCGCCGCCGTCGGAAAGAAGTGAGAACCCGGGGTCAGGACGCCTCAGGGAAGCCGTAACGCAGGGCGTGCTCCGGATCGGCCGGGTCGATCTGGCGTACGCCCGCGTCGGCGAGGCGCTTGTTGACCTCGTCGAGTTGCTCGCGCACCAGGCGGGCCTCCTCCTCGGTGACCCGGCCCCGGTGTGGCTTGCCGGCGTGCTCCAGCGTGCCGTAGTCGATCTTCTCGGTGCTCTTGCGGGCCTTGGGTGGGCGAACCCGCTCGGCCGTCTTCAACAGCTGCGCCATCGGCACGTCGGTGGCCATCGCGTCGAACTCGCTGGCGGTCAACACCACCCGGCGGGGCTCGCCGCCACCGTGCCGATCGTGGATCTCCACCACCGCCACGTCCAGCGCGGCGTCGTCGATGTTCTCCACCTCGCCCGGGGTGGCGTCCAGCTGCACGGGCCCGGCGACCAGGTCCGGGTGCTCCAGCACGACGATGCGGACCACCTCGTCGTCCTGCTGCAGAACCGTGCCGGTGAAGTCGGAGACGTGGATCGTCTTCTTGCCCATGCGCGGAGCTTCTCCTGTCGTAGGCCGGGATGGCGGACCACAAGAAATTACCCGACAGGTGTGCGAAAGCCGCCGCTGGACCTCCTCCGGTGTGTCGCCCCGGGCGAACGTCAGAGACTGCCCTTCGGCGCCACCGACTCGGCGGTGCGTCAGTGGTTGTTCAGACGGTGCCTACTGGAGTTGCCGACGGACAGCTTGTTCAGGCCGGCCCACGACAGGGCGCCGCCGCCGATCGTCCGCGGGTTCCGGTAGCGCGGCTGGGGCGGATTGCCTCCGACGGCCTCCGCCGCCTGCCAGAGTCGCTCGGGGTCCTGCTGGTAGTGGTCGCTCGGCTGAATCGGCATGCGTTCACCGTCCCAAACAAAGGTGTCCAGATATGGAAATACATATGACGGTCGATTCATGTGCCTGGTTCCCGCACCCCTTTCCCGCTCGGCCCTGACGTATCCTGCGCCCGGCCCCGCCGTCCGGCGTACGGTGATCGACAACGGGTCGGGTGACGGGGAGGTGCGCATGCTCGACCGGCGACTTCACCTGCACCTGGCCACCTGGCTCGGCCAGTGGCCGGCCGGGCCTGGGTTGCACGTGGTCGCCTCGCACCGGCGGGCCGAACCGGCCTGGGATGGCCGGCTACGCCCCGCGCTCGCCGTGGACACCGGGCAGAGCGCCGTGCTCTCCGTGGCGCCGGACCGTGTGGCGGCGATCCGCGCGTTGGTCAGCCGTACGCCGGCTCGCTTGCTCGCCGCGCTGCCGGAGGCCGTCGGCCGACCCGATTTCTGCGTACACGACGGACCCTTCCGGTGGAGCCTGGCACCCGCCCCGTTGCCCGACGTGGGGGAGTGGACCGAGCCGACCGCCACCGGGCTGCCGCCGTGGCTGCGACTCTTCGACCGACCGGTGCTGGTGGTCCGTGACCCGGACGGCGCCTATCTGGCCGGCGCCGGGATCAAACGGCACGACGCGTACGGGCACGAGTTGGCCGTCGGCACCGTGCCGGCAGCCCAGGGGCGCGGCCTGGCCCGTCGACTGGTGGCCCAGGCGGCGAGGCGGGTGCTCGACGAGGGGGCGGTCCCCACCTACCTGCACGAGCGGGACAATCACGCCTCGGCCCGGGTCGCCGAAGCGGCCGGTTTCCCGGACCGGGGCTGGCGCGCGTACGGCGTCTATCCGCGCTGAGACAGGGCGGGGCTGGGCGCGGACCGTGGATCCCGGGCCGGATCCACGGTCCGCAACCTCCCCCCAGGCCCCGGTTCCGGGTGTAGCGGCTGTCGCCGGCGGCGTGCCGCCACGTGTCGATCACGCTACGTATCGAACAGGCTTGGGGCAAGGTTGAAGCTGTCGGTTCGGAGTGTCGAAAAGCGGACTTGACCTGCTGCTTCGCTGGCCGAAGGAGGTCGGCCGGATCAGTGACGGAGCGTGCGAATCAGGTCGAGCACCTGTCGGGTCACCGGCCGCAGGACCCGGAGCCGGGACAGCGTCACGAGCCGGTCGACCAGTGGTACGGCCCCGTCGATGAGCTGGCGGGTCTTGGTCTGGCCCGGTGATCGGTCGTGCACCCAGTAGAGGATCACGCCCATGTACGCGAGCCAGAGCAGCTCGGGCAACTGTGGGCGCAGCTCGGCGTCGACAGTGGCCGTCGATCCGGTCAACACCTCGCCGAAGAGGTCGATGGCCGCCTGTCGGGGGCCGGAGGACTCCGCGGAGAAGGGGCTCAACGGGGAGGTGGGCTCCGCCGCCGTCTTGAAGAAGGTCGCCGCGAACCCGTGTGAGGGCGTCAACACGTCGATCCCCGCGTGCAGCACTCCGGCGAGCCGGGGACCGAACGCCTCCTCCCGATCGAGCACTGGCTGCGCGGCGGCCCGGTGCTCGACCTGGGACTGGGCGTAGAACTCCTGAATCAGATGGTCCTTGGAACCGAAGTAGTAGTAGGCGTTACCGACGGCGACGCCGGCCTCCTGCGCTATCGCCCGCATGGTGGTCTGGGCGTATCCGCGTTCGCGGAACAGCCGCATCGCGGTGTCCCGGATCAGCTGCCGGGTCTGCTCGCCTCGGGCGGTGGCTGGGTCACCCGCAGTGGTCGTCTGCGCAGGCTGCTCGGTCATCGAGGTCACCGTATCCCGCCGGTTCGTCGGTCGGCTCGGCCCACGGGTCGCGGATCCGCTCCCGGATCGCCGAGGCGGCGGCCACCGTCTGCCGGGCGAGGGGCAGCAGGTGCGGTCGGGCCAGCCGCTCGGCAGTGGACCGATGGTCGGTCAGTGCCCAGAGGCAGGCGAACCAGGCGCCGTCGCCCGCGTACACCTCGCCAGTGTCGGCGATCACTGTGAGATCGCGCAGCGTCGCGTCGTGGTCCAGGCCGGGGAAGCGCCGCCGGGCCTCGGCGGACCCGGCCGGCACGAACTCCAGAGGTACGAGTTGGGCGCGGGACGACAACCAGCGGCGGGCGGCGCGGCAGAGCGGGCAGGCCGCGTCGAACAGGACGGTGAACCCCCGGATCCCACCGCCGCAGTGAGCGGTGGGATCCGGGAGCCGACCGACGCCACCGGTCGGGGGCACTGTCATCGGGTTGGTGGGTTGGTCGTCGGGCCGCCGCCCGGCTGCGGGCCACCCGACTGGGGTCCGGCCGGGTGCGCGCCGGTCGGCTGCGGTCCGCCCGGGTACGCGCCGACCAACTGCGATCCGGGAGGGGCGGATGGCATGGGGAGTCGGCCGATCGGGGCGAGCGGGGGGTGGGTGGCGAGCTGGCGGAGTCGGTTTCGGCGGTAGCGACCAAGCGCGAAGACGTTGAAGAAGTGCAGCGCGCCGAGGACCAGCAGCACCAAGCCGATTTTGAGAGACAGCTCCTCCATGGCCTGGCTGGTCGAATCGACTGGGTCGGGGTGCTTCATCGCCACAGTGACGTAGCCGAGGTTGAGCAGGTAGAAGCCGACCACCAGGAGGCTGTTGACCGCTCGGGCGAGTCGTTCCTCGGCGAACACCTCCTCCAGGAAGACCTGCCCGTTGCGGGACAGCGCTCGCGCCACCCAGATGGTCAGGCCGACGCTGACCGCGAGGTAGATCACGTACATCCAGACCTTGATGTCCATGTGGACGCCCTTCTTGAACGTGTTCAACTACCGACGTCATCAGACTAGGGCTGATATTGAACATGTTCAAGAAGTGGCGACCAGTGACTGTGGACACTCTGGTGCGGCGCTGAGGGCGCGCCATCCGGCCGAGCGTCTCAGCCCGGCCGGATGGCGCCCTGCTCAGCCGGCCAGGCCGAGCACCTCGGCCGCCGCGCGACCGTTGGCGTGGCTCGCGCCGAAGGTGGTGACGAAGGCGCGCACGCCCGCGGGCCGCCACTGTGCCGGCCAGCCCATCTCCACCACTGTCACCGGGTGCTGGGCCGCCAGGTCGGCGATCAGCTCCGGGCCGCCGGGCAGCCGGTGCAGGTGTCGCCCGACCAGCACGATGGGACGGTCGCCCGCCAATCCGCGCAGCGTGGCCGGGTCGGTCTCGGCCGCGATCACCCGGATCTCCGGCACCCCGTGCAGGTGCGGACCCAGACCCCACGGCACCCGACCCTCGGCGATCGTCGACTCGGTGTGCAGTTGCACAACCAGTGGCTGGTCCAGGCCGGTGAGCAGACCGTCCACCCGGACCGCTCGACGCGCTGCCGCGTACCCCAGCTCGGGGTCGCCGGTGGTCGGCGACCCGCTGGCGGCCCGGGTCCAGGCGGCGAGATCGGCGGCGCGGCCGGCCGCCTCCTCGACCCGCGCCCTCGCCAGCCGGCCGTCGGCGAGCGCGTCGACGATCTCGGCGGCCACCCGCTCGACCAGTTCGGCGTCGACCTTCGCGCCGATGCAGAGCAGGTCGGCACCCGCGCTCAGGGCCCGGACCGCAGCCGGCCCGACCCCGCCGGCGGCCACCGCGGCGCCCCTCATCTCCAGCGCGTCGGTGATGACGGTGCCGGTGAAGCCGTACTCGGTGCGCAGCAGGTCGACCAGGACGGCTCGGCTGAAGGTGGCCGGGTCGGCGCCGGTGAGCGCCGGCACCCGGATGTGCGCTGTCATCACGGCGCGCGCCCCGGCGGCGACGATGGCCGCGAACGGCGGTAGGTCCCGCTGGCGGAGCAGGCCCAGCGGAGCGTCCACCGTGGGCAGCTCGTGGTGGGAGTCGGTGACGGTGGCGCCGTGCCCGGGGAAGTGCTTGGCGCAGGCGGCCACGCCGGCGGCCTGCAACCCGGCCACGGCGGCGGCCGAGTGGGCGGCCACCCGCACCGGGTCCGCGCCGAAGGACCGGGTGCCGATCACCGGGTTGTCGTCGGCGGTGTTGACGTCGACGGTGGGGGCGAGGTTGACGGTGATGCCGAGCGCGGCCAGTTCGGCGCCGATCGACTGGTAGACCCGTCGGGTGAGGGCCACGTCGCCGATCGCGCCCAGGGCGGCGTTGCCGGGGTACGGGCTGCCGGTGGCGTGCGCCAGCCGGGTCACGTCGCCACCCTCCTCGTCGATCGCGATCAGCGCGTCCGGCCGACCGGCGCGCAGCGCGGCGGTGCTCGCCGCCACCTGCGCGGGATCATGCACGTTGGTGCCGAACAGGGTGTGCCCGGCCAGCCCGTCGGCCAGCAGGTCGACCGCCCAGTCCGGCGGGACCGGTCCCGGGTACGCGGCCAGCAGCGTGCCCAGCGCGAGCCGGCGCAGTCCTGGATCCAACCCCACGTGCTTCCCCCTTCGGTGCCCCCGCGGGTACGAAACGTCGTACCGGTGGTGGTCTTGGCCCTGCCGACTCGGCGGAGCGTCCCACCGTCGAGTGGCCGTTACGCTACGGCTACCCGTTCGCAGGTCGGTTTACAGTTAGCAAAGTTTACTAAAACTAGAGGACGTCTCATGAGTGCGACCCGGCTGCCCGGCACCCCCCGCCTGTTGCGGGCGCTCAACGACCGTGCCGCGTTGGAGCTGCTCCTCGAACGCGGCCCGCTGACCCGGGCTCGACTCGGCGAGCTGACCGGGCTGTCGAAGGTCACCGCCTCGCAACTGGTCGAGCGGCTGGAGGAGCGCGGCCTCGTCGCGCGGGTCGGCGAGCAGGCCGGCGGGCGAGGACCAAACGCCCAGCTCTACGCCGTCCGCCCGAGCAGCGCGCACGTGGTCGGCGTGGACGTCGGTCCGGACCGGGTGGTAGCCGCCTGCGCCGACATCACCGGTGCTGTCATCGGCCGGGTGGAGCAGTCGACCCGGGACACCGACGACCCGGTGGGCGTGGTGCACAACGCCGTCGTGCAGGCGGCGAGCAGCGCCCAGGCGCAGCTGAGCAGCGTACGACGGATCGTGCTCGGCACGCCGGGCCTGGTCGATCCCGGCACCGGCGACATCACCTTCGCCTTCAACCTGCCGCGCTGGCACAGCGGTCTGCTCGCCGCGTTGCGGGACGACCTGCACACGCCGGTGGTCTTCGAGAACGACGTCAACCTGGCCGCGGTGGCCGAGGCGCAGTCCGGCGCAGCGCAGGGGCTGTCGGACTTCGTGCTGGTCTGGGTGGGCGCCGGCGTCGGCCTGGCGATCATGCTGGGCGGGCGGTTGCACCACGGCAGCACCGGCGCCGCCGGCGAGATCGGCTACCTGCCGGTGCCTGGCGCGCCCATCCCGCGTGACGTGTCCCGCCGCGCCAAGCCGGCCTTCCAGCAGTTGATCGGTGCGGACTCGGTGCGCGCGGTGGCCCGCGAGCACGGCTACCCGGACGCCGACGCCGCCGAGGCGGTCCGCACGGCCGTCGCGGCCGGCGCCGACGGCGGCCCGATGCTCGACGAACTGGCCCGTCGGCTCGCGCTCGGCGTGGCCAGCACCTGCGTGGTGCTGGACCCGCCACTGGTCGTGCTCGCCGGCGAAGTCGGCCAGGCCGGTGGCGCGGCGCTCGCCGACCGGGTGCAGCAGGAGGTCGCGGCGATCACCCTGGTCCAGCCGCGAGTGGTGCCGACCGGGCTGACCGAGGAGCCGATCCTGCACGGCGCGCTGCGCACCGCCCTGGACGCGGTGCGCGACGAGGTGTTCGGCTCCACCGTCGGCTGAGCCCGCTGCGGCGGTCATGTGAAGGAATATTTCACCGCGTGTCTGTGCGGTGCAAGCTCTTGCCGCGTACCGGCCTGCTCCGGGCCGCCCATCGCAGGACGGGCGGCCCGTTACAACCTCAGATCAGGTCGCGGCGCCGGAACACGGCGAACGCCGCCGCGGTCAGCCCGCCGGTGAGGCCGAGCAGCACCAACAGCGCCGGCAGCCAGGGCAGCGTGTAGAACCCCTCGCAGTAGGAGCCGTAGTTGTCGCCCCGGCACAACTGCTCGTCATAGAAACGCGCCCCGCCGTTGAGCCACGCCCCGGTGTGGCTGGAGAGCATGAACAGGTCCGACTTCCGTGCGTCGACGATCTCCAGGACCAGCCGGGCGCCCAACTCCCAGACCACCGCGTACGCGGCGAACGCGCCCAGCGCCGCCGACGTGTGCCGACCCAGTGTGGCGATCGCGAAGCCCAGCGCGGAGGCCAGCAACACCAGCACCAGGCCACGACCGTGCACCGCGCCGAGCGAACTCCAGAAGTCGCCGTCCAGCCGGCCCGGCAAGCCGGCGGTCTGCCCGATCACCCAGAACGTGCCGAGATAGGCCAGCGACGCCAGCAGGGCAAGGACCAGCACCGTGCCGAGCAGGGTGCCCAGCTTGGTCGCGAGAACCGTCAACCGGCGCGGTCGCCAGAGCAGCAGGTTCACCACCCCGCCGGAGTTCAGGTCGGCGCCGATGTAGGAGGCACCGACCAGGAACCCGAACAGCACCAGGAACGCGATGAGGAAGTACAGCAGCGGCTCGGCCTGCTCGGCGAAGCTGAACACACCCGGCAGGAAGTCGGCGGCGATCGGTAGCCGGTCCTGCCGGATTGGGTCGATGTCCGAGCAGTCGCTGGGGAAGTACCTGTCCGTGTCGGACTGCAAGGTGCCGTCCTGACGGGCCAGGCACTCCTGGTGGGTGGCCTCCAGGTCGCGCCGGGCCTCGGCGGCCTGGGCCCGCGCCGAGTTCAGCTCACTGACGCTCGGCTTGTGGGAACCGGCCAGCGTGGTCGCCGCCGTGACGGCGAACGCCAACACCAACAGGACGAGCATGAGCTGCACGAAACGACGCGCGGACAGTCGCTCCAACTCGGCACGCACCAGGTTCACGCGTCCACTCCCCGATCGAGGTCGATCACAGCTTCGCCCTGCGGCAGCGACGAGTCGCCGACCTGCCGGGGCACCGACGGATGCTCGTACGCGCCGGTCAGCTCCAGGAAGACGCTCTCCAGATCCGGCCGCAGCGGCGTCAGCTCGCCCACCCACAGACCCTGCTCACCGAGCACCCGGCTGATCGCCGTCGGGTCGCTCACCCCGCTCACCACCAACGCTCCGCCGTCCACCGCCGCCGTCAGCTCGGCCGCGTGCAGCAGCTCGACGGCCCGCTCCGGTTCGGCCACCCGGACCAGGAACTCGTGCCGGTCGTGGCCGGCCAGCACCTCGTCCACCCGACCGGTCGCGACCCGCCGCCCCCGCGAGATGATCGTGACGTGGTCGCAGATCAGCTGGATCTCGCCCAGGATGTGACTGGACACCAGCACTGTCACCCCGTTGGCCGCCAGCGACCGCATCAGGTCCCGCATCTCCCGGATGCCCGCCGGGTCCAGTCCGTTAGCCGGCTCGTCCAGGATGAGCAGACGCGGGTCCTTCAACAGCGCGGACGCCACCGCCAGACGCTGCTTCATGCCCAGCGAGTAGCCCTTCACCCGTTCATCGCCCCGGTCGTGCAGGCCCACCAGATCCAGCACCTCGTCCACCCGCGAGACCGGCACACCACCGGCGCGGGCCAACAACCGCAGTGTCCGGTAGCCGGTGAAGTTGCCGAAGAACTGCGGGCTCTCCACGATGGCGCCGACCTGACCCGCCACCCGGGGCAGCAACTCCGGCGACGGTTCGCCGAGCACCGTCATCCGGCCGCTGTCGGCGCTCACCAGCCCGAGCAGGGCCCGCAGGGTGGTGGTCTTGCCCGAGCCGTTGGGGCCCAGGAAGCCGTGGACCTGACCCGCCTCGACCAACAGGTCGAACCCGTCCACCGCCACCCGTCGGCCGCTCCGCAGGCTGCGGAAGGTCTTGCGCAGACCCTCGATCTCGATGACCGCGCTCATCCGCGCGGCTCCGTACGTGGGCGGGGCATGGGCCGTCCTTCGGGCTTGGTGATCAATGACACGGCGCTTCACCCTATGGCCGGGGTGCCGCCCATGGGGGGCACCCCGGCGCTGCGTGGTTGGATGGTGTGGTGACTGGTGACCTGATCCCCGGCGCTGCTGGCGCCGCGCCTGCCGCCGCTTTCGTGGACCCGGATCTGGTGGTCAGCCTCGACGGCGTCGGCGTACGCCGCTCTGGCACCGCCCTCCTACAGGACCTGACCTGGCGCGTCGAACTGGACGAGCGGTGGGTGGTGCTCGGCTCCAACGGCGCCGGCAAAACCACGCTGCTCAACCTCGCCGCCGGTCGGCTGCACCCCACCACGGGTGTCGCGCACGTGCTCGGCGAGCGAATCGGCCGCACCGACGTCAACGAGCTGCGTACCCGGATCGGGCTCACCACCGCCGCGATCGCCGAGCGGCTGCCCGCCGACGAGCGGGTCAGCGACGTGGTGGTGACCGCCGCCTGGTCGGTGGTCGGCCGCTGGCGGGAGAACTACGACCGTGGCGACGAGGCGCGTGCGCGGGCCCTGCTGAGTCAACTCGGCGTCGGTGGTCTCGCCGAACGCCGCTACGGCACCCTCTCCGAGGGTGAGCGCAAGCGGGTGCAGATCGCCCGTGCCCTGATGACCGACCCGGAGCTGCTGCTGCTCGACGAGCCCGCCGCCGGGCTGGACCTGGGCGGTCGGGAAGACCTGGTCGCCCGCCTTGCCGAGCTGGCGTACGACCCCGACGCCCCGGCGATGGTGCTGGTCACCCATCACGTCGAGGAGATTCCGCCCGGCTTCACCCACGCGATGCTCCTGCGTGAGGGCGGGGTGGTCGCCCAGGGCCTGCTCGCCGAGACGCTGACCGGTGACAACCTCTCCAAGACCTTCGGGCTGCCACTCGTTGTCGAGCGGTCGGGCGACCGCTTCACGGCTCGCGCCGCCTGAGCGTCGGACAGGCGGAGACGGCCGTGCCGCAGACCCGGGTTGCCGTGGTGGGCAGCGCCAACATGGACCTGGTCGCGATGGCACCCGCGCTGCCTCGACAGGGCGAGACCATGCTCGGCACCGACTTCGTGATGGTGCCCGGCGGCAAGGGCGCCAACCAGGCCGTGGCCGCGGTCCGGGCCGGCGCCTCCTGCGCCTTCCTCGGCGCGATCGGCTCGGACGCCTTCGGCGTCACCCTCAAGGCCCGCATCACCGCGGCCGGCGTGGACACCAGTCAGCTTCGCGTGGTCTACGGCACCTCCGGAGTGGCGCTGGTGATGGTCAACGCCCAGGGGGAGAACGCCATAGTGGTCACCCCCGGCGCGAACGACGCCCTGGTCGGCCTCACCGAGGAGGAGCTGACCACTGTGCGCGCGGCGGACGTCCTCGTCGCCCAACTGGAGATCCCGGTGCAGACCGTGACGGCCGCCGCCGTGGCCGCCCGCGAGGCCGGCACGAGGGTCATCCTGAACGCCGCCCCGGCGCGGGACCTCCCACCCGAGCTGCTCGCCGCCGTGGACCTGCTGGTCGTCAACGAGGGCGAGGCGCAGGCGCTCGCCGGCCGGGGTCGGGAGGAGCCGCGCGCGCTGCTCGACCTGACCCCCCGGGCCGTGCTCACCCTCGGCGGTGAGGGCGCCTGGTACGTCGACCGGAACGGCACCGAGGTGCACGTGCCGGCGGTACGTGTCGACGTGGTCGACTCCACCGCCGCCGGTGACGCGTTCACCGCCGCGCTGGCCGTCGGCTGGGGCGAAGGGCGCGACCTGGTCGACGCGGTGCGCTGGGCGTCGGCGGCCGGCGCTGCCTGCGTCCGCAAGCTCGGCGCCTCGGTGGCGCTACCACGACGCGCCGAGATCGACGAGCTGTACGTACCGGCCTGACCACACCGGCTCGCTCGCTCGTGCGGGCCGGCCGTCAGCTGACGGGTTCGTCGGTGAGCTTCTCGCCGCGTCGGCGCAGCATGCCCAACCCGGGGATGCCGGCCACGGCGAGCTTGAGGTCGCGGGTCACGTCCAGCAGGTCGTGCAGGTCGGGGCCGACCCGGTCCAGCGTGGCCAGGATCGGCAGGATGTCCGCCGTCAGGTGTTCCTTGAGCTTCGGCAGCTCGTCGATCAGGTGGATCGCCGCGCTGATCTCCTCGTGGCTCAACTCCTTCACGAACCGCCCGGCCATCGGCGCGGCCCGGCGCAGCGCCGGCTCGTATGCCGCCAGCAGCTCTGCCGCGGTGGCGGCGGCCTCCGTCGCGGTGCCCACGGTGGCGGCGGCGCGGTTCGCGACCCGGTCGGCCTCGGCGACCACAGTGCCCGCGGCCCGGGAGACCCGTTCGGCCTCGGCGACCACCACGGCGGCGGCGGTGGCCACCTCGGTGGCCGTGTCGATGGCGGTGGTCGCGGCGGCGCTGATGACGGCCACCTCGCGGACCGCCGCCTCGGCGTCGGTGAGCACCTGGTCGGTCCGGTCCAGGGTTGTCTCGATCCGGTCGACCACGCCGTTGATCCGGGCCACCAGCGCCTCCACCCCGTCGAGCACGGCGAATGCGCGGGCGGGCACGGCCGCCATCGAGGCCGCGGAGCCGAGCGCCTGGTCGAGAGCGGAGCGGGTCAGACCGACCACGGCGGCCGGGGTGGGGAGAGGAATCGCCATGGGATCAAGTGTGCGTCGGCTGTGCCACAACCGCCCGACGGAGCCGGTCAGCGGGCCCGTCGGCCGGCGGTGTCGGCGCGGGCCACCCGCAGCGCCCACCAGATCAGCGGCACCTGCAACGGCAGCCGGCCGTACGCGATGGCCCGCTTCGTCGGGCGGCGCTGGCGCCAGTCCACGGCCATCTTCACGTTCGCCGGTAGGACGGCGACGAAGAGCGCGGCGGCTGCCCGCCCGCCGGCCCGCCGGGTGGTCGGGTTGGCGACCGCCGCCGCCACCGCCAGTTCGGCCACGCCGCTGGCGTACGTCCAGAATCGGGGCGGGCCGGGCAACGCGCGCGGCACTATCGGGTCGTAGACGCCGGGTCGCAGCAGATGGGTGACGCCGGCCGCCGTGAGCAGGCCGGCCAGCGCGACGGCCTCGCCGCGGCGGGTGGTCATCGTTGGTCCCCCTGCTGTTCGACGGCGCGCTGCACGGCTCGGTAGATCTGCCCGAACCGTAGCGCGTCCGGGGTGCGCACCAGCAGGTCCTCCCGGCCGTGGTGCTGCACCCACAACTCGTGCACATGGTTGCCGCGCTCGTAGGAGCGGTCCAGCCAACCCAACGGGATTTCCAGGAACGGCATCAACGCGAGCGCCCCCACCGCGCAGGCGGCGAGGATGATCAGCGCCAACTGCCAGTTGCCCCGGTCCTGTGCCGACCAGGCCAGTGACAGCACGCAGACCACCGCGACCAGCGGCGGCAGCGAGAGCAGCAGGACCAGGACACCGCGCCCCAGCACACGGCCGCGTACGGCGAGGGTTTTCTGCCCCCGGTCGTGCCAGACGAACGTCACGTCGGACAGGGCGATCACGTGACCGCCCGCCCGGATCGACTCGGAGGTCACCTGCACCGCGTCGTCCCGGTAATAGAGGGTCATCACTAAGCCTAACCACCGCCAGGCAACCCTCGCCTCGCTCGGACCTTGGCACGTGGCTTCTTTCGCAGTGGATCGGCCAGCCTGCGCAGAGGTTTCGACGGAGGCCGTCCGGCGGGGTGGAGGTGATGTCGCAGTGGTCCTTTGGAGCTGAATCGTCTGCGACATCACGCGTCGCGCCGCAGCCTTGTGGCCTTGCGGCCTTGCGGCACAGCGGCACAGCGGCGCCGCAAGGCCAACGGTCCGATTCGTCTGTGATATCAGCTCCATAGGCACTGCAGGAAGGTTGCGCCGGCGTCCGCTGCGCCGGCGTCCGCTGCACCCCGCCTGGCTCGGCGAGCCCGGTCGCTGCGCAGGTCCCACCGGTGACGACCGGCCCCGGTCGGGTAGGGACGTGAAGCGGAACCAGGCCGGCTAGCGGCGCGTGACGGGGCGGGCCGGCTGGCTGTGCTCGACCGCACGCTGCACCGCCCGGTAGATCTGCCCGAAGCGCAGCGCGTCACCGGTGTGCAGCAGACGCACCGGCTGACCCCGCCAACGGGCCCAGATCTCCAGTTGGCGGCTACCCCGGGCGTACGAGCGGTCCAGGTGTTCGAAGAGGAAGTCGGCGACCGGCCCGACGGCCAACCCGACCAGCACCGACGCGCCGACGATCGCGATCGTCACTGTGGGTGAGCGGTGCAGCCAGACGGCCACGCCGATGCCGAGCACCGCCGCGACCAGCGGGCCGGCGAGAGCTGCGCCGATCGCACCCCGTCCGACCAGCACGCGCCAGGAACGGGTGCCCCGCCGGTGCCAGATCATGGTGATGTCGGCCAGCTTGTAGCTGCGACCGTCGACACTGACGGTGGTGGAGGTGACCTGCACCGACCTGTCGTCGTAATACGTGATCATGGCTGGACTCCCGCCCACGGGGCTGACACCACACTACTTACCCAAACGAGCCGGGTCGTAAGGTTGGCACGCGACTTCGACGAGGAAGTGAGGGCAGCGTGGGCGAGTTCGTTCGGCTGGAGACCACTGACGGCATCGGCACGATCCGGCTGGAGCGGCCGCCGATGAACGCGCTCAACACCCAGGTCCAGGAGGAGTTGCGCGCCGCCGCCACGGCGGCCACCGCCGATCCCGAGGTCCGCGCCGTCATCGTGTACGGCGGGGAGAAGGTCTTCGCCGCCGGCGCCGACATCAAGCAGATGGCCGACATGTCCTACGTGGACATGGCCGACCGGGCGGCGAACCTGTCCAGCGCGCTCGGCGCGATCGCCCGGATCCCCAAGCCGGTGGTCGCCGCTATCACCGGGTACGCCCTCGGCGGCGGCTGTGAGCTGGCGTTGGCCTGTGACTGGCGGGTCGTCGCCGAGGACGCCAAGCTCGGCCAGCCGGAGATCAAGCTGGGCATCATCCCGGGTGCGGGCGGCACCCAGCGGCTGGCCCGCCTGGTCGGCCCGGCCCGCGCCAAGGACCTGATCATGTCGGGGCGGATGGTGGACGCGCAGGAGGCGCTGCGCATCGGCCTGGCCGACCGGGTCGCCCCGGCCGCCGAGGTGTACGACACGGCCGTCGCGCTGATCACTCCGTACCTGACCGGTCCGGTGCAGGCGCTGCGCGCGGCGAAGCTGGCGGTCGACGGTGGCCTGGACATGGATTTGAACTCGGGCCTGGCCTGGGAGAGTCAGCTCTTCGCGGCGCTGTTCGCCACCGACGACCGGCGTGAGGGCATGGCGGCCTTCGTCGAGAAGCGCAAGCCGGGCTTCACCGGCCGCTGATCCGTCGCCTCCCGCCCCGACGGCCCCCTGACCTCGGCAGCGTCTGCTGGCCGGGGCCACGGTCGCACTGCCAAGTGACTGGCCGGTAACCTGTGATCCCGGCCACGGACGATGGGAGCGACATGACGGAGCGGATCGAGGGTCACGGCGGCGAGTTGGCGCTCGCGGCACTACGCGCGCACGGCGTACGGGAGATGTTCACGCTGTCCGGCGGGCACGTCTTCCCGCTCTACGACGCCGCGTACAAGACCGACTTCCCGATCTACGACGTCCGGCACGAGCAGTCCGCGGTCTTCGCCGCCGAGGCGGTCGCCAAGCTCCAGCGCCGCCCCGGTCTCGCCGTGCTCACCGCCGGGCCCGGTGTCACAAACGGCATCTCCGGCATGACCAGCGCGTTCTTCAACGCCTCGCCGGTGCTGGTGCTAGGCGGGCGCGCGCCCGCGTTCCGCTGGGGCTCGGGCAGCCTCCAGGAGATGGACCACCTGCCGCTGGTCGCCCCGGTCACCAAGCACGCCGAGACGGTGTTCAGCACCGACGACATCCCGCGTGCGGTGGGTGCGGCGCTCAACGCCGCGCTCACCCCGCACCGCGGCCCGGCCTTCCTCGACTTTCCGCTGGAGACGGTCTTCTCGGTCGCCGAGGCCGACTTGCCCACCGTGACGGGTGTCGACCCGATCGCCCCGGACCCGGAGGAGGTCGGCCGCGCGGCGATGCTCATCGCCGGGGCGCAGCGGCCGGTCATCATCGCCGGCTCCGACGTGTACGCGGGCGACGCGGTCGCCGCGCTGCGCGAGGCGGCCGAGGCGTTGCAGGTGCCGGTCTTCACAAACGGCATGGGTCGCGGCTCGCTCCCGCCGGAGCACCCGCTGGCGTTCGCCAAGGCTCGTCGGGCCGCGCTCTCCGGCGCCGACGTGGTCGTGGTGGTGGGCACCCCGCTGGACTTCCGGCTCAGCTTCGGCGACTTCGGTGACGCCAAGGTGGTGCACATCGTCGACGCCCCCAGCCAGCGGGCGACGCACGTGCAGCCGGCCGCCGCCCCCGCCGGTGACCTGCGCCTGATCCTGTCCGCGCTGGCCGATCACTCCGGTGACCGGGCCGACCATTCCGACTGGATCGCTGACCTGCGCGTCGCCGAGGACGCGGCGAAGGCTCGCGACGCCGCGGAGATGGCCGCCGAGACCGACCCGATCCGCCCGGCCCGGATCTACGGCGAGCTGCGTCGGGCGCTCGCCCCGGACGCGATCACCATCGGCGACGGCGGCGACTTCGTGTCGTACGCCGGGCGGTACCTGGAGCCGGCCCAGCCCGGCACGTGGCTGGACCCGGGCCCGTACGGCTGCCTGGGCACCGGCATGGGCTACGCGATGGGCGCCCGGGTCAGTCACCCGGACCGGCAGATCTGCGTGCTGATGGGCGACGGCGCTGCCGGCTTCTCGCTGATGGACGTCGAGTCGCTGGTCCGCCAGAAGCTGCCGGTGGTGATCGTCGTCGGAAACAACGGCATCTGGGGGCTGGAGAAGCACCCGATGCGGGCCATGTACGGCTACGACGTGGCCGCCGACCTCCAGCCGGAGCTGCGGTACGACACGGTGGTCAGCGCGCTCGGCGGGGCGGGGGAGACGGTCGCCAAGGCGGCCGACCTGGGCCCGGCGCTCCAGCGGGCGTTCGACTCCGGAGTGCCGTACCTGGTGAACGTGCTCACCGACCCGACCGACGCGTACCCCCGGTCGTCGAACCTGGCCTGAGTCGCACCCGCCGCCGTCGTCGCTCCTGCGCCGGCGGCGCGTTCACACCTCCGGTCGGTCGCCCTCGCGCGGCGGCTCACCGTCACGGCGGCGCAGGTCGTCCTCGCGCCGCCGCAGGTCTTCCTCCCAGCGCTGGAACAGCTCCTGGTCCTGCTGCTGGGCGCGTTCCTCGACGGAGCGCAGGAACTCCGGGTCGTCGTCGGGGGCCACCGGCCGAGGGCGCTGCCGTTCGCCGCCGCCGGTGCCGCCCGGCCAGCCCTTACGGGTGCCGGGGCTGGGCTCCCGGCCGACGATGAACCAGGCGATCGAGCCGACCAGCGGGAAGAACAAGATGATCAGCACCCAGGCGATCCGGGGAAGGGCGCGGATCTTGCCCTCCTCGGCGGAGAGACAGCTGATCAGCGCGCAGACGGCGAGGACAATCTGCACCAGGAAGAGGAGTACGCCAAGCCGGGCCATGCACCCATGATGACGCACCGGCGCGCGTCACCACAGTCCGCGCAGCACCAGCAGCACTCCCAGTAACGCCAGCACCACAGTGCCCACCGTGACCAGGGGAAGTGTCCGGCCGCCGGTGCGGGCCGGACCCGTTCCGGTACCCCGTGGCCAGCAGAGCACCAGCAGGGCGCCCCACACCAGAACGGTGCCGCCGGCGATCAGCGCACCGGTCGCGTCGCCGGTCGACGCCAGCCGGACGGCGAGCACGCTCACCACGGTCACCGTGAGCAGGGTGCGCCGCCAGGCCAGCCGGGTCCGCTCCGGTTGCAGCCCCGGGTCGCGTCCGGTGCTCACTGCTCGCCGACCGCCCGCATCAGGACGGCGACCACCAGCAGCAACGCGCCGACGCCGACGGCGAGCGCCAGGACGGCGGGGAACCGGGACGCGGGCAGCTCTTGACCGAGCCGGATGGCCCGCTCGGTACGCGACCAGTGGTCCACCGCGCGGATCGCGACCGCCGCGCCGAGCAGCAGCAACGCCACAGCGATCACCTCCCGCAGGTGGCTCATCGGCAGGGGTGGCAGGAACTGCGCGGCGGCCAACCCGCCCCCGACCAGCGCCAACCCGGTGCGCAGCCAGGCGAGGAAGGTCCGTTCGTTGGCCAGGGAGAAGCGGTAGTCCGGTGTTTCACCGACCGAGCCCAGCTCCGCCGGGTCGAACCACCGCCTGATCGCCTCCCACACAGTGGGAGATTATCCGCTTCCCATCCCGCTTAGCCTGGGCCGGTGACTGATCTCGACGTACAGACGCTCCGGGCCGCCTACGACAACCAACTCCGTCCGGAGATCCCCGACCCGGTTCCGGCCGGGGTGACGGTGGAGCGGGACGGGCCGCTGGTCCGGATCTCCGGGCTCGACTCCGGTGGCTTCATCACCTACCGCGACCTGGGCGGGTTGACCGGCGACGCGCTGGACGAGCTGATCGCCCGGCAGGTGCGGTTGTGCAGCGAGCGGGGCGAGTCGGCGGAGTGGAAGCTCAACGAGCACGACGAACCGGCGGACCTGGCGGACCGGCTGCGGGCGGCCGGCTTCGTGCCGGAGGACCGGGAGACCGTCGTGGTCGGCCCGGTCGCGCCGCTCGCCGCCGCGCTGCCGGTCGTCCCCGAGGGGGTACGCCTGCGTGAGGTGACGTCCCGGGAGGACCTGGAGCGGATCGCCGCCATGGAGGAGGAGGTCTGGCAGGAGGACCGGTCGCACCTGGTGTGGGGCCTGGCCAAGGAGATCGACGCCGACCCGCACTCGATCACAGTGGTGGTGGCCGAGGCGGACGCGACGGTGGTGAGCGCCGGCTGGGTGCGCTTCGCTCCGAACACCGGCTTCGCCACCCTGTGGGGTGGGTCCACACTGCCGCAGTGGCGTCGCAAGGGCATCTACCGGGCGCTGGTCACCTACCGGGCCCGGCTCGCCGACCAGCGGGGCCGGACGCTGTTGCAGGTCGACGCCTCGGAGGACAGCCGGCCGATCCTGGAGCGACTCGGTCTCGTCCCGATCACCACCACCACCCCGTACGTCTACACTCCGTGATCATGGAACAGCGGTTGACGGACGAGGAGCGGCTGACCCTCAAGACGGGTGCCTTCGGCGCGGTCTTCCTGGTCTCCAACGCCGACCCCGGTGTGCTGGGGGTGATCCGGGAGAGCATCGCCGCCTCCGGCGCGCTGGCCGACGCCAGTGGCACGGTCAAGGAGGCGCTGACCACCGGCCCGCTTCCGCGACTTCCCCGGGACTCGCAGCTGGAGATCGAGTCGGTGGTACTGCCGGCGCTGGGGCAGGCTGTGCGGATCCTGCGTGAGAAGTCCCCACGGGACGTGGACGCGTACCGCGAACTGGTGTTGGCCGCGGCGGACCAGGTGGCCCGGGCGCACGACGGGGTGGCGCCCGCCGAGGCGGCGGCCATCGACCAGATCCGGGTCGCGTTGGCCGAGCCGGCCTGACCGGCCACGCGTCGGTGAGCTGTGTCACTCTGAGTGCTGCGGGAGCGCAACCTACTGGCAGGTAACATTGCGCCGTGGGCAACTGCACAACCGCCCTCGGTTGACCTGGCGTCGACCGACGCGCGACGCTGCGCCCCAGACCGGGCGAGCGAATCGCAACACCACACAGGAGGGTCGTCGAAGCGCGATGAACATCGTCGTACTCGTCAAGCAGGTGCCTGATTCGGGCGCGGACCGCAACCTGCGCAATGACGACAACACCGTCGACCGCGGTTCGGCGAACAACGTGATCAACGAGATGGACGAGTACGCCATCGAGGAGGCGCTGAAGATCAAGGAGGCGCACGGCGGCGAGGTCACCATCCTGACCATGGGTCCGGACCGGGCGACCGAGTCGATCCGCAAGGCGCTCTCCATGGGCCCGGACAAAGCCGTGCACGTGCTGGACGACGCCCTGCACGGCTCGTGCGCCGTCGCCACCTCGAAGGTGCTCGCCGCCGCGCTCGGTCAGCTCAATGCCGACCTGGTCATCTGCGGTGCCGAGTCCACCGACGGTCGGGTCCAGGTCATGCCGCACATGATCGCCGAGCGGCTGGGCGTCGCGGCGCTCACCGGTGCCCGCAAGCTCACCGTCGACGGCGCCACGCTGACCGTCGAGCGGCAGACCGAGGAGGGCTACGAGGTGGTCACCGCTGCCACCCCGGCCGTGGTCTCCGTCTGGGACACCATCAACGAGCCGCGCTACCCCTCCTTCAAGGGCATCATGGCCGCCAAGAAGAAGCCGGTGCAGACGCTCTCGCTGGCCGAACTCGGGGTCGCGGCCGACGAGGTGGGCTTCGACGGCGCCACCAGCGCCGTCGTCGAGCACACCAAGCGCCCCCCGCGCTCCGGCGGCGCCAAGATCACTGACGAGGGCGAGGGCGGCGTCAAGCTGGTCGAGTTCCTCGCCACCGAGAAGTTCGTGTGAGAGGGGGGTCTGACATGTCCGAGGTTCTCGTCGTCGTCGAAGCCACAAAGGAATTCGGCGTCAAGAAGGTCACCCTGGAAATGCTCACCCTCGCGCGTGAGCTGGGCACCCCGAGCGCTGTGGTGCTGGGCGGCGCCGGCGCCGCCGAGGCGCTGAGCGGCAAGCTGGGCGAGTACGGCGCGGAGAAGATCTACGCCGCCGAGGGTGACGAGATCGACGGCTACCTGGTGGCCCCCAAGGCGACAGTGCTGGCCGAGTTGGTCAAGCGGGTGCAGCCGGCCGCCGTGCTGCTGGCGTCGGCCCAGGAGGGCAAGGAGATCGCCGCCCGGCTCGCCGTCAAGCTCGACAACGGCATCCTGACCGACGTGGTCGGCCTGGACGCCGACGGCACCGCGACCCAGGTCGCCTTCGCCGGCTCCACCATCGTCAAGTCCAAGGTCACCAAGGGCCTGCCGTTGGTCACCGTCCGGCCCAACTCGGTCACCCCCGCCCCGGCGGCGGCCACCCCGGCGATCGAGCAGCTCAGCGTGTCGGTCACCGACACCGACAAGCTGGCCACTGTCGTCGAGCGGGTCGCCGAGCAGAAGGGCTCCCGCCCCGAGCTGACCGAGGCCGGCGTGGTCGTCTCCGGCGGTCGGGGCGTCGGCAACGCCGACAACTTCAAGCTGGTCGAGGAGCTGGCCGACCTGCTCGGCGGCGCCGTCGGCGCGTCCCGCGCGGCCGTCGACTCCGGCTTCTACCCGCACCAGTTCCAGGTGGGCCAGACCGGTAAGACGGTCTCCCCGCAGCTCTACGTCGCCCTCGGCATCTCCGGCGCCATCCAGCACCGGGCCGGCATGCAGACCTCGAAGACCATCGTCGCTGTCAACAAGGACGGCGAGGCGCCGATCTTCGAGCTGGCCGACTTCGGGGTGGTGGGCGACCTGTTCAAGATCGTCCCGCAGGCCGCCGAGGAGATCCGCAAGCGCAAGTAAGCCAGCGATACGTCAGTGGCCGCCCGTTCGCACGGGCGGCCACTGCCGTTGGGAGCTGATCGGCGAGCCGGGGAGCTGAGCCGGCCCGCCGATCAGCCCGTCAGAGAGCCCCTCAGCAGGCTGTCGCCGGAGTGGCGGGTGTTGTTGTCGTACTGCTCGGCGGAGACGTCGACCACCGAGTAGCTCTTGAGGTCGACATTCGGGGGCAGGGGTAGCAGCGCGTCCGAGCCGCCACCAAGGGTGCCGACCGAGAACATCTCCATCGTCGTCGGATTGATGAGCCAGACCTCGTAGTACCCCGCGACGCTCGGGAGATTCGCCACCTGCAGATGTAGTTGGCCGTCCTTCAGAACCCGGGCGTCACCCTTGGCCGTCGGCGGGGTCGACCCGTACGCCGCCAGCGGCGCGCTCGCCACCACCACCGGCGGCGGGGTGGGCGTCGGATCGTCCGGTCGGAGCACCGAGACGGTGCCCACGACGCCGACCGCCGCGGCGGCGGCCGCGGTCACCGCGGTGGCCACCCAACCGGACCAGCCGCGACCTCGGCGGGATTGCCGCGCCGGGTCCAGTCGGGTCACCGTCGACTCGGCCGCCGCGCCGAAGGTCTGCTCGGCCGTCGTTGTCTCGGCCTGCTCGGCGGTCGTGGGGTCGGCCTGCTCGGGCACCCGGTGTCGACGGGTCTCGGTCAGCAACGGCCCGGCCTCCGCGGCCCTGACCTGGGCTTCGATGCCCTGCCAGACGTGCTCCGGCGGGTCGGGCAGGTCAGCCAGGCCCTGCGTCTCGGTGCCGAGCCCCGCCACCTGTCGAAGGCTCGCGACCTCCGCGCGGCAGAGCGCGCAGGTGCCGAGGTGGGTGCTCTCCCCGTCGTCCGCCTCGCTCTCACCGAGTGCCAGAAATACCAGCCGGTCGTGGTCCAGGTGCTGCACCGTCCACCTCCCATCTGCGTTTCAAGCTCGCCATGCCGCGTCGGATGTGACTCTTCACGGTGCCCAACGGCACGCCGGTCACAGTGGCTATCTGCTGGTGTGTCAGGTCGTCGTAGAAGGCCAGCTCCAGCATTCGTCGCTGGTCGTCCGGGAGACGAGCCAGCTCGTCGGCGATCACCAACCGGTCCACCACGCGGTCCGGGTCCGGTTGGGTCTGCGCCGGCTCGGGCAGCTGTCGGACCGTCTCCACCACCCGGCTCTCCCGGGCCGAGGCGCGCATCCGGTCGATCACCTTCCGCCGGCCGATGCCGAGCAACCAACCGATCAGCGACCCCTTGGCCGGGTCGAACGTGTCGCGACCCAGCCAGGCGGCGACGAACGTCGCCTGGGTGACGTCCTCGGCGTCGCTGCGGTTCGCCAGCATGGACGTGGCCAGGTGGAGCACGGCACGACCGTAGCGGTCGTACGCCTCGCGGAGCGCCACGTCGTCGCCGTCGCGGAACCTGCGGTCGAGGTCGTCCACCGGAGGGTCCGGTTCCTGTCGTAGCGCCGTCATCGGGCGGCTCGCCTTCGATGGGGCATGCCCGACTGTAGCTGCCACAGTCCCCGCCCCACTTCCCCGGTCGATGTCATCTCACCAGCTCTTCGTCTCCCGACCCCGTTCCGGATGCGGTCGGGGCCGGAAAAGAAAAGTGCCTGCGGCGCGCATCCACCCGTCCGACAGCCGGCGTAACCCGTTCTGCAAGCCAGGCCTGACGAATCAGCACCAAATATCAGGAGGCAGACATGCAGCTCTCGTACTTCCGTCGGGTCGCCGCGGGCGGCGCGGTCGCCGCGCTGGCCTTCGCCGGCGTCGGCGCCCTCACCGCCGGCCCCGCGTACGCCGCCACGTCGAAGGTCTCCATCGTGCACGGCATCCCGGACACCCCGGTCGACGTCTACGTCAACGGCAAGAAGACGCTGGACAACTTCAAGCCCGGCGACGTCGCCGGCCCGCTGAACCTGGAGGAGGGCGACTACGACATCGCGCTCACCAAGCCGGGCGAGCCGATCGGCAGCGCGATCCTCACTGTCGACGACGCAGCGGTGCCGGGCGGTGCGAACATCAGCATCGCGGCCCACCTCGACGCCACCGGCCAGCCGAAGATCACCCCGTTCGTGAACGACGTCTCGAAGGTCGACGCCGGCAAGGCGCGGCTGATCGTCCGGCACACCGCCGCTGCCCCGGCGGTCGACGTGCGCGCCGGTGGCACCCCGGTCTTCGAGGACCTCACCAACCCGAACGAGGCCAAGGGCGACGTCGACGCGGGCGAGGTGAAGGCGGACGTGGTGCTGGCCGGCACCGACACCGTGGCCATCGGCCCGGCGGATCTCAACCTCAAGGAGGGCACCGCCACGATCGTCTACGCGATCGGCTCCGCCGAGGGCAAGACCCTCGACGTGGTGGCCCAGACCATCACCGGCCTGCACTCCGCACCGGGCGGCGTGCCCAGCGGTGACGGCGGCCAGGCCGGCACGGGCGTGGACACCTGGTGGTACGTGCTCACCGGTGCCGGCGTACTCCTGCTGCTTGGTGGTGGGGTGCGGATGGCGACCGCGCGGACGGGCCGCACGTGACGGTGCGCAATCGCGGCGCGCTGGCGGCCCTGGCCGCCGGCGTTGCCGCGCTCACCGCCGCCGCCCTGGTGGCGTGCGCCAACCAGCCGGCCGGGACGGTGGGGGCCGAGGAGGCGAGCACGCTGGCCAGCCCCGCACCGACCGCCGCCAGTGCCCCGTCTGTGCCGGTCACCGCTGGTGAACTGCCCGCCGGCCCGAAGATCATCCCGCCGGTGCGGCTGCTGATCCCGGCGATCGGCGTCACCGCCACCGTCAACGCGGTCGGCATCAACGAGCGGACCAACGAGTTCGAGGTGCCGCCGAGCGTCGACCAGATCGGCTGGTACCGGTACGGCCCCGGCCTGGAGGCGGAGGTCGGCTCGGTCGTCATCGCCGGTCACGTGGACAGCGCCAAGCAGGGCAAGGGGGCGTTCTTCCGGCTGCGTGAGCTGGACCAGGGCGACACGTTGACAGCGACCGGCAGCGACGGCGAGGCGCGGCGCTACCGGGTCGTCGCCCGGGAGGAGTACGCCAAGACCAAGATCCCACTGGACCGGTACTTCGCCCGCGACGGCAAGCCGCGGCTGACCCTGATCACCTGTGGTGGGCCGTTCGACGCCAAGGCGCGCAGGTACCGCGACAACATCGTCGTCACCGCGGTGCCCGCCTGACCGGGTCCACGCGCATCGGGCCGGGGTGGAGTTCCGCCCCGGCCCGATGCGCGCAGTCCCCTCCGGCATCCGGTCCCCAAGGTGTCGGCCGTACGCTGAACGGCGATGGCTTACCTGGATCACGCGGCGACGACTCCCATGCTCGATGAGGCACTGGAGGCGTACGTCGCTACCGCCCGCGAGGTCGGCAACGCGTCCTCCCTGCACGCGGCGGGCCGCCGTGCCCGCCGCCGGGTCGAAGAGTCACGCGAACAGGTGGCCGCGGTGTTGGGCGCCCGGCCCTCTGAGGTGATCTTCACCGGTGGTGGCACGGAGAGCGACAACCTCGCGGTCAAGGGCATCTTCTGGGCCCGCCGATCAGCCCGGCCCGACCGCCGCCGGGTGGTCTCCAGCGCCGTCGAGCACCACGCGGTGCTGGACGCCGTCGACTGGCTGTCCCAGCACGAGGGCGCCGAGGTCGGCTGGCTGCCGGTGGACGCCGTCGGTCGGCTCGACCCGCAGACCCTGCGCGCCGAGTTGGCCGCGCACGCCGACCAGGTGGCAGTGGTCACCGCCATGTGGGCGAACAACGAGGTGGGCACCGTCCAGCCGGTGGCCGAGTTGGCCGCCGTCGCCGCCGAGCACGGTGTGCCCTTCCACACCGACGCCATCCAGGCGGTCGGTCAGGTGCCCGTCGACTTCGGCGCCAGCGGGGTCGCCGCGCTGACCGTCACCGGGCACAAGTTGGGCGGCCCGACCGGGGTGGGCGCGTTGCTGCTCGCCCGGGACGTGCCGGCCACGCCGCTGCTGCACGGCGGCGGCCAGGAACGCGACATCCGCTCCGGCACCCTGGACACCGCCGGCATCGTCGCCTTCGCGGTCGCCGTGGAGACGGCAGTGAAGGGCCAGCAGGAGTACGCGGCCCGGGTGGCCGCGCTCCGCGACGACCTGATCGAGCGGGTCCGCCAGGCGGTGCCCGAGGTGATCTACAACGGTGACCCGACCGATCGGCTGCCCGGCAACGCGCACTTCTCCTTCCCCGGCTGCGAGGGTGACGCGCTGCTGCTCCTGCTCGACGCGCAGGGGATCGCCTGCTCGACCGGCTCCGCCTGCTCGGCCGGCGTGGCCCAGCCCTCGCACGTGCTGCTGGCGATGGGTGCCGACGACGACCGCGCCCGCTCCTCGCTGCGCTTCACCCTGGGGCACACCAGCACCCAGGCCGACATCGACGCCCTCATCGCGGCCCTGCCGGCAGCTGTCGACCGAGCCCGTCGGGCCGCCGCCCTCCGCACCCCCCGCTGACCCGGGCCCAACCCCCGCGATCTTGCGCTTTCGGTTGGCCTTTCGCGCCTTGCGTGGCATATGTCGGCGCAGAAACTGCAAGATCGCGAAGGTTCGTGGGCGGGGCGGGCACGGGTTCAGGGGGTTCTCGGGGCTGGTGGATAGGGTTGTGGTGGGGACGGGGAAGGGGAGTGGGTCGGTGAGGGTTCTGGCGGCGATGTCGGGTGGGGTTGACTCGGCGGTGGCGGCGGCGCGAGCGGTGGCGGCCGGGTACGACGTGACAGGCGTGCACCTGGCGCTGGCCCGCAACCCACAGACCTATCGGACCGGCGCGCGCGGTTGCTGCACCCTGGAGGATTCCCGGGACGCCCGGCGGGCGGCCGACGTGATCGGCATCCCGTTCTACGTGTGGGATATGGCCGACCGCTTCCACGAGGACGTGGTCGACGACTTCGTCGCCGAGTACGCCGCCGGTCGTACGCCGAATCCCTGCCTGCGCTGCAACGAGAAGATCAAGTTCGCGGCGGTTCTGGACCGGGCGGTGGCCCTCGGCTTCGACGCGGTGGTGACCGGGCACCACGCCCGCCTCGGCGCGGACGGGCTGCTGCGGCGCAGTGTCGACCTGGCCAAGGACCAGTCGTACGTGCTCGCCGTGCTCACCCGTGAGCAGCTCGACCGGTCGATCTTCCCGCTCGGTGACTCGACCAAGGCGCAGGTCCGCGCCGAGGCCGCCGAGCGTGGCCTGGCCGTGGCCGACAAGCCGGACTCACACGACATCTGCTTCATCGCCGACGGCGACACCCGCGGCTTCCTGGCCGGCCGGCTCGGTGAGGCGCCCGGCGAGGTGGTGGACGCCTCCACCGGCGCGGTGGTCGGCAGTCACAGCGGCGCGTACGCGTACACGGTGGGGCAGCGACGCGGGCTGCACCTGGACCGGCCCGCCCCGGACGGCCGGCCACGCTACGTGCTCTCCATCACGCCGAAGACCAACACGGTGACTGTGGGCCCGGCCGAGGCCCTGGACGTGTCCGACGTGCACGCCGTACGTCCGGTCTGGACCGGCGGCGCCCGTCCGGACGCCCCGGTCGAGTGCGAGGTGCAGTTGCGCGCGCACGGCGACGTGGTGCCGGCGACAGTTGCCCTCGACGGTGACCGGCTGCACGCCGAGCTGCGCCGACCGGTACGCGGCGTCGCCGCCGGTCAGGCCGTGGTGGCGTACCGACCGGACCCGGCCGGCGACGTGGTCCTCGGCTCCGCGACCATCACCGGCTGACCGCACGGCCCGGGTGTTCGCGGGATAGCCTTCGCCCGTGACAGATCAGGCGTGGCCCTGGCCGGCCGGCGCGGCAACCGGAATTGGTTCGCTGCTCGGCACCGACATCGGCGAGGCTCAGCGGGTGGTCCTCGGTGAGCTTCCCGAGCTGCCCCACCTGCCCGAGTTGCCGGCCCGTGGCCCCGGAGCGGACATGATCGGCCGGTCCGCCGGGCTGCTCGTCGAGCTGCCCGTCGAGGTGTACGCGGGGCGGTGGCGGGTCGCCCCACGCCCGGGCCGCGACCTGCGCCGGGCCCGCGACCTGATGGAACGCGACCTGGACCAGCTCGCCGAGCAGGCCGAGGGGTACGCCGGGCCGATCAAGGTGCAGGCCGCCGGCCCGCTCACGCTGGCCGCCTCCCTGGAGTTGCCGATCGGTGGCCGAATGCTGCGCGATCCCGGCGCGGTCCGCGACCTGACCGGCTCCCTCGCCGAAGGGCTGCGCGCGCACGTCGCGGCGGTCGCCCGCCGACTGCCCCAGGCATCGGTGCTGCTGCAACTGGACGAGCCGTCACTGCCGACAGTGCTGGCCGGGCGGGTGCCGACCGAGAGCGGTCTGGGCGCGTACCGGGCGGTCGACTCGGTGGACGCCGCCGCGCTGCTGCGCACCGTCGTCGAGGCGGTCGGCGTGCCGACCCTGGTGCACTGCTGCGCCCCGGAGGTGCCGCTGGAGCTGATCCGCTCCACCGGCGCCGTCGCTGTCGCCCTCGACCTGGACCTGGTCACCAAGCTCGACCCGCTGGGCGAGGCGATCGACGCCGGCCTCGGGTTGCTGGCCGGGGTCGCGCCGACCCGGCCGCCGTCGGCCGGTGGCGCGCCGACCTCCGCGCAGATCGCCGATCGGGTACGCCAGGTCTGGGACCGCCTCGGCTTCCCTCGTCGCCAACTCGCCGAGCAGGTGGTGGTCACCCCGGCCTGCGGCCTCGCCGGCGCCACCCCGGAGTACGCGCGGGCGGTGCTCGCCGCGTGCCGGGACGCCGGCCGGCGCCTCGCCGAGGACTGAGGTTTCCTGTCGTACCCGGTGGGCAGGATGACGGTCATGATTGGACAGCTGCGTTCAGTGGTGATCGACTGCCCGGATCCGCGGGCGTTGGCGGCGTTCTACGCCGAGATGCTCGGCGTGCCGCTCGCCGAGGGCGACTCCGATGACGACTGGGTGGTGCTGGGCGGCCCGCCCGGTCACCAGCCACGCCTCGCCTTTCAACAGGCGCTCAACCTGCGCCCACCGGCCTGGCCGGATCCTGAGCGCCCACAGCAGTTCCACCTCGACGTGACGGTGGACGACATCGAGGCCGCCGAGAAGGCGGTGCTCGCGCTGGGTGCACGGCGGCTGCCAGGTGAGGGTGAGGGCTTCCGGGTCTACGCCGATCCGGCCGGCCACCCGTTCTGCCTCTGCTGGGACTGACCCGGCCGTGGGTTGCGGCGGCCAGGCATCATGGCCGCCGTGATCCACACCCCTGCGCTTCGCGCCTCCGGTTCGCTCTTCGGCCTCGCCTACGGTGACGCGTTGGGCAAGCCGACCGAGTTCCTGACCGTCGCCGAGATCGAGCGCCGGTACGGCCCGACCGGTCCACGGGAGCTGTCCGGCGAGCCGGCACTGGTCACCGACGACACCCAGATGGCACTGGCGGTGGGTTGGGCGCTGCACGAGGCGCCGTCGTTCACGCCGGAGGCGGTGGAGCCACTGCTGCGGCGACGCTTCCTGGCCTGGGCGGTCAGCCCGGACAACAACCGCGCCCCGGGCATGACCTGCCTGCGCGCCTGCGCCGAGCTGAGCCGTGGGGTGCGCTGGCAGGAGGCGACGGTGGTCGGCTCGAAGGGCTGTGGGGCGAACATGCGGGCCACCCCGGTCGGGTTGCTCGACGTGGACCTCGACACGCTCGCCGGGTTGGCCCAGTTGCAGGCCGGGCTGACCCACGGCCACCCGACCGGGCTGGCCGCCAGCGAACTCACCGCGTACGCGGTCTTCGTGCTGCGTGCGGGCGTTCCGCTGCCCGACCTTCCCGCGGTGCTCACCGAGCGGGCCCTGTCCCAGCGCCGGCTCTACTCCGAGCGGTGGCTGGGTGACCTCTGGCAGCGCGCCGGTTCCGGTTCTCCGCAGGAGTTCATCGTCCAGGGCTGGGACGAGTGCCTGGCGGTGCTGGGCCGACTGACCAGAACCCTGGCGCAACCCGACGACGGTGGTGACCCGTGTCGGGCCACCGGGGAGGGCTGGGTGGCCGAGGAGGCGCTGGCCACCGCGCTGCTCTGCGCCGTACGGCACGCCGACGACCCGGTCGCGGCGCTGGCCCGGGGCGCGACCACCGCCGGCGACTCCGACTCGATCGCCGCCCTGGCCGGCGCGTTCGTGGGCGCGGCCGTCGGCATGACCGCCTGGCCGCGCGAATGGGCCAACCGCATCGAGTACGCGGACCAGTTGGCCACGCTCGGCGCGATCTGGGACTGATCCGGCCCGGCTCGGCTCGGGTTTCTGTAGACCGGGGCATCCGGGAGCTCAGGACACCGCGACTTTCAGGAACCCGAGTGGATCATGACCGATGAGCGGCCACGAGGGGTGGTCAGGAGGTGGGGAGGTGGCGCAGGCTGCGGACCTTCCGCCACAGGTCGGCGTCGCAGCGGCCGGCGTGGTCGGCGAAGGCGCCCGAGCTGAGTCGGATCGGCTCGGTGAGGCTGAGGTAACTGTCGTGCTCCGCGCCCGGGTCCCAGTCCCGGGTGGGAATCCGCACGTGGTCGTCCCGGTCGCTCTTGTCCTGGCTGGTGATCTTCAGGACGTCGGCGCCCCGGGAGTCGGCGCGCAGCACCAGGCACGGACGCACCTTCGACCCGCTGCCGTCGGCGTACGGCACGTCGGCCCACCAGATCTCGCCGGGCGCCGGGGCGTCGCCGTGCCGGTCGGTGTCGCGCGAGCGGGGTTTGGTGGACGGCCGTTCGGCGCCACGGGGCCGCGGCGGGGTGGAACGACGGCCACCGGTGCCGCCCCGACCCGGCCTGGTACCCGGACGCCGGTTGGCCACCCGGTGCCGCCAACTGTTCCACGCCCAGCCGGTGGCCACGGCCAGCAGGATCGCCACCGCCCAGAGCAGTGCCTCGGGCATCAGTACCTCCGCGTCCCGGCGACCCGCCGGTCGCGCCGTCCGGCGATCCTTGCACGCCGCCGCCGGTGCCGCTCGCCAACCACACCGCAGCCGCCTCGCCGCCCCGAGCCACCCCACCGTCACCCTCGATCACTTGATGCTGAGTAGCACCGTTGGGTCGGCGGCCCGGTTGGTGGCCGAAGGACCCGCCGCGCCGATCTTGCACTTTCGGTCGCCGTTATGCGCGTAATTCCACCTAATGTCGCGACAGGAAACGCAAGATCGCGGAGGAGGGCGGTCCGGCTTCGTCGATCATGGACTTGTGGTGCCTGTTTTGGCGCGATTGAGGCGCTTTGTCGCCCACCACTACTCCACGATCGGCGGGGCAGGGCGGGGTTGACGAAGAGTCACTCTGTCTGACGCGCCGGTGTCGAGCTACCCAGCATCAAGTGATCAAGGCAGGCGGGTGAGGGCGGGGTCGCTTCGGGCGCGGGCGGGCGGCGGATTGTCCCACCGGCCCGATACGGTGCCGGAGTAGCGTGATCAGGGAGGTCGCAGGCGTGTCCGAAGGTGGCGGTGTGTCCGAGGAACAGATCGGTCAGCAGGTCAGCCCGGCGCAGGAGGCGGCGGCCGGGGCTGAGCCGACGCCGCAGGCCCGGGAACGGCATGCCGTGCTCAGTCAGGAGTTGACCGAACACCAGTACCGCTACTACGTGCTGGACGCGCCGACCATCCCCGACGCCGATTTCGACAGGCAGTTGCGCGAGCTGGAGGCACTGGAGGAGGAGTTTCCGGCGCTGCGCACGCCCGACTCGCCGACCCAGCGGGTGGGTGGCACGTTCTCCACCGACTTCACAGCGGTCACCCACGCCGAACGGATGTTCTCGCTCGACAACGCCTTCGCCGACGAGGAATTGGCGGCCTGGGCCGAGCGGGTCGAACGGGACGCGGGCGGCCCGGTGCCCTACCTGTGCGAGCTGAAGGTCGACGGGCTGGCGATCAACCTGACCTACGAGAACGGCCGGCTGGTCCGGGCCGCCACCCGAGGCGACGGGCGTACCGGTGAGGACGTCACGGCGAACGTGCGCAGCATCCGGGACGTGCCCAGCCAGCTCGTCCCGTCCGCCGAATTCCCGGACGTTCCCGAGTTGGTGGAGGTCCGAGGCGAGATCTACTTCCCGATCGCCGCGTTCGCCGATCTCAACGCGGGTCTGGTCGAGCAGGGCAAGGCTCCCTTCGCCAACCCCCGCAACGCAGCCGCCGGCAGCCTGCGACAGAAGGATCCACGGGTCACCGCCACCCGGCCGCTGCGCCTGGTGGTGCACGGCATCGGCGCCCGCCGTGGGTTCCAGCCCACGGCGCAGTCCGAGTCGTACGCCGCACTGAAGTCGTGGGGGTTGCCGACCAGCGACCGGTGGCGGGTCGTCCCGGACCTGGCCGGCGTGGCGGAGTTCATCGCCTACTACGCCGAGCACCGGCACGACGTCGAGCATGAGATCGACGGCGTGGTGGTCAAGGTCGATCCGGTCTCCATCCAGGGCCGGCTCGGGTCGACCAGTCGTGCCCCGCGCTGGGCGATCGCCTTCAAGTACCCGCCGGAGGAGGTCACCACGAAGCTGCTCGACATCGAGGTCGGTGTCGGACGCACCGGGAGGGTCACCCCGTTCGCGGTGCTGGAGCCGGTGCACGTGGCGGGCTCGACGGTCGCCCAGGCCACTCTGCACAACGCCCGCGAGGTGAAACGCAAGGGCGTGTTGATCGGCGACACGGTGGTGTTGCGCAAAGCGGGCGATGTGATCCCCGAGGTGCTCGGCCCGGTGGTCGACCTGCGTCCCGCTGACGCGCGCCCGTTCGTGATGCCCACCACCTGTCCGTCCTGCGGCACGCCACTCGCCCCTGCCAAGGAGAGCGATGTCGACATCCGCTGCCCCAACGCGCGGACCTGCCCGGGGCAGATCCGCGAGCGGGTCTTCTACCTGGCGAGCCGCAAGGTGCTCGACATTGAGGCGCTCGGTATGAAGAGTGCCGCCGCGCTGCTGGACGGGCAGATCATCACCAACGAGGGCGACCTCTTCCAACTCGACGCCGAGCAGTTGTCCCGGTCGCCCTTCTTCGTCAACAAGGACGGCAGCCTGGGCAGCAACGCCACCAAGTTGCTGGACAATCTCGCGGTCGCCCGGGAACGGGACCTGTGGCGGGTGCTGGTGGCGCTCTCCATCCGGCACGTCGGCCCGACCGCGGCCCAGGCGCTCGCCCGGCACTTCCGCTCGATGGACGCCATCGACGCGGCCACCGAGGAGGAACTGTCCTCCGTCGACGGGGTCGGGCCGACCATCGCTGCCAGCATCCGGGAGTGGTTCGCTGTGGACTGGCACCGCGAGGTGGTCCGCAAGTGGGCCGAGGCCGGCGTACGGATGGCCGAGGAGGCGGTCGACGAGGGGCCTCGCCCGTTGGAGGGGTTGACGGTGGTGGTGACCGGCACCCTTGCCGGCTATTCGCGTGACCAGGCCGCCGAGGCCGTGCAGAGCCGGGGCGGCAAGGTCAGCGGGTCGGTCTCCAAGAAGACGAGCTTCGTGGTGGTGGGGGACAACCCCGGGTCGAAGGCCGACAAGGCCGCCAGTCTCAAGGTGCCGGTGCTCGACGAGGACGGGTTCCGGCTCCTGCTGGACGCGGGCCCGGACGCCGCCCGGGAGGTCGCTCAGCTCGGCGGTTGACCCCGCCGACAGCTTCCGCGGCGACTGGCCGCGTATACCAACTTAATTACGACTACGACCGATTCGTGACTGTCATACCGGGAAACTGGGGGCCGAGGGCGTTTCATTGGGTCACGGCGCGCGCACCGGCACGCCGATGGTCGGTCGGGAGGTGTGGTGGAGGTCGCCGACCCACGCAACTCGCTGCCTGCGGGACGGGTCGCACCGTTCGCCGCCTTCGTCGCCGGCATCCTGGCGGTCGCCGCGCTGACCGCCGCCGTTCCACTCGCGACGCTCCCCGGCGAGTTGTCCGAGTTGCCGGTGGCGTTCTGGACGATGGCCGCGCTCGCCGTGGTCTGCGACGCGCGCCCGTTCGTGCCACCGGGGCGCCGGCAGACGTCGGCGGTCTTCCCGTCCACCTGCTTCACCTTCGCGATCCTGCTCGGCTGGGGTCTCGGCCCGGCTGTGGTGGTGCAGGCGGTGGGTGTCGTCGTCTCGGGTTGGCGGATGCGGCACGCCGCGTGGCGCACGGCGTTCAACGTCGGCCAGTACGCGTGCGCCCTCGCCGCCGCGTACGGGGTGATCCAGCTCGGCTCGGGCACCATCTTCTCCGGTGGGCGGTTGCACTGGACCGACGTGGCCGCCGTCGGCGGTGCCGCGCTGGCCTGGTTCGTCGTCAACTACGGGCTGGTCAGCTGGGCGGTGCGGCTGCGGTTCGGGGACCGTTGGTGGCCCACCGTCCGCCAGGGCCTCGGCTTCGAGTTGCTCTCCACCGGCTCACTGCTGCTGCTCGCCCCGGTGCTGGTCGCGGCGGCGCGGGTCAGCGCCGCACTGATCCCGCTGGTGCTGGTGCCGCTCTTCGCCGTCTACCGGATGGCACGGTTGACAAACGAACAGCAGCACCTTGCCGCCGCCGACCCGCTGACCGGGCTGCCCAACCGCAAGGCCCTGCTGGCCGAGGTGGCCGAACAGGTGCACCTGCATGCCGAGCGGACCGCCCGTGGTGAACCCGACGGGCAGCTCGCGCTCCTGCTGATCGACCTGGACCGTTTCAAGAACGTCAACGACGCCCTCGGGCACGCCGTGGGCGACCGGCTCCTGGTCGAGGTCAGCGCCCGGCTCACCGACATGCAGCCCCGGCCACAGATGATCGCCCGGCTGGGCGGTGACGAGTTCGCCATCGTGATGACCGGGCTGACCGACGTCGGTCAGGCGCGGGAGTTGGCCGACCGGGTGGTCCAGGCGCTGGCCGAGCCGGTGCCGCTCGACGGGTTGCCGTTGGACGTGGGCGGGTCGATCGGGATCGCCCTCTTCCCGGAGCACGGCGAGGACTTCGCCACTCTGATGCGCCACGCCGACGTCGCGATGTACGACGCCAAACACCGCAACGACACGGTGGCCGTGTACGCCCCGGAGTCCGACCACAACTCCGCCGAGCGACTCGGTCTCCTCGCCGACCTGCGCCGCGTACTGGAGGCCAGCCCCTCGACCGAGGGGCCGTTCGAGGCCGACGCCGACGCCGAGTCGGCAGTGCAGGGCCAGGGCGAGGGTGCGGCGCCGGACGGGAACGGCCGGCACGGCGTGCCGAGCCACGCCGAGCGGACGGCCGACGTACCCCTTGTCGCGTCGGGGGAGGTGCGCGGCGGTGACGGGGCGGCGCTGCCCACCGGCGCCCCGGCCGAGAGCGCGCTGCCCACCGCGGCGTCGGACCGGTCCGCAGCAGCGGCGGGCCCGGCGTCGGCGGTCGCCACAGCACGGCCGGGACCTGCCCGGTGGTGGGCACGCCGTCGGCGCGCCGACGCCGAGCTGGTGCACTCCGATGAGCTGATCAACCGGATCGCCACCGGAGCCGACCCGATCCGGGGCCGCAACACCCGTGCCACTGTCGCCGGCACCCGTTCCGGCCCGGTCCGGGAGCGGCGCGCCGGCGGCGGGATCGGTGGGCGGTCCCCGAACGGGAGCGCGGTGGGCAAGGGGCGCAGCGGGGCTCGGCGGGACGTCGGGCCGGGTACGCCTGGGCAGCCACTCGAACCGACCGGGTGGGCCCACGCGGACGACGAGCCGGCCGACGACGCCGGGGAAATCACCATGTACTACCAGCCGCAGATCGCCATCGCGACCGGCGAGGTGGTCGGCGTGGAGGCACTGCTGCGGTGGCGGCACCCCCGGCGGGGCATGGTCGACCCGGAGGAACTCATCCGGGTCGCCGAGCAGAGCGCCGTGATGCGACTGCTCACCCGTCGTGTCGTCGACGACGTGGTGGAGCAGCTCGCCAGGTGGTCGGCGGCCGGCATCGGCCTGCGTGCCGCGCTGAACGTGAGCGTGCGTGACCTGCACACCGGCGAGATCGCCGACCAGATCGCCGACCGGCTGGCCCGCCACGGGGTTCCGGCCGAGCGGCTTCAGGTCGAGATCACCGAGGGCGCGTTGATGGCCGATCCGCGTCGGGTGCTGGCCACCATCTCCCGGCTGCACCGGATCGGGGTGGCCATCGCGTTGGACGACTTCGGCACCGGCTACTCCTCGCTCCAGCACCTACGCCGACTGCCGCTGGCGGAGGTGAAGGTGGACCGGTCGTTCGTCCTCGGCATGGCCGACGACGCCGACGACGCGGCGATCGTCCGGTCGATGATCGAGCTGGCCGGCGCGCTGGGGCTGCGGGTGGTGGCCGAGGGTGTCGAGGACGAGCGGACCTGGCGGATGCTGCACGCCGCCGGCTGCGACGCCGCTCAGGGCTGGTTCTACGCCCGGCCGATGCCGGCCGAGGAGTTGGTCACCTGGCTGGCCCGGTACCGGCCGGTCCGCCCGACCGGCGGGCACCCGCAGCCGGATGTCGCTCGCCGTCCCACCCGCTGACCCGGCACGAGGGTCGCTGGAGGGGGAGTCGGGGACGCGGCACCCGAGCGGAACAATAGACTCGCTCCGGTCACCGCGTGTCACGCTCCACCTGTCGCGCGGCCGGCACACCGCCCGACCAGCAGGAATTCAGAAGGGGGCACGGATGGCCGCCATCTCCCGCGAGGAGGTCGCGCACCTGGCGCGCCTGTCGCGGCTCGCCGTCACCGAGGAGGAGCTGGACACGTTCGCCGGCCAGCTCGACGTGATCCTCCAGGCGGTCGCCCAGGTCGGCGAGGTCGCCGCCGCGGACATCCCGCCGACCTCGCACTCGGTGCCGCTGACCAACATCTTCCGCGAGGACGTCGTCACGCCGTGCCTGACCCCGGAGGAAGCGCTGTCGGGCGCGCCCGACGCCGAGGACCAGCGGTTCCGCGTACCGCGGATCCTGACCGAGGATGTGGCCTCATGAGCGAGCTGACCGGCAAGAGCGATCTGACCAGAATGACCGCGACGGAGATCGCGAGCCTGGTCGCCGGAGGCGAGACCTCCGCCGTCGAGGTGACCCAGGCGCACCTGGATCGGATCGCCGCGGTCGACGACCGGGTGCACGCCTTCCTGCACGTCGACACCGAGGGCGCGCTCGCCGCGGCCCGCGCGGTGGACGAGCGCCGGGCCGCCGGCGAGGAGCTGGGCCCGCTCGCGGGTGTGCCGGTCGCGGTCAAGGACGTGCTCGCCACCCGGGGTGTACCGACCACCGTGGGGTCGAAGATCCTGGAGGGCTGGCGCCCGCCGTACGACGCGACGATCGTGCAGCGGCTGCGGGAGGCCGGCACCGTGATGCTCGGCAAGACCAACATGGACGAGTTCGCGATGGGCTCCTCCACCGAATACTCGGCGTACGGCCCGACGCACAACCCGTGGGACCTGAGCCGGATCCCGGGTGGTTCGGGTGGTGGCAGCGCCGCCGCGCTGGCCGCGTACGAGGCGCCGCTGGCGATCGGCTCGGACACCGGCGGCTCGATCCGTCAGCCCGGCGCGGTCACCGGCACCGTGGGCGCCAAGCCCACCTACGGCGGCACCTCCCGTTACGGGCTGGTGGCCTTCTCCTCGTCGCTCGACACCCCCGGCCCGTGTGCCCGTACGGTGCTCGACGCGGCCCTGCTGCACCAGGTGATCGGCGGGCACGACCCGCGCGACTCCACCTCGATTCCGCAGCCGGTGCCGGACGTGGTGGCGGCGGCGAAGCTCGGCGCTACCGGTGACCTGACCGGTGTGCGGCTCGGCATCGTGAGCGAGTTCGTGGGCGAGGGCGCCGAGCCGGGTGTGATGGCCGCGTTCCGTGAGTCGGTGGACGCGCTGACCAAGATGGGTGCCGAGGTCGTCGAGGTGTCCTGCCCGACGTTCGCGTACGCCCTGCCGGCGTACTACCTGATCGCCCCGAGCGAGTGCTCCTCCAACCTGGCCCGGTTCGACGGTGTCCGGTTCGGCCTGCGGGTCGGCGACGACGGCAACCGGTCGTTGGAGGAGGTCATGTCGCTGACCCGGGAGGCCGGCTTCGGCCCTGAGGTCAAGCGCCGCATCATGATCGGCACGTACGCGCTGTCGTCGGGTTACTACGACGCGTACTACGGGCAGGCGCAGAAGGTGCGGACGCTCATCACCCGGGACTTCACCGCCGCGTTCGAGCGGGTCGACGCGCTGATCTCGCCGACCACCCCGTCGGTGGCGTTCCCGATGGGCGCGCGGACCGCCGACCCGTACCAGATGTACCTGGCCGACCTGTACACGATTCCGACGAACCTGTACGGCGGGCCGGGCATCTCGGTGCCCTGTGGGCTCTCCGAGGGGCTGCCGGTCGGTCTGCAGGTGATGGCCCCGACGATGGCCGACGACCGGATGTACCGGGTCGCCGCCGCGTTGGAGTCCGCAGTCGGCACGTTCACCCCGCCGGCGCTCTGAGGGCGGGCGGGATGCTGACGCGGATCGAGATTGACGGGTTCAAGTCTTTCCGTGATTTCTCGTTGGACATCCCGCCCTTCCTTGTGATCATCGGCCGGAATGCGGCAGGCAAGTCGAACTTGTTCGACGCCATTCAGTTCCTCGGTCGGCTGGCCGGCGACCCGGTTCTTGAGGCCGCCCAACACATGCGTGGCGACATCGTGGATCTGTTTCACAAGCACACCGACGGATCCTCGGTCGAGGTGATGTCGTTTGCCGTGGAAGTGCTGCTCGACAGATCGGTTACCGATGCGTTTGGTGACACGGCCGAGGTCAACCACTCGCGGCTTCGCTATGAGCTGACGCTTGAACTCAGGTCGACCGGCCACAGCGGGACGCAGCGGCCGTATGTCGTCCGTGAGGCGGTTCGGAGAATCCGCCGGGCGGACGACACCTGGGTCGCCCGGTTCGACGCCGAGCAGCGTAAGCGGTTGGCGGCCTACCGCACCGGTGCCGATCCGTTGGAGACGGAGCAGGACGAGCAGAACAGGCCGGTCTTCAGCATCAGGCAGCAGGGCAATCAGGGGCGCAAGCGTCGGCTTCCTGCGACGGCTGCCACCGCCACAGTCTTGTCCAGCCTGACCACGGCCACCGACTTCCCCCTGCTGTACGCGCTCAAGCGGGAGATGCAGTCGTGGCGTCTGCTGCACCTGGATCCCAGCGCGCTCCGTGCCCCTGATTCCTACGACGACCCCGATGGCCTCGCGGCTAACGGAGGTCACCTGGCCAACACGCTGCGGCGGTTGGCGGATGAGACCGGCAGTGACGACAGGCCGGAAGGGGCGCTGAACGACCTGTCCGCTGACTTGGCCGCCGTCATCCCGGGTGTCATCCGGGTTCGCCTTGCTGAGGACGAGGCCCGCCGACAGCGGCAGGTGGAAGTGCTGACTCGGGAGGAAGCGCCGTTCTCCGCCAGGGTGGCCTCGGACGGAACCCTCCGGGCGATCGCCCTGCTGGCGGCACTTTACGATCCCAGGGGTGCCGGTCTTATCTGCTTCGAAGAGCCTGAGAACGGCATCTTCCCGCAACGGCTCGCGCAGTTCGTCAGGTACCTCCGGAACCTCGTCGATAGGGCCATCGACGCTAGAGCCGAGGGCACCGCTCTTACTCAGCTCATACTGAGCAGTCACTCGCCGGCGATCCTGCGGGCGTTGGAACCCGCCCACGCCCGGCTGCGGACCGACGCGGTCTTCATGGACGTCGTCAGTCGCGTGCAACGCGGCCAGGCCCGCAGCCGGGTCAGTCGGTGGAGGGCGATTGCGGGGGCACGGCAGCTCACGATCGAGGACGCGTTGGATGTCGGGAGTGTGGTGAGCCCGAGAGAAATCGCTGAGTTCGAGGTCATGGCGGAGTTGGACAACTGATGCGTTACCTGACCTCCGCGTTGGTCTCCGAGGGCGTCACCGATGACCAGTTTCTTCCCAGGCTGCTTGCCAGGGCGTTGACCGAGATCTGCTTGACGGAATTCGAGGACGCGGTCGAGGTCGCTGACGTTCAGCCGTTACGCGATCGAAGAGGGCCGTGCTCGATTGCTAATGTCATCGGACTCGTCGAGCAGAATCCGGCGAGCTTCTCCCTCGTACCCCACCGTCGGTGACGCCACGCACGCCGGAAGAAACCCGGCCGAGGATTGATCGGGCAACCCCATTAGGCTGGACAGGTTCTGTCCCGGATCGCGCCTGGAGCGTCTCATGACCACGACACTGCCCGCGTACGACGAGGTCGTTGCGCGCTTCGAACCGGTGATCGGCCTGGAGACCCACGTCGAGCTGGGCACGAACACCAAGATGTTCTGCGGTTGCCCGACCGACTTCGGCGGCGAGCCGAACACCCGGGTCTGCCCGGTGTGCCTGGGTCTGCCCGGTTCGCTGCCGGTGGCCAACAAGGCGGCCATCGAGGCGATCATCCGGATCGGCCTGGCGTTGAACTGCTCGATCGCGGAGTGGTGCCGGTTCGCCCGGAAGAACTACTTCTACCCGGACATGCCGAAGAACTTCCAGATCAGCCAGTACGACGAGCCGATCTGCGTCGACGGTTACCTGGACGTCGAGGTCAACGGCGAGACGGTACGGATCGAGATCGAGCGGGTGCACCTCGAGGAGGACACCGGCAAGACGCTGCACGTCGGCGGTGCCACCGGCCGCATCCACGGCGCGACGGAGTCGCTCGTCGACTACAACCGGGCCGGCATCCCGCTGGTCGAGATCGTCACCAAGCCGATCACGGGCACCGGTGCGCTCGCCCCCGACGTGGCCAAGGCGTACGTCGCCGAGCTGCGCGACGTGATCCGCACCCTCGGCGTCTCCGACGTGCGGATGGAGGAGGGTTCGCTGCGCTGCGACGTGAACACCTCGCTCAACCTGCCGGGCGCGGAGTGGGGCACCCGTACCGAGACGAAGAACGTCAACTCGCTGCGGTCGGTGGAGCGGGCGGTCCGCTCGGAGATGCTGCGGCAGGCGTCGGTGCTCGACGCGGGCGGCCGGATCACCCAGGAGACGCGGCACTTCCACGAGGACACCGGTGACACCACCCCGGGTCGCTCGAAGGAGACGGCCACCGACTACCGGTACTTCCCCGAGCCGGATCTGGTGCCGATCGCCCCGGACCCGGCCTGGGTCGCCGAGCTGAAGGCCGCACTGCCGGAGCTGCCCCGGGTGCACCGGCGTCGGCTCCAGGAGCAGTGGGGCCTCTCCGACCTGGACATGCAGTCGGTGCTGAACGCCGGCGCGGTCGAGCTGATCGAGGCCACCGTGGCCGCCGGCACCACCCCGGCGGCGGCCCGCAAGTGGTGGCTGGGTGAGCTGTCCCGCCGGGCCAACGAGAGCGGCGTGGAGCTGGCCGAGATCGGTGCCACCCCCGCGCAGGTCGCCGAGCTTCAGGGGCTGGTCGACGCCGGCAAGCTCAACGACAAGATGGCCCGCACGGTGTTGGAGGGCGTGGTCGACGGTGAGGGATCGCCCACCGAGATCATGACCAACCGGGGCCTGGAGGTCGTGTCGGACACCGGCGCGCTCACCGCCGCCGTGGACGAGGCGATCGCCGCGAACCCCGGCATCGCCGACAAGATCCGCAGCGGCAAGGTCGCGGCGGTCGGCGCGCTGGTCGGCGCGGTCATGAAGACCACCCGTGGTCAGGCCGACGCGAAGACCCTGCGTGAGCTGATCCTGGAGCGACTCGGCGTCCAGGGCTGAGAGACCCACCCGCAGCAGGCCGCCGCCGCGACCCGGCGGCGGCCTTCCGCAACCCCCCTGTCGACTACGCGGCCACCCCGCACCCCTCGCGAGGGCGTCAACGGCGACGCCTGGATGGAGCCACCGTGACCGAGCACGACCTCGATGTCCTCGACGAGATCCAGCGGCGGGTGCTCTGGCTCGCCACCCGGATCGTGGACGCCGCCAACCATGACCGGGCCACCGGCGACGGTGTGAAGGTCGGCGGCCACCAGGCGTCCAGCGCCTCCCTGGTCACGGCGATGACAGCGCTCTGGTTCGCGCACCTGGACGCCGAGGACCGGGTCGCCGTGAAGCCGCACGCGTCGCCGGTGTTCCACGCCATCCAGTACCTGCTCGGCAACCTGGACCGCTCCTACCTGCCCCGGCTGCGGGCCCGTGGCGGCCTCCAGTCGTACCCGTCGCGCACGAAGGACCCGGACGAGGTGGACTTCTCCACCGGTTCGGTCGGCCTGGGCGCGGCGGCGCCGCTCTTCGCCGCCGCCACCCGGCGGTACGTCGACGCGCACTTCGGGGCCCGCCCGCACTCCCGGTTCGTGGCGTTGATCGGCGACGCCGAGCTGGACGAGGGCAACATCTGGGAGGCGGTGGCCGACCCGGCGACCACCGGGCTGGGCAACGTCATGTGGCTCGTCGACTTCAACCGCCAGTCGCTGGACCGGGTGGTCCCCGGCATCCGGATCAACCAGTGGCGGGGCCAGTTCGAGGCGGCCGGCTGGCACGTCGTGGAGGTCAAGTACGGCCGCCGGCTCGCCGAGGCGTACGCCCGGCCGGGCGGCGAGGCGCTGCGCGACTGGATCGACGCGATGCCCAACGAGCAGTACCAGTCGCTGTTCGGGTTGGCCGGGCCGGCGCTGCGCAAGCAGTTCCTGGACGGCGCCCCGGCCGGCATCGCCGAGCTGATCGCCGACGTCTCCGACGAGGAGCTCGGCCCGCTCGTCACCGATCTGGGCGGGCACGACCTTCAGGCGATGCTGGACGCGTACGCCCAGTGCGACGCGGTCACCGACCGGCCCAGCGTCGTCTTCGCGTACACCGTGAAGGGTTGGGGGTTGCCCATCGCCGGCAATCCGCGCAACCATTCCGCGCTGCTCAGCTCGGAGCAGGTCGACACGCTACGCGCCGCGCAGGGGTTGACCGCCGAGACCGAGTGGGACCGCCTCGACCCGGCGTCACCCGCCGGGATCCGGGCCGGCGCCCGCCGGGAGGCGCTGTCCCGCGCGCCGCGCGAGCGTGCGCTGGGGGTCACCGTCCCGGAAAGCACTGGAGTACGCGCCAACAAGCCGATCTCCACGCAGGAGGTCTTCGGTCGGGTGCTGGTGGACCTGGCGCGGGACCGGGAGGTGGGCCGCTACCTGGTCACCACCGCCCCGGACGTGGCCACCTCCACCAACCTCGCCGGGTTCATCAACAAGACCGGGGTGTTCGCCCCCACCGAGCAGCGTTCCTGGACCGAGGACCGCATGCTGCGCTGGACGGAGAGCCCCGCTGGGCAGCACATCGAGCTGGGCATCTCGGAGATGAACCTGTTCCTGCTGCTCGGCCAGCTCGGGCTGTCCTGGGACCTGTCCGGGCAGCCGCTGCTGCCGGTGGGCACTGTCTACGACCCGTTCGTGCTGCGCGGCCTCGACGCGTTCCTGTACGGCACCTACTCCGGCTCCCGGTTCGTGGTGGCCGGCACCCCGTCCGGCATCACCCTCGCCCCCGAGGGCGGCGCCCACCAGTCCACTATCACCGCGTCGGTCGGCCTGGAGCTGCCCGGGGTGACCTTCATCGAGCCGGCGTACGCGGCCACCCTCGACTGGCTGCTCTGCGACGCGCTCGGTCAGATCGCCGGTGGCTCGGTCCCGGCCGCGACCGCCGCACCCGCCGAGGACGGCGCGTACTACTTCCGGTTGAGCACCCGACCGCTGGACCAGGCGCCGTTCGAGGCGGCCCGGGCCCGGCTCGGCGACGCGGTGCTGCGCCGGCAGGTCGTCGCCGGGGCGTACCGGCTGGTCGACGCGCACCAGGCGTACCCGCACCTGGTCGACGCCCCGGTGGTGCAGTTGGCCGCCTCCGGTGCGGTGCTGCCCGAGGTGCTGGCCGCCGCGGCGGAGCTGGCCGACGAGGGCATCGCCGCGCACGTGGTGGACGTGACCTCGCTGGACCGGCTCTACCGGGCCTGGCAGCGCACCCTGCGCCAGGGCGTACGGACGGCCACCGTACCCAGCGTGCCGGGCGCGCTGCGGTCCGCGTTCGCCGATCGGGTGCCGGTGGTGAGCGTGCACGACGCGGCGTCGCACGCGATGGCCTGGCTCGGTTCGGCGGTCGGCGCGCCGGCGGTGCCGCTCGGCGTGGACGAGTTCGGCCAGTCCGGCAGCGTCGCCGAGCTGTACGAACTGCACGACCTGCTGCCGGGCAGCATCGTCAACGCCGCACTGGCCGCCATCGCCCTGCGCTGACCCGTCGACCGTCGACCGCCCGCCGGTCCGCCGGCGGGCGTCGACGTCGGCTCAGCCGGTCGGCGTGGGCGTGGGCGTGCCGGGGACACCGCCGCTCGGCGTGGGTGTGGGTGGGGCGGCCGGGTTCTCCACCAGACGTCGTTCCAGGTTGACCTGGGCCTGCCCGGTGCCGCCGACGGTGATGGTGTCGTACGCCTGGAGCATCTTCTGCTGGTCGAAGTAGAGCACGCTCATCGACAGCGGGGTGGGCTTCTCGCCCTCCAGGCCGCGCAGCCCGGCGCCGCCGGTGGAGCCCTCCACCATCAGCGTGGTGGGCTGCTGCCCGGGTGCCTGTGGCAGCTTGGAGACCTGCCGGGCGTGCGTGTGCCCGGCCAGCACCAGCGGGCAGGTGCCGGCGAGCGGCCCGGCCGACGCCGGGTCGTGCACGAGCGCGATGTTGACAGGTCGCGGTGAGCTGCGGACCGTCGCGGCAAGCTGGTTGCCGACCCCGATCACCTGGTCGGCCACCTGCTGGGTCAACCCGCTGCCGGCCGGGGAGGTGTTCTTGTCCGGGGTGAAGCGCGGGTCGCCGATGCCGGCGATGGTCAGCCCGGCGACCGTCGTGGTGGTGTTGTTCAGCACGATCGCGTTCGGCTGACGGGCCACAGCGGCGGCGGTCTTGCCGGAGTCGTGGTTGCCCCGGATGAAGACGTACGGCTTCTTCAGCAGGCCGATCGAGGCGACGAAGGAGGCTTCCGGTTCGCTGCCCCAGTCGGTGATGTCCCCGGTGTCGATCACCACGTCGATGCCGAACTGCTCCACGACCGTCCGGATCAGCTGCCACCCGGTGGGGTTGAGGTGCATGTCGGAGACGTGCAGCACCCGGGTGGTGCCCGGGGTCGGCTCCAACAGCGGAAGCGCCGAGACGGTGGTGTAGAGCTGGCTGACGTTGCCGACCAGGCGCTGCAACTGCTCCGCGTACTTGGTGTAGTCGTTGGCGATCCGGCGGGCGTCACCGACGATGGCCGGCGCGTTGACCAGCAGCCCCTCGTAGCGTGGTTCCTCGATGGCCTGCGGACGAAGGGTCGCCGCCGCGGTGCCGAGGCTGCTGGCGGTGACCAGCAGCGCCAACCCTCCCGCCCAGGCGGTGCGCCGGACGTCCCGGAAGATCAGCCCGGCCAGGATCAACGTGACAAGCACCGACGCGCCGAGGGTACGCAGGCCGAGGCGCATCACCCCGGAGCGGACGTCCTCCACGGCGCTCTGACTGGCCCGGCTGATGCTGGCCGGGTCGTCGATCAGTGCCTCGGTGCGCCCCTGGTCGAGGGCGCCCAGCCGAACGGTGAGATGGGTCGGCCCGTCGTGGCTGTCGAGCAGCAGCGCGCCGAGCGGCGGGATGTCGACTGTGGTGCCGCCGTCCCGAGCGGGGGAGATGCTGAGACTGGCCCGGAACGGGCCGATGTCGGTGCTCACCTGGCCGCCTGCCAGCACCCCGAGCACCGCCCCGGCCAGGGCCACGGCGAGGACGGCGACGATCAGCCCGAGGCGGCGCAGCGGGCCGGCCGCGCCGACCCACCAACCCGCCGGGCGTGGTCGATCGTCACCGGTCACCGGGTCGTCCCGGTCATCGGCGTCGTCGTGCCGCTCGTCGCGTTGCCCGTCCATGCTGAAAGTCTGACCTGCCCGTCGGAAGATCTTGGCAAACCTGAACGGATGGTGACGCAATCAGCTGCGTCCGCCGTCACCACCCGCGAAGACCACCCGCAGGAGCCGGTCGTCGTCGCCCGCCGGGTCACCCCGGCCGTCGTGGTTGGAGGTGCTCACCCAGAGCGACCCGTCCGGTGCCGCGGCCACTGCACGCAGCCGACCGTACCGGTTGGTGAGCAGCTCACTGGGCTGACCGAGCAGGGTGCCGGTGTCGGTCAACTCCATCACCCAGAGGCGTTTGCCGCGCAGACAGCCGGTGACCAGCAGCCGGTCCGTGGCGGCCAGACCGGAGCAGGACGCGTCCGACGTCGCCCACTGCGCGATCGGGTCGGTGAACCGCCTGTCGCCGGCCCGACCCTCGACCTCCGGCCACCCGTAGTTGCCGCCCTTGGTGATCTGGTTGATCTCGTCCCAGGTGTTCTGGCCGAACTCGACGGCGTACATCCGCTTCGCGGCGTCCCAGGCGAGACCCTGGACGTTGCGGTGCCCCATCGACCAGACCGGGGAGTTGGGGTACGGGTTGCCGGCGGCGGGCCTGCCGTCCGGGGTGATCCGGAGGATCTTGCCGCCGAGGCTCTTCAGGTCCTGGGAGAGGGGGCGCTGACCGGCGTCACCCGTGCTGACGTAGAGCTGCTTGTCGGGGCCGAAGCCCAGCCCACCGCCGTTGTGCACATTGGCTTTGGGGATGCCGGTGAGGATCGGGGTGGGCTGCCCGCCGAGTTGCAGCCGGGCGACCCGGTTGTCCCGCTCGGCGGTGTAGTAGACGAACACCGTCCGGTCCCGGGCGTAGTCGGGGGACACGGCGATGCCGAGCAGGCCACCCTCACCCGCCGCCGCCACGTCGGTGATCGTCTGCACCGGGCGGACCCGCAGCCCGTCCGGCCCGGACTCGGGCCCGACCTGGAGGATCCGGCCGTTGTCCCGCTCGGTGACCAGCGCGCCGCCGTCCGGCAGGAAGGCGATCGCCCACGGCACCCGCAGGCCCTTGGCGAGTACTGTCGCCACCGCCTGCTGGCCGGCGCCGCCGGGGCTCGCCGACGTGGACGGGGTCGGCAGGTTGGGCGGTTCGCCGGCCGGGTCGGGCTCCGGCTCACCGAAGCTGCAACCGGCGGTGAACAGCAGCGCCGCGCAGGACGCCGCGAGGGCCACCCGGAGGCGGCGGATGCGAGGGTACGGGGGACGGGCGTTCACCCGGCCCAGGGTAGCCCGCCGCGCGACCCGGCCGGGCCCGTCGAGGTGCAACGGGTGCCGATGGACCCGCCCGATGATCCCCGGTGGACCACTCACCGAGCCCGTACGGCCAGCAACGCGGTGTCGTCCTCACGGTGCCGGATCGAGGCGAGCAGCAGGTCGCACAGGCCGTCGAGGGGCAGCGTGTCGGTGCCGGTCAGCAGGCCCACCAGCTCGGCCAACCCCTCATCGATGGAGCGGTCCCGCCGTTCGATCAGCCCATCGGTGTAGAGCAGCAGGGTGTCGCCGGTGGCCAGGACGGTCGACTGGCTGCTCCGGGGCGACGGGCGGGCCAGGCCGAGCAGCGGCTCCGGCGTCGCCTCCAGGGCCTCCACCGCCCCGCCGACCCGGACCACCAGGGCCGGTGGGTGCCCGGCGTTGGACCAGGTCACCTCGTGCACACCGGCGCGCTGCGGACAGATCCGCACCAGCGTCGCGGTGGCGGCGATCGGCAGCCGCAGGCCACGGATGGCGCCATCCAGGTTGCTCATCAGTGACCCGACCGCGTCCGGCCGGCCGAAGGCATTGCCCCGCACCAGGTTGCGTAGCTGGCCCATGGTCGCCGCCGCCTCGATGTCGTGCCCGGCCACGTCCCCGATCGCCACGATCACGTCGCCGTCGGGCTGCACGAAGGCGTCGTACCAGTCACCGCCCACCTCCACCCGGTCGGCCGCCGGCTGGTAGCGGGCCGCCAACTCCAGCTCCGCCACCACCGGCAGTCGGGGCAGCATGCTGTGTTGCAGAACCTCGGCGACGTGCCGTTGCTCGCCGTACATCGAGCTGTTGCCGACGGCCTGGCCGGCCCGGCGGCCGATGTCGACAGCGGTGAGCAGGTCCCGGTCGTCGAACTGCTGACGTTGGCCACCGTTGACGAGCGTGATCGCCCCCAGCACCGTGCCGCCGACACCCCGCACCGGCACGCTCAGGTAGGAGGCGATGCCCAGCCGACTGGCGATGGAGGCCATCTCCGGGTGGGTGGTGCCCCTCGTGATGTCGGCCAGGGACGCCGCGCTGCCCAGCCGGGGCTGGCCGGTCCGGAGCACCGCCCGGATGACCGACTCGGGGCTCAGCCCGGTGCGCAGCAGATCGCCGAAGCGGTCGACGTCCGCCGCGCGGGCCGGATCCCGGTGCACCGAGACCACCTCGCGGGGCAGGCCGGTCGGCCCGATCAAGGTGAGCAGGCACCAGTCGGCGAGCAGCGGCACCATGGTGGCGGCGAGCCGGCGCAACGCGGTGCCCACGTCCAGGGTGCCCGCGAGGGTCTCGCTCACCCCGGCGACAAGCTCCAGCCGATCGTGCGCCTGCACGACCCGCCGCCGGGCCTCCTGGGCGCCGTCGAGCGCGATCCGCAGCCGCAGCTCGGACGAGCAGGCGGCGGCCAGGTCGGCCAGGGTCCGCAGCTGCGCCGCCGTCCAGGCGCGAGGTTTGCTGTCGATGGCGCACAGCGAGCCGAGCACCCGGCCGGAGAGGTCGGTCAGCGGCATCCCGGCGTACGCGACCACGCCGAGGTCGTCGATGGCCAGGTTGTCCCGGACGCGGGGGTAGAGCCGGGCGTCCGGCAGCACCATCGGCACCTCGATGTCCACCACGTGCTGACAGAACGAGTGGCTCAGCGGGGTCTGCCGCCGCCGCGACCAGGGCTCCGGCAACCCGACCGCGCCGGGGAAGAACTGCCGGTCGGCGGAGACCAGGGAGACCAGCGCGACCGGCACGTCCAGCAGGTCACTGACCAGCCGGGCGAAGCGGTCGAACGCCTCGTCCGGGGCGGCGTCCAGCCCGGTGTCGGCGAGCGCGCGCAGCCGCTCCGGGTCGCCGAGCAGCGAAGGAGGCGCGATCGAACGCCGGGCGGGGCCGGGGGAGCCGTCGGTCATCGAGCACCTGTCTGCCGGGGCGGAGGCCGACCGGCCCTCCGACCCTTCGTTATACCTCGTCGGGGTCGGAGTCGAACATCGGTGTGCTGAGTCTCGCCCGCCGTGACCCCGCGCGCCATCCCCCGGGACGCCGGTTCGCCGCCGTGCCTCCACCGGCTGCGGCGTCGGGGACTATCGTCGGCGGACGTGAAGGTATGGATTCCGCACCAGGCCGGCCTGAACCTCCTGGGCGAGCTGCCCGCGGACGTGACGGTGGAGGTCTTCGAGCACACCGATCGGATGCCGTCGGAGGCGGCCGACGTCCGCTTCTGGGTGCCGCCGTTCCTGGGTGGCTCGGACGCGACGGCGGTGTTGCGGGAGCTGCCCGACCTGGCGGTGGTGCAGTTGCTCTCCGCCGGGGCGGACGCCTGGGCGGGCCGGACACCGCCGGCTGTCACGCTCTGCGATGCCCGGGGCGTGCACGACCCTTCCACCGCCGAGTGGGTCGTCACCGCGATCCTCACCCAGCTGCGGGCGTTCCCGGCGTTCGTCCGCGCGCAGGCCGAGCGGCGCTGGACGTACGCGGAGAACACCCCGACCGACGAGCTGACCGGTAAGCGGGTGCTCATCATCGGCGCCGGCTCGATCGGGGCCGCGGTGCGTGACCGGCTCGCCCCGTTCGACGTGAGTTTCACCCTGGTCGCCAGGACGGCCCGCCCGGAGCAGGGGGTGCACGCCGTCGAGGAGCTGCCCCGGCTGCTGCCCGACGCGGACGTGGTGGTGGTGCTGGTGCCGCTCACCGACCAGACCCGTTGCCTGATCGACAAGGCGTTCCTGGCCGCGATGCCGGACGGGTCGCTGCTGGTCAACGCCGCCCGGGGCCCGGTGGCGCACACCGAGGCGCTCGTCGCCGAGATGGGCACCGGTCGGATCTCGGCGGCGTTGGACGTCACCGACCCGGAGCCGCTGCCCGCCGACTCCCCGCTGTGGGTCATGCCGAACGTGCTGCTCACCCCGCACGTCGGCGGGTCGGTGCGCGGGCTGTTGCCGCGGGCCTACCGACTGGTGGGCGATCAGGTCCGCCGGTTCGCCGCCGGGCAACCGCTGATCAACACGGTGGTCGACGGCTACTGACCGGGGGTCTCCGCCGGAGCGTCCGGCAGCGGCTGGCCGGTCACCGCGACCAGTCGGGGCAGATCCGCCCCACGGACGGCCGGCAGAGTGACCTGGTGGCCGTCGTCGAGCCGGGCCACAGCGCGCCCGCGCTGGTCGGTGGTCAGCTCGAGGACCTGGTCCCAGTCGATCCGACGCTGCCCGACCAGCGCCCGGATGCGCAGCTCCCGCGCGTCGGCGTCGGTGCCGGCCCGCCAGGCCCACACCGCGACGGCGAGCGGGACGAGCAGCACCGGCAGCAGGTAGTCCCGGGCGTTGGCCAGCGGCAGGGCGCCGACGAAGGCGATGATCGCGGCCACCAGGATGGCTTGGTTGTACCGGAAGCGGACAGTGTCGGGCTTACTCACCCTCCGATGATCCCACTTCGGGTTGTTTCGGCTCGCGGCGGGCGGTGCCGGCAGCGTGCGGTACGCCGTACAGTGACACAGGTCGTTGTCTCCCCTGAGTGACCGGCAAGTAACCAATTCGGCCGTCCGTCGTTGCCAATCGTGGGTAGCGGACTCGCAACGTCCGATGTCCCGCACCGCCGCACCGCCCCCGTGCCCCCTCACGAAGGCGACCGCCGTGCTCCTCGCGTACCCGTTCCGCGTTCTCGTTCCCCGCCGTGCGGCACCGGAGGCCGCCACGTCCGTGGCGGTGGCGCTGCTCCTCCTCGCCGGTTCCGTCGACCTGGTTCCGCCCTCGGTGGTGATCGCGTTGGCCGCCGGTGCCGGCGCCACGCTCGCCGGGCTGCGACTGTCCCGGCTGGCCTCCCGACGCGGCACCGATCCGACACCGCGTGCGGCGGGGGTGCTCCTCGACGCGGCGGTGGTGGCGGCGGGTCTCACCGCCGTCGTGTTGCCCCTGGCCGGCATCGGGCACACCCTCGCCGTGCTGATCGGGTCGGTGGTCGTGGCGGCCCTCTCGGCGGCCGGTCTGTACCGGCTCCCCGGCCGGTCCCGGGCGGCGGCCTCGGCCCGGTTGCGGTGGCTGGTCGAGTCGACCGGCCCGGCCGTCGGTCTGGCCCTCGCCGGCTGGTTGCTGCTGCCCCCCGACGGCCTGCCGGTCCCGGTTCGGCTGGTCGCCGCGTTGACACTCGGCGGGTTGGGCATGGCCGCGTTGAACGCGTTCGCGGGGCCACGGCGGCGCTCGGGTGCGGCGCTCTGCCGGGGCGGCGTCCTGCTCACAGTGGGCGGGCTGGTGCTGCTGGCCACGTTGCCGTCCGCGCCGGCCGGCCGGGCCGCCCTGCTGGCCGTACCCCCGTTGGTGTTCGGGATGTTGCTCGTCGCGGTCGGCGCCGCGGATGCGGCGGACGACTTCGAGTCGGTGGAGCCGGTCGCCGCGGCCTGGCCCCGGTCGGTGCTCCCCGCGGCGGTGCTGCTGCTGGCGGCGGGTCTGCACCTGGGCGCCGGCCGCGCACCGGACCGGACGAGCGTGCTGTTGGCCCTGGCGGCGGTGCCGCCCCTGGTGCTGCGCGAGCTGCTGCGCGCCGGTGACGCGTCCACGTCCGTTCGGCGGGCCGCTCATCGGCGACGGGCCGGCCGTTCGTTGCGGCACCGCCGTGCGGCCCCGGCCCGCTGGCCGGGCACACCGGAGCCGCCGCCCGGGCGAGCCCTCGACGTCGCGGAGGGCGCGGCGACCGCGGCGGGTGCCGGCTCGACCTGGTCGCCTGACCACAGTTCCGCGTGGTCGGGGCTCGACCGGCGACCGGCGGCGGCGAGCGGCACCCCCGGCGACCGGGCTGCCCTGCTGGACGCCCTGGCCGCGATCGGCGACGTTCCGGCGCCGGCCGGCGCGCTGCTGCTGGTGGACCTGCACGGCACCGAGGGTTTCGGCCCGACGGCCCGGGAGGACGTGCTGGCCGAGGCGGTGCACCGGGCCCGCGCGGTCATCGCCCCCGACGATCTGGTCACTGGGTGCACGGGTACCGGCTTCGCGGTGGTCACCGCCGCCGGGCCGGTGCTGGCGTACGCGCTGGGCACCCGACTGTTGAGCGCGCTCGGCCCGCCCTACCGGCTGGCCGGCGCGATGCTGCGCGTGCAGACGAGCATCGGGTTGGCCGAGGTGAGCGGCGCCGGGCCGGCAGACGTGCTCCGGCAGGCCGAGCTGGCCCGACGACGGGCCGTGCAGCTGGGCCGGGACCGGGTGGAGTGGTACGACGCGTTCCTGGAGGAGCAGCTGGTGCGCCGGCTCGACCTGGAGCGCGAGCTGCCCGGTGCGGTGGCGCGCGGCGAGCTGGACCTCGTCTACCAGCCGGTGGTCGACCTGGCCGACGGGCAGCCGGTCGGCGCGGAGGCGCTGTTGCGGTGGCGCAGCCCGGTGCTCGGCACTGTGCTTCCGGCCGAGTTGCTGCCGGTCGCCGAGGACCTGGACCTGGTCGGCGAGTTGGAGTGGTGGGTGCTGGACCGGGCCTGCCGGCAGTTGTCCAACTGGTCGGTGGGCGTCCGGGAGCTGTGGATGGCGGTCAACGTCACGACCCGGGAGCTGACCACCCCCGACTTCGTCCAGCGGCTCGCGGCAGTGCTGGCCGCGTACGGGGTGCCGCCGGAGCGGCTGGTGGTGGAGGTGAGCGAGCCGAGAGTCGCCGGTGATCTGCCGACTGTGGTGGCTCGGCTGGCCGGGCTGCGGTCGATTGGCGTCCGCACCGCGTTGGACGACTTCCGGGCCGAGCACGCCTCGCTGGCCCAGCTTCGCCGCCTGCCGATCGACCTGCTCAAGGTGGGCCCGGAGTTGGTGGGGGCACGGCCGGACGGGCAACCGCCGCTGATCGACGTGGTGGTCAACGTGGGCGAGCGGTTGGGCGTCGAGATCGTCGCCGAGGAGTTGGAGTCGTCGACCCAGGTCGAGGGGGCGCGCCGGGGTGGTTGCCGGTACGGGCAGGGGTTCGCGCTGGCCCGTCCGGCGACGGCCGAGCGGGTCGAGGCGTACTTCGAGGAGTTTCCCTCAGCGTCTCGCTGAACCGGTTCATCTCCTCCGGGGTGGTGCGGTGCTGCCGCGCGGCGTGAGGTGGGGTGTCTCGTCCTGCACCCGCCCGGCCGGTTGCCCGGCGACGACGGCGAGCAGTTGCCGGGCGGCGTGCGCGCCGTACGCCGGGATGTCCCGGCCGAGCGCGGTCAGCGGCGGGTGCACCAGCCGGCACAGCGGCGAGTCGTCCCAGGCCACGATGGACAGATCGCCGGGCACTGTCAGGCCCATCTCCTGGGCGACGGAGAGCCCGGCGATGGCCATCACGTCGTTGTCGTAGATGACCGCTGTGGGCCGGTCGGCCGAGCTGAGCAACCGGCGGGTGGCCCGACCGCCCTCCTCGCCGGTGTAGTCGGACCAGACGGTGACCGCGTCGACCAGGCCGAGCCGCCGGCAGACCGCCGCGAAGGCGTCGGTGCGGATCTCGGTGTGCCGCAGGTCGGGCAGGCCGGCGACCCGGGCGATGCGCCGGTGCCCGAGCGCGACCAGGTACTCCACCGTCTCGGTCAGCGCTGCGGCGTCGTCGGACCAGAGACTCGCCAGCTCACCGGTGCCGCCGGGGCCGCCGATCACCACCGCCGGCAGTTGCAGCCGTTCGAGTGCGGGGATGCGACGATCGTCGGTGCGCAGGTCGCAGACGAGCACCCCGTCCACCCGTCGTTCGCCCCACCAGCGCCGGTAGACGGCGATCTCGGCGTCCGGGTCGGCCACCACCTGGAGGGTCAGCGCGTACGAGCGGGCGGAGAGTTCGGCCTCGACGCCACTGATCAGCGCCATGAAGAACGGCTCGACGCCGAGGGTCCGCGCCGGTCGGCACAGGGCCAGGCCGATCGCGCCGGCGGTGGCGGCCGAGAGGGCGCGGGCGGCGCTGCTGCGGCTGAAACCGATCTCCGTGGCGATGGCGAGGATTCGCTGCCGGGTGGCCTCGGAGACGCCGGGTTGCCCGTTCAGCGCGTACGACACGGCGCCCTTGGACACCCCGGCGCGTTGGGCGACGTCGGCGATGGTCGGCCGCTTCACCGGCGTGCTCCTTCGCTCTCTGGCCGTTGACAGCCCGGATTCCGGACCGTACGGTTTCTCAGCTTATCCGGTTCAGTTGGCATCTTTCGATGCGGGAAGGTGCGGTGAAATCGTGAGCCGACAGGCACTCTACGACGGTTGGACAGTGCGGGCGGCCCCCGGAGCACAGGTGCCCGAGGAGGTCGCCGGCCGGTCCGTGCCGGCGACAGTGCCGGGCTGTGTGCACACCGACCTGCTCGGCGCCGGGCTGATCCCCGACCCGTACCTCGACGACAACGAACGGGCGGTGGCCTGGATCGGGCGCACCGACTGGGTCTACCAGACCACATTCGTCCACCGGGCGGGCGACGACGAGCGCGTCGACCTGGTCTGCGCCGGCCTGGACACCGTCGCCACGCTCACCCTCAACGGTGTGGAGGTCGGCCGCACCGCGAACATGCACCGCGGCTACCGGTTCGACGTCCGACCGCTGTTGCGCGACGGGAACAACGACCTGGTGGTCAGGTTCGACTCCGCGTACCGCTACGCCGAGGCGCAGCAGGAGCGACTCGGCGACCGGCCGAACGCCTACCCGGAGCCGTTCCACTTCATCCGCAAGATGGCCTGCAACTTCGGCTGGGACTGGGGGCCGACACTGGTCACCGCCGGCATCTGGCAGGAGATCAGCCTGCACGCCTGGTCGACCGCGCGACTGGCCACCGTCCGTCCACTGGTCACCATGGACGGTCGCGACGGCCGGGTCGAGGTGCACGTCGAGGTCGAGCGGGTCGCTGACGTCCCGCTGACCGTCCGCGCCGCAGTGGCCGGCGTCCGCGCCGAGGTGGTCGTCCCGGCCGGGCAGCGCACTGCCGTGCTGACCCTCACCGTCCGCGAGCCCGCGCTGTGGTGGCCCCGGGGGTACGGCGAGCAGGCCCGCCACCCGATCGAGGTGACACTGCACGGACCGGACGGCGACACCCTGGACAACTGGTCGCACCGCATCGGCTTCCGCTCGGTACGGCTGGACACCACACCCGACGAGCACGGCACCCCGTTCGCGCTGTCGGTGAACGACGTCCCGGTCTTCGTCCGCGGGGTCAACTGGATCCCGGACGACACGTTCCCCACCCGGATCACCCGGGCCCGGCTGGCCGAGCGCTTCGACCAGGCCCTCGCGGCCAACGTCAACCTGCTCCGGGTCTGGGGCGGCGGCCGGTACGAGTCGGCGGACTTCTACGACCTCGCCGACGAGCGCGGCCTCCTCGTCCAGCAGGACTTCCTCTTCGCCTGCGCCGCGTACCCGGAGGAGGAGCCGTTCGGCACCGAGGTGGCCGCCGAGGCCGCCGAGCAGGTGACGCGGCTCGCGCCGTACCCGTCCCTGGTGCTGTGGACCGGCAACAACGAGAACATCTGGGGCTGGCACGACTGGGACTGGCAGCAGGCCCTCGCCGGGCGCACCTGGGGGCGCGGCTACTACCTCGACGTGCTGCCCCGGATCGTCGGCGAGCTGGACCCGACCCGCCCGTACTGGCCGGGCAGCCCCTGGTCGGGCACCGAGGCGATCCACCCCAACGACCCGGCACACGGCACCACCCACATCTGGGACGTGTGGAACACCGACGACTACACCAAGTACCGGGAGTACGTCCCGCGCTTCGTTGCCGAGTTCGGCTACCAGGCCCCACCGGCGTACGCCACCCTGCGCCGGACGATCAGCGACGAACCGCTGGCGCACGACTCACCGGGCATGGCGCACCACCAGAAGGCGGCCGGCGGTGACGCCAAGCTCCAGCGGGGCCTCGACGCGCACCTGCCCGCCCCGGCGGACTTCGACGACTGGCACTACCTGACGCAGCTCAACCAGGCCCGGGCGATCCAGCTCGGGGTGGAGCACTTCCGCTCCCACCGCGACGTCTGCGCGGGCACCATCGTCTGGCAGCTCAACGACTGCTGGCCGGTGACCTCCTGGTCGGCCGTCGACGGCGACGGCCGACGCAAACCCCTGTGGTACGCGCTGCGCCGCGCCTACGCCGACCGGCTGCTCACCGTGCAACCGCGCGACGGCGGCCTGGCCCTGGTGGCTGTCAACGAGACCGCCGAGGCATGGACCGCGACGGCCGCTGTCACCCGGTTCACGCTCACCGGGGAGCCGAGGGCGAAGACCTCGGTCGACATCGACGTCCCGGCGTACTCCTCGGTGGTGCTGGTGCTGCCGGCGGACCTGGCGCGGTCGGAGGACACCCGGCGCGAGTTGCTGGTCGCGGAGGCCGGTGACACCGCGCAGCGCGCCCTGTGGTTCTTCGCCGAGGACCGGGAGGTGGACTGGCCGACGGCGGCCTGGGACGCGACGGTCGAGCCTGTCGACGGCGGGCGGCGGGTCCGGGTCACGGCCCGCACGGTGCTGCGCGACCTGACGCTCTTCCCGGACCGCCTGGACCCGACGGCATCCGTGGACAAGGCCCTGATCACCCTGCTTCCGGGCGAGTCGGCCACGTTCACCGTGCGCGCGGCCGGGGCGCTGGACCCTGCCGCCCTCACGGCCCGCCCGGTGCTGCGCTGCGTCAACGACCTCGCCTGACGTCCAAGATCGTGCTCGATCCATGGAGTAGTGGCCTTTCACGGCTGCGGAGGCCACTACTTCCTGATGTCCGTTGCGTGACCGCTGGGTGTCTCTGTTGGCGTGTGCCTGAGGTGGCCGGGGGGTGAGGGGCGGTCGGTTGTCCTTTGCTCTGCACCCGCGGGCGCGACGGCTACGGTCTGCGACTGGTGCTTATTGGGGTGCAGAGCAAAGGGGGTGGGGGTGGCCTGTGCCCCCTCACCACGACGAGGGCAGCTGCTGATCAAGGTCTTGCCTAACCGGCCGCCGCGCTAACGCAATGGCGTTGCCTGGGACCCGCGTCGTGGCCTCGAGTTGAAGACTTGTTCAAGTGCTAAAGTCTTCGTATCGATCGGGAGGGTGCTCATGTCGGTGCCGCTGTACCAGGCCAAGGCGGAACTGTTCCGCACCCTCGGGCACCCGGTGCGCATCCGGGTCCTCGAACTGCTCCAGGACGGCCCGAAGCCGGTCCGCGACCTGCTCGCCGCCATCGAGGTCGAAGCCTCCAACCTCTCCCAGCAACTCGCCGTGCTGCGCCGCGCCGGAATGGTCACCTCACACCGCGACGGCCCCCTCGTCATGTACGCCCTCAGCACCCCGGACGTGGCCGACCTGCTGGCCGCCGGGCGGCGGATCCTGGGCGCGGTCCTCACCGACCGGGACGGCCTGCTCGGGGAGTTGCGCGCCACCGGCGCGGACAGGTGAGCGGCGCCATCCCGGTGGCCCGAGAGCGGCTCCTCGGGCTGCTGCCCGGCCGGGCCGACTGGGCCGCGGTCCACCGCTCACCGCGCCGGGACCTGCTGGCCGGGCTCACCGTGGCGGTGGTGGCGCTGCCGTTGGCCCTGGCGTTCGGTGTCACCTCCGGGCTGGGCGCCCAGGCCGGGTTGATCACCGCCGTGATCGCCGGTGCGGTGGCCGCTGTCTTCGGGGGCTCCAACCTCCAGGTCTCCGGGCCGACCGGGGCGATGACAGTGGTGCTGGTGCCGGTGGTGCAGCAGTTCGGAGCCACCGGCGTGCTGATGGTCGGGGCGATGGCTGGCCTGGTGCTGATCGCGCTCGCCGTGGCACGCCTTGGCCGCTACGTCCGCTACCTGCCCACCCCGGTGCTGGAGGGCTTCACCGCCGGCATCGCCGTGGTCATCGCGCTGCAACAGGTGCCCGCCGCACTCGGCGTCAGCGACGCGCACGGGGAAAAGGTCTGGGCCGTCGCCTTCGACGCGGTCGCCCGTTTCGTCGTACACCCGCGGCCGGCCGCGCTCGCGGTGGCCCTCGCCGTCGCGGCGCTGATGCTGCTGGGTGCCCGGTGGCGACCCGGCCTGCCGTTCTCGCTGCTCGGTGTGGGGGCCGCCACCGTCCTCGCCGAGGTCATCCCGATCGATCTGATCCGGATCGGCGCGTTGCCGCAGGGCCTGCCCGCGCCCTCGCTCAGCTTCCTCGACCTCGGCGCACTGGGCGTGCTGCTTCCCAGCGCTCTCGCCGTCGCCGCGCTCGCCGCCCTGGAGAGTCTGCTCTCCGCCACCGTTGCCGATGGCATGACCGTCGGCGAGCGGCACGACCCGGACCGGGAACTCTTCGGTCAGGGGATGGCCAACCTCGCCGCCCCCCTCTTCGGCGGTATCCCGGCGACCGCCGCCATCGCCCGGACGGCTGTCAACGTCCGCGCCGGGGCGGCCTCGAAGCTGGCGGCCCTCACCCACGCCGTCGCCCTCGCCGCCATCGTGCTGGCCGCCGCGCCGTTGGTCGGCCGGATCCCGCTCGCCGCCCTGGCCGGGGTGCTGCTGGCCACCACCGTCCGGATGGTGGAGGCTGGGTCGCTGTGGGCGCTGGCCCGGGCCACCCGGGGTGACGCGGTGGTGCTGGTGCTCACCTTCGCCGTCACGGTGATCTGGGACCTCGTCACCGCCGTCGCGGTCGGCGTCGGCGTCGCCGTGGTGCTCGCCCTGCGCGCGGTGGCCCGCAGCGCCCGGCTGGAACAGGTGCCCCTCGACCCAGGGGAACACAGCGCCGAGGAGTACGCGCTGCTCACCGAACACATCGTCGCGTACCGGCTGGACGGGCCGCTCTTCTTCGCTGCGGCCCACACCTTCCTCCTCGAACTCTCCGAGGTCACCGACGTCCGTGTCGTCATCCTGCGAATGTCCCGGGTGACCACAATGGACGGCACCGGCGCGCACGTCCTCGGCGATGCGATCCGGCGGCTACGCGGCCGCGGGATCATCGTCCTGCTCTCCGGTATCAACCCCGCACACGACGAGGTGCTGGCCACCCTGGGGGTGGCTGACGACCTGCGCCGCGAGGAGTTGCTCTTCCCGGACACGCCCGCCGCCATCCGGTACGCCCGCACCGTCGCGCTCCCCGCAGCGGGCCACCCGATCGTGCTCGATCCATGAAGTAGTGGCCTCCTCAGGTGGGGAGGCCACTACTTCCATGTTCGCGCACGATCACGCCCGGGGGCGCGATCCGACGGTCAGGCGCGGGCGGCGGCGAGCACCTGGCCGACCAGGGCGCCGGAGGTGCCGGAGCGCTCGTACTCGGGCCGGTTCAGGCTGCCACCCATCAGCGGCGCCGGGTTGCGGTGCACGGCCGGGCTGTCCGAGCTGACCAGGGCCGCGAAGTGGTACTCGTCGGCGCCGGTCGCCTCGACGATCCGGGCGATGTTGCGTGGCGTGATGCCACCGCCCGGCATGATGACGATCCGGCCGGCGGCCCGGCGCACCAGGTCGGCGATGAGCGGAGCACCCTCCAGCACGCTGACCTCCTGACCCGAGGTGAGCACCCGGTGCACGCCCAGCTCGATCAGCTGCTCCAGCGCCGCGTGCGGGTCGCGGGTCATGTCGAACGCCCGGTGGAAGGTGATGCTGGCGTCGCCCGCGGCGGCGATCAGCCGGCGGGTGGTCGGCACGTCGACGTCACCCTCGGCGGTCAACGCGCCGATCACGATGCCGTGCGCACCGGCCGCCACCGCGGCCCGGACGTCCCGCTCCATGGCCTCGATCTCGAACGGCGAGTAGATGAAGTCGCCGGCCCGAGGACGGACGATCACGTGTACCCGGATCCGGCTGACCGCGCGCACTGTCGTCTCGATGGTGCCCAGGCTGGGGGTCAGCCCGCCGTCGAAGAGCGCGGAGCACAACTCCACCCGGTCGGCGCCGGCCTCCTCGGCGGCGACCGCTCCCTCGACGCTGTCGATGCAGATCTCGAATGTGTTCATGATTCTTCCTCTTCCGTGCGAGACGTACGAGACGATGCCGTGGTCCAGTCGATGACGGCCGTGACGGCACCAACGGGTACGCCGCCGCCGAGCACCGGCACCTGGCGCAGCGCGTCGGCCCCACCCACCGGTACGCCCACGGCGTCGAGGGCGGCGAGGGCGATGGCGGTGGTGGCTCGGGGCGAACCGTCGATCGCCTTCACCGCCACCGCGTGACCGTCCGGTGCGGCCACCGCGAGAACGCCTTCGGCCCCGCCCTTGGCGAGGACGCCGGGCAGCGCCCGCATCAGGTCGGTGTTCGGGTGCCCGTTCCAGCCGCCGACGTACTCCGGGTGTTGGCGCATGGCCTGCGCGACCAGCGCCTCGTCGCTGCCGGCCGGCGCGGTGACCAACGCCTGGAAGGTGCGGGCCAGGCCGGTCAGCGACAGGCCGAACAGCGGTGCCCCGCAGCCGTCGACAGCGTGGTGCGCGATCGGCGTGCCGGCCAGCCGGGCGACGGCGGCGGCGGTTTCCCGCTGGAGCGGGTGGTCGGGGTCGAGGTAGTCGTGGGTGCTCCAGGACCGGGCGACGCAGGCGACGAGCATCGCGGCGTGCTTGCCGGAGCAGTTCATCCGGACCCGGTCGCGCTGCCCGTCGGCGCGGATCAGCCGGTCCCGGGTCGGTTCGTCCTCCGGCCAGTCCTCCGGGCAGCCGAGGGCGTTCTCGGTCAGGCCGGCCCCGGCCAGCATCGCCCGCACCACCTCGACGTGCCTGTCGTCGCCGGTGTGGCTGCCGGCGGCGAGGGCCAGCGCCGGGCCGGTCAGCTCGTCGCCCGCCGCGATCCGGCAGGCCAGTGCCTGCACCGGCTTGAGGGTGGAGCGGGGCAGCACCGGCTCGTCGGGTACGCCGGCGGCGAGGGCGACCTTTCCGTCCGGGGCGAGCACCACGACGCTGCCGTAGTGCCGGCTCTCCACGAAGCCGTTGCGCACGACCCGGGCCAGTTCGGCGTAGCGGAAGATGGTCACCGGGGAGTGTTCCCTTCGAGGAGTGGTGGGGGCAGCTCGGCGCTCCGCCGTCCGCGCCGTCCACCGAAGCGGCCGTTGCGGGCCTGGAGGACGCGGGCGAACTTCGACAGCGAGGCGTTGACGACCAGGTAGATCAGCGCCACCACCAGGAACGTCTGGATCAACAGATGGGTGTACGAGGAGAGCACCTGCCCGCTGTAGAGCAGCTCGGTGTAGCTGACCACGAAGCCGAGCGAGGTGTCCTTGAGCAGCCCGACGAGCTGGCTGACCAGTGACGGGGCGAGTTGGAGCAGCGCCTGCGGCAGGACCACCAGCGCCATCACCTGCCCGCGGCGCAGCCCGACCGCGAGCCCGGCCTCGGTCTGCCCACGGTCCAGCGCCAGGATGCCGGACCGGAAGATCTCCGCGAACGCCGCCGAGTTGGAGACCACCAGCGGCACCACGAGCTTCCAGAACAGCGGGAAGTTCAGCCCGTACTGCGGCAGGGCGAACAGCGTCACGTAGATCAGCAGCAGGGTGGGGACGGTCCGGAAGATCTCCACGTACGCGCCGGCCAGCCAGCGCAGCGGTCGGTGCGTCGACAGCCGGCCGAGCGCCAGGAGCAGTCCGAGCGCGGCGCTGAGCACTGCGGTCGCGGCGGCGGCGCGCAGCGTGGCCCACAGGCCGTTGAGCAGGTACCGCCAGATGGGCCAGGTGGTGAACGGTTCCCATCGGGCGGCGGCCAACTCGCCGTGGCTGGCGAACTGGTAGACGGCCGCGACCAGGGCGCCGGCCAGGAGAACGGCGCCCAGCACTGTGGCGATCCGGATCCGCCGCTGGGCGCGCGGGCCGGGTTCGTCGAAGAGGATCTGTTGCGTCTTGTTCATCGGACGATCGCCAGCCTTCGTTCGAGCAGGCCGGTGACCTGACCGATGATCAGCGCCAGCAGCATGTAGGCGAGGCCCGCGCCGGTGAAGACAGCGATCGGTTGAGCCTCGACCAGGTTGACGGTGTTGGCGGCCTGGGTCAGCTCGACCACGCCGACGGCGGCGGCCAGCGAGGTGTTCATCAGCAGCGCGATGCAGATGTTGCCGATCGGCTGGATCACCGCCCGGAGTCCCTGCGGCAGGATCACGTGCCGCAGGGACTGGCCGAAGGTGAGCCCGATGGCTCGGGCTGCCTCAGCCTGGCCCACACCGACGGTGTTGATCCCGGCGCGGATCGCCTCGGCCAGGTACGCCCCCTCGTACACCGCGATGACGATCGCGGCTGAGGTGAACAGCGGGAACGTGATGCCGATGGTCGGCAGCGCGAACACGAAGAGCACCAGTAGCGCCAGCAGCGGCAGGTTCTGGAACACCTCCACGTACGCGGTGCCGATGGCGCGCAGCAGCGGAACGGGGGCGATGCGCAGGGTGGCCACGACGATGCCCAGCAGCATCGCCCCGACGGTGGTCACGACGGTCAGTTCGACCGTCGTGACCAGGCCGTGGCCAAGCTCGCTCAGGTGGGAGGTGAGGGCTTCCATCGGTACGAGAGGCTGCTCAGGAGCCGTCGGCGGAACCGAGGGCGGGCGGGGTGGGCGCCCCGCCCTCCACCACCGAGCCGAGGGTGCCTTCCCAGACCTTCGCCCAGGTGCCGTCAGCCTGGATCTTCTTCAGCCAGTTGTTGACGAACTCCTTGAACTGCACGTCCTCCTTGTTGAGGCCGATGCCGTACGCCTCGGTGGTGAACGGCTCGCCCACCACCTTCATCCCCGGGTTCGCCTTGGCGCCCGAGGCGAGCAGCGTGAAGTCCTGCACGTACGCGTCGCCGCGCTTCTGCAGCAGCGCCTGCAACGCCTGCGGGTCGGTGCCGAAGGCGATCTGCTTCGAGCCGGGCGCGGCGGAGGGCAGCGCGGTGACGGCGGGGGTGTTCGCCCCGACGATCACGGTCTTGCCGGCGAGGTCCTTCACGCTCTTGATCGAGGTGTCGTCCTTGCGGACCCCGACGGCGAGGCCGGAGGTGAGGTACGGCCCGGCGAAGGCGACCTGGGTGGCCCGCTGCGGGGTGATCGTGTACGTCTGGAAGACCGCGTCCACCGACTTGGCCTGGAGCATGGCCTCCCGGGTCTGGGTGCCGATGGTCGTCGTCTTCACCTCGGGCTTGCCGATGATGTACTTCGCCAGCAACTTCGCCATGTCGGCGTCGAAGCCCTCGATGGTGCCGCTGACCGGGTTCTGCTGGGCGAGCAGTGGCGCGTCCAGAGATCCGCCGATGTTCAGGTAGCCGCGCTTGCGGATCGCCTCCATCGTCGAACCGGCCGGGATGTCCGCGTCGGTGGCCACCGGGGCGGCGTCGTACACCGATTGGGCGACCACGCCGTCGCCGCCCAGGCCGGGGTTGCCGGGCAACGTCGGAGCGCTGCCGCCGCTGTCGCCGCCGCAGCCGGCGGCGGCGAGGGCCACCGCCACAGCGGTGGCGGTGAGGGCGAGCGACCGCCGCCCGGTGAAGCTCATCTTGAGGATTGACATGACACCCTCCCGTTGGGGGCTAGTGCTGGAGGATCTTGGATAGGAAGTCGCGGGCCCGCTCGGTGCGCGGGGCTGCGAAGAAGTCGTCGGGTGCGCCGGATTCGACGATCCGGCCGTCGTCCATGAAGACCACCCGGTCGGCGGCGCGACGGGCGAAGCCCATCTCGTGGGTCACCACGATCATGGTCATCCCCTCGGCGGCGAGGGAGACCATCACGTCGAGCACCTCGTTGACCATTTCCGGGTCGAGGGCCGAGGTCGGCTCGTCGAAGAGCAGCACCTTCGGTTGCATCGCCAGGGCTCTGGCGATCGCGGCCCGCTGCTGCTGCCCGCCGGAGAGTTGGGCCGGGTGGTGGTCTGCCTTGTCGGCGATACCGACGCGCTCCAACAGGGCCATCGCCTGCTGCCGCGCCTCGGGTCGGGGGATCCGGCGGACCCGGGTGGGGCCGAGGGTGATGTTGTCCAGCACCGTCTTGTGGCCGAAGAGGTTGAAGGACTGGAAGACCATGCCGACATCGGCGCGCAGCCGGGCCAGCGCGCGGCCCTCGGCGGGCAGCGGCTCACCGTCGATCTCGACGCTGCCCTGCCCGGCGGTCTCCAGGCGGTTGAGGCAGCGGCACAGTGTCGACTTGCCGGAGCCGGAGGGCCCCACCACGACGACCACCTCGCCGGCGGCCACCGTGAGGTCGATGTCCTTGAGCACGTGCAGCGGACCGAACCACTTGTTCAGGCCGCGTACCGACACCATCGGTCGGTCCGCATCCGTCGTCTTCGGTGCCACCAGACGGGCCTCACTTCCTTCGACTACAAAACTAAGTCAGCTTCATATCGAACCAACAGCGCCATCTAAAGGTAGCCAGGAAACTAAGTCAACCGGTTGCTTGAACAAACTCCGGGTGCTAAGAAGCTGACGTGACGATTGACGACGCGCCACGCGATGCCCTCCGGGGCGGCCCCCGGGAGCTACTGCGCTGGGTGGCCACCGGTGCGGCCGTCAGTCGGGCCGACCTGTCCCGCCTCTCCGGGCTCTCCCCGTCGACGGTCTCCCAGCGGGTCGAGGCGTTGATCAGCCAGGGGCTGCTGGAGGAGGCCGGCGCCGGGCGGTCCCGGGGTGGCCGGCGACCCCGCCAACTCGCGGTGCCCACCGGCGGCGCCGTGGTCGGCGCCATCGACCTCGGCGCGCATCACGCCCGCGTCGGTGCGCTGGACCTCTCCGGGCGGGTGGTCCAGGCCCGCACCCTGCCGGTCCGCATCGAGGACGGCCCGGAGGCGGTGCTCGGCGCGCTACTCGCCGAGGTCGCCACGCTGGTGGGCAGCGCCCCGGCGACCGGCGGCTCGGCGTCAGGTGCGCTCCGTGGCATCGGCATCGGGATTCCCGGTCCGGTGCAGCACTCCACCGGGCGGATAGTCAGCCCGTCGCGGATGCCCGGCTGGAACGGCTTCGACGTCGCCGCGTTCTGCGCCGACCGGGTCGACGTGCCGGTCATCGTGGACAACGACGCCAACCTGATGGCGCTCGGCGCGCACCGCACCGCGCATTCCGAGTTGGACCACGCTGTCTACATCAAGGCTGGCACCGGAATCGGCTCCGGGGTGATCTCCAGTGGACGGTTGCACCGGGGCGCGCAGGGCTCGGCCGGGGACATCAGCCACTGCCGGGTGGTGGCCGATCCCGCGCCACCGTGCACCTGTGGCAACGCCGGTTGCCTGGAGGCGGTGGCCAGCGGCGCCGCACTGGTCACCGCGCTGCGGGAGCAGGGTGTGCCGGTCTCCGACCTGACCGGTGTGATCCGCCTGATCGACGACGGTGACCGGCAGGCCACCGCCCTCGCCCGGCAGGCCGGTCGCGCAGTCGGCGAGATCCTGGCCGTGGTGGTCAACTTCTTCAACCCGCAGGTGGTGGCCATCGGTGGTCGGCTCGCCGACTGCGAGCCGCTGCTGGCCAGCATGCGGGCCACCCTCTACGAACGGTGCCTCCCGCTGGCCACCCAGACCCTGCTCATCGAACGGGTCGCCGCCGGCCAGGACGTCGGCATCACCGGTGCCGCCCACCTGGTGATCGACCACGTCGTAGCGTCCGCCTGATCTCGCTCAAAGCAACCGCAGTGGTCACCTAGGGTTATCTTCTTCTGTGTAGCATGCCGGATCTATCCGATTTTACGCGTGCGTCGACACCAATCATCCTGACAGTTTCCTTACAGGCAGTCACGTAGCCTTCCGATGTTCCTCACTCACCCGTGACTGCCCCAGGAGGTTTCGACGTGCGGATCAACGGACGGCTGCTCGTGCCGATCTCGTTGGCAGTGGTGCTGGCAACCGCCGCCTGTGGCCTGTCGGCACCGGCGTCCGGGCAGGCCGAAGTCCCACGCTCCGGCCCGAGTACGCACAGCTCAGCTCCGAGCCCCAAGGACACACCGACCTCCAGCCCGACTCCGGAGATCCCGACCGACGCGCAGATCCCCACCAGGGCCGCCGGCACCTTCACCACCGCCACCGGCAACGGTCGCGTGATCGGCAAGGGCAAGAAGCGGGTGCGCTACAGCGTCTCGGTGGAGAAGGGCATCGCCTGGGGTGACATCCCCGCCTGGAAGCCGGACCGGTTCGCCGCGAGCATCGACCAGGTGCTGGCCGCACCGAACGGGTGGGCCACGTCCGCACAGCACCCGGTCACCAACGCCGCGGTGAACCTGACCCGGGCGTCGTGGTCCTTCCAGCGGGTCGGCACCTCTAAGGTCGACGTCGACGTGCGGCTCGCGACACCGAGGACAGTGGACAGACTCTGCGGCGCTAGTGGCGTCGACACCGAGGGCGTCTACTCCTGCAAGTACGGCAAGACCATCATGATCAACCTGCGGCGTTGGCTCCAGGGCTCACCGGGATACCCGGTCAGCATCGACGAGTACCACGCCGGCGTGATCAATCACGAGTTCGGCCACTTCCTCGGCTTCGCCCACATGAAGTGCGGCGGTCGCGGCAAGCCGGCCCCGGTCATGATGACCCAGACGATGGGCCTGGGCGGGTGCGTGCCCAACGTCAGCCCGTTCGTCGGCAACGGGCAGTTCGTCAGCGGACCGTGGGCGCCGTCCTGACCTGGTGATCCGGACTTGATGGCCTGCGGTCCACCGAATTGGACGGTTTCCGTGGGGTCGCACGGTCGAGAATGGGTACCGTGGTCGATGTCCTTCCGGCCGTGCTGGGTCTGCGGCGAAGGCGCTCTTTCCTCCCGGCCCCTGACCGGGGAATCACAGGCCAGCCGTCAGACAAAGAGGCCTTTTGTAGGATATCTGACAGAGCTGAGAGTGGAGGTATTTGGATATTCGCTGGACCGAGTTCAAGAATTGCCTGAACGGCTGACATTGGTCTGGTCAGACCGGGTGCTTTATAAGCTGCCTCGTCGTGTGGTTCCAGCCCGGCCGGAGGACTAATCTCCAAGGGTGCCTATGGCACTGTGCAAAGCGCTTTGCTTCTTTGCGCAGCAGCGCCAGTCAAGACCCGGGAGACACCACTCGATGACGGCACCCAACGAGCCTCACCAGAATCAGCTCCCCGCCGGCCAGCCGCCGATGCCACCGACGGCTCAGTTCTCGCAGGTGCCCGCCGGGCAGTTCCCGCCGCCCCCATTAGGTCAGTCTCCGCCGCCGCCCGGCCAGTTCCCGCCGCCGCCCGCCCCAAAGAAGCGTGCATCCTGGCTACTTCCCACTCTCATCGGGGTCGGCGCGTTCGTGGTGCTGTGCTGTGGTGGCGCCATGGTGGTCAGTCTTACCGCTGATGACAAGAAGGTTGACGCCGCCGCCGTTAGCAGTGGCGCACCCGCCGCCACGAACAGCGTTGCCGCGAGCGCAGCGCCACCGGCAGACGAGGCGGTCGCACCCACGCCGGCCAAGACTTCGGCGGCTCCCGCAGAGACGAAGCCCAAGGTAGCCGGCATCGGCGACAAGGTGCGCGGCGGTGATTTCGAATTCACCGTCAAGAGCGTGAAGTGTGGGATCGCGAAGGTAGGCAGCGAGTTCCTCAACACCAAGGCGCAGGGCACGTTCTGCAGAGTCAGCGTGACGGTCAAAAACGTTACTAAGAAGGCGCACAGCTTCCACGCCGACGGCAGTATTTCCGCGCAGGACGGGAGTGGCCGGAAATACGAGGTCGACGGCGAGGCCGGGATCTACGGCAATGATGACGGGCAGGGATTCCTCGATGAGATCAATCCGGGCAACTCGGTGACCGCGAACGTGTTCTTCGACGTTCCGAAGGGCACCAAGCTCAAAACGATCACCCTGGACGCCGGGCTGTTCACCCTCGCCGAGGACGCCGTCGTCGCACTCTGACCGCCGCCAAGCCTCCCGGCGATGATGCCCAGACCAGTGTCACGATGCGCTCTCAACGCCCGACACGTCCACCGAAGTTCTCGACCGGCCGTCGCACCTGGTCCGCCTGAGTGAAGAGCGAGGCCCCCGGCAAGCGCTGGGGGCCTCGTCGTTAGGGCAGGTGTTGGGTAGTGATAACCGCAAGTCAGCGTGCGCCGGGTTACGTCTGAGGAGTCACCTGACGAAGGCTCAACGTGAGCGCGCTCGCTGCTCACAGGTTAGTGGCGGTGGGTTCCCCGAACGAAGCTTGCCCAGGCGGTGGGGGAGAAGGTGAGGGCCGGTCCGTGCGGGTCTTTGCTGTCGCGTACGGCGACGATGCCGAGCAGGTTGTCGGCAACCTCGACGCACTCACCGCCATTGCCCGCGCTGCGGGTGCTCTTGCGCCAGGAAGCGCCCGTCAGGTCAACCATGGTGAACCTCCCCGATGATCTTGTTGATCAGTTGGAACGATTGTCCCTCATCGAGGGCGAGTGACAGCAGGCTCGACCAGACCTTCTCATAGGTCGCGAACTCATTGGGACGGTCGAGGTAGAGAGCGCCCGTGATCGCCTCGCTGTAGACCAACGGCGGCTCAGGCATGCTTCGGTTGCCGATCGGAAAATCAAGAAGCACGAACTCGCCAGCAACGGTCCCGTGGTGGGGCCCCGCGATCAGGGGTAACACGCGAATCGAGATGTTCGGCAGGCGGGTCAACCGAAGTAGGTTGTGGAGTTGATCCACCACGGTCTCGGGGCCGCCTACCGGCCGAAGGAGCACCGACTCGCAGAGCACCACCTGCACCTGCGGAGCCCGTGGCAGGCGGCGGGTCAGCAGGGACTGTCGTTGTAGCCGAAGCTCGACCGCTCGCTCCCGGTCATCGTCGCTCATGTCCGGCTGGTCGATGCGGTAGATGCCCCGGGCATAGTCGCGGCTTTGAAGGATGCCAGGCACAAGACTGTTCTTGTAGAAGCGGAGCTTCGACGCGGCGGATTCGAGGCCGACGTACAGCTCGAACCATTCCGGGACGGCATCGCCGTACGCGTGCCACCAGCCCTTCGCCTTCGTCTCGCCGGCCAGGGAGATGAGCGCCCGGGTCAGCTCGCCCGTCGCCCCGTACAGCTCGCACATCGCTCGGACGTCGACGCCGCGCACCGAGCCGAGCCCGCTCTCGATCCGCCACACCTTCTGCCGGCTGCACTCCAGCGCTTCGGCGACCGCGTCGAGGGTCGCTCCCGCCTCGGTGCGCAGGTCACGCAGTGCCCTGCCGAGCTGGCGTCGGGGCACCGTCGAGCCCATGTCATCGGCCACCCGGCTCTCCTTCCTGTTGAGTTTTGCAACATCCCGACAGCCGTTCTGCAACACCGGAATGTTGCCCATAAATAGCGGAACAGTGTGAGTCGACATTCATTGCGATGGTGCCTCCGACCTTACAAGATTGGTCCGACATCAGCGATGGACGCGCAATTGCCGCGCCGGTGATCGTCGATCAAATATGAGGAAGGGTGGTGCTGCTTCGTGCGCGCATTTCTCCGTCATCTCCGGGCCGAGCCACCCCGGCCGGCGCCCTATCGGGCGGCCAACTACGTACCCCTGAAGCCCTGGCAGGTCCGCGGGCGCCGGTTCACCCGCCGTGGCCGGCGTGGCGTGGACGCCGTGGAGGTCGCCGAGTTCCTCGACCGCGTCGCCCACGATCTGGCCGAGGTGTACGCGGCGCTGGGCAGCAGCCGGCGGGAGACCGAGCGGATCAAGGATGCGCTGAGGTGCTGGCAGTCACGGCGGGCCCGCGAGGACCTGGCGGCCCGCCGATGAGCGCCCGCTGGGTGGCGCACCTGCCGTTCACCGCCGCCGGCCTGCCGGCCGCCCAACACTTTGCCGGCACCCTGGCCCGCTCCCTGACCTTCCTCACCGAAGTGGACGCCGGTGAGACCACCGTGTCGGCCGAGGACGCGCAGGGCGTACGCCATCGGGTCTTCTGCGACCTGCCGCTCGACGGCGGTCGGCGGTGCGTGCGGCGGGTGGAACACGACGGTGACTGCGCGGCCCGGCGGTGTCGGTGACCGCCGCGCCCGTCGTCGTCTGCCCGGACTGCGACGGGATGACCTTCACGCTGGAGCCTTGCCGGTGCACCACCTACGGTGACCGGTTCCTCGCCGACGCCGACGCGCTCGGGCCGCGCCGGGAGGCGTACCGGAGCTGCGAGCAGTGTCGCGGCGCGGGCAGCGTCGCGTACCCCTGTTATCGCTGCGGCCGGCGCGGCCGGCGGCGGGCGCAGCTCGTGGTCACCGTCGCCAACCTGGACACCGGCGCTGTCGCGTCCCACCAGGTCGTGCCCGGCGGCCTCGACCCCCACCGCGACCCGGCGGGCCACTGGGTGGTCGACCTTCCTTCCCGGGTACGCGAACTCGCCGCCACCGTCGGCGCGGTCCTGGATGAGGCCGACGCGCCTTCGCTGTGGCTGGACCGGCAGTGGCGGCCCGACCTGCCCGCAGCGCTGCGGCACGAGTTGGAGGCCCACGCCATCCTGCGGGCCGATCACGCCCCCTGGCGGCTGGTGCTGGGCCGATCCACCGCCCCGGCGACCGTCGACCCGGCCGCACGGCTGGCCCGGCTGTGCGCGCTGGCCGACCTGCTGCTGCTCGACCTGGTCGTCGAGGCCCGCCGGCAGGGCGCGGGGTTCTGCTGGGCCATCCGGCACGAGGTGCCCGGCTCCCCGGTGCCGCTCGGGTCGCCCGGCTGGTGCCGGGACCTGCCGGAGGTGTTGGCCTGCACCGACGTGGCCAGGGCGCTCAGCGGGCTTGCCGAGCGCGGCCTGGCCGCTCCCGCCCGGCTGCTTCGCCCCGACTCGCCGCGCCCACCCGCCGCCCCGGCCGTGGACGTCGACCAACTCGAACGCCGGGTCCTCGCTGACTGCGTCGGCCTGGACGGGGGCGAGTTGCCTGGCGCACAGGCCCTGTGGCGCAACGGCCGCTGGTGGCACACGACTCTGCGCGCCGGCGAGCCAGTGGAGACCCTCGCGGAGCAGCCCACCGGCCAGGTCGTCCGCCGCGTGCTGGTGCCGGTCAGCCGCGGCTACGAACCGCCCGACCCGCCCTGGCTGGGTGAACCCGTCGACTGGCGGCAGTGCCCGGACTGCCGACCACACAGCCGGCTACGCGCCTGCGACTGCCGGCTCGGCGGTCGCGCCGCCGACCCCGACTGCCCGCACTGCTGCGGCGCCGGCCTGCGCCCATCCGCGCTGCACTGCTTCACCTGCGGCGACACCCAGCGCCTGCATCAGACCGTGCTGGTCACCGTCACCGACCTGCGGCACCGGGTGGTGCACCTGGCCTGGCAGGCCGGTACGCCCGAGGTTGCCCCGCTGGTCGCCACCCAACCGGGCGGCAGGCCCGTCGTCCAGCTTCCGGACCGTTACCGGCTGGGCTCCTGGGCGGCCGTGCTCGGCGCGCGGCCCGACGACCTGGCCGACGCCGACGGCGGGCAGCAGATCGGCAAGGACCTCCGCGACGGCTACGTCACACTGCCCTGGGCCGGGGCCGACCCGGTCGGGGAGCACGTCCGCAGCGCAGGGCGGGGTACTCCGGCCGGCCGTCTGATCGTGGTGGCGACGCCTCCCGACGCGCCGCCGCTGGCCGAGCTGCTGCGGCTCGCCCTCGGCCTCGACCTGGCCCTCGTGGTGGCCGTTTGCGACCTGCGGCACAACGCCGCAGACCCACTGCTGGCCGACGGACTGCGCTGGTCGGTCGAGGTGAAGCCGCTTGACGCACCTGTCCGCCCCGACGACTTCCCCTACCGGCCGAGCCTGGCCGCCGCGCTCTCCTGGTGCGTCGAGTGCCTGACCGACGCCGTAGCCGGGGCCGCCCCAACCGACCCGACGGTGTCCATCCCGGTGCCCGGCTCGGGGCCGTGGGACGTCGCCGATCCCGAGCCGGAACTGCTACGCCTGGCGGCCCAGCACGCCGGGAGGGTGGTCACCGTTCGCTTCACCCGCGCCGGCTGCACCGCGCACCGACACGACGGCGACGGCGTACGCCTCCTCGCCGAAGCCCCCGACCTGCGCGATCTTCGGTTGACCTGAGGGTCGAGGGAACATATGTTCGATCACGTGGGGCGATCTGAGGTGCGCCGGGCTTCTCTGCCGGCTCCGCGTGGCCGGCGGGCCGGGCGACCGGGAGTTGCCTCTACGATCAGGGGCATGGACCGGGTGACGGTGGAGCGGGCTGCGCTGATCGCGCTGCTGCGGCAGCCAGACCTCGGCTGGTCTGATGCCGTGCACGACATTCAAGAGGTCGGCACCGCCCTGGCAGTCCTGCGCCGGGTCGTCGGGCAGACCGACACGCTCTTTCCCGACACCCGCTCCGTCGACTCGCTGATCGAGGCCGCGGCCGGCGACCTCGCGGGCTGGCGGGCCGAGGGCATCACTGTGCGGGCCTTCTTCGACGACGACTACCCCGCCCAGTTGCGTGACATCCGCGAGATGCCGCCAGTGCTCTTCGCCCGAGGTGAGTCGCGTCCCGACGCTCGGGCCATCGCGGTGGTCGGCAGCCGCGAAGCGAGCGATCGAGGCGTCGAGATCGCCAGCTCGGTCTCAGAATCACTTGCCCGCCGTGGTGTGACGGTAGTCAGCGGTCTGGCGAAGGGGATCGACACCGCGGCCCACCAGGCGGCACTCGCGGCGGGGGGCCGCACCGTCGCGGTCATCGGCACCGGAATCCGTCACCACTACCCGACGGTCAACCGCGCGCTCCAGGAGCACATCGCAGAGGTCGGATTGGTGCTCAGCCAGTTCTGGCCCGATGCCGCCCCGACAAAGCAGAGCTTCCCAATGCGAAACGCGGTGATGAGCGGCTACGCCGCTGCCACCGTGGTCATCGAAGCCGGCGAACGCAGTGGAGCCCGGATCCAGGCACGGCTCGCTCTTCAGCACGGTCGGCCCGTGGTGCTCACCAGTCAGGTGATGCGGCACGACTGGGCACGCGCCTTCGCCGCCCGGCCCGGCGTCCACGTCGCGCACGGGACCATGGACCTGGTGGAGGCGGTCGACGCCATTCTCGACCGTTCACCGGCCGCGGCCGAGTTGGAGGGCTTTCCTGATTTCGCCAGCCTCTGACCCGTGGGCAAGGGTCCGGGAGTACGTGGAAACCCAGCGGAACTTCCTTCGAAATCCCCTGCCCACTCTTCCCTGGATCTGCCCGACGTGTCGCGGTGTCCGCACTCCCGGGTTCGACTACTGCTACCCCTGTCAGGAACACCAGACGACGTCTGGTGGCCTGCTCGCCGACGTGGTCGCTCCAATCGCTTACTCGCCGCGTACCGGTCAGCATCACCACCATCTGCGCTTGTACAAGTCCACACCGGGGTCGGCCCAGGCTCATCCGCACCCCCTGCAGGATCTGATCGGCGACCGTCTTGGACTGCCGTGGCTCACGGCGCTGTCCAATCCCCGCCACGGATCTGAGACGCGGACGTTCCAGCGCGACTGGTTCACGGTCCAGCTTCCGGTCGAGAGCGTCAACGTTCGGCCGCTGGTCCTGGACGACACCTGGACGACCGGTTCCCGGGCGCAGTCGCTGGCGTACGCGTTGAAGAGCGCTGGCGCGTCGTCGGTGGCGGTCGTGGTGCTCGGGCGGCACATCAGGCCGGAGCATGCGGCATCCCGACCGCTGCTGAAGGCGATCGAGGATCCGATGTTCGACCCGGCTAAGTGCGCTGTAGAACGATGAGCGTGGGTCCGTTCGGAATCAGATTTTTTGTGCGGGCTGCCCCTGCCCCTAGACGGCACTGCCCGGCGGGCGCCTCTCCGCGCCGGCCGGGCAGCAATCCAGTTCTGGTCAGCTGTCGGCGGTCAGGCCCTTGAGCATCTCGGCGAAGTCGGCGGTCTCCGCTGGCGGCGGGGTCTCGACGGTCACGGCCTTGCCGTAGTCGGTGTAGTCGATCACCATGTCGCCCATCTTGCCCATGACCATGCCCGCCCGACGCGGCCGATACTGCTCGTCGACCCACAGGTCGATCTTCAGCTCCTTGACGCCCTGCGTGGCCAGCGTCTCCTCCGTGGCGTCGCGGCGCATGGCGTCGATCTGCTTGAGGTAGGTCGCCACGGGAGTGGTGACGGTGTAGTGCACCGTTGGCACCCCATCCACCGTCTCCTGGCCGACCACCGTCGTGCCCTCGATGGCGAGCAGCGTCTTGACCTGCTTGACCGGGTCCATGTCCTCGAGCTGCTTGCTGAAGCCTGTGCCTGCCATCTCGCTCAGACCGGTCAGGTCCATCTTCATCCAACGCTTTCCGCCCGTAGCCGTGCGGCCCTCCGCTGGAATCTCGGTGAAGATCACGGCACCGATCATCCGGACGGTCGTGGCACCCTTGCTGTTGGTCATCTTCATCTCGGCCTTGAGCGGGTCACCCAGGTCCAGGAAACCCTGCATCGAGATCTTCTCGCCGCCCATCGTGCCCGTCATCGTCACTGTCACCGACTCGGTCTTGTCGGTCGCCTCGGCCGCCTTCAGCAGCGACCCCTTGAGATCACTGGCCAGCAACTCCAGGACGCTGGGCTGCTTCGGCGCCTCGGAGGCTCCGGACGTCACACCGCAGGCGGAGACGGCGAGCGCGGTGAGCGTCGAGACCGCCACCAGAGCCGGCTTCTTCCAAAATGACACGTACACGCCTTCCCCCGTAGGAATCTGGGACGATCCCCAGTAGACCGACGACACGCTAGCCCACCTGATCGATTCGGGGGCACCGCGTTTTGCCGATTCGCCCAGTGGGTCCTCGTCGTGCGCTGATCGCCACGCGATCGTTGCTGTCGGGGTATCCGGGTCGATGGGATACCCCGACAGCGGAGCGTCGAGTGCGTCGGTCCGGTCAGCTACCGGTGGTCAGACCTTTGATGCCCTTGGGCAGTTCGGCGAGGTCGGCGATCTCCGCCAGCGGCGGCGTCTCGACGGGCACTGCGTCGCCGTAGTCGGTGTAGTCGGTCACCAGGTGGCCGTACGCGCCCATGTCTAGGCCCGCCCGACGGGGTCGGTACTGCTCGTCGACCCACAGGTCGACGGTGACTTCCCGGACGCCCCACGTGGTCATCTGCTTCTTGACGCCTGCCCGCAGCTTGGCATCGAGTTGGCCCAGGTAGGTCGCCACGGGGGTGGTGACGGTGTAGTGGACAGCGACCACCCCGTTCGCCGTCTCCTGCCCGACCACCCTCGTGCCCTCGGTGGCGAGCAGCCTCTTGACCTGCCTGGTCGGATCGACGTCGTCGAACTGCCTGGTCAGATCCAGCCCAGCCTGGTCGCCGTCGGTGGTCGGGTCAAGCCTCAACCAGCGCTTGCCGCCCATGCTCGCGCGGCTCTCCGCCGGCATCTCGACGTAGAAGACCGCGCCGATCATCCGGACGGTGTTCATGGTGCCCCTGGAGTTCGCCATCGTCATCTCGGCCTTGACCGGGTCGCCAGGGTCCAGGACGCCCTGCATCGAGATCTTCTCGTCGCCCGCGGTGCCCAGCATCATCAGCGTCACCGAATCGGCCCTGTCGGTGACCTCGGCCGTCTTCTGCAGCGCCCCCTTGGGATCGCTGGTGAGCAACTCCAGGGCGCTGGGCTGTTTCGGCGTCTCGGACGACCCGGATGCCACGTCGCAGGCCGAGACAGCGAACACGGTGAGCGCCGACACCGCTGTCACCGCGGTCCTTTTCCAGAGCGACACGCGCGTGCCTCTTCCCCGTAGGACCCTGGGGCGATTCCCAGTGGACCGACGACACGCTAGCCCACATGGTCGATTCGGGGGCACCGCGTTCTCGCCGATCCACCCCTGATCGAGACGCGATCGTTGCTGTCGGGGTATCCGGGTCGACGGGATACCCCGACAGCAACGGATGTCGGCCGTACGGGTGGGAACGGCTGGTTACTCCGGGACGCGGCGGTATGCGCCGTCGCTGGCCGAGGTGGCCATCGAGGCGTACGCGCGCAGCGCCGCCGACACCGGCCGCTGCCGATCGGTCGGGGTGTACGGCTTGTCGCGCTTCTCTTCGGCCACCCGTCGTGCCTCCAGCTCCTCGGCGGGCACGTTCAGCTCGATCGACCGGCCCGGGATGTCGATGACGACCTCGTCGCCGTCGCGGACCAGGGCGATCAGCCCGCCGGAGGCCGCCTCGGGGGAGACGTGCCCGATGGAGAGCCCGGAGGTGCCGCCGGAGAAACGGCCGTCGGTGAGCAGCGCACAGGAGCGGCCCAGCCCGCGCCCCTTGAGGAACGAGGTGGGGTAGAGCATCTCCTGCATGCCGGGGCCGCCCTTGGGCCCCTCGTAGCGGATCACCACGACGTCCCCGGCGACCACCTGCTTGGCGAGGATCGCGGTCACCGCGTCGTCCTGCGACTCGTAGACCTTCGCCGGGCCACGGAAGGTCAGGCAGTCGTCGGGCACGCCGGCGGTCTTCACCACGCTGCCCTCGGGTGCCAGGTTGCCGTGCAGGATGGCCAGCCCGCCGTCGGCGGAGTAGGCGTGCTCGCGGTCCCGGATGCAGCCGCCGGCCGCGTCGGTGTCCAGCGACGACCACCGGTTGGTGGTGGAGAACGGCTCGACGGTACGCACCCCACCGGGAGCCGCGTGGAACAGCTCGACCGCCGTCGGCGTCGGCGAGCCACCGCGCACGTCCCAGTCGGTCAGCCACTGTGCCAGCGAGGGGGAGTGCACGGCCCACACGTCCCGGTTGAGCTGCCCGGCCCGGTCCAGTTCGCCGAGGATCGCCGGGATGCCGCCGGCCCGGTGCACGTCCTCCATGTGGTAGTTCGGCGAGTTCGGCGCGACCTTGGCCAGGCACGGCACCCGCCGGGAGATCGCGTCGATGTCGGTGACGCCGAAGTCCATCTCCGCCTCGCGGGCGGCGGCGAGCAGGTGCAGCACCGTGTTGGTGGAGCCGCCCATCGCCACGTCCAGGGCGACAGCGTTCTCGAAGGCGGCCTTGGAGGCGACCGTACGCGGCAGCACCGAGTCGTCGTCGCCGTCGTACCACCGCTTGGAGATCTCCACGATGGTCCGGCCGGCCTCGACGAAGAGCGACCGGCGGGCGGCGTGGGTGGCCAGCGTGGAACCGTTGCCGGGCAGCGCGAGCCCGATCGCCTCGGTGAGGCAGTTCATCGAGTTGGCGGTGAACATGCCGGAGCAGGAGCCGCAGGTCGGGCAGGCGGAGCGTTCGATCTCACCGAGCTGCTCGTCGGTGACCGCCTCGTTCGAGGAGGCGATCATCGCGTCGATCAGGTCGATCTTGCTGTGCACGACGCCCTCGATCGCCATCGTCTTGCCGGCCTCCATCGGGCCGCCGGAGACGAAGACGGTCGGGATGTTGAGCCGCAACGCGGCCAGCAGCATCCCGGGGGTGATCTTGTCGCAGTTGGAGATGCAGACCAGGGCGTCCGCGCAGTGCGCGTTGACCATGTATTCGACCGCGTCGGCGATCAGCTCACGGCTGGGCAGCGAGTAGAGCATGCCGCCGTGGCCCATCGCGATGCCGTCGTCGACAGCGATGGTGTTGAACTCCCGGCCCACCCCACCGGCCTCGGCGACCGCGTCGGCGACCAGGCCACCCATGTCCTTGAGGTGTACGTGACCAGGCACGAACTGGGTGAAACTGTTGGCGATGGCGACGATCGGCTTGCCGAAATCGTCGTCGGTCATCCCGGTGGCCCGCCAGAGGGCCCGGGCGCCGGCCATCGTCCGACCGTGTGTGGAAGTCCTCGACCGCAGCTCAGGCATGCATACCAGCATGACACCGTCGGCGCGTCGGCCCACCCCGGTATCTGCCGTGTCCCAACAGATGCACACCCAGCCCCCCATGACGTGCGCCCATCCGGCACTCTTGGAGGCGTGCATTTTCCACCGGGCATGGTCGCTGTCGCGGCGCTCAGCGGGCTCGTCGCCGCGGTGGCCACCGTGCTGCTGACCGTCGTCGCCCGGCGGCGGACGGTGCCGCGTCGACCGGCACACGTGCTGCTCGCGGCGGCCGCCGGTGTTGCAGTGCTCAGCCTCCTGGCCGGGGTGGTCGCCGCGCTCAGCGCGAACGACCACTGGGCCCACGAGCAGGGGCAGCGCACCGGTTGGGCGACAGCGGTGGCGATCGGCACTGCGGTGAGCGGGCTGGCCTTCGCCGCTGGTCTGCTCCGGCTGCCCGGGGTGGCCGCCACCGCTGCCGGAACGACCCGGCTCGCCCTGGACGGGTTGGTCATGGCGGCGGCGCTGTGGTTCGTCGGTTGGGTGCTCTTCTCCGAGCCCACCCGGTTGCTCGGTGCCGCCACCCCGATGGCCTGCCCGGCGATTCTGGTGGCCACTGTGAGTGCCGCGCTCGGTGCCGGGCTCGTCGTGATCGTCGTCTTCCGGGCCGCCGCGCCACGTCGACGGCTCGCCGCGCTGGGCGCCGGCATCAGCGCGGTGACCTGCGGTGGGCTGGGTCTCAGCGCCGGGCTCTGCCAGGCCGGGCCGACAATGGCGCTGACCGGAGCGGCGGTGCTCGCCGCTGGTCTGCTGATCGTCGCGCTCGCCGTGTACCGGGCCGACCGGCCGGGGCAGATCGACCTGGACCTGGTCGGCAGCGACGGCGAGTACGCGATCGCCCCGATGCTGGCGATGGCCGCCTCGGCGATGTACCACCTCGCCCAGGACGGCCGGTTCACCGCGGCGGGCATCGTGGCCGGCAGCGTGGAGGGCTTCGCCCTGGTGGCACGGCAGTACCTCACCCTGCGCGACGTCCGGGGGTACGCGAGCCGCCTGGCCGAGCGGGAGGCGCACTTCCGGGAGCTGGCGCACACCGACCCGCTGACGTCGCTGGCCAACCGGCGCGGGCTGCTCCGGGCGCTGCACCGCAACGCCGCCGACCACAACCCGTGTGTGCTGCTCGGCCTGGACCTGGACGGCTTCAAGAACGTCAACGACATGCGGGGCCACGACGTGGGCGACGCCGTGCTGGCCGAGGTGGGCCGGCGGCTGCGCGGCAACCTGCGCCCCGGCGACGTGGCCGCCCGGCTGGGTGGCGACGAGTTCGCCGTCCTCATGCAGGGCCGGCCGGTCGAGGCGGACCGGGTCGCCGAACGGCTCCTCGGGGTGCTCAACCGCCCCTACGACCAGCCGGAGGGGCCGGTCTTCCTGTCGGTGAGCATCGGGGTGGCCGACTGGGCCGACGAGCCGGACGTGGAGCTGCTGCTGCGCCACGCCGACCTGGCGCTGCGCTACGCCAAGCAGCGTGGCAAGAACCGGATCGAGCGGTACGACGCCGCGTACGACAAACTGCTGCGCCGGCGTACGACGGTGGAGCACGAGCTGCGCGGGGCCATCGACCGCGACGAGCTGCGGTTGGCGTTCCAGCCGGTGGCGTCGCTGCCGTCGGTGCGGCCGGTCGGCGCCGAGGCGCTGCTCCGCTGGCACCATCCTGAGCTGGGCAACGTGCGTCCGGACGAGTTCATCCCGCTCGCCGAGGAGTGCGGCATGATCGCCCCGCTCGGTGCCTGGGTGCTGCATCAGGCCTGCTACCAGCTCTCCCGGTGGCTGGCGGACGGGCACGACGTGTGGGTGTCGGTAAACGTCTCCCCGCGCGAGCTGCACGCCCCGGCGTACGTGGTCCAGGTCGCCGAGGCGCTGCGCGCCCACCACGTGCCGCCGCAGCGGCTGGTGCTGGAGGTCACCGAGCACGCGGTCGCCACCGACCTGGACGAGCTGATCCGGCGGCTCACCGCGCTGCGGTTGACCGGTGTCCGGATCGCGCTGGACGACTTCGGGGCCGGCTACTCGTCGCTGGGGCAGCTGCGCCGGTTGCCGATCGACATCCTCAAGATCGATCACAGCCTGGTCGCCGAGCACGAGCCGGTCCATCCGGTCGGCCAGGACGGCCCGGCGTTCGCCCCGATGGTCGACATCGTCATGCGTCTGGGCCACCAGTTGGGCCTGGAGGTGATCGCCGAGGGGGTGACCACCCCGACCGAGTTGGCAGCGGTGGTGGCCGCCGGTTGCCGCTTCGGCCAGGGCGCGCTCTTCGGCTGGGGGGTGCCGGCCGAGCACCTGGAGGCGATGCTGGAGGCAGCCACGTCCCCGGGCGCGCGTCCCGCTCCGGTGCCCGCGCCACGCCGCGCTCCGGGCGGGTCCGGGCAGCTCACCCCACCTGCCGATGGCGCGTCGCCGGCCGACGCGCCGACCTCCGTTAACCAACATGTGGGATCAGTTGACTCATCGCGTGAGATGCGTCAGGCTTAGCCGCATGTCGTCGTACCGGTCGCTGCGAGTACTTACCTGAGCGCACTCTCCCTCACCGAGAGTGCGCTGGCCCCGTGCATCTGCACGAGGGCCGTTTTTATTGCCATCGGAACCTGGCGAGGCGGGCCGCGCCCGCGTCGCATCGCTTGACTAGCCACCAGCCACTCCAGCCGAAGGCCAGAACCGCCATGACGAGACCCACGCCCGAGACCCTCGCCCACACCGCCCGCCGGGCCCGCGCGGCTGCCGACCCGACCCTCGACGTCGACCAGGCCGCCACGCGCCCGGCCACTCCGGCCGCTCCGGCGGTACGGCCCGCCGCCGCGACCCCGATCTCCGGGGCCGGCTCGCTCGTGCGGTCCCTCGAGGCGCTCGAGGTCGACGTCGTCTTCGGCATTCCGGGCGGCGCGATCCTGCCGGCGTACGACCCGCTCTACGACTCGACGGTCCGGCACATCCTGGTGCGGCACGAGCAGGGCGCGGGGCACGCGGCGACCGGCTACGCGCAGGCCACCGGCAAGGTCGGCGTCTGCATCGCCACCTCCGGCCCGGGCGCGACGAACCTGGTCACCCCGATCGCCGACGCGTACATGGACTCGGTGGCGATGGTGGCGATCACCGGTCAGGTGGCCAGCCCGTCGATCGGCACCGACGCCTTCCAGGAAGCGGACATCCAGGGCATCACCCTGCCGATCACCAAGCACAACTTCCTCGTGCAGAACGCCGAGGAGATCCCCCGGGTGCTGGCCGAGGCGTTCCACCTGGCCAGCAGCGGGCGACCCGGCCCGGTGCTCGTCGACATCCCCAAGGACGTGCTCCAGGCGTCGACCACCTTCTCCTGGCCGCCCACCCTGGACCTGCCCGGCTACCGGCCAACCCTGCACCCGCACGGCAAGCAGATCCGGGAGGCGGCGCGGCTGATGGCCGCGGCCCGACGGCCGGTGCTCTACGTGGGTGGCGGGGTGCTCAAGGCCGGTGCCACCGACGGGCTGCGCCGGCTGGCCGAGCTGACCGGCATCCCGGTCGTCACCACGCTGATGGCGCTCGGCGCGTTCCCCGACTCGCACCAGCAGCACCTGGGGATGCCCGGCATGCACGGCACGGTCGCCGCGGTCTACGGCCTGCAGAAGGCTGATCTGATCGTCGCGCTGGGCGCACGCTTCGACGACCGGGTCACCGGCAAACTGGACTCGTTCGCCCCGGACGCGGCAGTGGTCCACGCGGACATCGACCCCGCCGAGATCGGCAAGAACCGGCACGTGGACGTGCCGATCGTCGGCGACGCCAAGCACGTCATCGACGAGCTGATCACCGCGGTGACGGCCGAGCGGTCGGCGGGGCGCACCGCCGACCTCGGTGACTGGTGGACGCAGCTCAACGACCTGCGCAACCGTTACCCGCTGGGCTACGACGAGCCGGTCGACGGGACCCTGTCCCCGCAGTACGTGATCAAGCGGCTGGGCGAGATCGTCGGCCCGGACGCGATCTTCGTGGCCGGGGTCGGCCAGCACCAGATGTGGGCGTCGCAGTTCATCTCCTACGAGAAGCCGTACACCTGGTTGAATTCCGGCGGCCTCGGCACGATGGGCTACGCGGTGCCGGCGGCGATGGGCGCCAAGGTCGGCAAGCCGGACACCGTGGTCTGGGCGGTGGACGGGGACGGCTGCTTCCAGATGACCAACCAGGAGTTGGCCACCTGCGCGTTGGAGGGCATCCCGGTCAAGATCGCCGTCATCAACAACGGCAATCTCGGCATGGTCCGGCAGTGGCAGACGCTCTTCTACAACGAGCGCTACTCCAACACCGAGCTCGGCACCCACAAGCACCGCATCCCCGACTTCGTCAAGCTCGCCGAGGCCCTGGGCTGCGTGGGGCTGCGGTGCGAGAGCGCCGATGACGTCGACAAGACCATCGCCGCCGCCATGGAGATCAACGACGCGCCCGTGGTGATCGACTTCGTGGTCGGCAAGGACGCGATGGTCTGGCCGATGGTCGCCGCCGGCACCAGCAACGACGAGATCATGTTCGCCCGTGGCGTCCGCCCGGTCTTCGACGAGGATGACATTTAATGACCATGCATACGCTGTCCGTGCTGGTGGAGAACAAGCCGGGCGTGCTCGCCCGGGTCTCCGGCCTGTTCTCCCGGCGCGGGTTCAACATCGACAGCCTCGCCGTCGGCGAGACCGAGAACCCGGACGTCTCGCGGATCACCATCGTGGTCAACGCGGAGTCGTCCCCGCTGGAGCAGGTCACCAAGCAGTTGAACAAGCTGGTCAACGTGCTCAAGATCGTTGAGCTGGATCCGCAGGTCTCGGTCGCCCGAGAGCTGCTGCTGGTGAAGGTTCGCGCCGACCGGTCCGCGCGATCGCAGGTGCTGGAGACCGTCAACCTGTTCCGCGCCCGGGTGGTCGACGTCGCACCGGACACGCTGACCATCGAGGCCACCGGCACCCCGGACAAGCTCGACGCGCTGCTCCGCGACCTCGAGGCCTTCGGCATCAAGGAAATGGTCCAGTCCGGGCTGGTGGCCATCGGGCGCGGCTCGCGTTCGATCACCGCCGGTCCCGCGCTGCGGGCCGCCTGACCCGCCGGTCGGCCCTCGGCCGACCGTCCGGCGAATTCATCCGCACAGACCACGACGGGCCGCCCCGGCCGTCGTACGAAAGGGAAGTTCTCATGAGCGTTGAGGTGTACTACGACGACGATGCCGACCTCGGCCTGATCCAGGCCAAGAAGGTCGCGGTGATCGGTTACGGCAGCCAGGGCCACGCCCACGCGCTGTCGCTGCGTGACTCCGGCGTCGACGTGGTGATCGGTCTGCCGGAAGGCTCGAAGAGCCGTCCCAAGGCTGAGGAGCAGGGCCTGCGGGTGGTCACGCCCGCACAGGCCGCCGCCGAGGCCGATGTGATCATGGTGCTCGCACCGGACACCGCCCAGCGCGGGATCTACGCGGAGTCGATCGCCCCGCACCTCGCCCCCGGCAAGGCGATCTTCTTCGGCCACGGCTTCAACATCCGGTACGGCCTGATCAAGCCGCCGGCCGAGGTGGACGTGGCGATGGTCGCGCCCAAGGGCCCCGGCCACCTGGTCCGCCGCCAGTACAGCGACGGCAAGGGCGTGCCCTGTCTCGTCGCCGTCGAGCAGGACGCCAGCGGCAACGCGCTCGCGCTCGCCCTCGCGTACGCCAAGGGGATCGGCGGCACCCGGGCCGGCGCGATCAAGACCACCTTCACCGAGGAGACCGAGACCGACCTCTTCGGCGAGCAGGCGGTGCTCTGCGGCGGCGCCTCGGCGCTGGTGCAGACCGGTTTCGAGGTGCTCACCGAGGCGGGCTACGCCCCGGAGGTCGCCTACTTCGAGTGCCTGCACGAGCTGAAGCTGATCGTCGACCTCATGTACGAGGGCGGCATCGCGAAGATGCGTTACAGCATCTCCGACACCGCCGAGTACGGCGACCTCTCCCGCGGCTCGCGCATCATCGACTCCCGGGTCAAGGACGAGATGCGCAAGATCCTGGGTGAGATCCAGTCCGGCGAGTTCGCCCGCGAGTGGGTCGCCGAGGACGAGGCCGGCCGGCCCAACTTCACCAAGTGGCAGGCCGAGGGTGCGGCGCACCCGATCGAGGAGACCGGCAAGAAGCTGCGCGGCATGATGAGCTGGGTCGACCGCCCGATCACCGAGACCGCCTGACCCGTCCGAACGACGATCCACCGACAGCCCCTGGGCCGGCGCTCTCCCCAGCGCCGCCCCGGGGCTGCCCGGCATGCTGCCGCCCGTCGATACGTCGGGCGGCAGTGCTCGTGCGCCACGGCTCTCCCGAAGTGACCGGGTGACCGACGCCGCCGGTGCTCGGCCCGGCCGGAGCAACCGTGTCGGTGCGGTGAACGGCCGATGTCCGTCGCCCGACCGGGCGTGTGAGGGCACTCACCCCGAAGACCGGAACACGCCGACCAGCGAGGCCCCTACGATCGCCTGTAGGTGCAGCAGCCGGCACCTGACGGCCACGGCACGGATCAGCGCAGGGCGCAGTGCGGCGCCCCGCCGCCCGGGCCGATCGCAAACACGACCTCTACGAGGACCGATGAATCCTGTCGTACTGATCGCCGAAGAACTCGCCCCCGCCGCCATCGAGGTGCTCGCCCACGACTTCGACGTCCGTCACGTCGACGGCACCGACCGTCCGGCCCTGCTCTCGGCGCTCTCCGAGGCCGACGCCGTCATCGTGCGCAGCGCGACCCAGATCGACGCCGAGGCGGTCGCCGCAGCGCCGCGACTCAAGGTGGTCGCCCGGGCGGGCGTCGGGCTGGACAACGTCGAGGTGCCGGCCGCCACCGCGCGGGGCGTCATGGTCGTCAACGCGCCCACCTCGAACATCGTCTCCGCCGCCGAGCAGGCCGTCGCGCTGCTGCTCGCCGTCGCCCGTAACACCGCCAGCGCCAGTTCCGCGCTCAAGGCGGGGGAGTGGAAGCGGTCGAAGTACACCGGCGTCGAGGTGCAGGGCAAGACGGTCGGCGTGGTCGGTCTCGGTCGTATCGGGGTGCTCTTCGCTCAGCGCATCGCCGCGTTCGGCACCCGGCTGATCGCGTACGACCCGTACATCCAGCCGGCCCGTGCGGCGCAGCTCGGCGTCCGCCTGGTCGGCCTGGAGGAGCTGCTGCGGGAGAGCGACTTCATCTCCATCCACCTGCCGAAGACGCCGGAGACGGTGGGCCTGATCGGTGAGAAGGAGCTGGCGCTCGTCAAGCCCGGCGTTCGCATCATCAACGCCGCCCGTGGCGGGCTGGTCGACGAGCAGGCGCTCGCGGACGCGATCGCCGAGGGGCGGGTCGCCGGCGCCGGCGTCGACGTGTACAGCAAGGAGCCGTGCACCTCGTCGCCGCTGTTCGCCTTCGACAACGTGGTGGCCACCCCGCACCTGGGCGCCTCCACCCACGAGGCGCAGGACAAGGCCGGTCTCGCCGTGGCCAAGAGCGTCAAGCTGGCGTTGCAGGGCGAGTTCGTTCCGGACGCGGTGAACGTGCAGGCCGGCGGCGTGGTCGCCGAGGACGTTCGGCCGCTGCTGCCGTTGGCGGAGAAGCTCGGTCGGGCGTTCACCGCGGTCGCCGGCGGGGTCGCCGCCAGCGTCACTGTCGAGGTCCGCGGTGAGATCGTCAGCCACGACGTGTCGGTGCTCAAGCTCGCCGCCACCAAGGGCCTGTTCAGCTCCGTGGTCGAGGAGCAGGTCACCTACGTCAACGCCCCGCACCTGGCCGCCGAGCGTGGCGTCGAGGTCACCCTTGCCACGCTGGCCGAGACGGCCGAGCAGCCGACCCTGGTCACGGTGCGCGGCGCGCTGCCGGACGGCCGGACGGTCAGTGTCTCCGGCACTGTCACCCACTCCGGCGCCCGGGACGTGCTGAAGCTGACCGAGGTGGACGGCTTCGACGTGGAGATCGGCGCGGAGGGCATCCTGCTCTTCCTGCGCTACGCCGACCGGCCCGGTGTGGTCGGCACTGTCGGTACCCTGCTCGGCGAGGCGGGCATCAACATCGCCGCCATGCAGGTGGCCCGTCGGGAGGCGGGCGGTGAGACGCTGATGACGCTCACCGTCGACCAGGCGCTCGGCGCCGACCTGCTCACCTCGGCCGCCGACTCGATCGGCGCCACGGCGGCCAGCGCCGCCGACCTGCGCGACGAGTAGTAGACGACAAGCACCGTGGGGGGCCTGGCGATTCGCCGGGCCCCTCGTCATTTCCCGTCCGTGCCGCCGGTCAGGTCAGCCGGGCAGCCGCGCCGGCGGCGGGTAGACCGAGCCGTCCTGCGGGTCGAAGAGCATCAGCCCGTGCTCGCCGGCCAGCCGCTCGATGTCCAGCAGCACCTGGTCCGCGCAGGTCGGGTGCAGGTTCAGCTCGACGTGGTCGTGGGCCGCGTGCAGCGGCGCCACCGCCCACGGGCTGTTCGGGCCGGGGTGACGGTCCGGATAGGAGGCGGTGATCGCCCGGTAGAAGCTGACCACCCGTGGATCGGGGTAGCGATCCACGTGCCGTCCCTGCCGGCAACCGTTGACCGCTGTCCGCACGTCCTCGGGCGTCGCCCCGTCCTCCAGGGCCCACACGCTCAGATCGAAACTCACGGCGGATAGCGTGCCATCCGCCGTTCACCATGTCGAAACTGCCTCGCCGCCGGTCAACCACCGATCACCGCGTGCTCCGGTCACGACGGTCCGGTGTGGAGACTCTTGCGTCGAGTTGCGTCGATTCGCTAGCGTACGCACTGCGGTCACTGGCCGAGTTCGAGGCGCCGGCCCGTCTTCGGGTGGCGCGGTCGACGTCCGGCCCGACCGGTCCGCACCCCTCGGTTGTGCGAGCCACGCGCACTCGTCGCTGACCGGCCCTCACGGTCGTTGCCGAGACCGTGGGGGCCGGGCTCGACCGGCTCAGCGACGGTGTGCGAAGAGCGCGCGATAGTCGGAGTTGCCCCGGAACCACGCCAGGCCGGTGGGGCCGGCGGCGTAGAGCGCTGTGGCGTAGGCGTCGGCGATCGCCAGGTCGGGGCCCACCACTGTGGCGGCGACGAGGTGATCGGCCGGCTCGCCGGTGTGCGGGTCCACCACGTGCCCCTGCCGCCCGGTCACCCCGGAGGTGCCGATCGCGCCGGCGGTCATCTCCAGCACCAGCGGCGCGCGCTCGGGTGCGGTCGGGTGGTGCACCGCCACCCGCCAGGGTCCGCCGTGCGGCGCTCGGCCCCGGACGACGAGGTCGGCGCCGGCGAGTACGGCGTAGTCGTGGATGCCGGCGGCGCGCAGTCGCTCGGCGGCGCGTTCCACCGCCCAGCCGCCGAGCAGGCCGGCCGGGTCGAAGCCGCCGGGCACCGCCCAGGCGTCGAACCACCCGTCGGTGACCGCGCGCATCGCGGCGCAACGGTCCACCAGATCGGCGAGCGGCGGGTACGACTCCGGGCTGATCTCGTCTCGTCGCAGCCGGGAGACCAGGCTCTCCGGCCGGTTGGGGCCGTAGGTGAGGTCGATGGCGCGTAGCTCGGCGACGCTGTCCCGCAGCGCCTCGCCCACGCCTCGGCGACCGAGCCACTCGGGGGCGTTGAGCAGCAGTGTGTACTCGGCGGTCGCGGTGCGTACGGTGTGCTGCACAGCGATCCGGCCCTCGGTGGCGGCGGCCGGGTCGATCCGGTGCCGGCGGCTGCCGAGTCGGAGGTCCGGCCGGCGGTTGCGGAACGCGGACGGGTCCGGCCAGCGGGTCCGTGGCTGCTCGTCGATGCGCATCGCATCTGCCCCCTCGCACATGGCGCCGCGTCATCGCGACCCCGTTGGTCAGCGGGCCCCCGCGACCCACTGAGCACTACCGTAGGCAGCGGAGATGACCGCCCCATGAGTCCCAGCTGAGAGGGTGCTGTGCATTCGCGCATCCCAAATTGTGGACGCAGCGTACCGGGAGGCGGGACGGCGACGTACCGTTGCCCGAACGGAACCGTCGAGCAGAGGAGTGCGGTCGTGGCGCGGATCGCGGTGGTGGCCGGGGACGGCATCGGGCCCGAGGTGGTCGCGCAGGCCCGCAAGGTCCTCGACGCGGTGCTGCCCGACGTGCAGGCCACCGAGTACGACCTCGGAGCCGCCCGCTGGCACCGTACCGGAGAGGTGCTGCCCGACTCGGTGCTGACCGAGCTGGCCGGGCACGACGCGATCCTGCTCGGCGCGGTCGGTGACCCGACGGTCCCGCCGGGGGTGCTGGAGCGAGGGTTGCTGCTCAAGCTCCGTTTCGCCTTCGACCAGTACGTCAACCTGCGCCCGTCCCGGCTCTGGCCCGGGGTCGCCGGCCCGCTGGCCAACGTGAAGCCGGGCGAGGTCGACCTCGTGGTGGTGCGCGAGGGCACCGAGGGGCTCTACGCCGGCGCCGGTGGTTCCCTGCACCGGGACACCCCGGCCGAGGTCGCCACCGAGGAGAGCCTGAACACCCGGCACGGCGTGGAGCGGGTGATCCGCGACGCCTTCGCCCGCGCCGGCCGCCGGGAGCGGCGCAAGGTCACCCTCGTGCACAAGACCAACGTGCTCACCCACGCCGGGTCGCTCTGGGCGCGTACGTTCGACGTGGTCGCCGCCGAGCACCCGGACATCGAGACCGAGTACCAGCACGTCGACGCGGCAGCCATGTTCCTGGTCACCCAGCCGCAGCGCTACGACGTGGTGGTCACCGACAACCTCTTCGGCGACATCCTCACCGACATCGCCGCGGCCGTCACCGGTGGCATCGGGCTGGCCGCCAGCGGCTGCATCAACCCCGAGGGGGCGTACCCCTCGATGTTCGAGCCGGTGCACGGCTCGGCGCCGGACATCGCCGGGCAGGGCATCGCCGACCCGGTCGCCGCGGTGCTCTCCGCCGCGTTGCTGCTGGAGCAGCTCGGGCACAGTGAGTCGGCCGCTCGGGTCAACGCGGCGGTCGCCGCCGAGCTGGCCAGCCGCGTACCGGGCGTGACGCTGCGTACCGAAGAGGTCGGCGACCGGCTCGCCGCCCACGCCGTAGCCTGATCACCCCGGCCCGAGTGGCGACCGGCCCTGAGGCCGGTCTGCCACGGGTGCCCCGACCGGCGCTACCCGCTGAACGACCGTTCGGGGTAAGTTTCTGGCACAGCCATGTCGGTGTGCGGTCCCGCATGCCGTTGTTCCGCAGGGAGGTCAGCGCGATGAGCGGTGGTGACAAGCTCGACTTCGAGATCCGTCCGAATCTCGCGCCGGTATCCGCCGCCGATCGGGCCGCGCTGCTGACCAATCCCGGGTTCGGCAGGGTCTTCACCGACCACATGGTCACCGTCCGCTACGCCGACGGCAAGGGCTGGTACGACGCCCGGGTGGAAGCCCGTGCCCCGATTCCGATGGACCCGGCCAGCGCGGTGCTGCACTACGCGCAGGAGATCTTCGAAGGGCTCAAGGCGTACCGCACGGCCGACGGTGGCGTGACGATGTTCCGGCCGGACGCCAACGCGGCCCGCTTCGCCACCTCCGCACAGCGGATGGCGATGCCGGTGCTGCCGCCGGAGGTGTTCGTCGACTCGCTGCACAAGCTCATCGAGATCGACCGGGAGTGGATCCCCACCGGCGAGGACGGCAGCCTCTACCTGCGGCCGTTCATGTTCGCCAGCGAGGTCTTCCTGGGCGTCCGCCCGGCCAACGAGTACCTCTACATGGTGATCGCCTCACCGGTCGGGGCGTACTTCACCGGTGGCGTCAAGCCGGTCACCGTCTGGGTCTCTCCGGACTACACCCGGGCCGCGCCCGGTGGCACCGGCGCGGCCAAGTGCGGCGGCAACTACGCCGCGTCGCTCGCCGCCCAGGCAGAGGCCATCGAGGCCGGCTGCGACCAGGTCGTCTTCCTGGACGCGGTGGAGCGCCGGTTCGTCGACGAACTGGGCGGCATGAACGTCTTCTTCGTCTACGACGACGGCACTGTGGTCACCCCACCGTTGACCGGCACGATCCTGCCGGGCATCACCCGCGACGCCGTCCTCGCGCTGGCCGGCGCGGCCGGACACCAGGTCGAGGAGCGGCCGGTCAGCTTCGCCGACTGGCAGGCCGACGCCGCGAGCGGTCGCCTTCGGGAGGTGTTCGCCTGCGGCACCGCCGCGGTGGTCACCCCGATCGGTGGGGTTCGCTTCCCGGACGGTGAGTTCCTGATCGGTGGTGGCGAGCCCGGTCAGGTCACCATGGCCCTGCGTCAGCAGTTGGTCGACATCCAGCGGGGCAAGGCGGCCGACCCGCACGGCTGGGTGCAGCGGGTCTTCTGATCTCCGTCGCTGCGCCGGCCCGTCCACCCGGACGGGCCGGCGCAGTCGGACCTACGTGTCGGTGGGCTGCGCCTTGGTGGGCTGGTCGAGCAGGTGGTCGCGGAGCGCGGCGAGCTGCTCGTCGGTCACCCCGGCGTGGCGCAGGTACGCCTCGACCGAGCCGTGCCCCGCGCGCAGCTCGTCCAGGAAGATCTGCATCGCCTCGGCGGGTGAGGCCAGGAACGGTGCCGGCACCTCCACTCCGTCCGGGTTGATGGAGGCCAGCCAGGCGCTGTACCGGGCCGACGCCTCGCTGCTCAACGCGTAGTCCGCTGTGATGTCCGCGTCGTCGACGCCGAGCACGGCGAGGGTCAACGCGCAGACGATGCCGGTGCGGTCCTTGCCGGCCACGCAGTGCACGACCACCGGGGCGTTGGCGGAGTCGGCGATCAGCCCGACCGCCTCGGCCAGCCCGGCGGTGCCGGTCTGGGCCAGGTCGGCGTACCGGTCCGCGAGGTACCGGGCCAGGCTCGCGCCCTCCTCGTGCGGTACGCCCGCCCAGTCGTCGTGCTCCGGGTGGATGTGCCGGTAGGTCAGCCCCTCGTATGCCGGCACCCGGCCGTCCCGCTCCACCTCGGTGGGGCGGCGCAGGTCGATGACGGTGCGGACGCCGATCGCGACGAACGCGTCGCGGTCCTGTTCGGTGAGGCGGTGCAACGAGTCGGAGCGGTAGAGCCGGCCACGGCGTACGGGTCGGCCGCCGCGCCCGAGGTAGCCGCCGGCGTCGCGGAAGTTGAAGGTGGCGGGGAGCGGAATCTGTCGGCTGTCGTCGATGGCGTCCACGCCCTCACGGTAACGGCCGGTGGGACAGTGCCCCACCGGCCGTCGGGTCGAACAGTCACCGTGCGGTGCCGGGCGGGAGCGCGCCGTACGTCTCGTCGTAGTAGCCACCCAACTGGTCCCGGTAGCTCGGGTCGCTGTGGCTGGTCTCGTCGTACTCCGGGGCGGCCTTGATCTGGTCCCGGGTCCGGTCGACGGAGACGGTGCGCTGGTCGTGGTCGACCTGGTTGACGGTGCCGGCCGGCAACATCACCTTCTTGCCGAAGATCCAGGGCCCGGTGTCCACGACCAGGTAGCTGCCGCCCACCTCGTGACTGGCGCTGTCAATCTTGCCGATTCCACCGTCGGTGGCCTCGACCTTGTAACCGACCAGGTCGACGTCGGCCACGCCGGCCTGGTCCCGGTAGCGCCAGGGGTCGAACGTGCCGGCCGGCGCGCCGCCGGGCACCGTGCCGTGGTCGCCGCCGCGCAGCGGGTCCGGCCCGGCGTGGGTGGCGTGCGGATCGATCCTGTCCATGCCGTTCACTCCTGACTGTCGCCGATCGTCTCGGCTGAGGTGGGTGCGTCCCCGCAGGAGCTACCCGGCTGTCGGGGGCCGGAAACGGCGACGGGCTCAGGCCAGTGCGGCCTCGGCGTCCAGGGTGACCGCCGTGGCGTGCACCACTGCGGAGATCCGCAGGGCCTCGTGCAGCTGCTCCCGGGTGAAGCCGATGCCGCGCAGCTTCTTCTCGTGCAACTCCAGGCACACCCCACAGCCGGCGATGGCCGACACGGCGAAACACCAGAGCTCGAAGTCGCCCTTGTCCACCCCCGGCCTCGCGATGATCTGCATCCGCAGTCGGGCCGGCATCGAGGCGTACTGCTCGTCGCCGATCAGGTGCTTGGCCCGGTAGTAGATGTTGTTCATCGCCATGATCGCCGCGGCGCCCTTGGCCGCCTCGACACCCTCCGGCCCGAGCTGCCCGAGCGCCTCGGCGGCGATCTCGCGCAGCACCACCGGGTTGCGAGCGGTCACCGCACAGGCCAGCGCGGTGCCCCAGGTCTGTGCCGGGGTCAACGCCGAGGAACCGACGGTGGAGCCGAGGTTGAGCCTGATGTCCGTGGCGTACTCCGGCAGGGCTGCCTTGATCGCGTCCAGGCCCATGGTCAGACGCCGGCGGCGGGGGTCTCGTCGGCGATCTCCGTCGGGCTGATGGAGGTACCCATCGGCCCGACGAAGACCACACACCACGTGCCCTCGTGGGACGTGTGGTTGATCGTCCTGGACGCGTTGGTGGCGCCCAGCGATACGCAGGCGGCGAGTCCGTGCTCAGGTAAGCGGTCACTGACGGTGAGCACAGGTCCTCCTTGCAGACGGCACGGTGGCCATCATCGGATCCGCTCCAGATGCTTCCGCATCGCTGTTTTCACCGATGAGTGGCCTGGCGCCTTGTGAAGCCGATCACGAGCGGCGGCCAGGGGGCGCATGAACCCTCCGTCACCGTCCCGCTATGTGGATTGTTCCTCCCAAATTCGGGGGAGGGGTGGCAGAGTGGCCATCGTGACCAGCACCGCCCTGATTATTGCGACCTAGCGCGCCGGCTCTCCCCTCTGCCGAGCGCGCAGACCTCCCGCATCCGCGGGAGGTCTTTTTGTTGCTCCGAGAAAGGATCCTGATGACGTTCCAGGTCTTCGACACCACGTTGCGCGACGGCGCCCAGCGCGAGGGGCTCACCTACTCGGTGGTCGACAAGCTGGCCGTGGCCCGGCTGCTCGACGAGTTCGGCGTCGGGTTCATCGAGGGCGGCTGGCCGGGCGCGGTGCCCAAGGACACCGAGTTCTTCCGCCGCGCCCGCACCGAGCTGGACCTGCGGCACGCCGTGCTCGTCGCGTTCGGCGCCACCCGCAAGGCCGGCGTCGCGGTCGCGGACGACCCCCAGGTACGCGCCCTGCTGGACGCGCAGACCCCGGCCGTGGCCCTGGTCGCCAAGGCCGACAGCCGGCACGTCGAGCGCGCGCTGCGCACCACCGGCGCGGAGAACCTCGCGATGATCCACGACACCGTCAACCACCTCGTCCGGGAGGGTCGACGGGTCTTCGTCGACGGGGAACACTTCTTCGACGGCTACCGGCACGACCCCGCGTACGGCGCCGCGGTGGTGCAGACCGCGCTCGCCGCCGGCGCCGAGCGGATGGTGCTCTGCGACACCAACGGCGGCATGCTCCCGTCCCAGGTGAGCGCCGTGATCCACGACCTGACGAACAGGCTGGGGATCGACGCCGGGCTGCTCGGTATGCACGCCCAGAACGACACCGCCTGCGCGGTGGCCAACACGATCGCCGCCGTGGAGGCGGGCGTCCGCCACGTGCAGGGCACCGCCAACGGGTACGGCGAACGCCCTGGCAACGCCGACATCTTCGCGGTCGTCGCCAACCTTCAACTCAAGCTCGGCATGCCCGTCCTACCGGAGGGCTGCCTGGCGCAGATGGTGCGGGTCTCGCACGCCATCGCCGAGATCGCCAACATCGCCCCCGACACCCACCAGGCGTACGCCGGGGCTGCCGCCTTCGCTCACAAGGCGGGGCTGCACGCGAGTGCGATCAAGGTCGACCCGTTGCTCTACAACCACGTGGACCCGTCGGTGGTGGGCAACGACATGCGGATCCTGATCACCGAGATGGCCGGCCGGGCCAGCGTCGAGCTCAAGAGCCGTGAGCTCGGCCTGGACCTGGCCGCCAGCCCGGAGGCGCTGACCCGGGTCACCAAGCGGGTCAAGGAGCTGGAGGCGGGTGGCTGGTCCTTCGAGGCGGCGGACGCCTCCTTCGAGTTGCTGGTCCGCTCCGAGCTGCCGGAGGGCAGCCCGGCGCGACCGTTCACCCTGGAGTCGTACCGGGTGTTGGTCGAGCATCGCGAGGACGGCGCGGTGGTCTCCGAGGCGACCGTCAAGATCCGGGTTCGCGGTGAGCGGGTGATCGCCACCGCCGAGGGCAACGGCCCGGTCAACGCCCTCGACGAGGCGCTGCGGGTGGGGCTGGCGCGGCACTATCCGCAGCTGCGCGACTTCGAGTTGGCCGACTACAAGGTGCGCATCCTGGAGGGCAGCCACGGCACCGGCGCGGTCACCCGGGTCCTGCTGGAGACCTCCGACGGCAGCGGCCGGGACTGGACCACTGTCGGCGTCCACCCGAACGTGGTCGAGGCCAGCTGGCACGCCCTGGTGGACGCCCTCACCTACGGCCTAGCCCCCACCTCCGTCTGACTCCCGCCTCCCGGCCCCCACCCCCACTCTCGCGATCTTGCACTTTGTGTCGATGGTCTGCGGCTTTTGCCGCTTATGCCGCGACAGTAAGTGCAAGATCGACGAGGTGGGATGGGGTGGACTGGGGTGGGTGAGGGGGTGGGGAGGGTCAGGGTGGCTTGGACGGGGCGGTGGTCGCTGCCGGGCAGGGTGAGCACCTGCACCGAGCGGACGGCGATCCGATGGTCGACCAGGACGTGGTCGAGGGTGACGGGGGGGAGGAGGTC